>CAZMTA010000069.1:0-2843 GCA_964569085.1 uncultured Gemmatimonadaceae bacterium | reverse complement strand
AGGCGCGCTCGAAGCCGGCGTCCTCGGCGTACCCCCGCAGGTTGTTCCCGTAGTCGACCGCCACGGCGCCGGCGTCGGCGAGGGCCACGATGGCCTCGCAGTGGGCCCGGATCGAGGCCATGGAGCGCGCCCGGTAGCCGTCGGGATCCGATTCGGCCATGGACGCGGCCTCCTCGGGGCTCATCCCCGCGGCCACGTAGCCGTGCATGGGATCGTGGGCCGACGTCTGGTCCGTGACGATGTCGGGCACGACGCCCCGCTCCGCCAGCTCCGGGAAGACCTCGGCGCAGTTGCCCACCAGCCCCACGCTCAACGCCTCCCCGGCGTCGCAGGCGGCGCGGATCCACGCCAGCGCCTCGTCCAGGTCGTGGGTCATCTTCTGGCAGTACCGGTTCTCGATGCGCCGGCGGATGCGGGCCTCGTCCACCTCCACCACCAGGATCGAGCCGCCGTTCATGGTGGCGGCCAGCGGCTGGGCGCCGCCCATCCCGCCCATCCCGCCGGTGAGGACCCAGCGGCCTTCGAGCGTCCCGCCGAAGTGCTCCCGGGCCATGGCGCCGAAGGTCTCGTAGGTGCCCTGGAGGATCCCCTGGGTGCCGATGTAGATCCACGAGCCGGCGGTCATCTGGCCGTACATCATGAGGCCTTTGCGCTCCAGCTCGTGGAAGTGCTCCCAGGTGGCCCAGCGGCCCACCAGGTTCGAGTTGGCCAGGAGGACCCGGGGCGCCCCGGCGTGGGTGCGGAAGACGCCCACCGGCTTGCCCGACTGGACGAGGAGCGTCTCGTCGTCCTCCAGGCGGCGGAGCTCCGCGACGATGGCGCGGAAGGCCTCCCAGCTCCGGGCGGCCTTCCCCGTGCCGCCGTAGACCACCAGGTCGTCGGGGCGCTCGGCCACCTCCGGGTCCAGGTTGTTCATGAGCATCCGGAGGGCGGCCTCCTGCTGCCAGCCCTTGCAGGAGAGCTCGGTGCCCCGGGGGGCGCGGACGGTGGGTCGGTCGGTGTCGCTCACGGTGTCGTCCTCGTACGTCGGGTTCGCTGCTCGCTCCCGGCCGCCGGCGGCGCCCGGGCTCACTCGGCCTCGGCGGCCGCGTCCAGGGCCACCGCCGCGAAATCGCCTGCGCGGATCTCCTCGGCCAGCGCCTCCAGGTCCCCGGACAGCACCCGGTCGTCGTGGAGCGCCGGCACCCGCTCCCGGATGCGCGCCCACGCCCGCTCCACCCACGGGCTCGACTCCAGGGGACGGCGGTACTCCAGCCCCTGGGCCGCGCAGAGGAGCTCCACGGCCAGCACCTGCTCCAGGCACGCCACGGCGCGGCGGGCCTTCCGGGCCGCGGCCATCCCCATGCTGACGTGGTCCTCCTGGTTGGCGCTGGTGGTCACCGAGTCCACCGAGGCCGGGTGGGCCAGCACCCGGAGCTCCGCCAGGGAGTCCACGGCGGTGACCTGGGCGATCATGAAGCCGCTCCGGAGGCCCGGCTCCTCGGTGAGGAAGGCCGGCAGGCCCATGGACAGGTCCGGGTTGAGCATGCGCTCGATGCGGCGCTCGGCGATGGAGGCCAGGTCCGCGCACGCGATGGCCAGGAAGTCCAGCGCCTGGCTCACCACCTGCCCGTGGAAGTTGCCGCCGCTCACGACGACGTCGGAGTCGGGGAAGACCAGGGGGTTGTCGGTGGCCGAGTTGGCCTCGACTTCCAGCACCCGACGCACGTGGGCCAGGGCGTCCCGGGCCGCGCCGTGGACCTGGGGCATGCAGCGCAGCGCGTAGGCGTCCTGGACCCGGGGGTCGTCCTCCCGGTGGGACTCCCGGATCTTCGAATCCCGGACCAGCGCCCGGAGCCGGGCCGCGCTCTCGGCCTGCCCCGGGTGGGGGCGGGCGTCCTGGATCTCGGCGCGGAAGGGCTCCGGCGTGCCCAGGAGCGCGTCCAGCGACATGGCCCCGGCCACCTCGGCGGTCTCCACGGCGCGCTCCGCGGCCAGGAGCGCCAGGATCCCCACGGCGGTGAGCGCCTGGGTGCCGTTGATGAGCGCCAGGCCTTCCTTGGCCTCCAGCCGCAGGGGCTCGAGGCCGGCCTCGGCCAGGAGCGCGCCGGCGTCGTCCTCCCGGCCGTCCTTCCGGGCCCTTCCCTCGCCCAGGAGGACGAGCGCCACGTGGGCCAGGGGCGCCAGGTCCCCCGACGCGCCCACCGAGCCGAAGCTCGGCACCCGCGGGTGGATCCCGTGGTTCAGCAGGTCCAGGAGGCGCTCCACCACGACGGTTCGGCACCCCGAGTGCCCCCGCGCCAGCGCGTTGGCCCGCAGGAGCACCAGCGCCCGCACCGCCTCGTCGGGGAGCGGCTCGCCCATGCCGGCGGCGTGGCTCCGCACCAGGTTGTGCTGGAGCTCGGTGCGCTGCTCCTCGGGGATCACCACGTCGGCCAGGCGTCCGAAGCCGGTGGTCACGCCGTAGACGCGCTCGCCGGAGGCCACCCGCTCCTCGATGTAGGAACGGGACGCCTCCATGGCCCGCTGGGCCTCGTCGGAGAGGGTGACCCGGACGTCCTCGCCCCGGGCGACCGCCTCCACCATCTCCAGCGTGAGGGACCGTCCGTCCAGCACCACCGGGGCGCTCACGACGGGTCGCTCCCCGTCTCGCGGTCTCCCGCCGGCCCGGCGGCTCCGGGGGCGTCCTCCTCCCCTGCCCCGGCCACGTCCAGCCGCGTCGCCTGCGCGACCGGCGGGTGGCCCGTGCGGGCCTCGAACTCCTGGGCGGTCATCGTCATCTCCTCGTCGGTCCAGGTGGCCTCGAGCTCCACGCCGAGCCCGTCGGCCAGGCGGTTCACGTAGTTGTAGTAGGCGGTGACCTG
>CAZMTA010000068.1:0-3306 GCA_964569085.1 uncultured Gemmatimonadaceae bacterium | reverse complement strand
CGATCTTCACCAGCTCGGCCAGGGGGTCCTGGAGCCGCCGGGCGATGGAGACCGCGCCCCGGAGCGTCAGGTCCAGCTCGGGCAGCTCGGCGCCCGCCAGCTCCGACGCCGAGTAGACCGACGCCCCCGCCTCGTTCACCAGCACCACGGCGGGCCCGTCCGGGCCCACCGCCTCCCGGGCCGCGGCCTCCGTCTCACGCGATGCCGTGCCGTTCCCCACCGCCACCAGCTCCACGGCGTGCTCACCCGCCATCGCCTTCACCCGCTCCCGGAAGCGCGCCTCCTGGTGGAGGTAGAGGACGTCCGTGGCCAGCACGCCGCCGGTGCGGGAGACCACCGCCGCCTTCACGCCGGTGCGGAAGCCCGGATCGAGGCCGAGCACCACGCGCTCGCCCGCCGGAGGCTGGAGGAGGAGGTTCTCCAGGTTGGTCCCGAAGATGCGGATCGCCTCCTCCTCGGCGGCCTCGACGAGCTCCGCCTTGATCTCGGACTCGACGCCGGGGTGCAGGAGCCGGCTCCAGGAGTCCCGCGCCGCCTCCTCGAGCTGGCCCCGGGCCGGGCCGCGACGGACGGCGTGGGCCAGCACCCGGGGCAGCACGTCGTCGGGCGCCTCGACGCCCCAGGCCAGCACGCCCTCGGCGTCGCCGCGGCGGAGCGCGAGGACGCGGTGGTGCGCCACCCGCCGCAGCGGCTCGGCGTGCTCGAAGTAGTCGCGGAAGGGCTGGGCCGCCGGGAGGTCCTTCTTCCCCCGCCGCACCCGGGAGGTGAGGCGCCCCTTCTCCCGGCAGCGGTCGCGCACCCAGCGCCGGAGCCCCGCCTCCTCGGCCAGCCGCTCGGCCAGGATGTCCCGGGCCCCGGCCAGCGCCGCCTCGGCGTCGGGAACCTCGGCGTCGGCGTCCACGTAACCCGCGGCCTCCCGTCGGGCGCCCCGGTCGTCCACCTCGCCGTTCCAGATCCGGTCCGCCAGCGGCCCCAGCCCCTGCTCCCGGGCCGTGGTGGCGCGGGTGCGGCGCCGGGGGCGGTAGGGCAGGTACAGGTCCTCGAGCTCCTGCCGGGTCGAGGCCGCCCGCAGCGCCTTCTCCAGCTCGGAGGTGAGCGCGCCCTGCTCCCGGACGGAGTCCAGGATCGTGGCCCGCCGGTCCTCGAGGTCGCTCAGGTACGCCGCGCGCTCCTGGATCTTCCGGAGCTGCACCTCGTCGAGCCCTCCGGTGCGCTCCTTCCGGTAGCGCGCCACGAAGGGGAGGGTGTTGCCCTCGTCGAAGAGGGCGAGGGCGGCGGCGACGCCGTCCCGGGGAAGCGAGAGCTCACGGGCGACGGCGACGGCGGTGGAGGCGAGGGCCACGGCGAGGGTGGGGGCGGAGGAGTTGAGAGGCGGACCGTGAAGGTAGGGGGGCAGGGGGTAGGGGTGAACCGCAGCCCGTCGCCCTCCGCCGCTACGCTTCCGCGTACGCCCGCTCGAGCTCCGCCACGTCGAGCTTCACCATCTCCAGCATGGCCTCCATCACGGCCGACACCTTCTTCGGATCCGAGTCCCCGATCAGCTCCATGAACCGCCGTGGCACGATCTGCCACGACAGCCCGAAGGGATCCCTGATCCACCCGCACTGGGTCGGCGTGCCCCCGGCCTGGACGATGGCGTCCCAGTAGCGATCGACCTCGGCCTGGTCCTCACAGTCGACGAAGAACGAGACGCCCTCGGAGAAGCTGAAGTACGAGCCGCCGTTGAACGCCTTGAACCGCTGCCCTCCCACGACGAACTCCGCGGACTGGACCGGTCCGTCCCCTGCGGCACGGGCCTGATGGAGGATCTCCGAGTCCGGGAAGGTCTCGGTGTAGAACCGCACGGCGTCTTCCACCTGATCGACGAACATCAGGAAGGGCGTGATCTTGCTCATGGCAGGGACCTGTTCGGGGCGTGGCCGGTTGGGGTGGATGCAGGCCGGCATCCGAGGAACATACGGGCGACGAGGTTTCCTCGGTCCGCGCGAGGTAGAATAGAGTGCGGCAGCCCAGGGCCTGTCCGCACTCTTCTCCCTCGTCCGGATTCCCTGGACGGTCCAAGCTGCACGAATCCACCCGACCTCCCCCAGACTCCCGGTCGCACGCGCCCCGCATGAATCCGACTCTGCGAACGCTGGTCTTCCTCACGGCGGGGCCAGGGCGGCCGCGCCCTGCTCCACTCCGGCCTCAGGGCTGCTCCGTCCCCGCCCGGACCGCCGTGCCCTGGACCTCGCCGTCGGGCCCGAGAAGCGTGAACGCCACGGCCCGGCCCGTCTCGTCGTACTCGAACTCGACCATGGGCGAGAACCGGGGATCCGCCGCGGTGACCTCCCCGCCGAAGGTCCCGGCCACGCTGAAGAAGCCGGGGGTCCGCGGGAGCAGGGCCTGGCCGTACTCCACCACCGGGGCCTCGCCCTCCGCCGAGTAGAAGGCCGCCTCACCCGCGGCGAGCAGCGGGTCCACCAACAGCAGGAGCCCCGAGTCCCGCTCGTACTCGATGCGCACCGGGCGCGGCCGCTCCACCGACATCAGGACGTCGAGGAAGCGAGCCATGGGACTCTCGGGTCGGGCCGAGAATCGCTCGATGGCCTCGGGCGAGGGGAGCGACGGGCGATCGTCGAAGGCCCACGCACCCACCAGCGGCCCGGCGTCCACTTCGGGGGTGGCGAGGGTGATGCCCGGGTCGACCTCCAGCGGGACGATCACCCGGTCCCGGCCCCAGTGCATGACCAGCTCGGCGCCGTCCAGACGGATCCGGTCCAGGTCCCATTCCAGCGACTCCTGGAGGTCGGATGTCCGGCTGCGTTCGATGCCGACGTGGAGGACCGCCTCCTCGATGGGCGGGTGGGCGCTGTGGCTGAGGATCGTGTCGGCGTGCAGCGCGAGCCGCCACGGATCGTGCTCGAGCACACGGAGCCACACGCTGTAGCGGCCCGCGGCCACCGGCGTGCCCGACAGCACGACGTCCTTCGAGAAGCGGATCGTGGTCGCGAGGTTGGCGCCGGGGGTCCACACCTCTCCCCAGGGGATCTGCCGCCCGAAGATCTCTTCGCGTCCGCGGAGGGACGGCCGCGACCAGGCGATCTCGATCTCGGTCCCGGAGATCATCTGGGTGAAGGTGGCCCGCTCGCTCGCGGCCTGGGCCGAGGCGGTGGCGGGAATCAGCAGGAGGGCCAGGGCCCCCAGGATGCAGGATCGCGAGCAGACCATGGTGTGCGCCGGGGGTCGGGGTGGCGGGCCGGATTCGCTCCGATGGAAACGGCCCGCCACCATACGCCCCGCCCAGCCGGCACGCGAGCCTTCGCG
>CAZMTA010000067.1:0-4737 GCA_964569085.1 uncultured Gemmatimonadaceae bacterium | reverse complement strand
GCATGGTGGAGCCGGCCCGGATGGCCTGGGGGCCGAAGCGGGCGCCCACCCGGTACGTGGTGGCGGTGTCGAAGGGGATGCCCACCACGGCGAAATCCACCCCTTCGGTGGCCTGGAGATGGGGGAGTCGGAGGAAGGTGCGGACACCCCCGAAGCGGGGGCTCTCACGTGCGTCGGGCGGCTGGTAGCGGGGCATGGGCGGGCGCGGAGGCGGGGGCGGGATGCGAATGCCACGGCGCCTCCGGCGCGGCCCCGGCAGGGGGCGGGGCCGACGGCGCCGTGGGTCCCCAAGGTCGAGGCCCCGGGGCGCCCGGACAAGGGAGGGGCGGGTGGCGCCTCCGGGTCCGCCGCCCCACGATGGCGGGGGATCCGCCGCCCCCCTCCCCCCGAGCCCCCGATGTCCATGGATCGTCCCACCCAGCGCCCGTTCCCCGTCCGCCTTCCGCGCGCCCTCCTCCCCGCGGCGGTGGCCCTGGCCGTGACCGCGTGCGCCGGCGACGGTCCGCCGGCGGGGAGCGCCGACGCCGATGCCGACGCCGGGCCCGTGGAGGGTCGGCTGGTCATCGTGGGAGGCGCGCTCGACGCCGAGAACACGGTGGTGTACCACGCCGTCCTGGAGGCCCGGGAGGGCGACGGCCCGTTCTGCGTGATCCCCACCGCCTCCGGCGTGCCACGGGAGTCCATGGGGCGCGCCGTCGAGACCTTCCGGGGCTACGCCGGGGAGCCCCCGTACGCGGCGGACGGCCTCGACGTGGTCGGGATCTGGATCACCACCGACAATCCCGAGGCGGCCGCCGACCCCGAGGTGGTCCGCACCCTGTCCACCTGCTCCGGGTTCTGGTTCGTCGGCGGCGCCCAGTCCCGGATCGTGCGCACCTTCCGCCCGGCGGAAGGGGACACGCCGGCGTACCAGGTCCTCATGCGCCGGTGGCGGGAAGGGGCCGTGGTGGCGGGGTCCAGCGCCGGCGCCGCCATGATGAGCGCCCGGAGCATCGGCGGGGGATCGCCGGCGGAGGCGCTGGCCTCGGGGGTGGCGCGGGACGCGGACGGCGACGGCGAAGCCGACGGCGAGGGCGTGTGGGTCCTCCCGGGGATGGACCTGGTGGACTGGGGGATCGTGGGCCAGCACCATCTGGCCCGGGGACGGTGGGGCCGCCTGGTGGTGGCGGTCCTGGAGGAGGAGGACGAGCTGGGCGTGGGGATCGACGAGAACACCGCGCTGGTCGTGGAGGAGGGGACGGGGCGGGTGGTGGGGGCCTCCGGCGTCCTCCTCGTGGACGCCCGCGACGCCGAGGCGGGACCGGAGCCCCGGACGGCCCGGGGCGTGCGCCTGGAGCTCCTGGGTCCCGGGGACCGGGTGGAGGTGACGACGGGGCGGGTCGTTCGGGCCGACGGGCGCACCCGGGTGCCCGCCCCGGCTGCGCCGCCGGTGGCCGACGACGGGGAGAGCGGGCCCTGGAGCCTGGAGGAGCTGAGCGACGAGCCCTTCGCCCGGTGGGCGTTGCTCCGCCTGATCCAGCGGATGGCCGCGGGCGAGGCCGACGAGGCGACCCTCGACGGGGGCGCGCGAACGCTGACGCTGCGGCCCGGCGAGGGCTTCACCGCGGGAGCGGACCCGGACGGGGGCGTGGTGGAGGAAGCGGGCACGGCGCGAGGCCTGTCGGCGGGCCCCTTCGTCCTCGACCTGGCCACGCCGGAGGGCTGAGGGGCGGAACGGGTTTTGCCGGGGTGGAAGGGCCCGAGCCCGGACGGCCCGGACGGCCGTCGGGGCACGCCGCCCCCCTCCCGGGAGGGAGCCCATGCCCGAGATGCCCGAGATCGAAGCCGCCCGCCGCACCGTGGAGGAGCGCGCCCTCCGCCGCACCGTGGAGACCGTGAGCCTCCGCCCCGCGGGGCTCCTGGTCGACACCTCCGAGGGCACGGTGCGGAGCGCTCTGAGGGGCCACCGCCTCACGGCGGCCCGACGTCACGGGAAGCACCTCTTCGTCAAGTCCGGGGAGGAGCGGGGCCGGTGGCTCCGCCTCCACTTCGGCATGACCGGCACGGTCCGCGTCCACGATTCCGACGAGGGCGAGCCCGACCACACGCGCCTCCGCCTGGACCTGGCCGGCGGGCGCTCGCTGGCGTGGACCTGCGCCCGGAAGCTCGGCGAGATCGGGCTGGTGGCCTCCCCCGAGGCCTTCGTGGAGGAGGAGGGGCTCGGCCCGGACCCCACGCTGGGCGGGTTCGGGCTCCGGGAGTTCCGGGACGTCCTGGCCGGGCGGCGGGGCACGATCAAGGGCGCGCTCATGAACCAGGAGATCCTGGCGGGGGTGGGCAACGTCTACTCCGACGAGGCGCTCTTCCAGGCCGGCGTCCATCCGGAGGCCTCCGTGGACGACCTGGCGGAGGACGAGGTGGCGGCGTTGTGGCGGGCGCTGGACCGGGTGCTCGAGAAGACCGTGGAATACCGCACCGAGGAGGAGGCCCGCATCCCGCGTACCTGGCTCCTCCCCCACCGGGAGGACGGCGAGGGCTGTCCGCGGTGCGGCGGCACCATCCGGAAGACCCGGGTGTCGGGGCGCTCGTCGTACTTCTGCGTCCGCCACCAGAAGGGGGGCTGACCCGCCCGGGGACGGCGCCCCTTCAGCCGGCGCGGCGGATGGCCTCCACCAGCTCGGCCTTCTTCATGGAGCTGCGGCCCGGGATGTCCAGCTCCTGGGCGCGCACGTAGAGCTCGTCCCGGGTCCGGTCCCCCAGGTCGTCCCCCGCGGCGCGGACCGGTCGGCCGTCGGGCGCGTCGTCCCCGCCTTCCAGGCTCCGACGCAGGACCTCGATGAGGTCGATGACCTGGGCGCCCCGGGCGCCTCGCTCCCGCTCCTCCTCGGGGAGGTCCACCACGTCCCGGCCGCCCTTCCGCTTGCGCGCCACCAGCGCCTCGAGCGCCTCGTCCCCCCGGTCCTCCAGCTCGGAGCGGTCGAGCTCGTCCGCCTTGAGGGCCTCGACGGCGGACACCAGGGCGGCGACCCTGGCGTCGGGCGCGTCGACGGGCTCGGGCAGGCCCACGTGCTCCCGGGTGCGGATCTCGTCGTGGAAGCGCATGGTCTCGGCGCGCAGGACGCCGTCCCGGGCCAGGATCGCCACCAGGTACTCCTTGCTCCGCATGACGAAGGTGGCGACGCCGGCGCGGCCGGTGTCCTCCATGACCCGCGCCAGGAGCCGGTACGCCTTGGTGGAGCCCTCGGCGGGGGAGAGGAAGTAGGCCCGCTCGAAGAAGACCGGGTCCAGGTCGTCCACGGGCACGAAGCGGCGGAGGTCGATCTCCCGGCTCTTCCGGGGCTGGAGCCCCTCGAGCTCCTCCTCGGTGACCGTCACGAACTCCTTGCCCTCCTCCTCCGGATCGGAGACGTCGTACCCACGCACGATCTCGTCGCGGGAGACCGGCCGGCCCTCGGCCGGGCAGACGTAACGCTGCTCCAGCGGGCGCCCCTCGGGGCTCACCATGCGCAGGGACGTCCCGGTGGTCCGGACCGCGGAGTAGAGACGGACCGGGACGTTGACCAGCCCGAAGGTGAGGCTCCCCGACCAGAACGGGCGGGGCCCGGACGGGCCGCCCCCGTCGCCCGCGGGCTTCCCTCCGCCGCCCTTCGTCGCGTCAGGCACTCTTCCGTCCCTCCGCCTCCTGGAGGCTCGCCTGGAGGGCCTCGACCAGCGAGGCCCCCTCGTCCCGCTTCCGCTCGTACTCCTTCAGGGAGATCGTCTTGCCCTCGGCCTTGGCCTCGATGAGCTCCCGGATGCGGGCGCGGTGCTCGTCCTCCCACCGCTCGGGCTCGAAGGGTCCCTCCATCATCTCGACGAGGCGCCGTGCCATCGCCAGCTCCTCCTCCTCGAGCGCCCGGGGGTCGGCGTCCACCTGGGGGGCGTCCATCACGGCCCGGGCGTCCCGGAGGGTGACGAGCATGGGCACCCCGTCGTGGAGGCGGAGGGCGCCCCGGTAGCGCTTCTTCCGCATGACCCAGCGAACCACGCCCTCCAGCCCGGTGCGCTCCAGCGCCGCGGCCAGCGCGGACCAGCCCTCGGGGTCTCCGTCGGGGCCCAGGTAGTAGGGGCGGTCGTACCAGGGATGGGGGAGCTCGCCCGGGTCCACGAAGCGGAGGACCTCGATGCTCCGGGAGGGCTCGGGGTCGAGCTCCTCGAGATCGTCCTGGTCCAGGACGACCATGCGTCCGTCGGGCGTCTCCCGGCCCCGACGCGCCTCGGCGTAGGGCACCGGGTCTCCGGTGGCCGGGTCCACCATCTCCCGCTTCACGGGGACGCCGTCGTCCTCGTGGAGGAGGCGGAAGCGGACCGTGCGGTCCTCGACGGCGGAGTAGAGCTTCACGGGGACCCCGTCCCCCAGCTCGATCACGCCCTTCCACATCGCCCGGACCGCCATCACGCCCCGTCCTCGGCGGCGGAGCCGTCCCCACCGCCCTCCTCGGCGCAGGCCGGGCAGAGGATCCACGTCGGCTGCCGGCGGACCCGGACCACGCAGTGGGGGCACCCGGGGCGGTCGCACGCCACGCAGCGCACCTCGACCTCGAGGGCGTAGCCCTGGAGGCAGTGCTCGCAGCGCTCGGGGCCTTCACCGAGCCAGGCGGAGGGGGCGGGGATCGCCTGGGTCGGCCCGCGGGCCGGGACGCTCACGCCGCCCTCAGGTCTTCGTACTGGGGGTTCCGGTCGAGGTACTCGTCGACGAACCAGCACGACGTCGAGACG
>CAZMTA010000066.1:0-4893 GCA_964569085.1 uncultured Gemmatimonadaceae bacterium | reverse complement strand
GACTTCCCGTCCCGTGGAGCGGGGAACGCGGAAACCTACCCGGTCGAGCGCCTGGATCGGGCGATTGACGTCACGGGTCGCGAGCGTCGCTCGCCCCGCGCGGGGGAGGGCGGCCGTCAGGCGCCGGCCCCTGCGGACCCTCGCCGCCTCGGCCGGCTGTCCCGGGGACGCGTCCGTCCCGCGCCTACTCCTCGGCCGCCGCCGCCCGCAGCGCCTGGGTCAGCGTCTCCGCCGGCTGCGCCCCCACCGCCGCGAAGCGCGCGTCGAAGACGAAGGTGGGCGTGCCGGTGATCCCCAGGGCGCGGGCGCGCTCCGTGGTGTCGGCCAGCTCGCCGTCCATGCGGCCCGCGTCCAGCGCCTCCTCCAGCGCGGCCACGTCCACGTCCGCCTCCCCGGCCAGCTCCCGGACCACGTCCGGGTCGCCCAGGTCGAGCCCCCGGGCGAAGTAGCCGGTGAAGAGCGCCTCGTGGAAGGCTTCGAAGCGCTCGGGCTGGTGCTCCTGCACCCAGGTCCCGGCGGCCAGCGCCCGGTGGGTGTTGGAGACCTTGGGGCGGTTGCCGACCTCGAGCCCTTCCGCGGCGGCGCTGGCCGCCAGCGCCTCCTGCATGCGTGCCCACTGCTCCTCGGGGTAGCCCAACTCCTCCACCGGCATGCCCTCGGGCGGGACCTCCGGGTGGATCTCGAAGGGGCGCCACCGGACCTCCACGTCCATCTCGTCGGCCACGACGGCGCGCGCCTTCTCCAGGCGGGCCCAGCCCACGTAGCACCAGGGGCAGGTGTAGTCGCTGTAGACGTCCACGCCCACGGTGGGCCGGGCGTCGTGGTCCCGGCCGGGCGCGCCGCCTCCGTGGGGGTCGCGGTCGGGCGTGTCGTCTGCGGGGTCGTTCGTCATGCGCGGGCCTCCTCGGCTTCCATCCAGACCTCCATGGCCCGCTCCAGGTCCGCGCGGACCTCGGCGAGCTCCTTCTTCAGCGCCACGGCGTCGTCCAGCCGGGCCGCATCTTCATAAAGGCCGGGATCGGCCAGACGTTCCTCCAGCTCGGCGGCGCGGGCCTCCAGGCGGTGCACCTCGGCCTCGGCGTCCTCGGCGGCGCGGCGGAGCGCGCGGGACTCCTTCCTGCCCGTGTTCTGGCGGGCGGCGCGGGCCTGGGCGGCCCGCCGCTCCTTCTCCTTGCGCTCCTCCTCCTCGGCGGCCCGGAGGGCGGCGGCCTCGGCCTTCTCCTCCTCCTGGCGCTCCTCCCACTCCTCGAAGGTGCCGGGGAAGTCCCGGACGCGGCCCTCCTCCAGCGCCCACACCCGGGTGACCCGGTTCCGGAGCAGGGCCCGGTCGTGGCTCACCAGGAGCACGCTCCCGTCGAACCCCTCCAGGGCGTCCTCGAGGGCTTCCACGCTCTCCACGTCCAGGTGGTTGGTGGGCTCGTCCAGGAGGATGAAGTTGGCGCGGGTGAGCATGAGCATGGCGAGGGCGACCCGGGCCCGCTCGCCGCCGGAGAGGGATTCGGCGCGGCGCTCCACGCTCTCGCCGGGAAAGCCGAAACGGCCCAGGTGTCCCTGGACCTTCCCCCGGTCCCACCGCGGGCGGAGGTCGCTCACGATGTCGAAGAGGCTCGTGCCCTCCGGCACCTGGTCCATGTCCTGACGGTAGTAGGCCGCGTCGATGGACGGGCCCAGCCGGAGCGTCCCTCCGTCCACGGGCCGCACGCCGGCGACGGCCTCGAGGAAGGTCGACTTCCCGGACCCGTTGGGGCCGACGAGCCCCACCACCTCCCCCCGGTGGAGGACGGCGCTGAAGCCTTCCACGAGGGTGCGGCGGTCGGCGGCGGGGGACGCGCTCCCGTTCTCGGGCGGGTCGGCCGATCCGGCCATCCCCTCGCCCGGCGCCTCCGCCGATCTTCCCGACAGGGGGGCGTCGCCCGCCCCGGCGCCCCGCGCCCCCACCGGCACCTCCAGCCGCACGTCCTCGGCCACCAGCACCTGGTTCCCGCCCCGCCGGGCCGGCTCCAGGCGCACCGACATCACGCCCTCCTCGCCCGGGGGCGGGCTCAGCCGGGGGAGGCGCGCCAGCTGCTTCCGCCGGGCCTTGGCCTGGTTGGTCTTCTGCCCGGCGATGTTGCGGCGGATGAACTCCTCGTCCCGGGCGATTTCCTTCTGCTGCTGGGAGAACGCCCGCTCCCGGGCCAGCCGCCGCTCCTCCCGCTGGGTCACGAAGGCGGAGTAGCCGCCCTCGTACGCGTGGGCCGTCCCGGCCTCGAAGTGGAGGACGTGGTCCACCACGGCCTCGAGGAACGCCCGGTCGTGGCTCACCACCAGCACGGTGGCGTCCAGCTCCCGGAGGTAGGACTCGAGCCACCGGGTGGTCTCCAGGTCCAGGTGGTTCGTGGGCTCGTCCAGGAGGTACACGTCGGCCGGCGCCACGAGCTGCCGCGCCAGGCCGACCCGCCCGGCCTCGCCTCCGGAGAGCCGGTCCACAGGCTGGTGCCGCGCCCCCTCGGGATCGAACCCGAGCCCCGCCAGGACCGCGTCCACCCGGGCCTCCATCTCGTACCCGCCCTCGCGCTGGAAGCGCTCCAGGTCCCGGTCGTAGCGGGCGAGCTGCTCCGGCGTCGGGTCCTCCCCCGAGCTCAGCGCCTCGGCCTGCTCGGCCAACGACGCCTCCAGGCGGACCAGGTGGTCGAAGGGGCTTGCGGCCGCCTCCCAGACCGAGGCGCCCTCGGGGAAGGCGCGGTGCTGGTCCAGGTGGGTGAAGCGGGGCTTGCCGTTGCGGGTGACCGTGCCCCGGGCGGGCTCCAGGTCGCCGGTGAGGACGCGGAAGAGCGTGGTCTTCCCGGAGCCGTTGCGGCCCACGATCCCCCACCGGTCCCCCCGGGACACGGTGAGCCCCACGTCCTGGAAGACGGTGGTGGCCCCGAACTCCACGGCGACGCCGGAGGCGACGATCAGGCTCATGGGTGGGGCCGCCCGGAGGCTACAGGAGCGTGTCGGAGAGGATGTCGGCGTTGTAGCCCACGACGAACGTGGTCCCGGTGCGCAGCGCGGGCGCGCGCAGGTTGCCGGTGCGCCCGAGGATCAGGCGCAGGATCTCCTCGTCGGCGGGACGGTCGTCGGTCAGGTCGAAGTGGACCGTCTTCTTCCCCTTGGCGACGTAGAGATCCTCCACGCCGTCCAGGAGGGCGAGGGCCTCCTCGCCGCCCAGCCGGGCGCTGGCGCTCTGGACCTCGCCGTCTTCGATGTCGTTCTGCTCGAGAAACTCCCGAGTGCGGGCGCAGCTCGTTCAGCCAGGGCGGTGGTACCGCCACTCCAGGGAGCGGGGCATGGTCGTCCTCTCGTCGGGGTGGATCGATGGGCCCCCGATCCTACCAACGGAGCCCCGACAGGTCGAGGGGGTGTCCGGGCCCGGGGAGGGGCGGGCCTCCCCTACGCTCCCACCCGCCTCCGTCGCTCGAGCTCCTCGTCGAAGGCCACCAGCTCGTAGTCCGCCTCGTAGCCCACCCGGTCCGTGGCCGGCACGTACCCCGCCAGCTCCCGGTCGAAGGCCTCCAGCTCCCGGCGTCCGGCCTCCGCGGTGGAGTCGCCGGTGTGGTACACCACCGCCCCGGGCTCCCGCTCGTCCAGCGCCAGGCGATGGCGGACGTCCTCCGCCGCCGCGAAGGCCCGCCGCACGGCGGGGAAGCGGTACGCCAGCGCACCCGACTCGTCGGGATCCACGTCGGCCCCGAGCTCGGCGGCCAGGTCGTGGAGCGCCTCGACGGCGGCCGTCCGCTCGAAGCCCCCGTACTCCAGGCGGGCGGCGGCGTGCTCGGCGGCCTCGGCCTCGGTGACCGGCCGCTCCTCCAGGGCCCGGCGATACACGAGCCCCACGACGACCCGGCGCACGTTCCGGGCCCGCCGGCGCCGGTTCTCCCGGACCACGCCCAGCATCCGCAACCCCGGCACGGCGAAGAAGAGGAGGCTGAAGATCACCGGGACCACCACCAGGCCCAGGAAGGCCAGGGGGCCGCCGAGCCCCAGGCGAGGGAAGATGAACCACGGCGCCGTGGCGGCGGCCACCAGGGTGAAGCCGTTCATCCCGGCCACCAGGGCGTTGGCGCCCCAGGTGTTGCCGGTGAGGTCCTTGTCGTACTCCAGGCGGAGCCAGGCCGGGTTCGGCTCCCGGGCCTCCACCTTCCCGTGGGCGCTCACCATGAGGTCGGGGAAGGCGTAGGCGATCTCGCCTTCCGGGGCGACCACGGGCTCGGCGTCGTAGGCTCCGGTCAGCCGCCCCATCTCCTCCTCGGCCTCGGGGAGGGGGAGGGCGGTGTGCTCCAGGAGCTCCACCGCGGTCAGCACGCCGCGTCGGGCCCGGATGAGGCGGAGGGTGCTGCGGTCGAGCTGGCGGCGGGTGGGCCGGGGCTCGTCGGGCCCGAAGACGAAGGCGAACACCTTCTTGTAGAAGGGGACCTTGTCCTCCTTCTCCAGCGTCCGCTCCCAGCGGTGCCCGTAGTAGGGGCGCCCGACGCGCCAGCGGGGCCCCCAGATCCAGTACCACAGCCAGAGGTTGGGGATGGGGAGCCCGCCCCGGTGGTGGCCGCCCCGGCGCCCGCCGCCGAAGCCGCCGTCCCGGTCGCCGCCGCCCCGCTGGCTGGCCACCAGCGCCGCGATGACCAGGACCACGAAGACCACGAAGTAGACCACCAGCATCACGACGATCCACGCCTTGAAGCCCTTCTTCAGGCCGCGCGCGGCGGCGCGGCGGAGGCGGACGCCCAGGGGCTCCCGGCCCCGCTCGATGAGCTTCGGGTCGAACTCGTAGAGGAGCTCGCCGGAGTCGGAGACGGCCAGGTGGCCGCGCCGCGACTCCAGGAGGTCGTGCAGCGCCTCCCGGGCGTCGGGGGCGTCCAGGCCGGTGGCGGCGAC
>CAZMTA010000065.1:0-5020 GCA_964569085.1 uncultured Gemmatimonadaceae bacterium | reverse complement strand
CTTCGTGGAGAAGCGGGACAAGGACTTCTCCCGCTTCCCCTGGCACTACTGAGGGCGACGGCCCTCCTGCTCGGAAGCCGCCCCCGCTCGGCTACCTCCAGCCGGGCCGCTCGCGGGTCGACCACTGGATGGATCCGGGAGGAAGGCAAGGCGCGGCGGCACCGTGCGCTCGGGGACGCCTGCGGCTCGTCCGCCCTCAGCGCCGAAGCGACTCTGCGATCCGGCCCCGGAGGTCGGAGTTGGCCTCGAGGACGCCTGGGATCAGAAATGCCCAGATGGCTCCGGCCCGCCCGAGTTCCTCGAGGCTCTGACGCGCGCCGTCATCCTCCCAGAAGTCGCTCCAGGATGCGCGCGCTCGAGTCCCTTCCGAAGGAAAGAGCGAGGTGGTCGAGTCGGACACCGAGTTGGTGAAGTAGGGCCACAGGTCCGACTGGAACTGGAAGAAGCGGTCCTGGGTCAGCGCGTGCATGGACGACATGGTCGATTGGCTCTCCTCGAAGTACTCGACGACCCGGCGACGCAAGTTGGGGGTCCCCGATCAACTCGAGCTGGCCGCTCTCCTTCAGGCTCGAGTAGGACGCCGCGATCGGTTGGTACAAGGTGAGGCCGAGGGCACCACGGATCCGTTCTGCGGCCTCCTGTGCCGTGACGTCTCCAGGACCCGTCCGGTGTGCCCACAGAGCCGCGGCGTCCCATCCACCTGCCACGGCGCGGGCCCGCTGGAGTTGCAAGGAGTCTCGGAGGAGATCCTGGGAGAGGCCCTGCAACGCGACACGCTCGGCGTCCGCGTCGTCACGATTCTGACGCCAATCGTCCGCGAGGAGGCCCAACGTGACCCCGGTGAAGATGATCGCGAGCTCGCCGAGGACGCGAACCCAGCCGCGGGACGGATTGAAGCCTTGGCCTGACAAGACGTCTCCTTGATCTGGAACGGGTCGTGCGGCGGAAATCGCTCTCGGTGGGGGCGAAACTCGGGTGGCGGCCCCCACGTGATCAGCAGGCCGCGACCCGGCAGGACAGGATAGCTGGCGGGCCACCGTCCCCGCGAGCCGAAACGGGCGAGCTCGGCGCTCTCGCTCCAGGATTTCCGCCACGAGGCCGAGACGCGGACCGAGCGCCGCGGACGCGAGCAGCCGACACTCTGGCATCGACCCATCGCGAGGAAGCTCCGCTTTCGCGAAACGTGCACCACCGCGGGCTCCCGCTGCCGCCCTTGCCCCCCACCCCTGCCCCCGTCCACGTTGCCGCCCCATGGACGAGCGCCCCCGCTACCGAAGCCACTGGATCCCCCGCACCCGGGACGGGCGCGTGGCCGTGGTCGTGTTCGTGGCGCTCTTCGCGCTGTGCATGCCGCCGGTGACCCACACGCTGTGGAACCGCACGGAGCCCTGGATCCTGGGCGTTCCGTTCCTCTACGGGATCCTCGGGCTCGTGTACGCGGCGCTGGTGGGCGTGCTGCTCTGGGTGTGGAGGCGCGGGCTGTGAGGGCGGCGGTCCCCCCGCCGGGAATCTCGCTCCAGCGGCGGGGCGCCTGAATGGACGCCTGGGTCGTCGCCACCGGGCTGATCTTCCTCTACCTCCTGGCCACCATCGTCCTGGGCGTGGTGGCCAACCGGCGCATGTCCGTGGACATGGAGGACTTCCTCCTCTACGGGCGGAAGGCGGGCTTCATCGTCCTCTACCTCACGGTGGTGGCCACCTTCCACTCCGCCTTCGCCTTCCTGGGCTCGGGCGGCTTCTTCTACACCCACGGGGTGGGCTTCTGGGCGGCGGGCACGTGGACGGTGCTCGTGGGCGCCATCACCTACGTGCTGGGCACGCGCATCTGGGCGCTGGGGAAGGCCTTCGGCTACATCACCCCGGCGGACATGCTGGCCGACTTCTACGAGTCGGAGACGGTGCGGGTGGCGGTGGCCGTGGTGAGCGTCCTCTTCACCATCCTCTACATCCAGGTCCAGGCCCAGGGTCTCGGCTACATCATCAACGTGGCCTCGGGGGGACGGATCTCCTTCGAGATCGGGACGCTGGTGCTCCTGGTGGTGGCGGCCGTCTACCTCATGGCCGGCGGGCTGCGCGCCGTCTACTGGACCGACGTCCTCCAGGGCGTCTGGATGTACCTGGCGGTGTGGATCGGGGCGCTGGTGCTCTCCTACGAGCTCTTCGGCGGCCCGCTGGAGCTGTGGCGCGCCGTCAGCGCGGAGCGCCCCGACCTCCTGACGCTCCCGGGACCCGAGGGCTTCTTCACCCCGGGGATGTGGATCGGGATGGCGGTGACGCTCTCCTTCGGGATCGTCTTCCAGCCCCACATGATGATCCGCTACTACACGGCCATCGACGCGAAGACGCTGAAGATCCTGGGCGCCACGACCCCCATCTACCTGGTCACCCTGTACGTGCCGGCGGCGCTGGTGGGGCTCGGCGGGGCGCTCGTCCTGCCCGACCTGGCCATCCCCGACCAGGTCTTCCCCGAGCTGCTCTTCCGGTACGCGCCGGCGTGGCTCACCGGGGTCATCCTGGCCGGGGCCACCGCCGCCGCCATGTCCACGCTGGACTCCATCCTCCACGCCAACATGACGGTGCTCACCCGGGACGTGTACCAGCGCTACCTCGCGCCGGAGCGGACCCAGGCCCACTACGTCCTGGTGGGGCGGATCCTGGTGGTGGCGCTCCTGGTGGTGGGGTACGTGCTCAGCGTGAACACCTTCGACTTCCTGGTGGTGCTGGTCACGCTGTCCGGTGCCGGGGCGCTCCAGCTCATGCCCGGGATCCTGGGCGTGTGCTTCCCCGCGGGCGAGGGCCGGGCGTTCACCCGGGCCGGCGTGCTCACGGGGCTCGGCGTGGGGATGGCCGTCCTCTACCTGACGCTGGTGGTCGTGCCCCACCCCCTCGGCATGCACGGCGGCATCTGGGCGCTCCTGGCCAACACCGCCGCCGCGCTCGTGGTCTCGCTCTTCACCGAGCCGCCCTCGGCGGACACGGTGCGCCGGGTGCACGGGGCGCTGGAGGAGCTGGTGTACGGCGGGGGCGAGGTCGAGGAGGCTCCGTGAGCCGCGCCGGGGGCCGGCGCCTGGATTGACGGGCGTAAGCGGGGCCCGACGGGCCGGCCCCGCGCGCCGGGGCCTTGCCCCTCACCCGCCTCCCGGCCCATTCCTGACGGCGTCCCCATCCACTCGGCTCTCCGGAGGATCCCTTGGACGCTGCCCACCGCCGCTTCCTGCTCGCCGCCCTCGTGGCCCTCACGGCCTCGCCTGCCGCCCTCCACGCCCAGGACCCCCCCGTGGTGGGCCCGGAGAACGGCACCCTGGTGGTCGTGGGCGGCGCCATGCAGGACCCGGCCATCTACGCGCGCTTCATCGAGCTGGCCGGCGGGCCCGACGCGCCCATCGTCTACATCCCCACCGCGGGCGGCGGGGAGTCCTACGACGACTTCTGCTCCTGCCTCACCGCCTGGCACGAGAACGGCGCCCGCAACATCCGGGTGCTCCACACCTGGGACCGGGACGAGGCCGACTCCGAGGCCTTCGTAGCGCCGCTGCGTGAGGCCGCCGGGGTGTTCTTCGGCGGCGGCCGCCAGTGGCGGCTGGTGGACGCCTACGGCGGGACCCGCACCGAGACGGCCATCCGGGAGGTGCTGGAGCGGGGCGGCGTGGTGGGCGGCTCCTCCGCCGGCGCCTCCATCCAGGGCTCCTTCCTCGTGCGCGGGGACACGGAGACGAACACGGTCATGATGGGGGACCACAAGGAGGGCTTCGGCTACCTGCGCGGCGTGGGCATCGACCAGCACGTCCTCCAGCGCAACCGGCACTTCGACCTCGTGGAGGTGGTGGAGGCGCACCCGGAGCTGCTGGGCATCGGGATCGACGAGAACACCGCGCTGGTGGTGCAGGGGGACCGGGCCGAGGTCATCGGCGCGTCCTACGTGCTCATCTACGACAACGGGGCCGCCGTCGGGGACCACGGGGGCCCGTTCTACTTCCTGGCCCCGGGCGACCGCTTCGACCTGGCGACCCGGGAGGCCATGCGGCCCCAGCGCTCCTGGACCGAGGTGCCCAACGTCCGGGAGCCGGGCGGGGCCCGGTGAGGCGCGCGGAGGCGGGGCGGGGGACCGGGACGCCTCGCCTCGTTCGTCGGACCCGCGGGGCCCGCCCCGGCCTGGCCGCCGTGCTGGCGCTGGCGCTGGCGGCCTGCGCCGACGGCCCGCCCGAGCCGGTCCCCCTGGACGAGGCCGCGTGGCGGGACAGCGTGGAGGCGTGGCACGGCCGCCGCGTGGCGGAGCTCGAGGCACCCGACTCCTGGCTGGCCCTGATCGGGCTCCACTGGATCGACCCGGGACGGAGCTACACGCTGGGCTCGGACTCCTCCGCCGACATCGTCCTCCCCCGCCGGGCCGCGCCCCGCGTGGGCACGGTGGCCCTGGAGGAGGGCGAGCTGGTCTTCCGCGCCGAGGCCGGGGCCCGGGTGACGGAGGGCGTGGACTCCACGCTCGACCTGAGCGCCGGTACGGCCGGGGACCGCACCGGGGACCCGTCGGGGGATCCGGTGGTGGCGCGCTCGGTGCTCACCCGCCGCGACGGGCTCGAAGCCTGGGAGTCGGTGGTGGTGCGCCACGGCACCCTCAACTGGATCGCCCACGCCCACGAGGGACGCGCGGCGCTGCGCGTCCGGGACAACGAGGACCCCACCTACCGGGCCTTCGCCGCGCGGCCGGTCGAGACCTGGCCCTTCGACCCGGCGTGGCGCGTGACGGCGCGCTGGGTTCCCCACGAGAAGACCGTCTCGGTCCCCAACATCGTCGGGACGGTGGGCGAGTCGAACAGCCCCGCCCACCTGGAGTTCTGGATCGACGGGGAGCGGCACACCCTGGACGTGACGGGCCGGGAGGGAGCGCCGCGCTACATGCTGATCTTCGCCGACCGGACCTCGGGTCCGGAGAGCTACGGCGGCGGACGCTACCTGTGGGTGGACGGCCCCGACGACGAGGGCCGGGTGGTGATCGACTTCAACCGGGCCTACAACCCGC
>CAZMTA010000064.1:0-5125 GCA_964569085.1 uncultured Gemmatimonadaceae bacterium | reverse complement strand
CGAGCTACTTCATGTACATGGCCGTGCTGGCCAGCATGATCCACGGCTTCACGGTCCCGGCCGGCGTGGAGATGGGCATGCGCCTCCGGGGCTACACCCAGGGGGTGTTCGGCTGGCTGCGCCGCGCTCCGTGGGGTGACCCGGGCTTCAGCTCGCTGGTCTTCAGCGTCGTGGTCTTCGGCTTTGTGGGCGGCATCACGGGCGTGACGTTCGGGACCGAACAGATCAACATCATCGCCCACAACACGCTGCGGATCCCGGGCCACTTCCACGCCACGGTGGTGAGCGGGACGGCGATGGCGTTCATGGGGGTCACCTACTACGTGATCCCCCTCATCTTCCGGAAGCGCATCGCGTTCTACCGGCTGGCCCAGATCCAGCCGTACCTCTTCAGCATCGGGATGCTGGTGTTCAGCCTGGCCATGACCTTCGCCGGGACCTTCGGGGTCCCGCGGCGTCACTGGGACATCACCTTCTCCGGGGCCCTCTTCGACCTCCAGTACTCGCCGGCGGTGGACATCATCATCGCCGTCATGGCGCTGGGCGGCCTCATGGGGATCGTGGGCGGCGGCATCTACATCCTGGTCACCGTCTGGTCGGTCTTCTTCGGGAAGCCGCTCCCGGCGGGCGAGGAGGCGAAGTACGCCGACAGCATCCCCCAGGGCCTGCTGCGCAAGCCGTGGACCGAGATCCCCGACACCGACGAGGACCCGGAGGCCCCGGGTCGCTGGGGTCCGGTGCCCGGCACCGTGGTCCTGGTGGCCATCTTCCTCCTGGCTTTCGTGACCTACTACTTCGCCAACTGGGCGCTCCTCTCCTTCGTGTGGGAGGTGGGTTGAGCCCGGACGGCGGGAACCGGCTGGACCGGGGCGGGCGCCTGGCGCTCCTGGCGCTGGGCGCCGTCCTGGTGATCACCGCGGGGTGGTGGGCCCTGGCCCTCTGGCCCGCGCCGGGGGCCACGCCCGAATGGCTCGCCCGGGCCCGGGCGGTCTGCTTCAACGCCGGGCCCGACGGCCTCCCCGACGTCTCGGGGTGGATGCTCCTCATCGGGCAGCCGCTGGGCATGCTCGGCTTCCTGGCCGTGGTCTGGCCCCGGCCCCTGGCGCGCGGCCTGGGGTGGCTCGGGCGACGGCGGGCCGGGCAGGCGGCGTTGGCCGCCACGGTGCTCCTGGTGGTGGCCGGCCTGGCCGGCGCCGGGGTCCGCGTGGCCCGGGCCGCGGCCGCCGACGCGCCGCCCCGCCTCCCCGCGGGGATGGCCGCGTCGGACCACCCCCGCCTGGACCGCCCGGCGCCGGCGCTGGGGCTGGTGGACCACCGGGGCGAGCGGGTGGACCTCTCCGCGCTGGAAGGGCGGCCCGCGCTGGTCACCTTCGCCTTCGGGCACTGCGCCGACATCTGCCCGCTGGTGGTGGAGAACGCCCGCCGGGCCCGGGACGAGGCCTGGGGGCCCGACGGCGCCTCGCTGGTGGTGGTCACCCTGGACCCGTGGCGGGACACGCCGGGCCGGCTCCCCGACCTGGCGGAGCGGTGGCAGCTCGGGCCGGGCGACCACATGCTCGGCGGGGAGGTGGAGGAGGTGGAGGCCGTCCTCGACGCCTGGAACGTGGCGCGGGAGCGGGACACCCGCACCGGGGACGTGGCCCATCCGCCCCTCCTCTACCTGGTGGACGCCACGGGCACCATCGCCTTCGCCACGCTCTCCGGGAAGGACGTGGTGGTGGGGCTGGCGGAGCGCCTGGGCGCCTCCTGACGTCGGGTCGTCGGAGGGGAGGGAACACTGGAAGCGGTCTCCGGTACTCTTGGTTCAATACTATTCAAGTTTGAATCATTTAGTGGTCGCCAGGTGCCGCCTCCGCCCACGCGGAGGCCGGCCCGGCCGCCTTCCAGGAGATCCCACATGAGCCCCACCGCCACCGAGCCCCGCACCGGGGTGGACGCACTCTTCCGCCCGGTCACCGTGGGCGCCCTCGAGCTCCCCCACCGCATGGTCATGGCCCCCATGACCCGGAACCGCGCCGCCGAGGGGAACGTCCCCTCGGAGCTGGCCGTGGAGTACTACCGCCAGCGCGCCTCCGCGGCGCTCATCGTGACCGAGGGATCCCAGGTGTCGTCCGAGGGGGTGGGGTATCCCGCGACCCCGGGCATCCACACCGACGCCCAGGTCGAGGGGTGGCGGAAGGTCACCGACGCCGTCCACGCCGAGGGGGGGCGGATCGCGCTCCAGCTCTGGCACGTGGGGCGGATCTCCCATCCGGTCTTCCACGGTGGGGACCTGCCGGTGGCGCCGTCGGCCGTCCGCCCCGAGGGCTCGGTGTTCACCCACGAGGGGGAGAAGGACTTCGTGACCCCGCGGGCGCTGGAGACCGACGAGGTGGCGCGGGTGGTGGAGGACTTCCGCCTGGCCGCCCGCCGCGCCCGGGAGGCGGGCTTCGACGCCGTGGAGATCCACGGCGCCAACGGCTACCTCCTGGACCAGTTCCTCCGCGACGGCTCGAACCGCCGCACCGACCGCTACGGCGGCTCGGTGGAGAACCGGCTCCGCTTCCCCCTGGAGGTGGTGGACGCCGTGGTCGAGGAGTGGGGCGCCGACCGGGTGGGCGTCCGCATCCCGCCCCTGGGCGCGTTCAACGACATGCGGGACTCGGATCCCCAGACGGTCTTCGCGGCCTTCGCCGAGGAGCTCGGTCGGCGGGAGCTGGCCTACCTACACGTCATCCGGGACGACGCCTTCGCCGAGGAGCCGGTCTCCTTCGATCCCCTCGTCCTGGGCGAGGTCTTCGGGGGCACGCTCATCGCGGCGTCGGGCTACGACGCCGAGGAGGCCGCCCGGGCCATCGAGGAGGGCCCGGCGGACCTGGTGGCCTTCGGGCGCTCGTTCCTGGCCAACCCGGACCTCCCCCGGCGCGCCCGGGAGGGAGCCGGGCTCAACGAGCCCGATCCCGCCTCGTTCTACGGCGGCGAAGCCGAGGGGTACGTGGACTACCCCTTCCTCGACGACTGAGGCGCGCCGGGCGGCGTCCCGGGTGGATCCCGGGGCGCCCGCTCCGCGGCGGGGCGACTCCGCCTAGAAGGGCTTGGTGAAGGCGATGGCCCCGGCCAGCGCCGCCAGGAGCGGCACCAGCACGACCAGGCGGCCCGCCCACGCGGGGCTGCGGCGCGCCACGGCCAGGAGGCCGCCCAGCACGAGCCAGATGGCCAGCTTGGCCCAGATCCACGGCTCGATCCCGTAGCCGGCCCGGGCCATCATCCCGAAGCCCCCCAGGAGCACCAGGAGGAGGCTGACGCCGTGGAGGATGCCCAGCCGCCTGCGCCACGGGTCCTCGAAGGCGTCCGGGCGAGCTCCCCGGGCCAGCGCGGCCACCGCGGTGGTGACCAGGGAGAAGAGCCCGACGTAGTGGACGATCTTGTAGACGACGAAGGAGAGCATGGAGGGCCGGAACCTGGGTGAGCGGGGCGCCCGGGAGGGCCGGGCGCGAGCGTGGGAGGGCTACCCCTGCCTCCGCGGGTCGGGTTCCGTCGCGTCCGGGTCCGGCCACGGAGCGGGGCCCACCCGGTTGCCCGGGCCCCGTGGCTTTCCACAGCTTGGTACGTTCCCCCCTTCGGCGCATCCCACACCGCCCAACCCCGGCTTCCCATGCTCGGCAAGCTCTTCACGCTGCTCTTCGTGGCCCTGGCCATCGCCATGGCCGTTCCCAGCACCCGGGCGCGGCTCGTGGAGGAGGTCACCCCGGTCATGGACAACCTCCGGGCCCGCCTCGTCCCCCGTCGCCTGGACGTGATGGCGGACCAGCTCGCCGTGCGCGTGGGCCGCGGCGAGGGCTTCCCCACCAACTTCAACGGGTGGCTGGATCGGAGCTTCTCCGGCCCGCCCCAGGACCCGTGGGGGAACTACTACTTCCTGGAGACCCGCCGGGACCGCTTCACCGTGGGGTCGCTGGGGCCCGACGGCCAGAAGAACACCGCGGACGACATCACGCTGGACCGGCGCCTGGGACGCTGATCCCCGGCGCCCCGGGCTCGCCGCTCAGCCCAGGGGCGTCACCTCGAGCCGGGCCACGTGGAGGTTGAGCGCGTGGTTCACGCGGATGCCCACCCGGCCGTCCGTGTCCACCTCGGACCGGGGCAGGGAGGCCACCTCCTCGCCGTTGACCAGGAAGCGCACCGTCTCCGCGCCCGCCTCCACGACGAGCTGGTTCAGGACCGAGCTCTCGCCGGTCTCCCTGGACGCGAACGAGCGGATGGCCGGGTGCCCGGTCCACTCCTGGAGCGTGGGCGCCTCGTCCCCCCGCCGTCGCTTGAGGATGAACTGCCCGCCGTCGCGCAGCAGGAAGTAGGTGTAGGACTGCCCGGGCCCCTGGAGGTCCTCCCCGCCGAAGAAGACGCCGAAGGCCTCGCGGCGACCCTGGGGATCGAAGAGGTAGACGTCGAGCTCCAGGCGGTAGGTGCCGGAGGCGGTCATGGCCGGATCCCAGAAGATCCCCGCCGGACCGGTGGTGATGTGCCAACCCGGCGGCATCTCCACGAACATCTCCAGATCGGCCTCGGTGGAGCCGGCGCGATCGAAGCGGACCTCCCACCCCTCGGGACGTTCGAGGTCCTGGCCCGCGACCGGTGCGCCCGGCGCGGCGAGGAGGAGGGCGAGGGCGAGGAGGGAGGGGCTGCGCATGGGGTCGCTCCTGGCCCGTGGGGCCGGATCGGGGAGGGCGCCGGGCCCCGGGACGCGGACCGGGCGGCGCTGCCAACGTCGGCCGTGGGCGCCGGGGCTGTCAACGGGCTTGCGAGAGCGGGTCGGTCGGTGCCCCTTTTCTCGGTGTTACGCGCGCCTTCCACGCTCCCGTGGCAGGTCCCGTGGACCTACAGCAAGGATCCGTACCGGTGACGACCCGCCTCCGCACCTCCGCCCGCGCCCTCGTGGTGGGGCTCCTGACCGCCACGGCCTCGTGCGCCGCCGCCCCGGCGCCGCCGGTTCAGGCCCAGGCCCCGCAGCCCTCTCCCCTCCAGGACGTGGGGGACGGGCTCGAGCTCCGGGAGATCGGCCCGGCCACCATGGGCGGACGGGTGGCCGACCTGGCGGCGGTGGAGTCGGACCCGTCCACCTTCTACGTGGGGCTGGCCACCGGGGGCG
>CAZMTA010000063.1:4317-5495 GCA_964569085.1 uncultured Gemmatimonadaceae bacterium | reverse complement strand
CCCGGGCCCGGGAAGAACTTCATGAAGCCGAAGGGCTTGGTGCCCGCGGCCTCGATGACCTCCCAGATGTCGACCCCGAGCCGGTCGGCGATGATGGCTGTCTCGTTGACCAGCCCGATGTTCACCGCCCGGAATGTGTTCTCCAGGATCTTCGTGAGCTCGGCGGCCTCGGTGGACGAGACGGGGACCATGGTCTGGATGAAGCGCTCGTAGAGCGCCACGCCCACCCGGGTGCACCCCGGCCCGATGCCTCCGATGACCTTGGGGGTGTTGTGGGTGTGCCAGGTCGGGTTGCCCGGGTCCACCCGCTCGGGGCTGAAGCAGAGGAAGAAGTCCTCCCCCGCCTTCAAGCCGGTCTCCTCCAGGGTGGGCAGGAGCACCTCACGGGTCGTCCCCGGATACGTCGTGGACTCCAGGACGATGAGCTGTCCCGGGCGGAGGGCGTCGGCCACCGCCTCGGAGGCGGCAATGATGTACGAGACGTCCGGGTCCCGGGTCTTGGAGAGCGGCGTCGGGACGCAGATGCTGATGGCGTCGCACTCGGAGAGCCGCGCCATGTCCGTCGTGGCTTCGAGGCGTCCGGCCTCCCGGAGCCCGGCCACGTCGGCGTCGGTGAGGTCCTGGATGTGGGAGCGGCCGGCGTTCACGCCGTCCACGACCTTCTGGTTGACGTCGAACCCGAGGACGTGGAGCCCCGCCCCGCCGGCCTCCACGGCCAGGGGAAGGCCGACGTACCCCAGGCCGATGACGCCGAGGGTCACCTCTCCGCTCTCGAACTTCTTGATGGCCGAATCGACCATGTATGGTCACCCGAAGGTTGCAGATGGCTCGCTGCTCGAACAGCCCGAAAATATGGAGGAAACCCCCGTCTGGCGCCAACCGTGGAGACGGAATCGGACGGCCCTTCCAGCCCGCCGCGCCCCCCTACCCCTCCCGCCGCACCGACACCTCGAAACGGTAGACGTCCAGCGCCCCGACCCGGTCCAGGTGGGCTCGCAGCGCCCGCCCGTGCTCCCCGTCGGGGTCGCCCCCGTCCACCACCACCACGGCGCCCGCGCCGGTGTCCTCCAGGGCGTGGCGGAGGCATGCCTGGCCCCCGTACAGGGGGAGGGAGCCCAGACGGCCCCGGGCGGCGGCCACCTCCGGATCGGCCGCCGCGACGGGCCGGAGCCCCGCCT
>CAZMTA010000063.1:0-4217 GCA_964569085.1 uncultured Gemmatimonadaceae bacterium | reverse complement strand
GAGGAAGGCCACCATCTTCACGCCCACCCAGAGCACCACCGTCCTCTGGAAGTACGCCAGCTCCGCGGGAAGCTCCGCCGGGTCCCACCGGATCAGGTAGGCCGCGTAGTACGCGAGGGTGATCCAGACCCCGTCCAGGAGGAGGGCGGCCACGGGATAGCGCTCGTGGCTGCGCACGACGAAGCGGTAGAGGGAGAGCTCGCCCGCGTCCTTCCCCTCGAGCGATTCGAACCGGACCGACAGGAGGTAGGCCCCGATGAGGGCCAGCGCCCCCACCAGGACGCCGCCGAGCAGGAGCGCCGTGCCGCGCTCCGCCGAGCGCAGCAGGACCCCGACGGCGCCGCCCACCGCGGCCAGCCCCCACAGGAGCCAGAGCGTCCGCTTCTCCGTGAGGCCCAGCCCCACGAACTGGTGCGAGGTGTGGTCCTTCCCCCCCTGGCTCACCGGGCGCCCCTCGAGCACCCGCCCCACCGTCACCAGCGTGGTGTCCAGGATGGGCACCCCGAGGATGAGCACCGGGGCGGCCAGCACCGCCGCCAGGCTCCGGGAGAGGCCCTCCGCCGGCGCCAGGGCCAGGCCCGCCAGGAAGAGCCCCAGGAAGAGCGAGCCCGAGTCCCCCATGAAGATCCGGGCCGGGGGGTAGTTGTGGGCCAGGAACCCCACCAGGGAGGCGCTGAAGGCCAGGGCCAGGACGGCCAGGCCCTCGCTTCCCTCCAGCACGAAGAGGAGGGCCAGGTAGCCGCCGGCGATGGCGGCGATGCCCGCCGCGAGGCCGTCCATGTTGTCGAGGAGGTTCACCGCGTTGGTGAGGCCCACGAACCAGAGGAGCGAGAGCGCGGCGTCCACCGGATACCAGCCCGTCAGCCAGACGCCGATGCCGCTGAGGAGAAGGATCGAGGCGGCCGCCGTCTGCCCCAGGAGCTTGGGGAGCGGGCTCAGGGGACGGAAGTCGTCCACGAGGCCGACCAGGAACGCCGTGGTGGAGCCGAGGAGCAGCCCTTCCCACGGAGACCAGGGAAGGACGGCCAGGGGCGCCCGTCCCATGAGCCCGTGGGTCGTGTCCGGGTCGAGGAGGTACCCCGCGCCCACCGCCAGCCCGAAGCCCAGGAAGATGGCCACCCCCCCGATGGCCGGGGTGGGTCGCCGGTGCCAGCGGTCCTCCTGGACGTGCCGGACCATCCCACCGCCCAGCGCGGCCCCTCGGACGACCGGGGTGAGCACCGCGGTGAGGACCAGGGCGAGGCCGGCGACGAGGCCTGCGAGGAGGACGGGGGGCATGGGCTCCCGGACGGGGGCGGATCGCGGCCGCGGAGCGCGGCCACCGGAGCCAAGAAAGGGTCCGGGCGGGACGCTGGCAAGCGACGGGTGGGGGGGCGTACCTTCGCCTTGGTTGCGCCCTCCCCCCCGACCTCACGCCCCATGGACTACGACCGCGGCGGCACCCAGCGAGCCTCGTACACGCCCGAGGAGGTCCGGGCGGTCCCCTGCCCCTTCTGCGGCGCCGACGACCCGACCCCCCTCTTCCGGGAGTACGGCTCGGTGGAGGTGGCGCGCTGCGGGTGCGGGCAGATCTACACCTCGCCGCGGATCCTCGACCCCGAGGGCGTCTACCACGGCGACCGGGACGCGTACTACCGGGAGGCCCGCCTCGTCTTCGAGGGACGGGCGCCGCACCACCGCGACCCGAACTACCGGGAGGAGCTGGGCCTCGTGGAACGGCACCGGGCGCCTCCGGGCCGCTTCCTGGACGTGGGATGCAACATGGGAATGCTCCTGCGGCTGGCCCGGGAGCGGGGGTGGGAGGCGACGGGGGTGGATCCCTCGCCGTCCCTGTCGAGCCTGGCCCGGGACGAGCTGGGCCTGGACGTCCTCACCTGCTTCCTCGGCGAGGTCCCCTCCGAGCACGACGGTCGCTACGACGTGGTGGCGCTCTCCGACGTCTTCGAGCACGTGTCGGAGCCCCTGGCCATGCTCCGGGACGTGGACCGGCTCCTGGCCCCCGGCGGGATCCTGTACGTGAAGGTGCCCAACGCCCGGTTCAACCTGTTCAAGCAGGCCGCCGCCGGCCTCCTGGGCCGCGCGCCGCAGCACGGGGTGTGGGACTCCTACGAGCACGTGGTCCACTACACCGACGAGACGCTTCGGCGGATGCTGGCCCGGGGGGGCTTCCGCGTGGTGGAGCTGGCCACGGCGCGGCCCGTCCAGATCCCGGTGTGGCACCACCTGGTGGGCCAGTACTACCAGCACCCCTCGCCGTGGACGCTGGACTGGAAGAGGCACCTGGGCCGGAGCGTCTTCCATGCCCTGGGGAAGGTGGAACGGGTCCTGAGGTTGGGCTCGGTGGGGTACCTGTCGTCGTCGCTGGCCGCCGTGGCGGTGCGGGACCAGGCCGGGGGCGGCGCCGCGTGAGGACCGGCGGGCTCAGACCCCGTACTGCTCCTCGTGGTACTCCCAGTAGGCGCCGCTCTTGATCCGCTCCCACCACGTCCGGTTGTCCAGGTACCACCCCACCGTCGCCTCGAGCCCCTCCTCGAATCCCACCGAGGGACGCCAACCCAACTCCTCCTCGGCGCGGGAGAAGTCGATGGCGTAGCGCCGGTCGTGGCCGGGGCGGTCCTTCACGTGCTCGATGCGGTCCTCGGGCTTGTCCAGCGCCCGGAGGATGGCGCGCACGACCGAGAGGTTCGTCCGCTCGGCGTCCCCGCCGAAGTTGTACGCCTGCCCCGCCCGCCCCTCGTCGGCGGCGGCCAGGATCCCGCGGCAGTGGTCCCGGACCTCGATCCAGTCCCGGACGTGGAGCCCGTCCCCGTACACCGGCAGCGCCCGGTCCTCCAGGGCGTGGGTGATCATGAGGGGCACCAGCTTCTCCGGGAACTGGTAGGGCCCGTAGTTGTTGCTGCACCGCGTGACCACCACGTCCATCCCGTGGGTGGTGTGGTAGGCGAGGGCCAGGTGGTCCGACGCCGCCTTGCTGGCCGAGTACGGCGAGCGGGGGGCCAGCGGCGTGGCCTCGGTGAAGAGGGGGGCGTCGTCGCCGGGGCCCGCCTCGGAGGGGTCGCGCCAGGGGAGCTCCCCGTAGACCTCGTCGGTGGAGACGTGGACGAAGCGCTCGACCCCGATCTCCAGCGCCGCCGCCAGGAGCGTCTGCGTCCCCAGGACGTTCGTCTTCACGAAGGGCGCGTCGGAGAGGATGGAGCGGTCCACGTGGGACTCGGCCGCCAGGTGCAGCACGACGTCGCCGGGGCGCATGGCGGCGCGCACCGCCGCGCCGTCGCAGATGTCGCCGTGGACGAAGGCGTAGCGGGGGTCGTCGTCCACGTCCTTCAGGCTCTCCAGGTTTCCGGCGTAGGTGAGGGCGTCGAAGTTGACGACCTCGGCGTCCGGCCGGGTCTGGAGGAGGAGGCGGACCAGGTTGGAGCCGATGAAGCCGGCGCCGCCGGTGACGAGGTAGCGGGTCACGACGCGCCCCCATCCGTCCCGGCGTCGTTCGAAGCGAACCCGGCGAGGACGGGGTTGCTCCGATCGTCGCCCACCAGGTCCGTGGCGCGGCGGAGGGAGGCGATGGTCCCGGCATCGGTCCACCAGCCCTCCAGGCGGTGGTGGCGCATCTCCCCCCATTCGATGTAGCGGTTGTTCACGTCGGTGATCTCCAGCTCTCCGCGCTCCGAGGGCTCGAGCTCGTTGATGATGTCGAAGACCCGCGAGTCGTAGAAGTAGCACCCCGTGACCGCGAGCGAGCTGGGCGGATCGACCGGCTTCTCCTGGATCTCCACCACGCGGTCGTCCTCCAGCCGGGCGACGCCGAACCTCTCCGGGTCCGGAACCTCCTTGAGCAGGATCATCCCGCCCGAGGGCTCGGAGCGGTACGCCGACACGGCGGAGAGGAGGGAGTCCTGGAAGATGTTGTCGCCCAGGATGACCGCGATGGGCTCACCGGCGGAGAAGTGCTCGGCCAGCCCGAGCGCCTCGGCGATGCCGCCCTCCCCCTCCTGATACGTGTAGTTGAGGTGCTTCAGGCCGAACTCCTGGCCGTTGCGGAGGAGCTTGAGGAAATCCCCGGCGCTGTCTCCGCCCGTGACGATGAGGATGTCGTCGATCCCGGAATGCACCAGCTGCTGGATGGGATAGTAGATCATCGGCCGGTCGTAGACCGGAAGCAGGTGCTTGTTGGTGACGCGGGTCATGGGGAGGAGCCTGGTGCCCAGGCCTCCGGCGAG
>CAZMTA010000062.1:0-6151 GCA_964569085.1 uncultured Gemmatimonadaceae bacterium | reverse complement strand
GGAGGTCGTGCAGCGCCTCCCGGGCGTCGGGGGCGTCCAGGCCGGTGGCGGCGACCACGTCGCCGACGGTGGCCCGTCCGTCCAGGCTGCGGAGGGCGGAGAGGACCTCGGGCTGGGGGCCCGGTGGGGCGATCTGGCTCACGGCGGGGGCGCGCGGGTGGGGGGCGCGGGAGGGCGCCGCATGGACGGGTCGTCGACTACAGGGTACTACGCCGCACGCCGGGGGATCCTTCGGCCGCCCCGGCGCCCTCCGGGAAGGGCGCCGAGGGTCAGGCCGCCTCGTCCTCGGCCTGCTCCTCGTCCTCCAGGGTGCCCTCGAAGTCCTGCCGGGCCCGCTCCACCGCCGCCTCGAGCTCGTCCAGGGCGTCCTCGACGGCCTGGCGGTCCTCGTCGGACAGGGCGGCGCTGGAGCCGCGGATCCCCTCGATGCTGCGCTGGGCGGCGTCGCGCTTCTTCTTCACGTCCTTCTTGGCGCTGGCCAGCTTGGCCCGGGCCTCGATCTCGCCCTTCTTCATCTGCTCGAGCTCGAGCTCCTGGAAGTCGTGCTTGAGGGTCTCGAGTCGCGCGTAGCCGTCCTCGATCGCGTTCGCTCTGGATTTCGTCATGGCAGTCCTCTCCCCCGTCGGGGGCGTATCGTTGCAAGATGTTGGCGTGCTGTAGGATACGCGTCTCGGGGGCGAAGGGTCCGACGCGCTGCGCTCACCCCGGTGGGATCGGGGGAGCCTTCGGGGAAGCCGTCGGCGACGCGCCCCGGTCCCCTGTCTCGTCGGCGTCGGGCCGGGGGATCCTCGGAAGCCGCACGGAGGCGCTCCGGCGCCGGCGTTCCCGGAGCCCCGACCGCCAGCGCGCCACCCCGAGGACGAGGATGCCCGCGAGCAGGAGGAGGAGGGGGAGGTTGTACTCGGTGCGCCCGATGCCGAAGGAGGCCACGACGGTACGGAGCGAGTCCCGACGCATCTTGAAGGCGGGGTCGCCGGACACGAACTCCACGGCGTAGCTGAGGGTGTCGTAGGGGATCACGGCCCGGTACGCCACGTACTCGACGCCCCGACGCTCGCTCCGGACGAGCTCCGGCCATCCGAAGGCCTCGCGGTCGTCGATCCGGAGGCGCTCGACCTCCCCGAACTCGCGGATCTGATCCGCCCGACCGGGCGGACGGGCGAGGGAAGCCTCCCGGGCGGCCTCGACCTCCTCGATCCCGGTGGGCCCGGCGTGGGCGTTGATGTAGATCCCGCTGAACTCGCCCCACTGGGCCCGGACCCAGGCGTCGTGGTGCACGACGGGGCGGTCCTCGAGGAGGCGGCGATCCTGGTAGGTGTCGGGCTGGAGGGTGAAGCCCGGGGGCGGGCCCTGGATCTGCGCACCCTCGAAGCGCGGCATGTCACAGGCGAGGAGGGCGCAGAGGAGGGCGACGGACGCGGCGCGCGGAACGCGGAGGGGGGGCATGGGACGGCTCCGGATCGGGGGACGCGGTTTTCGACAACCTACGCGCTCACCCGCGCGGGGGCAGGGCGCTCCCTCCGGGGCGGCCCGACGCACGAAGCCCCCGGGACGCTCGAAGGCGCCCCGGGGGCTCGATGCTGCTGCGGCCGGGTCACGTGGGACCCGGCGCGGGACCCGCCTCAGGCCACGCCCACGACCAGGATGTCGAAGGTGAGGTCCTTGCCGGCCAGCGGGTGGTTGGCGTCGACCTTCACGCCCTCGTCGTCCACGTCCACCACGGTCACCTGGAAGGTCTGCCCGTCGGGGGTCTGCATCTGGAGCTGCTGCCCGACCTCGGCCTCGAGCTCGTCGGGGAGCTGCTCGCCGGGGACGTCGAGCACCAGCTCCTGGCGCCGGGGCCCGTACGCGTCCACGGCCGGGATGGTGACGGTCTTCTCGTCACCGGCCTCCATGCCCTCCACGGCGCCGTCGAACCCGGGAATGACCTGCCCCGAGCCCACTTCGAACTCGAGGGGATCGCGGTCCCGGGAGGAGTCGAACACGGTGCCGTCGTCGAGGCGGCCCGTGTAGTGGATGGTGACCTTGCTTCCTTCGGTTGCTGCGGACATGGAGTTCCTGTGCGGTGTGGCGAGTCGGTCTTTGCTAGGACCACTACAACCCGGAAGGCCCGGAGATGTTCAGGTGGAGCCCCTCCGGCGCGTCAGGGCCCCGCGGGCTCCCGGACCTCGAGCTCCCCCGCCTCGGTCCTCGTCAGGAGCAGGACCTGGCCCGCCTCCAGGGTGACCTCGCCCCGGAAGGTGAGGGTGCCGTCGTCCCCGTCGGACCCGTCCCGGGAGAAGCGGACGTGGACCTGGTGGCTGCCCGGCTCCAGGAGGAGCTGGCGGTAGACGTACAGGGGCCGGTCCCCGCGCGCGCCGGCCGCCTCGATGGTGGTCCGGATCCGCTCGGCCCCGTCCACCTCGGCCACGAGCTCGTAGGGCGGGATGGCGCCCACGCAGGCGTCGGGGTTCCGCATGTGGACCGGGAGCTGGGCCAGCTCCTCGGCGGAGGGGCGGCGGCACTCGCCCACCTCCTCGGCGCGGAGGCGCCAGGTGAGCCGGAGCGCGGCCTCCCCGGCGTGCTCCCCGGCCACGGGTGCCCGGGACAGGAACCCCAGGCCCACCACCAGCGCCGCCGCGACGGCCGCCCCGGTGATCCGCTGGAGCGCGCTCACTTCCGCATCCCCGTCGCCCGCTCCAACGCCTCGTGCTCCGGCACCTCGCACTCCGTCTCCACCTCCAGGCTCTCGTCCCGGCGCGCGGCCTCCAGCCGCGCCACGTCGGCCTGGAAGGTCTCCACGTCGTCGGCCAGCGGCCCCCGGTCGAAGAGGCCGGCCCGGACCAGGCGCACCCGTCGCCGGTCCACCCGCTCCTGCAGCTCGGCTTCCCGATCGTGGAAGAGGCGCTCCTCGGTCCACCGCGGGCCCTCCCGGTTCCAGCAGTCGCGCCCGGGGCAGGCGGCCACCAGGACCCCTCCCGCCCCGCCGCGGAGGAGGAGCTCGACCACGGAGGTGTGGAGGTTGCCGGCGCAGTCCACCGGGTACACCCGGGCGCCCCGGAACCGCTCCAGCCCCGCGAGGCCGCCCGCGCCGTGGGCGCACGCCACCAGGACCACGTCGGCCGGACCCGGCTCGGTCCCCTCCACGTAGGCCCGCACCGCCGCGATCTGGTCTCGCCCGGTGCGCGCCGGCGGGCCGACGCCCATGGGCGCGCACGACCCGGCGCAGATGCCGCAGCTCACGCAGAGGTCCGGGTCCACGCTGGCCACCAGGGTGGGCCGGTCGTCGGACCGGGGGATCATGGAGATGGCTTCGTAGGGACAGTCCACGAAGCACTGCTCGCAGCCGGTGCACAGGCGCTCGTCGACGAGGCTCGGTTCCGGGCGCTCCTCCTCCCGGGGGCGCGTGAGGAGGGGAACCGCCAGGAGCGCCGCCGCCACGACGAGCCCGGCCACCCAGACCGCCCATCCCGGCATCGTCCGGGTGAGGGGCAGCCAGAAGCCGTAGAACCAGTCCAGCGGCACGGCGTCGGGCAGGCGTCCCGGGTCCGCGGGGGCGCCCAGCGGCGCGGGCCAGAACACGGCCAGCGCGCCGAGGAGCCCGGTGAGCCCCCAGGTCAGGCCCCGAGGGGGCATGAGGGTGGGGCGGGCCAGGCGCGACACGTGGATGTAGAGCACGAGGCCGATCCCCAGCGGCATCGCGATGTGGAGGAAGTAGTTGAGGAAGAAGACCGCCCCGGGAATGCCCCGCTCCCCGATGAAGGTCCTGGAGACGGGCTCGGAGAAGAGGGGGAGCGCGTCCAGGAGGCGCGCGCCCTCCATGGCCAGGAGCTGTCCCTGGGTGTCCCACACCATGACGAAGCCCGTCCAGCCGATGACCAGGAAGATCCCGGTCAGGACCAGGCCGGAGATCCACGCCAGCGACCGGGGGCCCCAGCTCCGTCCGCGGACCAGCATGCGGAAGGCGTGGACGGCGATGGCGACCACGGCGGCGTCGGCGGCGAACCGGTGGAGCGAGCGGATCCAGCGGCCGGCCCACGCCTGGTCCACGATCCCGGCCACGGAGCCGTAGGGCGAGCCGATGCGGTAGAAGAGGAGGAGGTACAGCCCCGTCACCAGCAGGACCACGAACATGGCCACCGCCACGGGACCGCTCTGGTACAGCGGGTTGTAGCGGGACGTGTACAGGCGGTCGAACGCGGCGTCCAGCCGGCCCAGGAGGGCGCGTAGCGGGCGTAGGGACCTGGGCGCGGTGCGCTGCATGGTGGCTCCCTGCGAGGGACGGCGGCGAATCCACTTGCTCCGGGATATGGGGCACCCCATGATAAATCCTACCGACAGGTGGCAAAATGGCCTCGCCCCTTCTCGGCATCATCCCGCTACGGAGAGACCATGGACGACCCGCGCGCTCCCGCACCCGAGTCCGCCCCCGAGGAGGAGGTCCCCTGGGGCCAGCGGTTCTACGACCGCCCCTTCCTCCTCCTGATCCTCGGCATCCTCATCATGGCCGTGTGCTTCACGGGCTGGGGGCTGCTCGAGATCGCCTCCCTGGATCCCGCCCCCCTGCCCTGACCGGAGCCCGCAATGTACGAGAACGGAATCGAGTCGGTGCAAGGCGTCTGGTGGAAGCCCGCCCACAAGGCGGAGAAGGTCTGGGTGGCCATCGCCTTCGTCTGGTGCCTGATCCTCTTCGCCATGATGCCGCTCTGGCATCTCAAGGGGGGACAGAACCCCTCGGGCATCCGCCACACCGTGACGGCCGACGCCTACCGGGAGCGCACCAACGAGTTCATCGAGGCCTACCAGGTGGGGACCGACAACGGGATCCCCGTGGTGGAGCCTCCGCCGGGGAGCGACGTCTACCTCATCGGCATGATGTGGCAGTGGCGGCCCGTCCTGCGCCTCCAGGAGGGCGCCGAGTACACGCTCCACATGTCCAGCGTGGACGTGAACCACGGATTCAACCTCCACCCGTTCAACATCAACTTCCAGGTGGTTCCCGGCTACGACTACGCGCTCCGGGTCACGCCCACGGAGGCGGGTGAGTTCCGCATCGTCTGCAACGAGTTCTGCGGCGTGGGCCACCACCTCATGGTGGGCCGCGTGGAGGTGGTGCCGGCCGACGGCTCCAGCGCCTCCGCGCCCGACGCCGAAGCCCAGCTCGAGCCCACCGCCGCCGAGGGAGGGGACCGATGAGCGCCACCGCCGACACCCACGCCGGGGGCTCCATGGGCGCCCTGGCCCAGCGTTTCCGGACCTGTCCCACCACGGGCCTCCAGGTCCACCGCGACGCCGACCGGCTCATCAAGGCCCACGCGGTGGCGGCCACCGTGGCCCTCCTCATCGGAGGCGTGGCGGCGCTCCTCGTGCTCCTCACCCGCTGGCAGGCGATCCATCTCCTGGACGCGGTCTGGTTCTACCGGATCCTGACCGTCCACGGGATGAACATGCTCATCTTCTTCATCATCTTCTTCGAGATGGCGGTGCTCATGTTCGCGGGGCCCGTCCTCCTCAACTCGAGGGTGCCGGCCCCGAAGACCGCCTGGTTCGCCTTCGCCCTCATGGTGGTGGGGGCGGGCCTGGTGGAGTGGACCATGTGGACGGGGCAGGCCGACGTCCTCTTCACGAGCTACGTCCCCCTCAAGGCCACGCCCAACTTCTACCTGGGCGTCATCCTCTTCGCCGTGGGCGCCCTGGTCACGGTGAGCGTCTTCTTCGCCTCGCTGGTGATCGCCAAGCGGGAGAAGACGTACGAGGGCTCGGTGCCCCTGGTCACCTTCGGCGGGATCACCGCGGGCATCATCGCGGTCATCACGCTCCTCCACGGCGCGGCCATCTACATCCCCACCTGGCTCTGGTCCATGGGGATGATGAACGTCGATCCCCAGGTGTACCGGCTGGTGTGGTGGGGGCTGGGCCACTCGTCGCAGCAGATCAACGTGGCGGCCATGGTCTCCATCTGGTACCTCCTGGCCACGCTGACCGTGGGCGGGGTGGTGCTCAACCAGAAGATCAGCCGCACGGCCTTTGTCCTCTACATCCTCTTCATCTCCATGGCCTCGGCCCACCACCTCCTGGTGGACCCGGGCATGGGCGCGGCCTGGAAGATCTGGAACACGAGCTACTTCATGTACATGGCCGTGCTGGCCAGCATGATCCACGGCTTCACGGT
>CAZMTA010000061.1:0-6849 GCA_964569085.1 uncultured Gemmatimonadaceae bacterium | reverse complement strand
ACGCCGGCCATGACGTCCTGGAAGTCCTTCTGGCCCCAGTCGGCGAAGATGGCCTCGCTGAAGGCCTGCCCGTACCCGGACGAGCCCCGGGGATTGGTGTAGACCACCGCGTACCCGTTCGCCGCGAAGAGGCGGGCCTCGAAGTTGAAGGAGTGGCGGTACTGGCTCACGGGCCCGCCGTGGATGCGCAGGAGGACCGGCAGTCGCGCCCGGTCGGCGGCGTCGGGGTCGTAGCCCGGAGGGAAGGCCACGAAGCCCTCGATCTCGGTGCCGTCCTCGGAGCGGAAGTGGACATTCCGCGTCTCGCCCAGGTCGAGCTCCGCGAGCCAGGCGTCGTCGTGCTCGGTGAGGCGGGCGAGGGCGGGCTCGGTCCCGGCCGCCGCGTCGGGGGAGAAGCCCCGCGCCACCGAGACGTGGGCCGGCCGGTCGAGGGCGTTGTCCTGGACCGCGAAGGTGCCGCCGGCCCAGTCGAAGCCGAACGCCGAGCGGGCCCCGGCCACGGGCCGCTCGAAGGCGCTCCCGTCGGGGCGGATGCGGGCCACGTGGTCCTCCGCCGAGTCCTCGACGCCGAACCAGATCCAGCCCCCGTCCCCGCTCCAGCGGGGGGAGCGGACGTTCCGGTCCAGCGACTCCGTGAGGAGGCGGGGCGGGGCGGGGGGGGCGCCCGCCGCGGGCACGTCCACCACGGCCAGGTGGCCGGTGGCGTACCAGATGGCGTCCACGTCGGGCGTGGCCACGTACGCCAGCGACCCTCCGTCGGGGCTCCACGCCGGGGACCGGTCCGACCCGGGGTCGTCGGTCACCTGGAGGGGCGCGTCGGTGGGCTCGTCCAGGTCGGCGTCCACCACCCAGAGGTTGGTGTCCACGTTCCCGTCGGGCTCCTCGGTGCGGTTGCTCTCGAAGGCCACCCGGGTCCCGTCGGGGCTCCACACCGCCCCGGACTCGTCCCAGCGGCCGGTGGTGAGCTGCCGGAGCTCGCCGGAGGCCAGGTCCAGGACGTACAGGTGCGTCCTGCGATCGCCGGTGAGATAGCCCTGGCCGTCCCGCTTGAACTGGAGCCGGTCGATCACCCAGGGGTCCCGGGGCGCGTTCTCCCTCTCGTCGGCGTCGTCCTCCTCGGGGTCGCGGAGGGTCAGGAGCAGGCGATCGCCGGAGGGCGACCACGCGTAGTCCCGCACCCCCTGGTCGACCTCGGTGAGCGCCACGGCTTCTCCGCCCCTCCGGTCCAGCCCCCACACCTGGGTCTCGCCGCCGTCCCGGGAGGCGGTGAAGGTCAGCCAGCGCCCGTCGGGGCTCCACGCCGGCGAGCCCACCGACTCGCCCTCGCGGGTCATGGGTAGGTGCGCCGAGCCGTCGGCGGCGGACATCCAGAGCCGGGTGGTGGTCTCCTCCTCCTCCAGCGACGTGCGGCTCACCGTGTAGGCGACCCACGCGCCGTCGGGGCTCACCACCGGGGCGCCCACCCGGGCCATGCGGAAGAGGTCGTCCACCTCGAGGGCGCGGGGCGCGCTCGTTCCGGGCGTCGGGGGGGCGGCGGCGTTCTGGGCGCCGACGGGCGTCGGCGCCACCAGGGACGCGCCGGCCACGAGCCCGGCCAGACAGAGGGAGGGGAGGAGCCGGGCTCGGCGGGCGCGGGGCGGGGTGGGGCGGGGGAGGGCGGCGGGGCGCGGGCGCATGGCGGCTCCGGGGAGCGGCGGAAGGGGACGGGAGGGCCAGGGCAACGTGCGGCGCCCGGCCCGGGGCGGCAATTCCGGCCCGCCCCGGGGGCTCCTCCAACCTTTCCGGGGCGGCGCGCGTCCCATCTCGAGAACGGACGGGAGCCCACGCTTCCGCCCTCGAAGAATAAAAAGTATACTCCGGCTTCCCGGGGCCTCCGGATCGTCCGGACCCCGCCCCCCGACCCGAACGGGACGTCGCCCATGCCCAAGCTCGGCGAGTTCGAGCTCCTCGTCCTCCTCTCCGTCCTCCGCCTGCGGCGGGAGCCGTACGCCAACCGCGTCCGGGAGGACCTGGAGGAGCACGCCGGCCGCAGCGTCACCCGGGGGGCGCTCTACCGCACCCTGGACCGCCTCACCGAAAAGGGCTTCCTGGCGTGGGAGCTCGAGGCCAGCAAGGTCCCGGAGCGGGGCGGCCATCCCATGCGTCGGCTCCAGGTGACCGAGGCGGGCCTCGAGGAGGTCCGCCGCACCCGCGCCGTCCTGGAGCGCTTCCTGGACGGAGCCGCCCCGGCGCTGGACCAGAGATGATCCCCGCGCCTCCCCGCCGCGCCCGGGCCGTCCTGGCCTGGACCTTCCGCCACGACCCGGCGCTCCCGGCGCTCCTGGGCGACCTCCACGAGGAGTTCGTCCGGCGAGCCCGGGGCGCCGGTCCCGGGGCCGCCCGCCGCTGGTACTGGCGGGAAGCCCTGGCCCTCTCCGGGGGGCGCCTGGCGCGCCGCCCCTTCGACATCTTCCGGCCCTCCGAGACCATGACCGATCCCCACCCGCTCCGCGCCTTCCTCCAGGACGCCCGCTACGCCTTCCGCGCGCTCCGCCGCCACCCGCTCTTCGCGCTCTTCACCGCCGCGGTCATCGGCCTGGGGGTGGGCTCGACCACGGCGGTCTACAGCGTGCTCGAGCCCCTCCTCCTGGAGCCCCTGGACTTCGCCGAGCCGGAGCGGCTGGTGTGGATCGGGAACCACTACGAGAATGGCGACGGCTCCCTGTCGTCCATCACCTCCCGGGCGTCGAACCTGCGGGACTTCCGCACCGAGGCCCGGTCCTTCGACGGCCTCACCGGCTACAACGCCTTCGCCACCCGCGTGGCCCACACCCTCCAGGCCGGGGAGCGGCCCGAGCGCGTCACCGCCGTGGAGGTGGCCGGGGACTTCCTGGACGTCCTGGGCGTGGAGCCGCTCCTGGGCCGGAGCTTCACCGAGGCCGAGGCCATGGTGGACGGACCCCGGGCCATGATCCTCTCCCACGGCTTCTGGCTCCGGCGCTTCGACGCCGACCCGGGGGTGGTGGGCGGGACGTTGAACGTGGACGGCGAGCCCGTGCAGGTCGTGGGCGTCCTCCCGCCCTCCTTCGACTTCACCTCGGTCTTCAGCCCCGCGGTGCCGGTGGACTACCTGGCGCCCTTCCCCATCGCCGACGAGACCGACCAGCAGGGCAACACCCTCATCATGGTGGGACGCCTGCGGCCCGGCGTCTCGGCCCAGGCCGCCCAGGCCGACCTCGACGCGGTGGTGGCGGGGCTGAAGGAGGCCGACCCCGAGCGGTGGGGCCTCGGCGCCCGGGTGGTCCCCCTGCAGGAGCGCATCTCGGCGCCGCTGCGCCCCGCCCTCCTCCTCCTGGCCGCGGCGGCGGCCACGGTCCTCCTCATCGTGGTGGTGAACGTCTCGAACCTCCTCCTGGCCCGGGGACCGGGCCGCACCCGTGAGGTGGCGGTCCGGCGGGCCATGGGCGCGCCCCGGTCCCGCATCGTGCGTCAGCTCCTCCTGGAGGGCGTGCTGATGTCCCTGGCCGGAGCCGTCCTGGGCGCCGTCCTGGCCGTGGGCGTCACCCGGGCGGTGACGGCGTCGGCGGCGGTGCAGGTCCCCCTCCTCGACCGGGTGGGCGTGGACGGCGGCGCCCTGGCCTTCGCGGCGGTGGTGGCGCTCCTGACGGGCGTGGTCGTGGGGGCCGTCCCCGCCTTCCAGGTCGCGGAGGGGGAAGAGGCCGCCGCCCTCCGGGCCACGGCCCGGGGAAGCAGCGGGGGACGCGCCGCCCGCCGGGTCCGGGAGGGCCTGGTGGTGGCGGAGGTCGCGCTGGCGTGCACCCTCCTCGTGGTGGGCGGCCTCCTCCTGCGGAGCTTCTCGGCCGTGCTGGACGTGGACCTGGGCTTCGACCCCGCGGGCGTGGTGGCCTGGCAGATCGACCCCAGCGGCGGCTTCGAGAATCCCCAGGCCATGGCGGACTTCTACGGTGCCCTGGCCGACCGGGTCGACGCCCTGGCGGGGGTGGAGGCCGCGGGGGTGGTGGACGCCATGCCCCTGGGCCGGAACCGCACCTGGACCTTCCGCCTACCCGAGGACCCCCAGGACGGCCCGGGCCGCTCCATGTACCCCCACATGGCGGGGCCCCGCTACTTCGAAACGCTGGGCGTCTCCCTCCTCCACGGCCGGAGCTTCCAGCGCGAGGACGGGCCCGACGCCCCCCTGGCGGTGGTCATGAACGAGTCGGGCGCGCGGGCCGCCTTCGGCGATCCGGCCGCGGCGGTGGGGCGGACGCTCCGCATGGGGTGGGGCGAGCCGGAGGTCGTGGGGGTCGTGGAGGACCTGCGGACCCTCTCGCCCGAGACGCCTCCCGGGACCCAGGTCTACTTCGCCTACGGGCAGGTGTGGTCCTTCGGGAGCATGGACCTGGCCGTGCGCTCCGACCTTCCGCTGGAGGAGCTCCGGGCCCGGGTCGTGCCGGTGCTCGAGGCCGCCGACCCCGGCATGCCGTCGGACGTCGTCTTCACCCTGGACTCCCGGGTGGAGGCATCGGTCTCGGCGCGGCGCTTCGTCCTGGGCATCCTCACGGCCTTCGGCATGGTGGCCATCCTCCTGGCCGGGCTCGGGATCTACGGCGTCCTCGCCCAATCCGTGGCGGAGCGCCGCCAGGAGATCGGCATCCGCATGGCGCTGGGAGCCCCGGCTTCCGAGGTCGTGGGCGGCGTCGTCCGCCGGACGCTCCTCCTGGCGGTGCTGGGCATCGGGGCCGGAGCGGCGCTGTCGCTGGTGGGAAGCCGCCTCCTGGGCTCCCTCCTCTTCGGCGTCGACCCCCTGGACGCCGTCACCTTCGGCGGGACCGCCCTGGCCCTCCTCCTGGTGGCCGGGGTGGCGGGGGCGGTCCCGGCGCTCCGGGCGTCGCGCATCCGGGGGACCCGGGCGCTCCAGTCGGGCTGAGCTACGCCGTCCCCGGGGGGCGGGCCCGGCAACCTTTCCACGCGAGGCCGGGTCCGATACTATGTCGTTCATCGACTGTCGTAGGCCGACATAGTTCACCACGAGAGCTGCCGTGCCCGCCTCCCGACCCTCCCGCGCCTTCCGCCTCCTCCTGCGCCTGTACCCACGGGCGTACCGGGAGCGGTACGGCCGGGAGATGGAGGCGTTCTTCCACCGGGAGCGGGCCGAGGCCGGGGGAGGGCCGCTCTTCTGGGCGCGCCTCCTCCTGGATCACGCCGAGGCCGCCTGGGCGGTGCGGGCGCGGGAGAGGGAGGGAGGGATGGGACGCTGGACGCTGCTCTTCGAGGATCTCCGGGCCGCGGCGCGCTCGCTCCGCCGGGCGCCCGCCTTCGCCGTGTTCGCCGCGGGCACCCTGGCGCTGGGCGTGGGCGCCACCGCCGGCGTCTTCACCGTGGTGGACCGCGTCGTGCTCCGGCCGCTCCCCTATCCGGGCTCGGAGCGCATGGTGCTCACGGGCATCGACCCGAAGTTCTTCGCGGAGACCCGGGGGCCCCTGAGCCCCGTCCTCTTCCGCGCGCTCCAGGAGGCGCCGGGCCCCGCCGAGGCCGTGGTGGCGGCCCGGACCTTCAACGTCGTCCTCCAGGAGGGGTCCGACCCGGAGCGGGTGCAGACCACCGCCGTCTCCGAGGGCTTCTTCCCCTTCTTCGGCGCGATCCCCGCGGCGGGCCGGCTCCTGGGCCCCGCCGACCACGTTCCCGGTGCCGAGCCCGTCCTCGTGCTGGGCCACGACGTGTGGACGAGCCGCTGGGGCGGCGATCCCGGCGTGGTCGGGCGCGCCGTGCGGGTGGACGACGAGCTCCGCACCATCGTGGGGGTGGTGGGTCCATCCTTCCACACCCCGCCCGAGATGGTGGAGGCGCCCGACTACTGGACCCCCCTGGAGATGGACTGGGAGGAGCGGGGCAGCTTCACCCTCTCCGGCGTGGCGCGCCTCCGCCCCGGCGCCACGCTGGAGCAGCTCGACGCCCACGGCGACGAGGTGGTGGACCGCATCTACGAGCTGGGCGGGGAGGACGCTCCGGCCTTCCTGGCCGGCGCCGCCGTCGAGCCGTACCGGGACACCGTGGTGGGCCCCCTGGCCGGGACGCTGGGGCGCGTGCTGGCCGCGGTCTTCCTCCTCCTGGCCATCGCCTGCGTGAACGTGGCCGGGCTTCTCCTGACCCGGGGCGCCGAGCGGCGCCACGAGCTGGCGGTCCACATCGCCCTGGGCGCTCCCCGGGGCCGGCTCGTCCGCCGCCTCCTCACCGAGAGCGCCCTCCTGGCGGCGGTGGGCGGCGCCGCCGGGGCCGCGCTGGCGTGGGCCTCCGTCGAGCTCTTCCGCCGCTACGCCCCCACCACCCTCCCCCGGGTGGCCGAGGTGGCGGTGGACGCTCGGGGCCTGGGCTTCGCGCTGGCGGTGGCGGGCCTCACCGTCCTCTTCTTCGGCGCGCTCCCCGCGCTGCGAAGCACCCGCAAGCTGGCCTCGAGCTGGTCGGGCCCCCGGGGCAGCACCGAGGGCCGGAGCGAGGGACGGCTCCGGGGCGGGCTGGTGGCGCTGGAGACCGCGCTGGCCGTGGTCCTGGCGGTGGGATCGGGGCTGCTGGCCCACGACCTGGCCCGGGTGGCCACGGAGGACCCGGGCTTCCGCGCCGAGGGCATGGCTGTCGTCAGCCTCGACCTCGCGCCGCGCTTCGAGCGGGACGAGTGGGCGGCGACGTGGGAGCGCATGCTCGAGCAGGTGGAGGCCGTCCCGGGCGTCTCCGCGGTGGCGGTGGCCACCCAGGCGCCCTACGACGGATCGCGCACGGTCTCGGGGTACCGCCCCGAGGGCTGGGAAGGCGAGGACGGGGAGGACCGGATCATGGCGGTCACCGTCGCCGTGGCCGGCGAGTACCTGGACG
>CAZMTA010000060.1:0-7414 GCA_964569085.1 uncultured Gemmatimonadaceae bacterium | reverse complement strand
CGCCGCCCTGCATGGTCCGGAAGATCCAGATCCAGAAGGCGATGAAGAGCAGCCACGGGAGGGCGCCGATGAGGAACGTGCCCCACCCCGTCTGCGACGCCTCGACGTCGATGATGACGTCCTGGGCGAAGAGCCGCTGCTCCAGGCCGTCGGTGAACTCGCCGGGGAGCATGGTCTCGAAGTGGACCATCTCCTGGCCGTCCCGCGTGACCGGAGCGCGCAGCTCACCCTCGATGCGCCGGTCGATGACCGTCACCTGGTGGATGTTGCCCGACTCGAGCTGGCTCTGGAACTCGGAGTAGCTGAACTCCGCCGCCACCTCGTCCTGACCGCGGACGAACTGGAGCGCCATGAGGAAGACCAGGACCATGAGCATCCAGAAGGCCGCGGTCTTGGAGAGACGCGCCCAGCGGGACTCGTCGGGGTCGGGTCGGATGGGGTCCTTGTCAGCCATGCTCACTCACTGATGACGCGGTGGAGCCGTGAGGCCCGGAGGGACTCACAGACTCGCAATATAGGGCAGGTGGCGGAAGTCCTCGGCGTAGTCGAGTCCATACCCCACGAGGAACTCGTTGGGTGCATCGAACCCGACCCAGCGGGGCTCGGGATCCAGCTCCGCGATCCGCTTGTGGAGGAGCGTACACACTTCGAGGCTGGAAGGATTCCTCTTCCTCAGCTCCGGGATCAGCCGCTTCATGGTGTTTCCGCTGTCCACGATGTCCTCCACGAGGATCACGTGGCGCCCCTCGAAGGAGGCCTCGGGGTCGTACAGGAGCTGCACCTCGCCGGAGGAGACCTTCCCCGACCCGTAGCTGGAGGCCACCAGGAAGTCGACGTGGAGGGGAAGGCGGATGGCGCGCACGAGGTCGGCCACGAAGAGGAACGACCCCTTGAGCAGCCCGATCACCAGGAGCTCGTCCCCTTCGGTGAAGCTGCGGGTGATCTCCTCTCCCATGGTCCGGACCCGGGCCTGGAGCTGCTCCTCGGTGTAGACGATGCGCTCGATCGCCTGGCCGCCCAGGCGGGTGTCCTCAGCCGTCGGTGTCGTCATCGGTGCATTCCATGTGGAGGAGCGGGCCGCCGGCCGCTCCCGGTGCCAGTGTCGAGCGAGCGAGGCCGGGCACCCAGAGCACCGAGCCCGCGGCGTCCACCACCACGGGGCGCGAGCCCCGGAGGCGGGACGGGACCCGACCCTCGAGGAAGACCTTCTTGAGCTTCTTGTGACCGCAGGAGAGGCGGATCCGGTCGCCCGGGGCCCAGCCCCGGACACGGAGGGGGAAGTGGAGGCCGTGCAGCCCGAAGGCCGCGCGGGGGCCGGACGCGGCGGGGACCTCCCCGCCTCCGTCCCAGACGACCCTCCAGGCGCGGCCGCCCAGGAGCGCCTCCCCCCGTCCCGGCCCGGGCCCGGGGATGTCCAGGCTCCGGTCCGGCGCGGGGGTCCGGGGCCGCCCCAGGACGATGCGGTCCAGCTCGCGGCGGAGGACCCTTCCCCCGCCCAGCTCGACCCCTCCCCCGCTGGTGCCCGACCTGATAAACGCGATGGCGGCGCGGGTTCCGGCCTCGGTCAGGGGGGTGCCGAGCTCCTCGGCGAGCGCGCGGACGAGCCGCGTCCGGAGCGCCTCGGGGCGCTCGAGGAGCGCCGCGCGCAGGACGCTCACCTCCCCGTCGGCGCGCCGGGGCTCCAGGGGCGCCAGCAGCGTCGGGAGCGCCGCCGCCCACGCGGCCTCGTCCTCCCGGGCCCGGCGGGCCAGGCCGGCCAGGGCCCGGGTCGTGCCGGGGGCCACCGCCTCCTCCAGGCGCGGGAGGATCTCGTGGCGGAGGACGTTCCGGGGCCGGGGCGCGCGGTTGGTGGGGTCCGTGCGCCAGCGCACGCCGTGGGCGCGGGCCCAGGCGCGCAGGTCGGCCCGGTCGGCCTGGAGGAGGGGCCGCCAGACCGCCGGCTCCCGCCGGGGGAGGATCCCGGCCAGCCCGCCGGGCCCCGTCCCCCGGGCCGCGCGGAAGAGGACGGTCTCCGCCTGGTCGTCGGCGTGGTGGGCGGTGAGGACGGCGTCGGCCCCCTCCCCCGCCCGCACCTCCTCCAGGAAGGCGTAGCGGGCCCGGCGGGCCCCGGCCTCGTCGGACGGGGCGCGGTCCAGGCGGGCCGTCCGGCAGGGCACGCCCCAGGCGCGGCAGAGGCCCCGGACCCACGCGGCGTCGCCCCCGCTGTCCGGACGCATGGCGTGGTCCAGATGGGCCGCCACCAGCGCCACGTCGGGCAGCCCGGCGCCGAAGCGGAGGAGGTGCAGGAGCGTCACCGAGTCCCGCCCCCCGGAGACCGCCACGACGAGGCGGCTCCCCTCCGGCGGGGCGTCGGGCCCGGCGAAGGCGTCCCGCAGCACGGCGAGCGCCCCTTCGGAACCGGCGGACCGGGGCGAGCTCACCGGGCGCCCGGGGGCAGCGGCCGCCCCGTCTCCTCGTGGAGGACCCGGGCCAGGACGTCGGGGCGGTCGGTCTGGATCCCGTCGACCCCCCAGGACAGGAGACGTCGCATGGCGTCGGGGTCGTCCACGGTCCAGACCTGCACCGGGAGGTTCCGCGCGTGCGCCGCCTCGACGAAGTCCGGCGTGACGATGCGGAGCCCCCGGAAGGTCTCCGGCACCTGGAGGATGTCGGCCCCGGGCACGTACCCCCCGCCCCCGGGGAGACGATGGAGCGCCCAGAACCAGAAGACGTGGGTGCGGCTGGCCCCCCACGGCCCCCGGTAGTCCCGCACGGAGCGCCGGGAGGACTCCCGCTCCGCCGCGACCAGCACCCGGTCCCGGGCTCCGTGCCGGCGGACGAGCTCCACCAGCGGGCCCGCCACCCGGGGCTCCTTGGCCTCGACGTTCAGGCGCATGGAGGGGAAGGCCAGGAGGACGTCCTCGAAGCGCGGGATCCGCACGCCCCGGTCCCGGAAGGAGGGCTGGCCGTCGGGGTCGCGGAAGCGCGCGCCGGCGTCGAGCTCCCGGAGGGCCGCCAGGGGGAGGTCGGCCACCCGGCCGGACCCGTCGGTGGTCCGGTCCACCGTGGCGTCGTGGATCACCACGACCTCGCCGTCGGCGGTGAGGCGGACGTCCAGCTCCAGCATGTCGGCCCGCCAGCGCGTCACGGCGTCCTGGAAGGCCTCCAGGGTGTTCTCCGGCGCCAGCCCGGAGCCGCCGCGGTGGGCGACGAGGAGGGGCGCGCCGGCGAGGTAGGGCCGGCCCGGCCGGGAGGCGGGCCGGGGGCTCACCGGTGGAGGCGGCCCGGCGCCATCAGGCCGTGGCGCGGCGGTCCGCCTCCACGGTCTCGATCTCCGCCGACGAGAGCCCGTGGTACAGGTAGAGGACCAGGTCCACGAGGTGGCTGGTCATCTCCAGCGCGGTCTCGGCGTCGTCGGGGGTGTCCGCCTCGTCCACCGCCTCCTGCAGCTCGACCACCCGGCCGGCCAGGAAGTGGAGGATGTCACGGACGACCTGGGGCCGCGGATTGGCGGGAGCCTGGGAGTCGGGCATCACCTCGGTCAAGAGGAGACCCCGCACGAACGCCAGGAGACCGGGGAACGCGAGCTCCGTGAGGGGGGCGCCCTCCAGCGCCTCCTCGTCGGTGATGTGCTCCCACTCGAGCTCGTTCCAGTAGAGCTCCTTGGCTTCGTCCAGCATGAAGCCGCGTCCCTCCTCGGTGAGGTCGTCGGCGGCCTTCACGTCGGGGGCCTCGAGGGTGCGGTCGAGCAGGCGCTCGAGACGCTCGCGGCGGCCGTCGAGGAGGGTGGTGACTCGTTGCGTCATGGGGCGTGGGAGAGAAGGGAGGCAGGTCGGCGTCCGGAGCGGGGAAGATAGGACAGGGCCCGGCGGGAGGAAACGCCCCGGCGCGTTCCGGCGCTCCCCCGGGCCGGACCCGATGTCGGGCGCTCCGCCCGGGCCGTCAGTCGCCGGCGGGCGCCCGGTCCTGGCCGCCGGCGAGGCGGTCGTACAGCGCCCGCGGCAGGATCTGCCCGAGGAAGGCCTGGATCCACAGGGGGAACGGGAAGCCCACCCGGCGTCCTCCGGCGAAGATGGCCCGCTCCATCCGGTCCAGCGCCGGCTCGAGGTCCATGAGGAAGGGCATCTCGAAGCGGTTGTCGGCGGTGAGCTCGGTCTTCACGTACCCGGGCGTCAGCACCGTCACGCCCACCCCCGTGCCCCGCAGGTCGATGCGGAGGCTCTCGAAGAACTTGTCCAGGGCCGCCTTGCTGGCGCAGTAGCTGGCCGTGAAGGGCAGCCCGCCGTACCCCGCCAGGCTCGCCGCCACCGCGATCCGACCCGTGCTCCGCTCCAGCATGGACGGGAGCACCGCCTCGGCGGCGTAGACGGCGCCGAGGAAGTTCACCGAGAGCATGCGGGCGACCTCCGAGCCGTCCAGCGAGCGGACCCGGGTGGGCCAGTCCACCCCGGCGCTGGCGAAGAGCAGGTCCACCGGGCCGAAGGCCTCGGCGGTGCGGGCCGCCGCGTCCAGGACCTGGTCCCGCTCCGCCACGTCGCAGGGGCACACCACGGCCCGCCCCCCGGCTGCCTCCACCTCGGCGGCGACCTCCTGCAGGCGCTCCACGCGGCGGGCGGCCAGGCCCACGGACCAGCCCCGCCGGGCCAGGCGCAGCGCCAGGCCCCGGCCGAAGCCGGAGGAGGCTCCGGTGATGAAGGCGACATCGCTCATGGCGAGGAGGCTACGCAATCCCCGGGGCGGCGTCCACCCGCTTGCCCCCCGCCCCGCCCCGGCGGTAGCGTCGGCCCCGTCCATGGAGACGAATCCCTTCCGCGCCGCCCGTCCGGTCCCACGCCGCGATCCGACGCCCGCCAGCTCCCCGGCTCCGGTGCGGTACGTCGACGCCTGCGTCCGGGGGAAGACCTGGTGGGTCCGCGCCCCCCTCCTCCTGGCCCTGGCCTGGATCGCCCGCCCCTACCTCACCGAGGCCTGGCCCCGCTCGATCTTCTCGGGGATCACCCTGGGCTTCCACGAGATGGGCCACGCCTTCTTCTCCTGGTCCGGGAGCGGGCTCCTCACCGCCGCCGGCGGCACGATCTTCCAGCTCGCGGTGCCGCTGGGAGCCGCCGCCTACCTCCTCCTGAGGCAGCGGGACCCCTTCGGCGCCACCGTGGGCACCTTCTGGCTGGGCACCGCGCTGGTGGAGGCCGGGGTCTACGCCGCCGACGCCCGGGCCCAGGAGCTGCCCCTGGTCTCCCCCTTCGGCCCGGTGGACGTCCTGAGCCACGACTGGACCGTGATGCTCATGCGGTACGGGATGCTCTCCCGGGACCAGGCGGTGGGCGGCGCGCTCCGCGGCGCCGGCGTGGCCGTGCTGGCGGCCTCCCTGGCCGCCGGAGCCTGGGTCCTGTGGCGCATGGCCCGGGCCGACGCCGGGCCCGACGGGTCCGTGGCTACTGGAAGGGGAACTGGAGCCCCGCGCTGAGGAACCACGCGTTCATGTTGAGCTCCCGGGGGAGCTCCGGCGGGAGCGTCCCTCCCCGCCACTCCACGCTGGGGAAACCGCGCACCGTGTACCCCGTCTCCACGAAGGCCCACAGGTCCTCCAGGGCGAAGGCGTACCCCACCAGGCCTCCGAAGAGGAAGGCGTCGGCGTCCCCGGAGTAGGTGTTCCCCCCGGAGTCCACCACCTGGAGCGCCTGGGTCCGCATGAACCCGGTCCGGAGTCCGAAGTAGTTCCCCCAGGGCTCGTAGCTGGCGTAGAGCGTCGCCGAGGGGAGATCCCGGACGGAGACGTTCATGTCGAGCCCCGGGGCCCGGAGCTCGTAGCCCTGGAGCTGCCCGTAGCCCAGCCCCATCTCCATGACCCACACGGCCTCCATGGGGGGGCGTGGGGGCGGCAGCCGCTCGATCTCGTAGGTGTGGACCGTGTCCACGCCGTCCTCGGAGCGCACGACCTCCATGCCCGTCCAGACGCGGCGCACCGAGTCCGCCCGCTGGGGCGCGACGGCGCCGGGCACGGGGCGCTCGATCTCCGCCACCCCGAAGAGGAGCTCCACGCCGAAGCCGGTGACCCGGCCCGCGTCCCGGTCCAGGGCGGTCTCTCCTCCGGCCAGGGAGCCGGTGGTGAAGTAGAACGAGAGGTCCGAGACCCTCCGCGCGAACGCCTCCAGCGCCCCGAGCTGGGCCGAGGCCGCGGTCGGGGTCAGGAGGGTGGCGGCGAAGGCCACGGCCAGGGCGATGCGGGGCGGGCGGTCAGCGGGCACGGGCGTCCTCCGGGGCGACCGGCTCGTGGGCCAGGCGCACGACGGTGGTGAAGAAGCTCAGGGCGCGGTAGCGATTGCCCATGAGGTCGGCGTAGCGGGCCGAGTAGTAGGGGCCGAGCACGTAGGCCATGCCGCCCTCCACCCGTCGCTTGCCCACGTCGGGGAGGAGGGTGGCGATGGCGCGGTCCTGCTCCGGGTCCTGGGGCACGATGGCCACCCCCCAGCCCTCGCCTACGCCGTCGGCGTCCACGTACCCGGCCAGCATCCCCTGGAGCTCGTCCAGGATGAGACGCTCCTCCTCGGTGGTCTCCTCGTCGATGGCCACCAGCGCCCCCAGCACGTCGCCGAGCTGGCTGGCCTGGGCGGCCGGCGGCGAGCGCTCCAGGTAGTCCTCCAGGGCCGCCCGGAGGTTCACGAAGTCCAGGTCGTCCCCCTCCACCTCCTCCCGGAGGTCCTCCCAGGAGAAGTCGAGGCCCCAGGCGTGGGCGAAAGAGTCGATGAACGCCCGCTCCCGGTCGTCCAGCTCCCGGTCGATGAGCGCCACCTGGGCCAGGATCCGCAGGATCTGCCGGGCGCCGGAGGGGCGGAAGAAGCTCCGCGCCAGGTCCCCGACCTCGTCGCGCTCCAGGCGGAGGGCGTCCCGGATCAGCGCCCAGAAGCCCCGGCGGCGACGCCCCTCGACCCAGCGCCCGCTCCCCACCACGACCGTGACCGTCCCGGCCACCACCCAGATCAGCCCGTCCACCACGCCCTCCCAGGCCCCCTGGGCCAGGAAGCCCACGGTCAGGACGGCCAGGGTGAACAGGCCCACCGTCTCCCCCATGATCGACACGCTCTCCGCCACCGCCGGCTCGTGCTTGCGGATCCAGAGCTTGTTGACGATGAGGTACGCCTGGACCGCGCCCATGAGGAGGGCGAGGACGGTGAGCCAGCCGAAGCTCACGGGCGGGGGGCGGCCCGCGGGCCCCGGAAGCGGGGACGGGTGGGCACGGGAGGGGGCATGGGCGGACGCGGGGGGGAGGGGGAAGCCACGGCCCATGATGCGTCGCCGCCCCACGGCGGAGCAACACCGGGGGTCGGAACGACACGAGGCGGCCCGACCGATGTGGCCGGACCGCCTCGTGGATGACACCAGTGCCGGAGGAGGGACTCGAACCCCCGACACGCGGATTATGATTCCGCTGCTCTAA
>CAZMTA010000059.1:0-7513 GCA_964569085.1 uncultured Gemmatimonadaceae bacterium | reverse complement strand
CCTGCTGGGGGACTGGCGATCGCAGGCGGACCTGGTGGAGGTGCAGGGGGAGGCGCCCGGGAGGTGACGGGGCCGGCGTCCCCCGACCGGGGGACGCCGGATCTGTCCCGGGAGTGGACCGAAGGTCCCGGATCCCCAGCTCCCCCAGGCGGGTCCGGTTGAGGACGGTGCGGCCGGCGCCGTTGTCCAGCGCGAAGAGGACGGGCTCGCCGCCGTCCACGGACAGCTCGACCAGGACGTGACCGCGGGACCCGGGACCGAAGGGGATCTCGGCGCTCTGGGGCGGCCGGGCCTGGGACGTGGGGACGGCGGCGCCGGCGGAAGCGGAAGATGCGAGAGCCGCCGCGCCCAGGGGGAGGCCCCGGCACTCGCTCACGACGCTCCGCCCTCCAGGGGCACCCGCTCCACCTCGGCGCGCAGCGCGGCGACGAGGCTGTCCTGCATGGCCAGGAGCCGCACCATCTGCTCCTCGCGGACGGTCTCCCCGACGGCCCGCAGCGCCAGCAGGTTGAGAAGCTCGGGGCTGGGCCTGAGGACGGTGGACCCGAGGGGCGACCCCTGGCCGGGCGGTGACGCTCCGGCCCGCGCCGCCCGGCGCCGCTCCCGCTCCGCGGCGGCGCGCATCAGGCCGTCGCCCAGGTCGCCCGCCCCCACCAGCGCCGGCACGAGCTGCGTCTGGACCTCGAAGCGGAGCTGGGCCTGGTCGTCCACCGCGTCCTGCATGAGCCCGGTCCACCGCCCCATCCGATCCACGAGCTCCGGGTCCTCGATCACCCCCAGGCCCCCGGCCTCGATGAAGCGGTTGGTGACCGAGGTGGGGATGTCCATGACGAAGTGGGTCGTCAGGCTGACCACCAGGGTGTCGGGGACGGCCACGCTCGCCGCGTCGGGGCCGGGCTCCAGGAGCAGCCGCCGGACCTCTCTGGCGCGCGCGGCGGCGCCCCCGTGCGCGCCCAGCGCCTCGTCCAGCTGGGCGCGCGCCACGCTCATCTCCGCGAGCACGGTGGGGATCCGCTCCCGGAGCTCGCGCCGCTGGCTCACGCCGTCCCACCACGCGTCGAGGCCGAAGGCGATGAGGATGCTCACCACGACCACCACGATCTCGCGGACGGACTCGGAGACGCGGTGCGGGGCGCCTTCGTCCTCGCGGTCGCTCACGCCGCCGTCCGAGCCCCCACCGCACCGCCCTCCGCGGGGACGGGGAGCGCCTCCAGGAGGGCCCGACCGCTGACGAGCCCCGCCATGAGCCCCACAGCGGGGCCGTAGACCAGGTAGAAGACCACCTGCCCCACCGTGAACAGGGCTCTCTCGGAGAGGACGCTGCGCATGAAGGGTCCGAGGAAGCCGAGGAGGGTGAGGGCGACCGCCCCGAGGACGGCGCCGGCGCCCAGACCCGCGATCCAGAGACCCAGCCACCGCGTCGCCCCGATGCGCTTCTTCCGCAGGTACAGCCACTGGTACAGCCCCGCGAACGCGCCCCCGCCGATGCCGATGAGGAGCGGCTCGAACGGGGCCGGGTGGCCGCCCGACACGATCCCCGGGCGGAACGCCTCGAAGACGAAGATGGACGAGAAGCCCAGCGCGGTGAGGAGGACCCACCACCGGGTCCGGACGGCGGGTGTCTGGAGCACCCGCGTCTGGAGCCACCCGATCACGGCGCCGAAGAGCGTGATGTGGACCACGTGGTAGAGGAGCACTTCCCGGTAGAGGCCGGCGGCCACCTCCGGATCCAGCCCGCCGAACCGGGTGGCGGGGTCCATGGAGGGGAGCGCCGTGGGGTCGGGCCGTTCGCCGGGCCAGACGAACGACCACACCGGGCCGGTCAACGCGAACCCTACGAAGAGGGCGCCGAAGCCCAGGGCGCAGGCCAGGGCCCACCCCTTTCGCGTCCGATCGAACATCGGGTCCTCCCGGCTGATGGCGAGGGCTCCGCCGCACCTCCGGTGCCGTAGCGGGGCCCCGGTCAAAGTGAGGCGCAGGGGCACGTCGCGCGAGCCGGCCGGAGCCCACCTCCATCCCGAGCCCGGGGGAGGCCACCCCCGGCGCGCTCCCCGCGGACGTTGGGAAGACCCTCCGAGGACGGGACCCCACCCAGTGTGGGGGTCTGGCTTCACGTCATCGACCGCCTCGCCGGGGCTCGGCAGACGCCCAGCCGCGACGGGGCCCCGGGCCCGGCCCGACGGAGGACACCACCATGAACAAGTCCACCCTCACCCTCTCCCTGCTCCTCGGGCTGATCGTCGGATGCGTCGACACGCCCGCCACGCCCGAGGCGCCGGGGTGGAATCCACCGACCGCGTACGCCCACGGCGACTTCGGGGAGTCGGCGGGCATCTACCGAATCCCCTACGCCGACGGCACCCTGGTGGGGGTCAACAACGACGCCCACAACCACAACAACGCCTACGACATGAGCGCAGGCGTGGGCGCGTCGCTCGTCGCGGCGGCCGGGGGCTGGATCCGGGCCATCGTGGAGCACAACGGCAACGATCCCAATCCAGGCGATGGCCTGGACGCCCTGGGGAACCCCTACGCCGACGGGCCCGCGGGCGACTCCCTCGAGCACGCCTGCCTCAGCAACGATCCAGGCAACACCGTTCCCGCCGGCACGAGCTGCGGCGACTACAACAACTACGTCTGGATCGAGCACCCCAACGGCGAATACACGAAGTACAGCCACGTCGGGACCGGGACGGTCACCGACGCCGGGTGGAGCGTGGACGACTGGATCGACGCCGGCGAGGTGATCGGCCTGGAGAACGACCCGGGCGCGGCCAGCTGCGGCGGCTGCGGCCCCGAGGGCCGGGCCTACCACCTGCACTGGGAGGTGGCCTTCGCCAACAACCCGGCCAACGACCTCCAGTGGAGCGTCCTGGGCGGCTTCATCCAGAACGGATCGAGGGTCCCGGCGCGGGTCTGCGACATCCCCGACAACGACCTCCTGGCCGGCGAGAGCTACACCGCCAACCCGTGCGCCAACGTCGCGCCCACCGCCGACGCCGGCGGGCCGTACTCCGTCGACGAGGGCGCGACCCTCGTCCTGGACGGCACCGGCAGCACCGACCCCGACGGGAATCCGCTGACGTACCTCTGGGATCCCGCGGACGACCTCCCCTCCTGGAGCCTCGACGACCCGTCGCTGGCCACCCCGACCTTCGGCGCCCAGGACGACGCGGTGATCGTCCTCTCCCTCACCGTCTACGACCAGGTGGAGGCGCTGCCCGACGTGGACGGCGCCACCGTCACCGTCGAGAACGTGGCCCCCACCGTGGACGCCGGAGCCGACGAGGTCCTCACCTCCGGGGAGAGCTTCGCCTTCAGCGGCACCTTCTCCGACCCAGGCGTGGTGGACGGGCCCTGGGCCTGGGAGATCGACTGGGGCGACGGCAGCCCCACGAGCGACGGCGCCGCCGCCTCCCAGGCCGCGGCAATCACGGACAGCCACCTCTACTGCGCCGTCGGCCCCTACATGGTGTCCCTGGACGTCACCGACAAGGACGGAGGCGAGGGCACGGACGCCGTGGAGCTCACCGTGGAGGCGGTGGGCGTCCAGATCGACATCAAGCCCGGCGCGGACGCCACTCCGGTGGGCCTCAAGGGCAAGGGAATGCTCCCGGTGGCCATCCTGGGCAGCGCGGACTTCGACGCCACCGCCATCGACCCCTCCACCCTCACCCTCGGCGACGGCGTCGGCCCCGACACCCCGGCGGCCACGAAGCCGAACGGGACCTACCACGCCTCCATCGAGGACGTGAACGACGACGGCGAGCCGGATCTCGTGGTGCGCTTCCGCACCCACGAGCTGGTGGCCAACGGCGACCTGACGGACGCGACGACCAGCCTCGTCCTCCGGGGTGGCCTCGAGGACGCGTGCACCGGCTTCCAGGGTGAGGAGGCGGTGACGATCGTCCCCTGAGGTGACAGGAGCGCGCGCGTCCCACGGCGGGGCGCGCGCGCTCCGTGCTCGGGAGCGCCGAACGGGCTCGCCTCAGGTCGTCGGCACCCCGCCGCCGTCCGCCGGGTCCCCCCCGCCCCGCACCGTGGCCACCAGCCCCGGGCTGAAGAGCCGCTCGGACTCCCGGAGCCAGGCGCGCACCCCCGGCTGGCGGGCGTAGAGGAGGAAGGCGGCCTCGTGGCTCGCCCAGACCTCGTTGGCCTCCTCTCCGGCCACGTTGCGGAGGTAGATGTCCTCGTTCGCCTTCAGGAACGAGTAGATGCAGTGGCCGAACCGGAGCTTCTCCGTCGGGTCGAGCCCCCCGTAGTCCTTGAGCCCCCGGCGGACGATGTCCGCCAGCTCCCGGTTGGACGCGATGAGCTGGTTCCAGTGTCGGACCGACTCCAGGGCCGAGTCCCTCTGGGAGGCACGGAGCGCCACCTGCCCTCCCCGGATCTGCGCCGCCAGGTAGATGAGGGTGAAGACCACGGCGAGGGCCCCGAGGACCTCTCCGATGGCGCCGACGGCTTCCCAGTTCATGGCTCCCCCGTGGGTTCGCGGTGGCTCGTCCGTCCCGGCCGATGGGCGGACCCCCATCCCGGCTCGGTGCGCCGCCGCCGCGGGGAAAGTGAGGCGCGTGCCCCCGGAACGCCACGCTGGACGGTCCCTGCCCCGCCGCCCTACCGTGGCTCAGACGCCGTGCTGGTCCACCCTGCCCCAGGAGGCTGCCCCGTGCGCGGACTCATGATGGAGACGCCGCTCCTCATCTCCTCCCTCGTCGAGCACGCGGCCCGGGTCTTCGGAACGACCGAGATCGTCACCCGGACCGTCGAAGGCCCCCTGCACCGCTACACGTGGCGGGAGGTCCGCGCCCGCTCCCGGCAGGTGGCCCAGGCACTGGAGGCGTCGGGCATCCGGATGGGGGATACCGTGGCCACCATCGCCTGGAACACCCACCGCCACCTCGAGCTCTACTACGGCGTGTCGGGGATGGGGGCGGTCCTCCATACCGTGAACCCGCGGCTGCACCCCTCCCAGCTCGTCTACGTCCTGAACCACGCCGGGGACCGGGTCCTCTTCGTGGACCTCACCTTCCTGCCCCTGGCCGAGGCGATCTGGGACCAGCTCACCACCGTGCGCACGCTGGTGGTCCTGACCGACGCCGGGCACATGCCCGAGACCACGATCCCCGGCGCCCTCTGTTACGAGGAATGGCTGGACGGGCACGACGGGGACTACGCCTGGCCCGACATGGACGAGAACACGGCGGCGGCCATCTGCTACACCTCGGGCACGACGGGCCATCCGAAGGGCGTGGTGTACAGCCACCGCTCCACCGTCCTCCACGCGATGGCGCTGAGCACCCCCACCGGGCTGGCCGTGGGGGAGGACGGGGCCCTTCTCCCCGTGGTCCCCATGTTCCACGTCATGGCCTGGGGCATTCCCTATTCCGCGGCCGTCTGCGGGGGCAAGCTCGTGCTCCCGGGGCCCCGTCTGGACGGCGAGGGCCTGACCGAGCTCATGAACGCGGAGGGCGTGACCTACTACTGCGGCGTCCCCACCGTGCACATGGCGCTGCTCCACCACTGGAGGGAGGCGGACACCAGCGTGCCCTCGCTGGAGTACATCACCACCGGCGGAGCCGCGCCCACCACGAGCATGATCGAGGCCTTCCAGGCCCACGGCGTGGGCGTCATCCACGGCTGGGGCATGACCGAGACCAGCCCCGTGGGGAGCCTGAGCAAGCTCACCGCCCTCCACGACGACCTGAGCGAGGAGGAGCAGGTCCGTACCCTCATGAAGCAGGGCCGTCCGCCCTTCGGCGTGGAGCTCCGCATCGTGGACCCCGACGGCGAGCCCCTGCCCCGGGACGGGGAGGCCTTCGGCGAGCTGCAAGTCCGGGGCCCCTGGGTCGTCTCCGCCTACCTGGGCGAGGCACCCGGCTCGGCGCTGACCCCCGACGGATGGTTCCCCACCGGGGACGTGGCCACCATCGACCCGCACGGCACGGTCCAGATCACCGACCGGAAGAAGGACCTCATCAAGTCCGGCGGCGAGTGGATCAGCTCGCTGGACCTGGAGGACATGGTCTCCCGCCATCCGGAGATCGACCAGGCCGCGGTCATCGGCATCCCCGACGAGAAGTGGGGCGAGCGTCCGATCCTCATCGCCGTCCCCACCGCCGCCGGCGAGCCCACGGCCGAGAGCGTCCTGGAGTTCCTGGAGAGTCAGGTGCCCAAGTGGTGGCTGCCGGACCGGGTGGTGTTCCGGGACTCCCTGCCGCTCGGCGGCACGGGGAAGGTGCAGAAGGGGAAGCTGCGGGAAGAGTACCGGGAGGGCTGAAGGGCGGAAGAGCGGAGAACGCGGGAGCTCCGAGCGTCCCCGCAGCGATTGCGCGCCTCCCCGGCTCCGCGCCATCGTCGTCGGTCGGAACGTCCCCTGCCCGGAGTCGCGTCGTGCCCCGCACCCTTCCCACCCTCGCCGCCGCGCTGCTCCTGCTCGGGGCACTGGCGCCCCTTCCGGCCCGGAGCGCGCCGACCCCTCCGCTCCCCGACACCGTCCGGGTGGCTCCTCCCACGGGGTCGGTGGAGGGGGACCCGGCGCGGGTGCAGGAGGCGTTCGACCGGGTGCAGCCCGGCGACACCGTCCTCTTCCGCGCCGGCACGTACCGCATGGGACCCGGCGCCCGCCTCACCGTGCCCGACGTCACGGTGCTGGGCCACCCCGACGGCACGGTGCTCCGGGGGTGCGAGCCGGAGCGCTTCGACCTCGCCCCCGGGTTCACCATGGACGACGTGGGCGAGCTCGTGTTCGGCTGCACCGGCCTCTTCGTCCTCGCCGACCGTCAGACGATCCGCGGGCTCACCTTCGACCACACCTGGCACGGGCTGGCCATCGGGCATCTTCCGACCGGGCCCGAGGAGGGGCCCGCCCCCCGCGGGTTCGGAGGCCACCGGATCGAGGGGAACATCTTCCGCAACGTCCCCAACGGGATCCGCGTGGTGGGGCCCACGGACGCGGTGACCGTGATCCGGGACAACCAGGTCCTGAACGCCTTCCACGCCTTCCAGAGCAACGGCGCGCCCCTCCACGTCCTGGACAACCGCATCTCCGTCCCGGACCCCCACTCGGTCCCGGCCGCCCATCACCCGGAGAGCGGTGTCATCCTGGGGGGCGGCCCGCCGCCCTCCTCGTGTCGGGGGAGCCTCGTGGCAGGGAACGTCATCGAGGGGACGCTCCACGGGATCCAGGTCCTGGCCGCCCCGGGCGAGCCGTGCGCCGACCACGAGATCCGGGGCAACGTCGTGCGCCTCGGGCCGGTCAGGCTTCCCGTCGACTACCCGGACCACCTCCGCGCCTTCTACTTCGGCGAGGGTGTCGAGGGCGAGACGGCCGCCGGAATCGGAATCCGCCTGGACGGCAGCGGTTTCGGCTCCGCGCGCCCCGAGGAACCCACCATCCGGAACGTCGTGGTCCGGGACAACCGCATCCTCGGCGCCTCGGGCCTGGGCATCCAGGTCAGGGCCTCCACCCGGGTCCACATCGTGGACAACCACGTCTCCGGGATCCGGCGTCGCG
>CAZMTA010000058.1:0-8294 GCA_964569085.1 uncultured Gemmatimonadaceae bacterium | reverse complement strand
GTGCGCTTCGGCTTCCGGTACCGGCTCGGGTCGATCTACAACAACGTGGTGAACACGCGGTTCGGGGGCGGCGGGGGGCAGGACCGGTTCTGAGGGCAGGCGAGGGCCGGCGGGCTCCTCATGCACGCAGGTCCCTGGGCCAGAGCTCGGGTTCGTTCCGGAGCGCGACGGGCGCGAAGTCGCGGAGGTCCAGCGTCGCGATGGCGCGCGCGCCGAGGCGCTCGGCCACGGCCATGACGACCGCGTCGACCAGCCCCAGGTCCAGATCGGCGTGGCGGCGATCCAGCTCCAACGCGCGGACGAGATCCTGGGAGCCCCCCCACTCCACCGTGAACAGGCCGTCCACCAGGTCCTGGCGAAAGGCATCCGCCACCTCACGGCCCAGACGCTCCGTCACGAGGTAGTCCACTTCCGGAAGGACGGCCCAGGGTATCACCCAGCTCCGCGGGTCTTCCTCGAAGGCGCGCCGCAGCCGGGCGTGGTGCCGGTCGGCAGCGTCCAGGAGGGCGTACACAGCCCCCGAATCGGCGACGATCACTCCCGCTCCGCCATCCCGTCCAGCAACTCCTCGAGCCGCTCCGAGACGTCCCCGTCCCCCTCGCTCCGGCCGAGTCCGAGGCTCGAGGGCAGCGCCCCGGCGGCGTTCCGAGCCGTGTACTCGGCCACGGCCGTCCGGATCAGCTCCGCCGCGGAGCGACCCTCGGCCTCGGCCAGCGCCTTGATGCGTCGGTACTCGACGGCGTCCAGATACACGGTCGTCCTCACGGTCTCGCTCATGGAGGAATGATATATGGCGCCCATGTATGGCACCAGAGCGTCAGGGGCCGCACCGGAAACCAACGTCACACCATGGGGGGCGCTCGAGGATGTCCGGATGGGGGAGTAGGGAGGGGAAGGGGCAGTTCAGCTCGGCCGCGGGCGCTCCGAGCCGAAGAGGGGGAGGCAGGCCCATTCCGGCCGCGTGAGGTCGGACGCCAGCACGGCCACGCCCCCGTCCCCCTTGTAGAGGCTGTTGGCCGGGAGACCCGGGTCCGCCTCGACGCCTCGGGCCGCCTCCTCGGCGAGCTCCCGGGCGCGGTCGATCCAGCGGGCGTCCCCGGTCCGGGCGCCCAGGGCCAGGAGGGCGTAGCCCCGTCCCGCCAGCCCGCAGCAGAGGCTCGGGTAGGCCGTCCGGTCCTCCCACGCGTCCCAGCCGGCCCCCTCGGCCAGGCGCAGCCACCGGTCCGCCCCGTCCCGGGCGTGGGCCGCCAGCCAGAGGTGGACCAGCCCGCTGCTCCCGTTGCACCAGCTCGTCTGGAACTCGGGGCGCCCCGTCCCGCTCCGGACCTTCCGCGGCCAGCGGAGCCGCCGACCGTAGGGGGCGGCCTGGCCGGCCAGCTCGTCGAGGCGGGCGTCCAGCCCCTCCGGCACGGCCGCCCCGGACGCGGCGCACCACCGGAGCGTCGCGTAGAGGAAGCCGCCCCACCCGTGGGCGATGCCGAGGAGGGGCTCGGCCCCCGCCGCGCCGATGGGCGGGTGCTCGGACCACTCCTCCCAGAGACGCCCGAGGGTCTCGGAGCCCAGGGCCCGGACGAGGGAGTCGTCCACGTACTCGTCGTCGGGGGGCATGGAGTCGAGGAGGGCGGCGCAGCCCAGGAGCGTCGAGGCCCGCCCCAGCGTCAGGTCCGGGTTGGCGCAGGAACGGTTCGACTCCTCCACGAAGCCCCGCACCGCCCCCTGGGCCGTCACCACGTCGTACAGCGCCAGGGACACGAGCGCGCGCACCAGGTGCACGCCGGCCGCCGTGTGGAAGATCGACACGCCGTCCAGCATCTCCTCCGTCAGGTCCATCTCCGGGTTGTGGAAGGCGTCCGGCCGGTCCATCTCCGCCAGCGCGCGGGTCGCCCAGTGGTCCGCCGCCGAGAGGAGCCCCGCGTCGGCGCGCAGGGAGGCCACCCGGTAGAAGCCGTACGCGATGCCAGCCAGGCCGTAGTTGACCGAGACCCGGGGCGCGGGCAGCTCGCCCTCGAAGCGGGCCGGATCCAAGCGCCGGAGCCAGCCCTCCAGCAGGGCGTCCGCCCGCGGGGAGGCCTGCGGCCCGCGCCCGTCCTCCTCCCGGGGCTCGGGGACCGCCTCCAGCGCCGCCGCGAAGGCCGCCATGTCCGGGAAGCGATCGCCCGGCTCCTTGGCCAGGGCCCGCCCGAGCGCCGCCTCCAGCGCCGGCCAGGGCGCGCGGTCGTGGTGCGAAAAAGGCAGGGGCGGGTCCGTCCGGATCTGCTCCATCATGCGCCCGCGCTCCAGGGAGAAGTCGGCGTAATGGCCCCCGGTGACCAGGTGGTAGAGGAGGGCCGCCACCGAGTACTGCTCCCCGGCGAACGACGCGGGCGGGTGCGTCCCGTCGGGCCGCGCGTACTCGGGCTCGAAGTAGAAGCCCACGCCGCCCCGGGAAGGCAGGCGGTAGCCCGGCGGCGGATCCACGAGGCGGGCGAAGCCGAAGTCGACCAGGCGGACGCGGTCCCCGTCCACCAGGACGTTCCCCGTGTGCACGTCCCCGTGCACCACGCCCCGGGCATGGAGCTCCGCGTACGCGCCGGCGATCCGGCGCACCAGGGCCAGGAGGGCCCGGTCCCCGCCCTCCCTGCGCTCCCGACACTCGCGGGCCACGTGGTCGGAGCGGCCGCCGTCGCACCACTCCAGGACCAGGAGGGCCGGCTCGTCCGCCCCGCCGGCGCCCCGGGACAGGAGCGCGGGCCCCACCACTCCGCCCAGGTGATCGAGGACCCGCGCCTCCCGGGCGAAGAGCCGGACGATGCGGCGACTCGGCCGCCGGGCGACCTTCAGCGCCACCAGGTCCCCGTCCGGCCCCCGCCCCTGGAACACCTCGGTGTCCTCCAGGAGCTGCGCCTGCTTCGTCACCGTGTACCCGGCCAGCTCCGCCCCCACCCCGACCGACTCCTCGATGGCCTCGGCCGACGGGGCGTCGGCGGCCACCAGGATCCCGTCGGTGTGCATGCGCTCGAGGAGCGGGTAGGCCTCCTCCAGGAGCCGGTCCGGGTCCGAGCCCGCGGCCCGCGCGTGGGCGATGATGGCGTCCACCACGGTGGTGGGCTCCCGGAAGCGACGCAGGAGCTCGGCCGCCGCCGGATCGACGATCTTCGAGGAGGCCCGCCCCCGGGGCCGGCTCACGGCGAAGTCGCCGTCGTCGGCCTCGAACTGCGCCCGGAGGCGCTCCGGGAGCTCCAGCACGGGCGCGATGACCACGTCCGGGGGCAGCACCAGGGGATCGACGAGCGCCATCTCAGCCGGCCCTCTGCCAGAGGCTCTGACGCGGGGTCCAGGTGACCGGGTCCACGCCTTCCAGCCGGATCCGGTCCCGGGCGAAGGCCCACGCCGAGCCGACGGCTCCCGCCCGCCGGGCCGCCAGGACCGTGGCGGCCAGGCGGCTCGCGACCCACAGGCGCCAGCTGTTCTGCTCCTGCCACTCGAGCCCGCCCGGCTCCCGGGGCGGGTCCATGCCCCACGAGACGAGCCCGTCCCCGCCGATCTCGGAGGTGAAGGGGACCCCGTGGACCGGAGCGCCGCCGACCTCGTCCAGGACGTCCGCGGCCACCAGCCGGAGCGCCTCCACGGAGGGGAAGTACGCCACCAGCTTGTCGGGACGCAGGACCCCGGGCAGGAACCGGCCCACCTTGAAGCGGACCGCGTCCTGGCGCTCCAGGGCGCGGCAGAGCGCCGCGAAGACCTCGGCGAGCGCCTCGGGCCGGGGGCTCACGTAGAGCTTGAACCGGAGCGGCTCCGCCTCCCGCTCCCCCCCGGTGCGCGCGAAGACCCTCCACCCCTCGCTCCCCGGCCGCGGCGGCACCGCCAGCCAGCGCTCCGGATCGAGCTCCCGGGGCAGGCCCCGTCGGGAGAGCCCGAGGGTCTCCGCCAGCGCCTCCTCCGAGGGCAGGGCGCCGCGGGCGCCCGGGGAGAAGGGCAGGCGGTTGAAGAAGTAGAGGCGGGCCGTGAGGCGCCCCGGCTCGTCCAGCGGCAGCCGGAGCGCGTACTCGAAGGCCGCCCGGGACAGACCGGCGAGGACGCCCTCGTCCGCCTCCCCTCGGGACTCGGGGACGAGGACCGCGGGCCGGGCGTCCGGTCCCGCCACGAACGCGCCCCCGTGCTCGATCTCCAGGACCTCGTCCAGGACCAGCTCGGCCACCGCCCGGTCGCACCCCGCGCCGAAGAGCCGCGCCGCGTAGCCCGGCAGGGGCCCCGGGTCCCGCAGGGTGTAGAAGAGGAGCGCCGCCTCCCGGGACACGGACTTCACGTTGAGGGCCCCCTCCGGCGAGCGGAGGACTCCGTAGAAGTCCGGGGACTCCCGGAGGGGAGCGCAGGCCGCACGCTCCGCCTCCGGCAGCCGGTCGAAGACGACGAGCTCGTACCTCGGGTTGGCACGCAGGACGGCGCCCCCGAGGTCGCGGAACCGGAGGGTCACTTCTTCCCGCCCCTCTTCCCGTTCCCCTTCTTCTCCTGCTCCTTCCGGCGCGTCTGGACCTTGTCCAGGGCGCTCTTCAGCTCGTCCTCCATCCGCGCCAGATCCTCGGCGCTCGGGGCGGCGGCCTGCTCGAGATGCCGCTCCTGCTCCTCGATCTGCTCCAGACGGGCCTGGAGCTGGGTCTTCAGGCGCTGGAGGTCGTTGAGGAAGGACTGGGGGCTGGGCGCGTTGGTGTTCCCCGCCGCCGTGCAGGGGAAGGGAGTGCAGACGGTGAGGGGAGCCGGCGTGCACCCGGTGGTGGACCACGTCAGGTCGCAGTCGGTGCAGTTGTACTGGCTGCACCCGGTGCAGTCGCCGCACCCCTGCTGGCTGTTGGTGCAGATGCACGAGGCCACCGTACAGCCGGTGCAGGTGGAGCAGGCCCCCGTACAGTTGCTGCAGTTGGTGCACCCGTTGGAGCACTCGGTGCACTGCCCTCCCCCGCCGCCCCCGCAGGTGGTGCCCGAGGAATCGGGCAGGACCTTCACCATGAGGTCCTTGATCTGGAACGTCGCCACGGCACCCCTCCCGTGTCTGGATGTGGCGGGGGGGCCAGGTCCGACACTCATACCGGGAGCCCCTAGATAGGCGGGGGGTCCGGAAGGGTCAAGGATTTTTCCCGGGCGGGGCGGGAGGCGTGGTCCCCGGCCGGCGGCGGTGCGCGCCGCGTCGGCGCGGCTTCCCTCCTCCCCTGGCCCGCCGCACCGTAGACGCCGTATCGTGTCACACCCTCCCGGTACGCTTCCCGGCGCTCGCCTTCCCACCCCCCTTCCAGGCGTCCCCGCATGCACCGCTCCGGCGACCGGACCTTCTTCTCCGCCACCGACGTCAGCGGCCATCTGGCCTGCCCGCACCTGACCTCGCTGGAGTACCGCCACGTCCTGGGAGGGCCGGATCACCCCCACTTCCCGGACCCGGCCAAGGACGTCCTACGGAAGCGCGGCCACGAGCACGAAGACGCGATCCTCGCCGGCTACCGGAGCGAGGGCCTGCGCGTCGAGCGGGGCCCGGACCGGGACTGGAGCGCCGGCCCCGACGGCTGGGCCCCCTGCGCCCGGGAGACCGAGCGCCTCATGCGCGAGGGCGTGGACGTGATCCACCAGGCCACCTTCGTGGACGGACGCTGGCTGGGCATCCCGGACTTCCTGGTCCGGGTCGCGGCCCCCAGCGCCCTGGGCGACTGGTCCTACGAGGTGGTGGACGCCAAGCTGGCCCGCTCGGCCAAGGCGCCCGCCGTGCTCCAGATCTGCTTCTACTCGGAGCTGCTGGAAGGCGTGCAGGGGCGAGCTCCGAGCCGGATGCACCTGGCGCTCGGCGGACCGGACGCGCCCTTCGAGACCTTCCGCGTGGCGGACTACGCCGCCTACTACCGGTCGGTGAAGCGGCGTTTCCAGGCGATGCTGGCCGAGGACCTCCAGGGACGGGGCGAGGGCGGGATCGGGCCGGACACGCCCACCCCCGACCTCCCCACCTACCCCGAGCCCTGCACCCACTGCCAGGTCTGCGACTGGTCGCCGGAGTGCGACCGTCAGTGGCACGCCGACGACCACCTGTCGCTGGTGGCGGGCATCACCCGGAAGCAGCGGGCGCGCCTCGAGGAGCGGGCCGTGGGCACCATGGCCGCCCTGGGGTCGCTGGGGCTTCCGCTGCGCCCTCGCATGGACGGGGTGAGCGACCACGCCCTGGCACGGGTGCGGGAGCAGGCGCGGATCCAGGTGGAGGGCCGGGACGCGGGACGCGTGCTCCACGAGCTCCTCCCCGAGGCGGAGCCGGGCCACGGCCTGGAGGCGCTCCCCGAGCCCTCGCCCGGCGACCTGTTCTTCGACATCGAAGGCGATCCCCACGCCTTCGAGGAGGGCATCGAGTACCTCCTCGGATGGGTGGACGAGGACGGGACCTTCCAGAGCCTCTGGGCGCTGGATCCCGACGCCGAGAAGGAGGCCTTCGAGACGTTCGTCGACATGCTGACCAAGCGCCTGGAGCGGTGGCCCGACCTCCACGTCTACCACTACAACCACTACGAGACCTCGGCCATGAAGCGGCTCGCCGGCCGGCACGGGACGCGGGAGGTGGCCGTGGACCGCCTGCTCCGCGGCCAGGTCTTCGTGGACCTCTACCGGGTCGTGCGCCAGGGTCTCCGCGCCTCGGTGGAGAGCTACTCCATCAAGAAGCTGGAGCCCCTATACGACTTCCACCGCGATCCCGGCGAGCTCCACGCGGCCAACAAGGCCCTGGCCGCCTTCGAGGCGTGGCTGGAGCTGGGAGGGGACCGAGGCGACGAGAAGGACGAGGAGTTCCTCGCGTCCATCGAGCGCTACAACCGGGACGACTGCCTCTCCACCCTCGCCCTGCGCGACTGGCTGGAGGAGCGCCGCGGGGAGCTGGTCGAACTCCGGGGGGAGGAGGTCCCCCGCCCCGAGGCCGCGGACCCCGATCCCTCGGAGGCCCTCCAGGAGGAGACGGAGGAGGTGCGGGCGCTGGTGGACGCGCTGGCCGGGGACGTGCCCGCGGAGCGCGGGGAGCGCTCGGACGAGGAGCACGCCCGCTGGCTGCTGGCGCAGCTTCTCTCCTACCACCGGCGGGAGGACAAGTCCTACTGGTGGGAGCACTTCACCCTGCTCGACCTCGACCCCGACGAATGCATCTCGGACCGGAAGGCGCTTGGGGGGCTGGAGTACGAGGGGGAGGTGGACCAGGTGAAGCGCTCGGTGGTGCACCGCTACCGCTTCCCGCCCCAGGACCACCGGATCAAGGTCGGGAAAGGGGTGAAGGACCCGGACGCCGCGGAGGACGACCCTACCTGCGGCGAGGTCTGGGCGCTGGACAACGACGCCGGCACCCTGGACCTGAAGCGTGGACGGAAGAGCAAGGCGCCCCACCCGACCCGCCTCATCCCCCACGACTTCGTCCCCAAGGACGAGCAGAAGAAGGCGCTCCTGAGGCTGGCCCACGACGTGGCCGCGGAGGGGCTGGACGGCGCGACGAACCGCGCCGCCGCCGACCTGCTCCTCGCCCGACCGCCCCGGGTCGGCCAGGAGCCGGGCCAGCCGCTCCGGACCCAAGGCGAGGACATCGTGGACGCCGGCCGCCGGCTGGCCCGTGCCCTGGACCGCACCGTCCTCCCCGTCCAGGGCCCGCCCGGAAGCGGAAAGACCTATCTGGGCGCCCGCATGATCCGGGCGCTCCTCCGGGACGGGCGGCGCGTCGGCATCACCGCCACCTCCCACAAGGTCATCTGCAACCTTCTCCGGGAAGTGTGCACCGCGGAGGGCGACGAGCCCACCCCGGTGCGCGCGGTCCAGAAGGGGGACGCCGACCAGGTCCTGGACCACCCGGACGTGACCCGGGCCACGGGGAACCCCCCGGTCGTGAAGGCGCTGGAGGACGGCGAGGCGAACGTCGTGGCCGGCACCACCTGGCTCTGGGCGCGGGAGGACGTGGCCGACGCCGGGGGCGTGGACGTCCTCTTCATCGACGAGGCGAGCCAGATCTCGCTGGCCGACGTCCTGGCCGCCTCGGCCGCGGCGGACAGCATCGTCCTCCTCGGCGACCCCCAGCAGCTCGAGCAGCCCCAGAAGGGTGTGCACCCGCCGGGCGCGGAGGTGGCGGCGCTCCAGCATCTCCTGGGCGGCGCGGCCACCATGCCCCCCGACCGCGGGCTCTTCCTGGAGAAGAGCTGGCGGCTGCACCCCGAGCTGTGCGCCTTCACCTCGGAGCTCTTCTACGCCGGGCGCCTCACCGCCCAGGACGGACGGGAGCGGCAGCGGGTGGACGGGACCGGGACCCTCGACGGCACCGGGCT
>CAZMTA010000057.1:0-9661 GCA_964569085.1 uncultured Gemmatimonadaceae bacterium | reverse complement strand
AGCTCGGCGATGGCGGCGGTGAGCTGCGGGATCGAGGCGCTGATGTTGGGCAGCTTGATGACGTTGGCCTCGGGCGTCTTCACCAGCTCGCCCAGCTCGGCCAGATCGTCGGACACCTCCTGGGCGTCGGTCAGGCGGTCCGGGAAGACCGCCAGGATCCGCCCCGCCAGGGAGATGTCCCGCGTCTCGACCGGCACCCCCGCCGCGTCCGCGAAGGCGCGGATGACGGGCAGGAAGGCGTGGGTGGCGAGGAAGGGGGCCTCGTCGGTCCAGGTGTAGAGGATCGGGGGAGATTCAGGCATGGGATCGTGGGCTCGGCGTTGGATTCTCGGTCGAATACGACGGGGGTCCGGCGGGAGGCGCCGTAAGCTAGTGGGGGCGGCGGAGGCGTGCACCGGGACGGTCCTCGCCCGGTCCCTCGGCCGCGCCCTAGATTGGGGTCATCCCCCACCCCCGCCGCCATGGCCTCCGCCTCCCCACCGCCCACACGCCTGCCCGCCTCGTCCAGCCTCGTCCTGGGGACGTGCGCCGCGGTGCTCGTGGTGGGGGTGTGCACCTGGTGGGCGGCGGGCCGCATCGAGCAGTCGGAGCGGGACAACCTGGCGTCCGCGCTGACCACGGTCCGGGGGAGCACCGAGCAGGCGCTGCGGACGTGGGCCGCCCAGGAGCGCCGCGCCGTGGCCGAGTGGGCCGAATACCCGGCGCTGGTCGAGGCGACCCGGAGGCTCCTGGCCGCGCCCCGCACCCCCGCCGGGCTCCTGCGGGCCCCGGACCAGGCACCGCTTCGGGACCTCCTGGCCCAGGTCCTGGACGCCCGGGGCTACGAGGGGTACTTCCTCGTGGCCCCCGACGACGTCAGCCTGGCCTCGTCCCGGGACGCGAACGTGGGGACCCGGAACCTCCTGGCCGACGAGCCCGGGTTCCTGGCGACGGTGCGGGCGGGCACCCCCGCCCTGAGCCGGCCCCTCCCCTCGGACGTGCCCCTCCCCGGAGCGGACGGGACGCTGGTGGAGGGCCGTCCCACCCTCTTCTCCGGCGCGCCGGTGCGGGGGGCCGACGGCGAGGTCCTGGCCGTGCTCACCTTCCGCCTGGACCCGACCCGGGACTTCTCGGCGATCCTGGCGCGGGGCCGCCTCGGCGCCACGGGCGAGACCTACCTGGTGGACCGCGACGGGCTCCTCCTCAGCCCCAGCCGCTTCGACGCCGAGCTCCGGGAGGCCGGGCGGATCGGATCCGGCTCCGCGTGGCTCCAGCTCGACGTCCGGGAGCCGGGAGAGAACGGGACGCCGGGCCCGCTCACCCGCATGGCCCGCAGCGCCGTCCAGGGCCAGTCCGGCATCGCGCTCGACCCCTACCCCGACTACCGGGGCGTGCCGGTGGTGGGCACGTGGGAGTGGCTCCCGGAGGTCGACGCCGCCATCGCCACGGAGATCGACGCCGCCGACGGCTACCGCTCCCTCCGGGCGGCCCGCCTCACCATCCTGGGGCTCGGCGGCCTCGCCATGGCGCTGCTGGTGGGCCTCGGCCTCCTCTTCCTGGCCAACCGGCGACGCGCCGTGGAGGCGTCCCTGGCCCGGGTCGAGGCCCGGGCGGCCGAGGAGATGGCGCTGGCCAAGAGCGGCTTCCTGGCGCGCATGAGCCACGAGATCCGCACGCCCATGAACGGCGTCCTGGGGATGCTCGAGGTCCTGGAGGACACCCGGCTCGACGCCGCCCAGCGGGAGTCGGTGCGGGTCGCCTCGAGCTCCGCCCGCTCGCTCCTCCAGGTGCTCAACGACATCCTCGACTTCTCCAAGATCGAGGCCGAGCAGCTCGAGCTGGAGGCCATCCCCTTCGACCCCGCGCGCTTCGTGGCCGACGTGATCCGGGTCATGGCCGTGCCCGCGGCGGCCCGGGGCGACGAGATCCTCATGGAGGAGGCCCCCGACCTCCCCCTGCGCGTCGTCGGCGATCCCGGGCGGCTCCGGCAGATCCTGGCGAACCTCCTGAGCAACGCGGTGAAGTTCACCGAGGAGGGTACGATCGTCGTGGGCCTCTCCCTGGCCGAGCCCCCGTCGGACGGCCGGGCCACCCTCCGCCTCTCGGTCCGGGACACCGGGGTCGGCATCCCCCCGGACCGCCTGGACCGGATCTTCGAGGAGTTCGCCCAGGCCGACACGTCGGTGTCCCGGAAGTACGGCGGGACCGGGCTGGGCCTCTCGATCTCGCGGCGCCTGGCCGAGCGCATGGGGGGCACGCTGGAGGTCGAGAGCGAGGTCGGGAAGGGCACCGAGTTCGTCTGCGTGCTCCCCTTCCCCCTGGCCGGCGAGGACGGGACGGCTCCCGAGGCGTGGGATCCGGAGCTCCTGCGCGGCCGGCGGATCCTGATCGTCGACGACCTGGCCACGCCCAGGAGGGTCAGCCGGAAGCACCTGGAGGGCGCCGGGGTCGAGATCGAGGAGGCCGACGGAGGCGAGCCCGCGCTGGAAGCGCTGGAGCGGGCCGTCGAGGCGGGACGGCCCTTCGACGCCGCGGTGGTGGACGGCCTGATGCCGGGGATGGACGGCTACGAGGTGGCCGAGACGATCGCGGGCCGGCCCCAGCTCGCCGGGCTCCCCGTCCTCCTCCTGACCTCGGCCGCCGGGCCCCGGGGCCAGGCCCGGGCCGCCGAGCTGGGCATCCGGGCGTTCCTCCAGAAGCCCGCCACCCGGACCCAGCTCCTCGAAGCGGTGGCGACGATGATCGGCGCGGCCCCGCGGAACGACCAGCCCCTGGTCACCGCCGGGAGCCTCGACGTGGCCCACACCGCCCGGGACGTCCTCCTGGCCGAGGACAACGCCGTGAACCGCATGGTGGCCCTGGGCTTCCTGGAGAAGCGCGGCCACCGCGTGGACGTGGCCGTCAACGGACGCGAGGCGCTGGAGCGCATGCAGGAGAAGCGCTACGACGTGGTGCTCATGGACCTGGAGATGCCCGAGATGGGCGGCCTGGAGGCCACCCGGAAGGCCCGGGCCATGGACCACCTCGCCGACCTCCCCATCGTGGCCCTCACCGCCCACGCGCTCGACGAGGCCCGGGAGGCCTGCCTGGCCGCCGGCATGACGGGCTTCCTCGCCAAGCCCTTCCGCAAGGACGAGCTCTACCGGGCGGTGGAGACGGCGGGCACGACGAACGGGTAGGCACGGGCCGGGGATCCGGGTCCGGGGGACCGGATCGGCCCGGGAGGCGGCTCCCCGGGGCCCCGGGCACAGAATCCTGGTGCCGGCCGGAAGGGTGCGCCTATCATGGATAACCGAGCCTCGTCCCCCCCCGAGGCGCGCGCCGGATCCCCCGGCGACGCAGGCCGACACGGCCACCCCCGATCAGTGAGGTGTCTATGCCGAAGTACGTCATCGAGCGTGAGATCCCGGGCGCCGGCGAGCTCTCCCCGGAGGAGTTGCAGGGGATCTCCCAGACATCCTGCGGCGTCCTCCAGGAGATGGGCCCCCAGATCCAGTGGGTCGAGAGCTTCGTGACCGGCGACAAGATCTACTGCATCTACATCGCGCCCGACGAGGACCAGGTCCGCGAGCACGCCCAGAAGGGCGGCTTCCCCGCGAACCGCGTATCGCGCGTCGCGACGATGATCGACCCCACGACCGCGGAGTAGCCCGCGGCCTCTCGGGCTCCGGGGGGGGGCGCCGGCCTTCGCCGGCGCCCCCCCCGACCGGCCCCTACGAGATGATCCGCATCCGCTGCTGCAGCTTCACCATGTACTTGTCGAAGAAGTGCTTCTGGATGTCGTTCATGTCGAGCTCGCGGCCCTGGATGTAGGCCTGCTCGATGTCGCTGGTGGTCTCCAGCGGCGTGCCCGTGGTGATGAGCAGCGTGGCCTGCTTGCCCGGCTCCAGCGACCCGATCCGGTCGTCGAGCCCCATGAGCTCGGCCGCGTTGATGGTCACCGCCTTCACGGCCTCCTCCTCGGGCAGCCCGAAGGCCACGGCCACCCCCGCCTCGTACGGCAGACGGTCGGTGTAGAGGGCGCCGTCCCCGCCGGAGATGGCGAACTTCACGCCCGCCTCCCAGAGCCGGGCCGCCCGTCCGTACGCCTCGTCGTAGCCCTCGTGGTCCCGCCCCGGCGAGTCCATGGTCGAGGTGAGGATGACCGGGACCTCCTCCGCCACCAGGCGGTCGGCCACGTGGATGGCGTCCTCGCCGCCCCGGATGACCAGGCGGAGCCCCTCCTCCCGGGCCCAGGTGATGGCGTCGTTGATCTGCGCGGCCCCGTTGGCCGAGACGACCACGGGGATCTCCCGGTCCAGCGCGGGGATCATGGCCGCGAACCGGGCGTCGGTGCGGACCTCCTCCCCGGCGGCCACGGCGTCGCGGTACGCGCGGGCCTCGGCGAAGTAGTCCTTCAGCTCCTGCACCCGCTCCTCGTAGGTCGGCCGGTCCCCGTCCTGGTTCCCGAAGCCGCGGAAGCCCCGGCGGCTCGGGTTGGGGTTCGGCCAGTTGACGTTGAGCGCGGTCGCCCGCTCCATGGCCATCTCCTCCCACGTCCATCCTTCCAGCGCCATGGCCGAGGACATGCCGGAGATGAGCCCGCCGCCCGGCGTCGTCAGGGTCGTGAGCACGCCCTGGGAGCGGGAGGTCCCGATGTGACGGCTCTCGGCGTTCACGCCCAGCGCCGCGGTGATGTTCGGGTTGAAGTCCCCGGTCTCGTTCACGTCGTTGGACATGTCCACGGCGCCGATCTCGGACAGGCCGACGGTGGAGTACGCGTCGATGAGCCCGGGATAGATGTGCTTGCCCGTGACGTCCACCACCCGGGTGCCGGCGGGGACGTCCACGTCGGCGCCCACGGCGGTGATGACCCCGTCCTGGAAGACGATGGTCCCGTTCTCGATCACGCCGTTGGTGACGGTGTGGATCGTGGCCCCCCGGAGCGCGATGCGCTCCGACTGCGGGGGGACCGTCATCCGCACCTGGGCGTCCGCCGCGCTCGGCGGGAGGACGAGGGAGAGCGCCAGGAAGGCGCCTGCGGTGGTCCGGATCGCGTGGCGCATCATCAGTTCCCCCTCTCGTTGGTGTCGCGGCTGTCGTTCCCGGCGGCCAGGACGGCCTGGATCAGCTGTCGGCGCTCCCGCTCGACCTGCCGCCGCAGCTCGGCGTCCTCCTCCAGGGAGAAGTAGCGACGCCCGTCCACCCAGGTCTGCTCGGCCCGGGTGAACTGGGAGAGCGGCATCCCGCTCCAGACCACGAAGTCGGCGTCCTTGCCCGCCTCCAGCGACCCGACCCGGTCGTCGATGGCCAGGACCCGGGCGGCGTTCAGGGTGACGGTGGTCAGGGCCTGCTCCTCGGTGAGCCCGGTGCGCAGGAGCTTGCCGGCCTCCCAGTTCATGCGGCTGGAGATCTGGGAGTTGTCCGAGTGGAGCGACACCGTCACGCCCGCCTCCATGAGGATCCGGGCGTTGTACTTCGTGGCGTCGTAGGCCTCGATCTTGAAGGCGCCCCAGTCGCTCCACACCGCCGCGGCCACGCCGGCCTCGGCCAGCTCGGGCGCCAGCTTGTACGCCTCCACCGCGTGCTGGAGCGTCTGGACCTTGAAGCCGAACTCCTCGGCCAGGCGGATGAGCGCCAGGTAGCCGTCGGCCCGGTAGCCGTGGGACGAGATCAGGAGCTCCTGGTTCAGGATGTCCAGGATGGCCTCCATGCGGAGGTCGCGCCGGGGCGGGATGCCCTCGCCGCTCGCCTCCCACGCCCGCCACTCGCGCTCGTAGTCACGGGCCGCCAGGAAGTGGTCCCGGATGATCTCCTGCGTGCCCATGCGCGTGTCGGGGTAGCGGCCCTCGTAGCAGCACCGCTTGGGGTTCTCGCCCAGGGCGAACTTCACCGTCCGGGTCGCGCCCTCCAGCTCGAGCTGATCGGGGAGGCCGCCCCACCGCATCTTCACGATGACGTTCTCGCCCCCGATGGGGTTGGCCGAGCCGTGCTTGATCATGGCCGTGGTCAGGCCGCCGGCGAGCTGCCGGTACATCCAGATGTTGTTGTGGGTGATCACGTCCCCCATCCGGACCTCGGGCACGATGGTCGCGCCCGTCTCGTTCACCGAGCTGACCCCGGAGTGGATGTGGGGGTCGATCAGGCCCGGCGTCACGTGCTTCCCGGTGCCGTCGATCACCACCGCGCCGCGGGGCGCCGACAGGCCCTGGCCCACCTCGACGATGCGGCCGTCGCGGATCAGCATGTCGGCGTCCTCCAGCCGGCCCTCGGGACCCTGGGTCCAGATCGTGGCGCCCTGGACGAACACCGCCCCCGGCTGCTCCGGAAGCGAGGACACGCCGTACTCCATCATGGGGCGGATGAAGGGCAGGTCGAGGTCCGGGACCTCGGCGGCCACCACGCCCACCTCGTCGCCGTCGAACCCGGCCGTCCGCGTCCCCTGGAAGGACGGGTTGGCCCCGTTGGGCAGGGCCGTCCAGCCGTAGAAGTCGTCGCCGCTGATGGAGCCGGCCAGGAGGGCGGTGCCCTCGTAGCCCAGCTCCTCGCCGTCGAAGCGGACCTCCAGACGGCCCGTCTCGGTCACCACGCTGGCCGACTCGATGTCGACGCGGACGCCCTGGTCCACGTTGGGGCCGGGCGCCACGTCGATGTAGCCGCGCAGGCGGTTCAGCGTGCCCTCCAGCGTCAGCTCCGCCTGGAAGCCCCAGGCGTCGTCGGAGGCGATCCGCCACGAGCCCCGGGGATCGATCTGGGCCGGGCGCGTGACCCCGTACGCCTGGCCGTGCACCCACACGTCCCGGACGTCGGCCTCACGGGTGAAGAGGTCTCCGTCGGCCACCACGAGGTTGGCCACCTTGCCCGCCTCGATGGTGCCGTGCGTGCCCGCGATCCCGAGCCACCGGGCCGGGGTCGTGGTCAGGGCCGCCAGGGCCTCGTCCGGCGAGAGCCCCCGGGCCACCGCCGTGCGGAGGTTGGGGAGGAAGTCGCTGACCGAGGCGAGGCCGTCGGTGGTGATGGCGAAGTCGATGCCCGCGTCCGCCAGCTGGGCCGGGTTGGTGGGCGCCAGGTACCAGTGGCGGAGCTCCGCCAGCGAGGCGTCCATGGCCGCCTCCGGATCGTCCACCTCGGGCGCGTCGGGGAAGGCCAGCGGCACGAACAGCGGCGCGTCCATCCCGTCCAGGACGTCGAGGAGCCGGTACTCCTCCCCGCTGCCCCGGTACCAGGCCGTCAGCCCGAACTCGTCCACGAGGGCCCGGCTCCGGAGGTACTCCTCCTCGCTCCGGGTCTCGAAGAGGACCGGCTGCCGATTCTCGACCGCGTCCTCCAGCGCCTCCAGGGCGCCGCTCGTCTCCGGCGGCAGGAAGCTCCGGCCGCTCGACTCGTAGGCCTGCCAGGCGCGCTGGTACCAGTCGGCGTCCATGAAGGTCTGCCGCATGAGGGCGATGGTGCCCATGGACGAGTTGGGGTAGCGCCCACCCAGCTCGAAGGACCGGTCGAACCCGATGGACTGGGCCACGTCGGGCCGCAGGACCCGGTCGCGGACGCCCGCGTCGCCCAGGCTCACCACCGAGGCCGAGCCCCGGAAGATGCCCTGCTTGGGCACGACCAGCGCCGTGCCGAAGCCCTGGGAGCGGAGCGCCTTCCGGCGGTCCTCGTCGTCGCGGAGGTTGTCCGTGGTGCTGAACCAGGCGCGCACCTGGGGATTCCAGTGCGTCGGTCCGACGTCGCCGCCCTCCGGCACCTCGTCCATGCCCAGATCGGCGTGGGCGTCGATGAAGCCCGGGTAGACCGTCCGACCCGCCAGGTCCCAGACCCGGGCCCCGGCCGGCGGAGCCCCGCCCCGCTCGACGGACCGGATGATGCCGTCGCGGATGACGATGGTCGCGTCGTCGATGGTCCGACCGGGCGCGGTCACGGCCCGCGCGCCCACGAGCGCGTGAAAGCCGGTTCCGTTGGCCCGCATGCCCTCGACGGGCTCGGTACGGGTGGCCTGCTGCCCGCTCGCCCCGCCCGCCAGGAAGAGGCTCAGGGCCAGCGCCGAGATGATGGTTCTCACGAAATCCCCCAGGAGATACTGAAGACGACGACCGGACCGGACGCAGCCGGCCCACACGGCCCCGACGGAATCGGGGCAGGGTACACACCCTACCACCCTCGGGCCCGATGGGAAATCCGGGGGGAGGTTCGGGGGCACCCGAAGAGGCCCCGTCCCACGGGGCCATTCCCCCGCCCCGCGGAGGATCGGACCGTGGAGGCACCCCGTCCCGAACCGCCCCCTTCCCCACGCCCGCGCCATGCCCGGATGCCGCGTCCACGTCCGCCGCGTCGAGGGCCACCTCGCCATCGCCCTGGGAGCCGGCTTCACCGACGAGGACCTCCGGATCGTGAAGGCGCTCCCCGGCCGCCGGTGGGACCCCGACGCCCGGGTGTGGATGGTCCCGGACCCGGAGCGGGCGCTGGCCCGGCTGCGGGCGGCGTTCGGGGCCGGGCGCGTGGGGGGAGACGCCGCGGGCGCGGAGGCGGACGGGACCCGGGGAAGGCCGGGCCGCCGCGCCGGACGCCCCGACGGCGCGCCCGCAGCCCGGAACCCTTCCGCCCGCACCCCCGACGGCGCCCTGGAGCGCGTCCGCCACGGCCTCCTCCTCCGGGGCTACAGCCCACGCACCCGGAAGGTCTACCTGGGTCACCTCCGCCGCTTCCTGGCGTGGTGCCGGAAGCAGAAGGGGCCGTCGGACCCTCCCGGCCCCGAGCGGCTCGAGGACCTCCTGGGGGAGGACCCGGAAGGCCTGGTCCACCGCTACCTCGTGGCCCTCACCGACGGCCGGACGGTGTCCCGCAGCTACCACAGCCAGGTGGTGAGCGCCCTGCGCTTCCTGTTCGAGACCGTGCTGGGGGAGCCGCGCATGGCGATCCGGATCCCCCGTCCGAAGAAGGAGGAGAAGCTGCCCCGGGTCCTGAGCCGCGCCGACGTGGCGCGCATGCTGGGCAAGCCGCGGAACGTGAAGCACCGCGCGCTCCTCGTGCTCCTCTATTCAGCGGGCCTGCGGGTCGGCGAGGTCGTGCGGCTCCGCCCCGAGGACGTGGACGAGGAGCGCGGCGTGCTCGTCGTCCGGCGCGGCAAAGGCGGGAAGGACCGCACCACCCTTCTGGCCGACCGGGCCGTCGCCACCCTCCGCGCCTACCGGCAGGCCTACGACACCACCCGCTGGCTCTTCCCCGGCGAGCGCCCCGACCGCCCCCTCTCCACCCGCTCGGTCCAGCGCACCGTGGCCCGCGCCGCCCGGGCCGCCGGCATCCCCGGCCGGGTCACGCCCCACACCCTCCGCCACAGCTTCGCCACCCACCTGCTGGAGGCCGGTACGAACCTCCGCCTCATCCAGGAGCTCCTGGGCCACGCGAGCGCGCGCACGACCCAGATCTACACCCACGTGACGCGCCCCCAGCTCGAGGCCGTGCGGAGCCCGGTGGACACGCTGCCGGAGTGAGGCGCGCCGCGCGGGTCCGGCCGGACCCGGCCGGTCCTCCGGTCCACCCGCGGGGTCGCTCGGCCCCACTCCCAGGGTTGCTCAGTCTATCCGCAGGGTGAATGATGGGGCAGCGTGCGGCGCGGCCTCCCCCCCGAGCCTATCCGACCGTCGCGTCGGCAACCCGCCCAGGTCGGGGGGATATGCGGGGGGTGTCGGGCCGCAAGAACGAGTTA
>CAZMTA010000056.1:0-9709 GCA_964569085.1 uncultured Gemmatimonadaceae bacterium | reverse complement strand
GACGACGCCTTCGGCGACCTGAACGGCCAGGGGAGCTGCTCCGTGCCCCAGACCATCACGCCGGGCGCGACGTACTCCTGCTCCTTCACCCAGGCGCTGGCGGGCAACGCCGGCACCACCCACACCAACACCGTGACCGGCTCGGCCACGGACGACGACGGCAGCACGGCCACGGACCAGGCCTCGGCCACCGTGACCTTCGACGACGTGGCGCCGGAGATCGACGTCACCAAGACCCCCACGCCGAGCAGCGTGCCGGAGACGGGCGGGGACGTCACCTACGACGTGTCCGTCACCAACCTCTCCCCCGAGGCCGTGACGCTGACGTCGCTGATCGACGACGCCTTCGGCGACCTGAACGGCCAGGGGAGCTGCTCCGTGCCCCAGACCATCACGCCGGGCGCGACGTACTCCTGCTCCTTCACCCAGGCGCTGGCGGGCAACGCCGGCACCACCCACACCAACACCGTGACCGGCTCGGCCACGGACGACGACGGCAGCACGGCCACGGACCAGGCCTCGGCCACCGTGACCTTCGACGACGTGGCGCCGGAGATCGACGTCACCAAGACCCCCACGCCGAGCAGCGTGCCCGAGACCGGCGGCGACGTCACGTACGACGTGTCCGTCACCAATCCGACCACCGAGGCGCTGACGCTCACGTCCCTGGTGGACGACGCCTTCGGCGACCTCAACGGCCAGGGCAACTGCGCGGTGCCCCAGAACCTGGCGGCGAACGGCGGGAGCTACGCCTGCTCGTTCACCCAGGCGCTGGCGGGCAACGCCGGCACCACCCACACCAACACGGTCACGGGGACGGCCGTCGACGACGACGGTGGGTCCGCCACCGACCAGGCGTCGGCCACCGTGACCTTCGACGACGTGGCGCCGGAGATCGACGTCACGAAGAGCCCGAGCCCGAGCAGCGTGCCCGAGACGGGCGGCGACGTCACATACAGCGTGGGCGTCACCAACCTGTCGGCGGAGGATCTGACGCTGAACTCGCTCGTGGACGACGCCTTCGGCGACCTGAACGGCCAGGGGAGCTGCAGCGTGCCCCAGACCCTCACGCCGGGCGCGACGTACTCCTGCTCGTTCACCCAGGCGCTGGCGGGCAACGCCGGCACCACCCACACCAACACCGTGACCGGCTCGGCCACGGACGACGACGGCAGCACGGCCACGGACCAGGCCTCGGCCACCGTGACCTTCGACGACGTGGCGCCGGAGATCGACGTCACCAAGACCCCCACGCCGAGCAGCGTGCCGGAGACCGGCGGGAGCGTCACCTACGACGTCTCGGTGACCAACCTCTCGGCCGAGGACCTGACGCTGACCTCGCTCGTGGACGACGCCTTCGGCGACCTGGACGGACAGGGGAGCTGCGCCGTGCCCCAGAACCTGGCGGCCAACGGCGGGAGCTACGCCTGCTCCTTCACCGAGAGCCTGTCGGGCCAGGCGGGAGGCAGCCACACCAACACGGTGACCGGCTCGGCCATCGACGACGACGGAAGCACGGCCACCGACCAGGCCACGGCCACCGTGACCTTCGACGACGTGCTGCCCGACATCGCCGTGCAGAAGACGGCGGATCCGACCTTCCTCGGCGGCGAAGGGGCGAGCAGCCCCGACGGCTTCGTGGCGGACCGGACGTACACCGAGACGATTCCGCCCGACGAGAGCGGATTCCTGTTCGCGGCGCCGACGTGCGACGACGCCGGACCCAACGACCAGCCGGCCCAGGTGGATCTGAACTGCTTCAACCGGGCGGACAACGTGGGCGGCGTCATGGGTGTGCAGTGGAGCTGGGACGACACGAACTCGTGGACCGGCGAGGGGCAGACCGGAGACGGCTGCGCGCTGCTCGACCTCAACGGCAACGGGTTCGCCGACTACTCCATCTGCGCCCGCATCAGCAACACCCCGGACGGGAGCGACGTCTTCCAGCTCCCGCCGCCCGAGTCGCCCCTCGTGTGGGCCTGCACCGACAAGCGGTCGGACCGGTGCTCGCAGCCCATCGAGCAGATCCTGGACATCGGCAGCACGACCTGCACCATCGAGTTCGCCGACGAGGCGTTCCCGGGTGAGGGCGACGACGGAGCCGACGTCCAGGCCACGTGCGCGCTGGATCTCTCGATCCTGCCGCCGGCGGCGGACATCGACCTGCTGAACGTCTGCTCGTACCCGTCGGGCGAGCCCAACAGCAACCCCTTCGACTGCGTGGTCACCCCCGGCGCCGGATTCATCCAGATCGTGAAGCTGGTGTCGCCGGAGTCGAGCTCGCTGTTCGGGTTCAACCTCGCGCCGGGCTCCACGGACGGCACCAGCGCGTACCTCGTGGGCGGTGGCGTGACCACCGGCCTGATCCCGGTCCTGCCGGGCGGCGGGTACAGCGTGGACGAGGTGCTCCCCGACAACTGGCAGCTGGACGCGGCGTCGTGCGTGCTCAACGGATCGCCCGTGGGCACCTTCGACCCGGGCACCAACTCCATGGGCGCCATTCCCATCCAGACCGGCCAGACCACGGTCTGCACCTTCGAGAACAGCTGGACGCTGACCGCGGAGGTGACCTACACGATCCTCGTGACGAACCTCGGTCCCGAAGCGGTGACGCTGACGTCGCTGATCGACGACGTCTTCGGCGCCCTGAACGGCGTGGGGAGCTGCACGACCGGCGGCGCCATCGCCGGAGCCGGCAGCTACAGCTGCGCCTTCGTCGAGACCCTCAGCGGCTCGGCCGGGGACACGCACACCAACACGGTGACGGCCACCGCCGCCGACGACGACGGCAACTCCGATTCCGCTTCGGACTCGGAGACGGTGACGTTCACCGGTCCCGGCTCGTGACGCGCTGAGCCGGGCCTCCTCCAGCCCGCGGCCCCGCCCTCCGGTCCCAGCGACCGGGGGTCGGGGCCGCGTTCGTCGGGGGAGGAGGCCCAAAAAAAGTGCTTGAGGTCCGCATTCGGCGCCGGGTACACTTGTAGAGTCCGGTGAACAACCGGCCATCCCCGCCCCCCCGGGACCCCCCGCAGTACTGGAGCAGCGCCATGGGGATGGTGCTGGTGTTCGGCGACCGCGACGTCGCCGACGCCATCGTGCAGCGGCACCTACGCGGCTTCGACGTCCGCTTCAGCCCCGGCTTCGGGGCCGTCGAGGAACGGCTCGTGGTCGGGTCTGCGGTGGCGTGCGCCCGTACGATCACCCCCCGCCTCCTCCGAAGGCTGGCTCGCCTCCGGTCGGCCTATCCCCTCTCCCGGGTCATCCTGGTGACCGAGCTGACGCCCGAGGCCGTCGCGTCCCTGCAGGCGATGCCGGCCCTCCTCGGCCAGGTGGTCTGGCTGGGCCGGATCCGGGAGGACCTGCGCCAGAAGGTGGAGGAGAGCATGTCCAGCCACTTCCTGGAACGGGCCGCCGAGCGGGTGTGCCTTCTCCGGGACCCCGCTCCCCCCGTCGCCCGATTCCTCCGGGTCGTCTGGACCGTGCCCCGTCCCCCGAGCACGGTGAAGCGGGCGTCCCTCGAGGCCGGCACCTGTCCCTCGACCTTCCGGGACCGGTGGCGGGAGCTCCGCTTCGCCGCCGATCCCAAGGAGGTCGTGGACTGGGGGGTGCTCGGGCGGGCCGGAACCGAGCGGGAGACCGGCCTCCCGTGGCGAAACGTGGCGTACCGCCTCGGCGTGCACGAGCGGACGCTGGGCCGGATCGCGGACCGCCTCCTGGGCGAGCCCCTGGACGCCATCCCTCTCCGAGGCTCGTCCTGGCTGGCCGCGTCCTTCCACCACTGGCTCGTCGGAGCCCTCTACTCCCGCACCCACGACGGCGCTCCGCCTCCGGAGCCGGATCCACACCTCCGGGCTACTCCCCGGCGGCGGCGGACGGACCACCCGGGCTACGGGGGCGGCGCGCCCTGGATCGCCTACTGAGCGAAGGCGGCGAGAGGGTGCCCGCAGGGGACACGGCTTGCGCCTTCCCCCCCGCGCGAGAAGAGTACCTCCGTCCGTCCCTTCACTCCCGTCGCCCGCGACCGCCCTGAACCCGGCTCCCCTACCGCGCCCGACCGTCGTGCTCCTGGCCGCCGGCCTCGGGACGCGCCTTCGCGACACCGTGGGCGAACGCCCCAAGGCCCTCCTCCGGGTGGGCGGAACGTCGCTTCTCGAACGGTTCGTCCGGTCCCTCCGGGACGCGGGGCTCGAGCGCCTCGTGGTGGTCTCGGGGTACCGCGCCGACCTCCTCGGGGCGGCCGTGGAGGAGGTCTGGCCCGGCGCCGAGATCGTGCACAACCCCGAGTACGCCACCACCGGGAGCATGCGCTCCCTGGCACTCGCCCGGCGCGCGGTGGACGGCGCCCGGGAGGTCCTCGTGGCCGAGTCCGACCTGATCGTGGAGGACCGAGGGCTCCCGCTCCTCCTCCTGGAGCCCGCCCCCGACGTGGTTCTCGCCTCGGGCCCCACGGGAGCCGGGGACGAGGTGTGGATCTGCGGCGAGGACGGCCGGGTCCGGGAGATCGCCAAGGCGCCCTCCGGGGCGCACCCCCGAGCGGGGGAGCTGGTGGGGCTGAGCCGGCTCTCCGCCTCCACCCTCGACGCCCTGGTGGACGGACACCGCGCCGAAGGAGAGAGCGCGGCGGGCGAGCACTACGAGGAACGGATCTCCCGTTCGGCCGCCGAGCGGGAGATCCGCTACCGCCTCGTCCCGGACCTGGCCTGGGGCGAGATCGACGCGGCCCAGCACCTGGAGCGGGTCCGACGGGAGGTGCTCCCCCGCCTGACGCCCAGGATCCTCCTCACCCCGGGGCCCGCCACCACCAGCGACCGCGTCCGCGAGGTCCTCCGGGGACCGGACCTGGGCTCCCGCGAGGCTCCCTTCTCCGGCGTGGTGCGACGGGTCCGCGACAAGCTCCTGGAGGCCATGGGGGGCGACCCCGCGGCGTACCGGCCCGTCCTCCTCCCGGGGCCGGGAACCGCCGCCGTGGAGGGCGCCCTCACCTCCCTGACGATCCCCGGCGACCGCGTCCTCGTCCTGGAGAACGGGGCCTACGGTGGGCGGGCCGCCGCGATCCTGGAGGCCCACGGCATCGAGCACGACGTGCTCTCGGGCCCGTGGACCCGGCCCCTGGACGTGGAGGCGGCCCGCGAGGCCCTCCGGGACGACACGACCCACATGTTCTGGGTCCACCACGAGACGACCACCGGGGTCCTGAACCCGCTGGGCCCGCTGGTGGAGCTCGCCCGGGAGCGCGGCGTCCGCACGGTGGTCGACGCCATGTCCTCCTTCGGCGGAGTGGACGAGGCGTGGGCGGACGTGGGCGTGGACGCCCTCGCGAGCTCCGCCAACAAGTGCATCCAGGGCCTCCCGGGCGTGGCATTCGTCCTCTCCCGGGCCGCCCTCCTCGAGCGGGCCGCCGGCTCCGCGGGGAGGAGGCCGTTCACCCTCGATCTCGTGGCCGCCGAGAAGCACCTGGCGGAGAGCGGGCAGTTCCGCTTCACGCCTCCCGTGCAGGTGGTGCAGGCGCTGGAGGCGGCCCTCGACGAGCTTCTCGCCGAGAGCGTCGCCGGTCGGGCCGCCCGCTACACCGCGTCCTGGACGGCCCTCCTGGAGGGTGCCGGTCGTGCGGGCCTCCAGCCGCTGGTCGAGCCGCGACACCACTCCCGCATCCTCACCGCCTTCCACGAGCCCGAGCACGATGCCTTCGACTACGACACGCTCCACGCCGACCTCCGGGAGCGAGGCGTGACCCTCTATCCGGGAAAGCTGCCCGACCTGCCGAGCTTCCGCGTCGGGAACCTGGGAGCGGTGGGCCCCGACGACCTCCGCTGGGCCGCCTTCCTGATCCAGCGGCACCTCGAGCGGCGCGGGATCGTCCCGGGCCACGCCGAGGCTGCCGCGGGGCCAGGGGAGACGGTCCGGTGAGCCATCCGGAAGAACGGCTCGACGAGCGCCGGACCACGACCCTCCGCCGGCTGGTGGAGAGCCCCGAGATGGCGGTCCTGATGGAGGCGCACAACGGGCTCTCGGCGCGGGTGGTGGAGGAGGCGGGATTCCAGGGAATCTGGGCCAGCGGCCTCGCCGTCTCGGCGGCGCTGGGCGTCCGGGACAGCAACGAGGCGAGCTGGACCCAGGTCCTGGAGGTGGCGGAGTTCATGGCCGACGCCACCCGCATCCCCATCCTCCTGGACGGGGATACCGGCTTCGGCGACTTCAACAACGTCAGAAGGGTGGTGGGGAAGCTCGAGCAGCGCGGCGTCGCCGGGATCTGCCTCGAGGACAAGACCTTCCCCAAGCGGAACTCCTTCGCCGTGGGGCGGGCCCAGGCCCTCGCCCCCATCGACGAGTTCGCCGGGAAGATCCAGGCGGCGACGGACGCGCGGACCGACCCCGACTTCATGGTGGTGGCCCGCATCGAGGCCTTCATCGCCGGGTGCGGGCTCTCCGAGGCGCTCCGCCGGGCGGAGGCGTATCGCCGCGCGGGCGCCGACGCCCTCCTCATCCACTCCCGGGAGCGGACGCCCGACCAGGTCTTCTCCTTCCTCGAGGCGTGGGAGGGGCGCACGCCCGTCGTCCTCGTGCCCACGCGCTACTACACGACGCCCACGGCCGCCTTCCGGGAGCGGGGCGCCTCCGTGGTGATCTGGGCGAACCACCTCGTCCGCGCGTCCCTCCGCGCCATGCAGCTCGCCGCGGCGCGGATCCGGCGGGACGGGGACGTGATGGGGGTGGAGGAGGAGCTGGCGTCCATCTCGGAGCTCTTCCGCATCCAGGGAGACGAGGAGCTCCGGGCGGCCGAGCAGCGCTACGGGGGACGCGGCACGCGGGCGGTGGTCCTGGCGGCCACCCGGGGGGAGGCGTTGGGGGAGCTCACCACGGAGATCCCGAAGACGATGCTCCGGGTGGGGGGGCGGCCCATCCTCCACCGGACCGTGGAGCGCCTGCGGGAAGCCGGTGTCCACGACGTGACCGTGGTGGCGGGGTACCGGAAGGAGGCCGTGGAAGCCGACGGCGTGACGGTCGTGGACAACCCGGACCACGACTCCACGGGGGAGGTCGCGTCGCTTGCGCTGGCCCTCGACCGCTCCGGAGCTCCACTCCCGGGCGGGGAGGCCCCCACCCTGGTCCTCTTCGGGGACGTCCTCTTCCGGCCCTACCTCCTGGAGCTGCTCCTGCGGGAGCCCACCGAGGCGGCGATCGTGGTGGACGGACGCCCTCCCGGCGAGCGCTGGTCGGGCGTCTCCGACCGCGTGGTCGCCGACGCCCCCGACACCGATCAGGGCGTGGCGGGCCCGCCCGCCCACCTGGTGCGGGCGGAGGAGGCCGAGCCGGGCCCGTACCACCACGGCGAGTGGACCGGCCTGCTGTCGCTCTCGGCCGAGGCGGTGGTGACCGCGCGCCGTTGGATCGCGGAGCGACGCGACGCTCCCGACGCCCCTCGCTTCGAGACCCTGCAGATCGTGGACCTCCTCAACGCCCTCGTCGAGAGGGGCGTCCGGGTGCAGGTCCTCTACGTCCGGGGGCATTGGACGGACGTCGACCGGCTGGCCGACCTCGCCCCCGAGGAGGCCTGGTGATCGACGCGGACGCCTTCGTCGAACGGGCGCTGGCCGAAGGCTTCGACTTCTTCACGGGGACGCCCTGCTCCCACCTCCGCTCGCTCATCGACGCGGCCATCGGGCACCCGCGCACGGCATGGTACGACGCGCCCAACGAGGGCGACGCGGTCGCGCTGGCGGCGGGGGCCCGGCTCGGAGGCCGCAGAGGGGTGGTCCTCTTCCAGAACTCGGGACTCGGCAACGCGGTGAACGCGCTGACCTCCCTCTGCGAGCCCTTCCGCATCCCCGTCCTCCTGATCGTCTCGCGGCGGGGCGACCCGGACGGCCCCCCGGACGAGCCCCAGCACAGGGTGATGGGGCGGATCACCCCGGACCTCCTGGACGCCATGGAGATCGGCTGGGAGACACTCCCCCCGGCCGGTCCCGAGGCCGCCGACGCCCTTGCCCGGGCCCGGGCCCGGATGGACGCAGACGGGCGTCCCTACGCGCTCGTGGTCCCGAAGGGGCGGTTCCTCGCCCGTCCTGCCGGCGGGGCCGGAGAAGGCGTCGCGCGCACTCGCTCCACCCCAGAGCCCGGGCACCCGCCCCCCCGCACCGGAGCTGCCACCGGGGCGCCGCCCCTCCGGGCGGAGGTTCTCCGGGCCCTCCTGCGGCACGAGCGGGAGCGCGACGTCGTCGTGGCCACCACCGGGTACACCGGCCGGGAGCTCCACGCCCTGTCGGACGGACCGAACCGGCTGTACATGGTGGGCTCCATGGGGTCCGCCTCGGTGCTCGGCCTGGGCATCGCCCTGGCGCGCCCGGAACGCCGCGTGGTGGTGATCGACGGGGACGGCGCCGTGCTGATGCGCATGGGCAACCTGGCCGCCGTGGGGGCGTACGCACCCGACGATTTCCTCCACGTGGTGCTCGACAACGGCGTGCACGAGTCCACGGGAGGCCAGACGACGCTGAGCCCGGGCGTGGACCTGGCCTCGGTGGCGGCCGCGTGCGGATACCGCTCGACCGTCGCCCCTGTCGATCTGGCGGCGGCGGAGCGGGTCTTCGCCGCCCCTCCCCCGGGCCCCTGCCTGGTGTGGATCCGGACCGGGCGAGGCACCCTACCCGAGTTGGGACGACCCGACCTCGGTCCTTCGCGGGTCCGCGAGCGGCTGGAGGCCGAGCTGCGGCGTACCGCCGACGGCACGCCCTCCCGGCTCAGTCCCCGCCCACCGGAGGATTGACCCAGCGCCAGTGCTCCCGGTGCTGATCGAGGACCCGGCCCGCCGAGCCCACGGCCCGTCCGGCGAGCCAGAGGAGCGCGGCGGACACGATCCAGCCGGCGGCGGCGGGAAGGAGCGCGGCGCCGGCCACGAGGCCGGGCCCCACCGCATCGGGGGCCTTCCCCCGCCGCGGGAAGAGCTCCGGGTGCATGAGGCGGGCGAGGTAGTCCGCCGCGAAGAGCGTCAGAACGAGCCACCCCGTGGGCCTGCCCACGGCGGCGAGGGAGGTCAGCCCGGCCACCGTCAGCATGCCGAGCCCACCCCAGGCCAGGAAGTGGGGCGGAAGCCCCCCCATCCGCCGACCGATCACCACGACGGTGCCCCCGAAGCAGAGCCCCGCCACCCCGACCAGGATCCACCATCCGGGCAGGCCCCACGGGAGCGACGCGCCCTGGAAGAAGCCCCGTCCGGCCGGGAGGAGGTGCGCCGCGAAGAAGGCGGACAGGATGGCGATGCCCTCGAGGGACCCGACCGGCGCGAAGTAGAGCGACCGGCGCTCGGCCCGCTCCACGTAGGTCACGACGAAGGCCGCGAGGTAGAGGAGCATCACGCCGTAGAACAGGCCGGGCCCGACCCCCGGCATGAGGGCGAAGGCGGCGAGGCCCAGGATCGACCCGCTGGTCAGGTCGAGCCAGTGGTCCAGGAACTCACCGAGGGGAGAGGTCGTGCGTGAGGCCACGGCCTGCATGCCGTCGAGGTGGTCGCCCACCACGTACAGCTGGGTTCCCACGAGGAAGGCCCCCGCCATGGCGATCGTGGACAGCCGCCCCGCGGCGAGCACGACGGGCAGGAGGAGGCACGTCGCGGCAAAGCCCGCGAGGGTCACGAAGTTCGCGGTCACCGCCCGGGGAAGGAGGCGGAACGCGAGGCGGAAGTAGTGGCGGCTGAAGCTGGGCCGCAGGAGCG
>CAZMTA010000055.1:6159-9865 GCA_964569085.1 uncultured Gemmatimonadaceae bacterium | reverse complement strand
CAGGAGCGCTGGCTCCTGGACGGGATCGAGCGCTCCGACGCCCGCTGGCAGGTCCTGGCCCAGCAGGTCATGATGGCGCCCTTCGACGGCGCGCCCGGCCAGGCCGTGGCCGCCTCCATGGACCAGTGGAGCGGCTACCCCGTCGCCCGGGACCGGCTCCTGCGAGCCCTGGCGGAGCGGGCTCCGGGGCGCACCGTGGCGCTCACCGGGGACATCCACTCCAACTGGGTGAACGACCTCCGGGCGGGCTTCGACCGGCCGGACCGCCCGGTGGTGGCCACCGAGTTCGTGGGGACCTCCATCTCGTCCTCCGGCGACGGCGCGGAGCAGCCCGAGCGCGTCACGCGAGTGCTGGCCGAGAACCCCCACCTCAAGTGGCAGAACTCCCGGCGGGGGTACTTCCGCTGCAGGGTCACGCCGACGGAGTGGCGCACCGACTACCGGACCGTGGACTGGGTGAGCCGGCCGGGGGCGCCGCTGAAGACGCCGACCTCGTGGCGGCTGGAGCACGGGCGGGCGGGGGTGGAGCGGGTCTAGGCGCGGCTCCGGACCCAGCCCCCGGCCGCCTCGATCACCCGGTCGATGTCGGCGTCGTCGTTCCACACGCCCACCGAGAAGCGGAGCACCCCGCTCCGGATGGAGTGGCGGATGCCGGCCTCCGTCAGGTGCTCGTGGAGCGCGTTCATGGCGGGGTCGTCGGCGGTGTAGTGCCGCCCGCCCCCGCTCCGCCCCACCGAGACGATGTGGGCCAGGTGCGGCCCGGGCTCGCCGCCGGCCACCGGGAGCCCCAGCTCCAGGAGCTCCCGGGCCAGGCGGGCCGCCAGGCCCCGGAGGTGCGCCTCCACGGCCTCCATCCCCCACCCCCCGAGCAGCTCCAGGGCGGCGCCGGCGGCCGCCACGCCCAGGTAGTTGTAGTTGCCCACGTCGAAGCGGATCGCACCCTCCCGGTAGCGGAGCTCTCCCTCGGAGAACGCGGTCTCGTGGGCGCCGTCCAGGTCGATGCCGTACCGGGCGACGTGGATGGGCAGGAGGTCGTCGGCCACGGCGCGGCGGACGTAGAGGAAGCCCGTCCCGTACAGGGAGAGCATGCACTTCTGGGTGGCCACGGCCAGCGCGTCCACGCCGAGCTCCGCCACGTCGGTGCGGAGCGCCCCGATGGACTGGGCCGCGTCCACGAGCGTGAGCGCGCCGGCCGCCCGGGCGGCGGCGGCCACCCCCGCCACGTCCGAGACGAAGCCCGGCGCGAAGGAGATGGACGGGAGCGTCACCACCCGGGTCCGCTCGTCCATGGCGGCGGCCATGGCCGCCACGGGGAGCCGCCCGTCCTCGGCGGGGACGGACCGCACCTCCACGCCGGAGCGGGCCCGGAGGTTGTACCACAGGTAGATGTTGTTGGGGTGCTCCAGCTCGGGGCACGCCACCACGTTGTCCCCGGCCTCCCAGGGAAGGCTCGCGGCGAAGAGGTTCAGCCCCTCGGAGACGTTCTTGGTGAGGGTCACCTCCTCGGGCTCGGCGCCCACCAACCGCGCGAAGGCGGCCCGGGTCCGCTCCACCCCGGCGCGGAAGCCGTCTTTGTCCCCGCCCACCCTCTGGCGGAGGCGGAGGTGGGCCTCGGCGGCCTCACGCACCGGATCGGGGAGGAGGCAGCGCGCCGACACGTCGAGGTACACGCCGTCCGCCGCGCCGGGGAAGAGCGCCCGCACCTCCGGGTTCACGGCCGGGCCTCCCCGGCGTGTCCGGTGGCATCGCGCCCCTCCTCGGAGCGCGTCACCAGGATGGTTCCGACCATGTCGCCCATGATGTTCACCGTCGTGTTGCCCATGTCCACCAGCCGGTAGATGCCGCCCACGATCGCCGCGATCTCGAGGGGCAGGTTGAACGCCTGTACGAGGATGAGGGCGATGACGAACCCGCCCCCGGGGATGCCGCCGGACCCCTCCGAGAGGAGGAGGCCCACGAGGAGAATGGCCAGGTAGTCGGCGGGCGCGAAGGTCACGCCGGCCGCCTGGGCCGTGAAGAGGAGCACCGCGCCGAGCATGACCGCCGTGCCGTCCTTGTTGAGCTGGGCGCCCAGGGGGAGGGTGAAGGAGTAGATCCGCCGGGGCAGGCCGATCTTCTCCGCCGTCTCCAGCCCCACGGAAAGCGAGGCCAGGCTCGACGTCGTGGCCGCGGTGGTGGCCCACAGGGGCCCGGTCTCCCGGAGGAAGCGGAGGGGCCGGCGGTCCGTGGCCGTCCGCAGCACCACCATGTACAGCCCCACGACCACGAGCTGGGCGCCCCACACCCCCACGAGGAAGCGGGTCATGGGGCCCAGGAGCTCGGCGCCGTAGCGGCCCACCGTCACGGTCATGAGGGCGCCGATGCCTACCGGGGCCGTGAGGAGCACCAGGTCCACGAGCCGGCGCAGGAGCTCGGCCAGATCGGCGTAGGCGGCGGCCAGCCGCTCCCCGGCCTCGCCCCGGAGGAGCATGGTGGCCACCCCCACCAGGACCGCGATCACCACCACCTGGACGACGTTCCCCTCCGCGAAGGCGCCCACGACGTTGGTGGGGATCATGCCCAGGAGGACCTCCGCCACCGAGGGCACGCCGCCGACCGCCGCGCCCACCGGCTCGCTGAGCTGCATGCCCTCGCCGGGGCGGAGCAGGAGCATGGCGCCCATGCCCAGGCACAGCGCCAGGAGGTCGGTGAGCACGTACCAGCTCATGATCTTCCCGGCCAGCCGGCCGAAGGTGCGCACGTCGGAGAGCGCGGTGAGCCCCGCCAGCAGGTTGAAGAAGACCAGCGGGATGGCCACCAGCACCAGCAGCCGGATGAAGAGGTCGCCCAGGGGCTGGAGCGCCTCGGCCCGCGCGCCCAGGACGGCGCCCAGGAGGGAGCCGACGACCATGCCCAGCAGGACCTGGGTGCCGAGCCCGAACCGGCGTCCGGGAGACGGCTCGGGCGCGGCCCCGGCGGCCCCCGCCGTCACCGATTCACCCCGTCGCCGCCGCGAACTGGAGCTCGTGGAGCCGGGCGTACAGCCCGCCGGCCGCCAGGAGCTCCTCGTGGGTGCCTTCCTCCCGGAGCTCGCCGTGGTGGAGGACGAGGATCCGGTCCGCGTTCTGCACGGTGGACAGCCTGTGGGCGATGACGAGCGAGGTCCGTCCCTGGAGCAGCTCGTCCGTGGCCGCCTCGATCCGCGCCTCCACCTCCGAGTCCACCGAGCTGGTGGCCTCGTCCAGGACGAGGATCGCCGGGTCGAAGGCCAGCGCCCGGGCGAAGCTCACGAGCTGACGCTCGCCCACGCTGAGGGTGGCGCCCCGCTCCCCCAGCTCGTGGGCCCAGCCCCGCTCCAGGCGGTCCACCAGGACGTCGGCGCCCACCCGCTCGGCGGCGGCGCGGAGGCGGGCGTCGTCGATGGCGTCGGAGCCCAGGCGGATGTTGTAGGCCACGTCCTGGCTGAAGAGGAAGACGTCCTGGAGGACGAGCCCGATGCGCTCCCGCAGGTCGTCGAGGGGCAGCTCGCCCACGGGTACGCCATCCAGCAGGATCGTGCCCTCCTGGGGCTCGTAGAAGCGCATGAGGAGGTTGATGAGCGTGGACTTGCCCGCGCCGGTGTGGCCCACGATGGCCACCTTCTCCCCCGGCGCCACCCGGAAGCCCACGTGGCGGAGCACCCAGTCCGGCTCGCCCTCCTCGTCCTCGCCGTAGGCGAAGGAGACGT
>CAZMTA010000055.1:0-6059 GCA_964569085.1 uncultured Gemmatimonadaceae bacterium | reverse complement strand
CCTCCCGGTTGAAGAGCTGCACCGTGCGCATGCCGGTGAAGCGCTCGTGGAGGAAGGAGTTCAGGCGGGCCAGGCGGGAGCGGATGTCCCGGTAGGCGTTCCGGATCCGGGAGCGGAAGAGGAAGGCCGCCCAGAAGACCAGCGGGAGGACGCTGAAGGCCACCAGCGCCAGCTTCCAGTCCATGGAGAGCATGGCCACGACGATGAAGAGCAGCGTGAAGATGTCGCCGAAGACCGACACCAGCCCCGAGCTGAAGAGCTCGTTGAGCGTCTCCACGTCGTTGGTGATCCGCGTCATGAGGCGGCCCACCGGGTTCCGGTCGTAGAACCGCAGGTCCTGCCGCTGGAGCTTCTCGAAGATCTCCAGGCGGAGGTCGTACATGACGCTCTGCCCGAGCCAGGTCGTCAGGATCCCCTGGAGGTACTGGAGGACGAAGGCGCCCAGGGTGGCGCCCAGGTAGCCCGCCGCCAGGAGGGCGAGGAGGTCCCGGTCGCTCCCGGGGATGGCCCGGTCGATGACCTGCTGGGTGAGCCACGGGCCCACGATCTCCAGGGCGGAGGCGCCCATGAGGAGGAGGATCGCCGCGGCCACCTGGAGCTTGTAGGGCGCCAGGTACCGCACCAGCCGTCGCATGAGGCGGGCGTCGTACGCCTTCCCCAGCGCTTCCTCTTCGTGGTAGTGGGTGGAGGCGGCCATGGGGGGAAGATACGGGGGAGGCGGCGAGCGGGCGGGTACCCGGGGGCGGGGGAGGGGTTTCCGGCGCTCGGGCGGGGGACGGCGGGCGATGGCGGGCTGGAGGACGGCGCCGTCGGCCTCGGCCTTCCGAGACCTCTCGGCCCTGCGGCCCGTCAGCCTCGCAGCCGCAGCGCCGCGAGCCCCGCGACGGCGCGGGCGGCCAGCGCCGCCTTGCCGGGAGCGGTGGTGTGGGCCCGGCGGTGGACGTTGTCCCACCCGCCGCGCTCCAGGTCCCGCAGGATGCCCTGGTAGGCCCGGGCCGCCACCGCCATGGCCACCCGGAAGCGGCGGGGGAGGGCCGGGATGGCGCGGAAGGCGCGGTCGTAGGCGGCGTCGGCCTCGGCGGCCAGCTCCCCGAGGAGGGCGGCGTACGCCGGCTCGACCCGTCCCGGCTCCGGCACCCACTCCGGGGGGGAGCCTCCGGCCAGGCCGTGCTCGGCCAGGAGGTCGGCGGGGAGGTAGAGGCGGCCCCGCTCCCAGTCCTCGCCCACGTCGCGGAGGATGTTGGTGAGCTGCATGGCGTGGCCCATGCGGAGCGCCTCGTCCAGGACGGCCCGGTCGTGTACCCCGAAGATCTCGGTCATCCAGGCGCCCACCACGCCGGCCACGCGCCGGGTGTAGAGGGCGAGCTCGTCCCGGGTCCCGTAGCGGCGCGGCCGGAGGTCCATGCGGACGCCGGCCAGGAGCTCCTCCGCCCAGACGAAGGGGATGCCCCGGCGGGCCGACTCGCCCAGGACGCCGTCCAGGAGCGGGACTCGGGTCGCGGAGGGGGAGGGGTGGGCCAGGGCGGCCCCGGGAGCCGGCGGGCCCGCGTCCGCGGCGCGGCGGTCCGCGACCCCGGCCTCCCACGCCTCCCGGGAGAGCGCCGCCCAGGCCTCCAGCCGCGCCTCGGTCCGCTCCGGCGGGAGGTCGGACTCGTCCACCAGGTCGTCGGTGAAGCGACACCAGGCGTAGAGGCCCGCGATCAGGTCCGCCGAGTCCTCGGGGAGCCAGCGGCCCGCGAAGCGGAAGGTGCGGGCGTGGGCGGCGAGGGAGGCGTGCCAGGCCTGGGGGCGCCCCAGCGCCGCCGCCTCGCGGAGGAGGTCGGCGCGGTCTTCGGACGGCTGGCGCACGGGCGGGGCGAGGTGGGGTCGGGAGCGTGGGCGAGGAGCGGGCGGACGCCTACTCGACCCGGGCCCGGACCCCGTCCAGGATCTCCCGCCCGCCGTCCTCCAGGAGCGCGTCGGCCAGGGTCCGTCCCAGCTCCTCGGCGTCGTCGGGCGCCCCCCGGACCTCGGAGCCCCGCCAGGCATCGCCTTCGACCGAGGCCAGGGCGCCCCGGAGCACCAGGTCGTCCCCTTCCAGCGTGGCGTAGGCGCCCACGGGGAGCAGGCAGCCGCCGCCGAGCCGGGCCAGGAAGGTGCGCTCCGCCAGGGCGCGGGCGCGGGTCTCGGCGTCGTCGAGCCGGCCGACCCACCGGTTCGTGGCCTCGTCGTCCGAGCGGGTCTGGACGGCCACGATCCCCTGCCCGGGAGCCGGGAGGAAGACGGCGGGGTCCAGGAGATGGGAGACGTGCCCCTCCATGCCCAGACGCTTGAGCCCCGCCGCGGCGAGGATCATGGCGTCGATGTCCCCGTCGTCGAGACGGGCCACGCGCGTCGGGACGTTGCCCCGGATGGGCACCACCTCCAGGTCGGGCCGCTCCCGGAGGAGCCAGGCCGTGCGGCGGAGGCTGCCCGTGCCCACCCGGGCCCCCTCGGGGAGCTCCTCGAGCGTGCGATCGCCGGTGGAGAGCAGCGCGTCCCGGGGATCGGCCCGGGGGAGGAAGGCGGCGAGCGACGTGCCCGGCGCCAGGGCGGTCTCCACGTCCTTGAGGGAGTGGACGCAGAGGTCCACCCGCTCCTCGGTGAGGGCCTCCTCCAGCGCCTTGGTGAAGACGCCGGTCGTGCCCATCTCCGAGAGGCGCGAGGTCTGGTCCTGGTCGCCGTGGGTGCGGACCCGGACGATCTCGACGTCCGGCGCGTCGGGAAGGGCGCGGAGCTGGTCCGTGACCCATTCGGCCTGCCACAGGGCGAGGGCGGAGGAGCGGGTGCCGAGGCGGAGGGGCATGGGGCGGGTGCGTTCGGGGCGGGGGAGCGGGCAGGGTGAGGGTGGTGAACCCCGGGGGAGGGGTGGGCGTTCCGGGGGGGCGCCAAGAGCTGGCTACACCTGACACCGCTGGACGAGAGGGACGTGAACCAGCGCTTCCACCTGGACCGCGAGGACGTGCGGGTGCAGCCCGACGTTGCACCTTCTTCCACAACTCCGCCCGCTTCGCGGCCTGGGACGAGAGCCCGCCCATGCGCACCACCGCCCTGCGCGGCTACCTCTCACAGCAGCCCCGTCGCCACCCACTCCAGATCCGACGCCCGGAAGACCACCAGCCGCGTGCGGTCGCCGACCGGCCCGCCTCCTGCGTCCAGCAGCTCCACGGCCACGACGTAATGGCCGGGCGCCCGGTAGATGCGGAACGAGTAGCCGTCCTCCGCCTGCAGCTCGTCCTCCCGACTCCCGCCGGAGACGGCCGTCACCCACGCGAGCAGGGCGTCATGGACAGGCGCGCACTCCTCGGGTTCGTCGACACGGCTGGCGGACCAGCCGGGGCTCACCCGGTCGATCCCGTGGCGCTCACGGAACCGCGTGCTGGTCGTGTCCTCGGCGGTGAAGAGCCGGGTCACGGCGGCGGCCACCTCCGGCGCGTCGGCGCCCTCGCCGCACGGAGCACGCTCCCCCCCGCAGGCCATGAGGACCAGAGTCATGGCGCCCGGAATGATCCCCGCGGCCGTCTTCATCGACTGCGCTCTCCTCGGAATGCCTGCCCCCTAGCTGATGGGCCTCACCCTCCTCAGCACGAACAGCCCCTGCTTGTGACTCGTCACCAGGATGTTGCCGCTCTCGAAGAACGGGTAGTTGCTCCACGACCCGTCGAAGAACCCGGGCACCTCGTCGGCCAGCGGGGCGGTGTCGAAGTGGGCCACCTCCACCGGGTTCACCGGGTCGGAGACGTCGAGGATCCGTAGCCCGGCGGCGTAGTTGGACTGGTACATGAGGTTGCCGGCCACGTAGAGGTTGTGGTCGGTGGCGTTGGTCTCGGCGATGTAGACGCCGGCCAGGACCGGATCCTCCAGGACCTCCACGTCCCAGATGATGGTGCGCGTCCCGTCGGTCAGCCCCTGGGCCTCGTCGAGCTCGTCGTTCACGAAGAGGTAGCGGTGGTCCTCGGTGAGCCACCCCTGGTGGATGTAGGCGGTGTTGGGCATGTCGGCGCGGCTCAGGATCTCGGGCGAGGACTTGTCGGTCACGTCCCCGATGGAGATCGCGGTCTCGCTGAAGGCGAAGCAGATCTCCCGGCCCTGGTACGCCTCGTCGGGTCCGCGGTACAGGACGCACTGGGCGTCGTGGGTCTGCCCCGCCGCCCCCAGCCCCACCGACGGGTCGGTGTAGCACCCGGCGAACGTGGGGTTCTTCGGATCCCGCAGGTCCACGATGTGGAGCGAGCCGCACCCCTGCCCCCCGCCCGAGTTGGCCATGGTGTAGGCGAAGCCGGTCTCCTCGTTCACCGCCAGGTTGTGGCTCGAGGCGATGTCGGTGTAGAGGGCGTCGGCCTCGAAGGTCGGCGGATCCGCCGGGTCCACGTCCCGCAGCCGCGTCATGTCGAAGACCTGCATCCCGTGCTGGCCGGCGTTGTCGGCCACGACGAGGGCGTGGTCACGGAGCACCTTCACGTCCCGCCACGCCTGCCCCCGGCTCCCCTCGGTCTTGGGAAGCTGGCCCAGGTAGATGGGGTTCCCGGGATCGGTGACGTCCACGAACGAGGTGCCCTCGGAGCGGCCGACCACGGCGTACTCCCGCCCGGTCTCGGGGTCGGTCCACCCCCAGACGTCGTTGACCATGGCTCCCCGGGACGCGCCGAGCTGCTCCACGGGGAGGAGGGCCACCAGGTCGATCTGGTCGCAGCCGAAGACCGAGGCCTTCCCCTCGGCGCAGTCCACCTGTTCGCCGGTCACCGCCTCGTACCCCTCCACGTCGCCTTCCAGCGCCCCTGCCTCGGCCCACGACCCGCCCTCCCGGACGAAGGCCACCGCGACCCCGGCGCCGTAGGCGTCCCCGGGCGAGCCAACCACCGCCACGTCCTCGCCTGCGGCCAGCGCCAGACCGAACACGGGCATGAAGTCCGTCCCGGGGCCCTGGAGGATCTCCGCCTCACCCCAGTCGCCCGCCCCGCCCTCGAAGCGGGCGACGGCGCCCAGGAGCCCCCGGGCGTTGGGCGCGCCCACCCAGAGGGCGCCTCCGGCCAGCGCCACCGAGGTGCCGAACCCGCCCACGGCGTCCTCGGGGGCCGGGAGCACCGCCTCCTCCACCAGGGACGCGCCGGTCCCGGCGTCGAGGCGGTAGGTGGTCACGGTGCCCCGGCCCTGCTCGCCCAGGGGCGTCCCCACGGCCACGCGGTCGCCGCTGGAGGCCAGGGCGCACTCGTTGTACGGGTCCTGGGAGAGGAGCCCGCCGGTGGCGGAGAAGCGCACGCCGGTCGAGGCCCGCACGGCCCTCGCCCACCCCGCCTCGCGGCGGACGTGGAGATCCAGGAAGGCCGTGCCCTCGGCGTCGGCGCCGCACACCACCAGCGCGTCCGGGCCCACGAAGGCCAGCGCCCCGCCGAAGCGGCCGTCGCCCTCCCGGCCGGTCAGCACGCCGTCGGGGGTCGGGGCCCCGTCGTCGTCCAGGCGGAGGACCCGCACGCTTTCGCCGTCGGGTCCCTGCTCGACCAGGGCCACGAAGCCCTCGCCCACGGCCACGGCTCCGCCGAAGGCCGCGGCCCCGTCCCCTGCCTCCAGCCGGGCGCGCTCCTCCCACCCTCCCGCGCCCCGGCGGAAGAGGTACGCCGTGCCGGCTCCCTCGGCGGAGCGGGGCGCCCCCACCACCATCCAGTCGCCCCGGGCCGCCAGCGCGCGTCCGAACCCGTCGGAGGGCTGGGCATCGGAGGCGGTGATGCGCTGCGCCGCCGTCCAGGCGTCCCCGTCCCGGTCGAAGGCGTAGACCTCCCCGGCGCGCAGGACGTTCTGGGGCTGCCCCACCAGGAGCTGGCCGTCGGCGACGGCGGTGGCGCGGCCGAAGCCGGTCCCGAAGTCGTAGAGCTGCTGGGCGGCCGCGGTGGACGGCGCGAGGACCGCGGTCAGCAGGAGGGCCATCCCGGCCGCGACGGGGCGGCGGAGGGCGGGCGCGAGGGAGGGCGTCGGCATGGTGGGCTCCGGAGGAGGGGGAGGGAATCCCCGACAGTGGCTCCCGGGCCGGCGGGATACAAGCGTCC
>CAZMTA010000054.1:0-10164 GCA_964569085.1 uncultured Gemmatimonadaceae bacterium | reverse complement strand
CCGAAGAGGTTGGAGGCCACCACCACGTCGAACCAGTCCGGGTGGAGCACGAAGTGGGCGGTGAGGATGTCGACGTGGTACTGGGCCGTCTCCACGTCGGGGTGGCGCCGGGCCGCGGCCTCGAAGCGCTCGTCCCAGAAGGGCATGGTGTGGACGATCCCGTTGGACTTGGTGGCCGAGGTCACGTGGCGGCGCTCCCGCCCTTTCGCCCGCTCGAAGGCGTAGTCCATGATCCGGTCCACGCCGTGGCGGGTGAAGACCGACTCCTGGACCGCCGCCTCCCGCTCGGTCCCGGCGTACACGCGCCCGCCGACCTCCGAGTACTCGCCTTCCACGTTCTCCCGGACCACCAGGAAGTCGATGTCCTCCGCACCGCGCCCGGCCAGCGGCGACTCGATGCCCCGGAGCAGCCGCACCGGGCGCACGTTCGCGTACAGGTCCAGCTCCCGGCGGAGCGGGATGAGGAGCCCCCAGAGCGACACGTGGTCCGGCACCCCGGGGAAGCCCACCGCGCCCAGGTAGACCGCGTCGTGCCCCCGCACCCGGGCCACCCCGTCCCGGGGCATCATGCGTCCCGTCTCGGCATAGCGCGCGCAGGACCAGTCGAAGGCGTCCCACGCGACCCGGAAGCCGTGACGGCGGGCCACCGCCTCCACCGCGCGCTGCCCGGCGGGGATCACTTCCTTGCCGATCCCGTCCCCGGGAATGGTGGCGATGCGGTACGTGGTGCGAGCCGGCATTTCGGGGCGTCCTGGTTGGGGTAGCTCGGGGGGGTCAGTGCCGCGACCTCGCGGGGCGGCTCCGCGGCAAGGTAGTGGTGCCGGGAAGGGCCCTACCCGCCTCCCGCGCACCCGCAAGCGCTAGTTAGAAAGCTCGGAACCTTGTCTTCGGCCCCGGCGTACGTATGTTTGAGTACGTCTTGTACGTAGGAGGTGTCGTGAGCAAGAAGAAATTGACCCTCTCGGTCGACGCCACGGTGGTCGAGCGCGCCAAGCGCTTCTCCCGTCGCAACAACACGTCCGTGTCGGAGCTCGTCACCGCCTTCCTGGCCTCCCTCGAGGACGAGGAACAGTCCGCCTCTCCTATCGTGGACCGCCTGATCGGCATCATCCCGGACCGGAGCTCCCAGGAGGACTACCACCGCTACCTTGAGGAGAAGTATCGGTGACCCGTGTCCTTGTGGACACCAACGTCATCCTGGACGTCTTCATGAACCGTGAGCCTTGGGTGGAGTCCTCCGCCCCGGTACTTCGGCTCGTGGAAGCGGGATCTGTGGAGGGTCTCGTCGCCGCCCACTCGGTGACCACACTCCACTACCTGCTCGCTCGGGACCTCTCCCGTCCCCGCGTCCGGAAGGTGCTGGCCGACCTCCTCCAACTCCTGGACGTCGTACCCGTCGATCAGGAGCGGCTTCGCCACGCCCTCGCCCTCGACTGGTCAGATTTCGAAGATGCGGTTCAGGCCGCATGCGCCGAAGCCGCGGGTGCCGACTACCTGGTGACACGCAACAAGAAGGACTTCCGGAAGTCCGCCGTCACCGCTCTTACCCCCGCTGAGCTCGTCGCGCTGATCCCGTAGCGGTCCCGAGCGACCCGTTCGTCGGAGACGTCCTTCGGGGATGGATCCTGTCTCGTCCGTACCGTCCGGGTGCCGATTGTCGCCTGGCTTGCGTTCACCTCCCCCTCAGCTCACCGCGTACGGCGTCGGGCCGTCCCCCTCGATGCGGATGATCGTTCCGTCGGGACCGAAGAACACCCGTCGCTCGACCTCGAACCAGAGCGCGCAGAGGCGGCCGCACCAGTAGCTCCACGCGGCCGTCTGGAGCACGACGTAGCCCGCGCCGTCGGCCTCGACGCGGGCCTCGTAGCGGAAGGAGCCCCGGGGCTCGGCGTCGGGCTCGCCCCAGGGGTTTCGGGCCAGCTCCCGGAGGCGACCCGTCAGGTGGGCCACGGCGGCCCCGGTGAGGGCGTAGGGCAGGAGGGTGCCGTCCCACTCGTGCCACCACCACCGATCGCCGGGAATGGCGGCGGCCTCCGCGAAGTTGTCGGGCCACCGGCCCTTCCGCTTGCCCATCTCCTCCATGTACTCGTTCCCGGCCGCCTCGATGAGCCGACGCTCCGGGGTCGCCCGCTCCGCGGTCCGGATCAGCTCCCTCGCCCGGTCCTCCGTCGCCGTCCGGCGGATGTGGATCACGAAGCGGCCCTGGCGGTAGCTGGCGTCCAGGGAGTCGGGCAGGAGCAGCGTGTCGGCCGTCAGGTGGTATCCCTCGGGCGCCTGGGCCGCGATCGGGCCCGTGCCGAGGGCGAGGGCGACCGTCGCGATCATCGTGGTCAGCGCTCGACGCGCCGCGAGGGACCTGCGCTCACTCGGGTAGCATTGTCTCATCGCTTCGCCTCCTCCTTCATCGATCCACCGTCCTCACCCGTCCGCGTCTCCGTCCGCTGGTCTCTCAGCCTACCCGCACGGACCGGGTGCGTTCGGTGCGCTCCTGGGCGGAGGCTTCCGTGGCGCCCGCGCCTCCCCGACCTCTATCCTCTCCGAAGTCGTTCCGCTCCGAGATCCCTCGACGTCCTCGCCCGAGATCCGCCCATGCGCGCCACCCGCTTCCCAGCCCGCCCCTCTGCCCTCCTCGCGGCCCTCCTCCTCACGGCCACCGCTTCCCTCGCCGCCCAGACCTCCCTGGCCGACGCCACCATCCCCGAGCTCCAGGCGGCCATGGACGCGAGGACGCTCACGTCCGAGGCGCTGGTCCAGGGATACCTGGCCCGCATCGACGCCTACGACCAGCGGGGCCCGGCTCTGAACACGGTGCTGCACCTCAACGAGCAGGCGCTGGAGCGGGCCCGGGCGCTGGACCGGGAGCGGCGGGAGTCCGGCCCGCGCTCGCCGCTGCACGGCATCCCCGTCGTGCTCAAGGACAACGTGGACACCGGCGACATGCCCACCACGGCGGGCTCGGCGCTCCTGGCGGGGTCGGTGCCGCCGGACGACGCCTTCCTGGTGCGGCGGCTGCGGGACGCGGGGGCCATCGTCCTGGCCAAGGTGAACATGAGCGAGCTGGCCTCCCAGGCGCCCATGAGCTCCGTGGGGGGCTGGATCCGCAATCCCCACGACCTGGCGCGCTCGCCGTCGGGCTCGTCGGGGGGGACGGGGGCGGCGGTGGCGGCGGCCTTCGCCCAGCTCGGCATCGGGACCGACACCGGGGGCTCCATCCGTGGGCCCTCCACGGCGAACGGCATCGTCGGGCTCAAGCCGACGCTGGGGCTCGTGAGCCGCGACGGCATCGTGCCCCTGGCCCTCTCCTTCGACACCGGCGGCCCCATGGGGCGGCACGTGGTGGACGTGGCGCTCATGCTGGGCGCGCTGGCCGGCGTGGACTCCGCCGACGTCGCCACCTTCGAGGCCGAGGGGCGCGTGCGGGACGACTACACGACCTTCCTCGACGCGCGGGCGCTGGAGGGGGCGCGGCTCGGCGTGCTCCGGGACGTGGCCGGGGCCGACGAAGAGGTGGACTGGATCGTGGAGTCCGCGCTGGACGCCATGCGCGCGGCGGGCGCCACGGTGGTGGACGTGCGGCTGCCCGACTGGCTCTGGGACTTCCGCGGCGACGCCTACACCGCCATCCGCTGGCGCGAGTTCCGGGACCAGATCCCGGCCTACCTGGCCACGTTGGGACCGGAGTACCCGAAAACGCTGGAGGAGATGGTGGAGCGCGCCCGGGGCGTCCGGGCCCCCAGGGCCGACGGGCTGCGCCCCAACCCGGACCGCTGGGCGCTCCTGGAGCAGGAGGACGCCAGCGGCACGGTGAACGACACCGAGTACGTGGTCATGCGCGAGCACGGCACGCCGCTCCTGCGCAGCTACCTGGCGGGGCTCATGGGCACCCGCGAGCTGGACGCGCTGGTCTTCCCGACCTCGCCGACGCGGCCCGAGCTGGTGGCGGGCGGCGGGGGAGGGGGCGGCGCGCCCTCGGCCACGACGCTGGCCAACCTGGCCGGCTTCCCGGACCTCACGGTCCCCGCGGGCTTCACCAGCGAGGGCCTGCCGGTCAACGTCTCCTTCATGGGCCCGGCGTGGAGCGAGCCGACGCTCCTGGGCCTGGGCTACGCCTTCGAGCAGGCGACGGCGGCGCGGCGCACCCCCGTCCTGACGCCGCCGCTGGCGGGGGAGGGGGTGGGGCGGTAGTCATGGCGGGGCACCGGTCTTCCTCCTCGAGCCCCCGAGCCGCCATGACCCTCCGAGCCCGCGTCGTCCTCGTCGGCCTCCTCCTGGCCGGGCTGGGCGCCCCCGCCGCCCCCGCCGCGGCGCAGGAGCGTCCCGCGCCCCTCGTGCTCCGTGGCGTGAACGTGCTGGACGGCGTCTCCGCCGAGCCCCGCACCGGGGTGGACGTCCTCGTAATGGACGGGATGGTCCGCGCGATCGCGGCGTCGGTGACGGCACCGGCCGGGGCCACCGAAATCGAGCTGGACGGCTACTGGGTCGTGCCGGGCCTCCTGGACGCCCACACGCACCTGAACACCCTGGACGCGGCCCGGCGGGCGCTGGAGTCGGGGGTGACCACGGCCCGCACCGCCGGCGTGGGCGGCTACGCCGACGTGGCGCTGCGGGACGCGGTGCGGGACGGCTGGATCCCCGGACCGGAGCTCCTGGCCACCGGCGTCTACGTCACCCCGGACATCGGGGACGGCGCCCTGGCCGATCCCCGGCTGGCGCGCTTCCTCTCCGACCCCGTGGACACGCCCGAGGAGCTCCGGCACCTGGTGGCCGTGAACGCGGACCACGGCGTGGACTGGATCAAGACCCGGGCCACCGAGCGGGCGGGCACGCCCACCACCGACCCCCGGGAGCAGGTCTACACCGAGGCCGAGCTCCGGGCCGTGGTCGAGGAAGCCGCCCGCCACGGGCTGGAGGTCGCCGCCCACGCCCACGGGGAGGAGGGGATCGTCGCCGCGGTGCGCGCCGGGGTGAAGAGCATCGAGCACGGGACGTACGCCTCCCAGGCCACCCTGGAGCTCATGCGGGAGCGCGGAACCTGGCTGGTCCCGACGCTGTCCTCGGTGCTCTCCTTCGGCACGTCGGGCGACTACGCCGACCCCCGCCTCTTCCTCCGGGGCCAGCACCTGGCGCCGCGCCGGGTGGACATGGTGCGCCGGGCCTACGCCCTGGGCATCCCCATCGTGGTGGGCGTGGACACGAGCTACGGGCCGGAGAGCACGGCGCGGGTCGCCCGGGCGGTGACGTTCATGGTGGAGGAGCTGGGCTTCGACCCGCTCTACGCGTTCCAGGCCGCCACCAGCCGCTCGGCGGAGCTCCTGGGCACGGCGGACCGCAACGGCCGGGTGGCCGAGGGGTGGGAGGCCGACCTCCTGGTCATCGACTCCAACCCGCTGGAGCGCGTCCGCTCGCTCCAGGATCCCCTGGTGATCGTCTCCGACGGCCACGTGGTGGTGAACCGCCTGCCCTTCGTGAAGGCGGGCGGCTGAGGCGGACCTACCCGCCGATCAGCACCCACTCCTCCTGGGGCGCCACCAGCCACTCGGCGCCGTCCTCGGTGATCACCACCATCTCCTCCACCGAGATGGTCTTGGTGGTGCCGTCGGGCCGCTCCCAGCCGAAGAAGCCGTCGAAGGCGAAGGTGTGCCCCGGACGGAGCTCCCGGGCGGCGTCGCCCGACGGCTGCGCGCCCCCGGCGGAGCCGCCGAGCCGCGGTCCCAGGTCGTGGGCCCAGTAGCCCACCGGGTGGCCGGTGGACCAGACGATGGGGATGGAGCCGTTGGACTCGAGCATGGCCCGCTGGGCCCGGTCCACCTCCCACCCCGTGGCGCCGGGGCGCATGGCGGCGAAGGCGGCGCGGCTGCCCGCCTTCGCCTGCTCCCAGCGCTCCTGCATCTCCGGCGGGGCCTCGGTCTCGCCCTCGCGGAGGACGTACGCGAAGCGCTGGATGTCCGTCACCCAGACGTCGTGGACCCGGATGCCGAAGTCGGTCTGGATGACGTCGCCGGGCATGATGACCTTCTCCGTGGCGTGGCTGTGCCCCCGGTCGGGCCCGGAGTTGACGTTGGGGTTCTGCTCCGGCGCCCAGGCCTCGCCCACGCCCAGCTCCGCCATGCGGCGGTCCAGGAAGGCGGCCACCTCGGCGTCGGTGGTCACGCCGGGCTCGATCATGCGGTACGCCTCCAGCTCCAGCTCCTCGGTGAGGCGCGCGGCGCGCCGCATGATCTCCACCTCCCGGGGGAGCTTCACCGAGAGCCACTCGACCACCAGGTCCCCGGAGGAGACCAGCCGCCCCGCCATCGCCGGCCCCAGGGCCTCCTCCAGGGCCGTGCGCTGGGTCCAGGAGAGCCCGTCGGCCACGTTCCGGTCGCTGGAGTTCACCGCGATGCGCGCCGGGTCCCGGGCGGCGAGCTCGTCGGCCACCGCCTGGTACACGCTCTGCCCCCGGGGGATGGCGCGCACCGAGTCCAGCGGCGTCACCTCGGCCAGCGCCGTGCTCTCCGTGGAGGGCGAGATGGCCAGCGACTCCAGCCCGCCACGGCCGTCGGCGAAGAAGAGGAAGGCCGCCAGCCCGCCGGCGTTCTCCGCGCCCACGTGGAGCGCGATGGGGTCGTTGGCGTTCTCCCGGGCCAGCACGACCCAGGCGTCCACGTCCGCCCGGGCCATGGCGGGGCCCAGGAGCGTGCGGATCCGCTCCTCCCGCACCGACGGCCACAGGTCCGGGTCCTCGGGGAAGGGGACGCTCTCCGCCGCGGCTCCGGAAGCGGCGTCAGCGGGAGCCTCGCCTCCGGCGCAGGCGGCGAGCGCCGCGGCGGGGAGGAGGAGGCTCAGGCGGGCGAGGCGGCGGAGGGATCGGGGCATGGACGGACCGGACGGAGGGGCGGGGGCGGAGGAGGACGGGAGTCTGGGCGGCCCCGGGTCGGGGGGCAAGACGACGCGCCTCGCCGTTCGGCCCCTGCTCGGAGGATTGAGGCGCGAGGGCCATCCTGTGATCCTTCGGGACGCACGTCCCCCTTCCCGATCGCCCCGTTCCGAGGCCCATGAGCGACGCCCTCCTGCCCCCGCTGGCCCTCCACGGCTGGTACATGCTGACCCAGTTCGTCACCCTCGCCCCCCGCCTCGACGAGGAGGACGCCGCCGAGCGGGACGCGCGCCTGGACGACCTCGCCGAGACGCTCCGTGGATGGGAGGACCTGGGCGACGGCGGCTGGAGCGGGCTCTACCGCATGGTGGGCGGCGGCACCGACTACATGCTCGTCCACCTGCGGCCGGACCTGGACGGGCTGGGCCGGGCGGAGCGCGCCCTCCGGCTCCACGACGCCAGCCGGGACCTGATCGTCACGGGGGACTACCTGTCCGTGGTGGAGCTGGGGCTGTACGGCCACACCCTGGGCCTCGCCAAGCGCGCCGAGCGCGAGGGCGTCGAGCTGGGCTCGGACGAGTGGAAGGCGATGGCCGAGGCGCTCCTCGAGGAGCAGATGGAGAAGGACTACACCCTCCACCGGCTCTATCCGCGCCAGCCCGACTCCATGCCCTACGTCTGCTTCTACCCCATGAACAAGCGGCGGAACCCGGGGCAGAACTGGTACACCCAGACGCTGGCGGAGCGGGCGCGGCTCATGCAGGAGCACGGCAAGACGGGGCGGGCCTACGCGGGGAAGGTCTCCCAGATCATCTCCGGCTCGGTGGGGCTGGACGACTGGGAGTGGGCCGTGACGCTCTTCAGCCACGACCCGCTCCAGTTCAAGGAGCTGGTGACCGAGATGCGCTACGACGAGGTGACCTCGGTCTACGGCGAGTTCGGCGAGTTCTGGGTGGGCATCCGCGTCTCCGGCGAGGACGTGGCGGGCGAGCTGAAGGGGGCGTAGGCCGCCCGCGGCTACGACGCGGGCTTCTCCCCACAGACGCCCGCCCCGGAGAGGGGGACCTTTCGGTGGGAGCAGCATCTCGGGGGCGGCGCGTCCGCCCCACCACCGCACGGGAAGGTCCGCATGAACGCCAGCGTCCACTGGGAGGGAGGGCTCACCTTCACCGGCTCCGCCGACACCGGGTTCACGGTGCCCCTGGGGGGCCCCATCGGCCTGGGTGGCGACGAGGACGGCTTCCGCCCCATCGAGCTCATGGCCGTGAGCCTGGCCGGGTGCACCGCCATGGACGTCATCTCCATCCTCCGGAAGAAGCGTCAGGAGGTGACGGGATTCGACGTCACGGTGGAGGCCGAGCGCGCCACCGAGCATCCCCGGGTCATGACCGCGGCCATCGTCCGCTACGAGATCCGCGGGCGCGGGATCAAGCGGGCCGCGGTGGAGCGCGCCATCGAGCTGTCCGCCGAGGGCTACTGCCCGGCGCAGGCGATGCTGTCGCAGGTCATGCCCATCCGCCTGGAGTACGCCATCTGGGAGGACGCCGAGGACGGAGGCGAGGCGACGCTGGTCGCCCGGGAGGTGTGGGAGCCGGAGGCGGCGGGGGTGTAGCGGGGCGCGGGTCCCGCGTCCGCTCCCCCTCGGGGGCCGCGACGCCCTCGCCTAGCCTCCCGACGGCCGGAGGGGCTTCACCTTCCGGCCCGCCGCGCAGTCCTCGATGACGGCGGCCAGGCGGCGCTCCCGGGTGCTCTCGCGCTTGGCGCTCATGACCCAGTGGCTCGCGCGCTTCCGGTACCCCGGGGGGCGGGCCTCCCAGTCGGCCCAGGCGGCGGCGTTCTCCCGGAGGCGCGCCTCGTACTCCCCAGAGAGCTCGGGCGTCTTCTTCTGCTCGAAGGAGTAGACGCCCGTCTTCTCCTCGACCCGCCGGGCGAAGGCCTCGCGCCCCGCGTCGGCCACCAGGTCGGCCTCCTCCATGGCGGCGTAGCGCTCCAGGTTGCGGAGGCTCCAGGTGCTCCCCTCGCGCCGGGGGGTGAAGCGGATGGTGTAGGCCTCGTCGTCGAGGCGCTTGCGGATGCCGTCGATCCAGCCCCAGCAGAGCGCCACGTCGACGGACTCCTCCCAGGTCAGGCTGGGCCGGCCCGTGGCCTTCTTCCAGTAGCCGACCCAGAGGGCGTCCCTCGTGTCGTGGTGCTCCTCGAGCCAGGCGCGGAAGGCGTCGGGGGAGGGAAAGTGGGTGACGTCGTGAGGGTCCATGTCCCCGAAGTTGGGCCGGCCCCTCGGGGCGGCGCCAGCCTCGTCGGGTGCGACCGGCCCGGGTCCCGGGGTCTCCGGGCTGGTACCGGGGGGCGGAGCGCCATGATATCGTGGTTCACTCCCACGTCCCCGCCCCAACCCACGAGCTGCTCGCATGGTATCCGAGATCTTCGATCCTTCCGTCTGGCGCGACGTCCCCGGCTTCGAGGGGCTGACCGACGTCACCTACCATCGCTCCGTCGACGAGCGGACCGTCCGGATCGCCTTCGACCGTCCCGAGTGCCGGAACGCCTTCCGCCCCCGGACGGTGGACGAGCTCTTCCGGACGCTGGAGCATGCCCGCACGTCGTCCAAGGTCGGGTGCGTGCTCCTCACCGGGAACGGCCCCTCCGCCAAGGACGGCGGCTGGGCGTTCTCCTCGGGCGGGGACCAGCGGATCCGGGGCCGGGACGGCTACCAGTACGAGGGCGAGGAGGGGGACGTGGATCCGGCCCGCCTCGGCCGGCTCCACATCCTCGAGGTCCAGCGCCTCATCCGCTTCATGCCCAAGGTCGTGATCGCGGTCGTCCCGGGGTGGGCCGCCGGGGGCGGGCACAGCCTGCACGTCGTCTGCGACCTGACGCTGGCCAGCAAGGAGCACGCGCGCTTCAAGCAGACGGACCCGGACGTGGCCAGCTTCGACAGCGGCTACGGCTCGGCCTACCTCGCCCGGATGGTGGGGCAGAAGCGGGCCCGGGAGATCTTCTTCCTCGGCTTCGACTACTCCGCCGACGAGGCGCTGGCCATGGGGATGGTGAACGCCTCCGTCCCCCACGCGGAGCTGGAGGAGACCGCGCTGGAGTGGGCCCGGACCATCAACGAGAAGAGCCCCACCGCCATGCGGATGCTCAAGTACGGGTTCAACCTGGTGGACGACGGCCTGGTGGGGCAGCAGCTCTTCGCCGGCGAGGCCACGCGCCTGGCCTACGGCACCGAGGAGGCTCAGGAAGGCCGGGACGCCTTCGTGGAGAAGCGGGACAAGGACTTCTCCCGCTTCCCCTGGCACTACTGAGGG
>CAZMTA010000053.1:0-11477 GCA_964569085.1 uncultured Gemmatimonadaceae bacterium | reverse complement strand
CGTAGACCGGGCAGACCGGCTCGCACGGCGCGTTGCCGCAGTGCTGGCACATCATGGGGAGGAAGCGCACGTCCAGGTGGGAGGCGTGCGTCGCGTCCACGTGCTCGTAGTAGCGCTCGATGCGCATCCAGTGGAGCTCGCGGCCCATGAGGGCCTGGTCCTCGCCGACCCAGGGGATGTTGTTCTCGGCGTTGCAGGCCGTGACGCAGGCGCTGCACCCCGTGCACTTGTCCAGGTCGATGGCCATGCCGTAGCGCGGCCCCTCGTGGGCGTCGGCGTACTCGCCGTGCTGCGCCCCCGGGAGGGGATACGCGGTGGGATCGCCGCCCTGGGCGTCCACCGGCACGAAGCCACCCACGGCCTGGAGCTCCTGGAGCTCGCCGTGTCCGCCCTCGCCGTGGTCCTCCTCGGCGGCGTGGTCGCCTTCGGGCTCCGCGTGGTCCGCCTCGGCGGCGGCCTCGTCGGGGGCGTGGTCGTCCTCGGCCCCGTGGCCCAGCTCCGACAGCATGACGGCCGGCGCGATGGGCCGGTCCCGCTGGTCGGCGGAGCCCTCCGTGGTCACCAGGCGACGCCGCTCCCCGGTGGGGGCCACGGACACCGTGGTGGCCACCGTGACCAGGGCGCCCGACGGCTGCTCGGCGGTGGCCGGCAGGAGCGTCATGGCGTTCACGCCCTGGTCGGTCGCGAAGCGTCCGAAGTCGGTGTGCCCGAGTCCCATGGACAGGGCCACGGCGTCCTCGCGGATGCCGGGGTAGACCCACACCGGCACCTCGACGGCGCCGTGGGGCGACTCCACCCGGACCACGTCGCCGCTCACCAGGCCCCGCGCCTCGGCGGTGGCCGGATTCATCTCCAGCCACGAGTGCCACATGATCTTGGAGACCGGGTCCGGCAGCTCGAGCTGCCAGGGCGAGTTGGCGAACTCACCGGCGCCGAAGCGCGACGAGGCGTGCACCAGGAGCGTCAGGTCCCCGTCCCCGTCCAGCACCGGCGCGTCGAAGGTCAGCGCCGAGTCGGGGGTGCGGAGCGCCGGGGCGCCCTCGGAAGCCGGGGCCTGCTCGAACTGGACGCCGCCCTCGCGGAGGGCCTGGCGCCACGCGTCCTCGAAGGTCCCGTCGTCCCCGTGGAGCGCCCGGCTCTGCTCCCGGAGGTACTCGTAGAAGGTGGGCGCGCCCAGGTCGTTGCCCGTGAGCGCCGCCACGGACAGGAGGACGTCCCCGGTCTGCTTGGCGTCGAAGTGGGGCAGCGGACGCATGGCGGGCTGCTGGATCGTGAGCCAGCCCGGCTTGGGCATCGAGTCGCCCCAGGACTCCAGGAAGTGGCGGTCCGGGAGGATCAGGTCCGCCAGCGCCGCGGTCTCGTCCGGGGCCGAGGCGAAGGAGACCTTGAAGCCCACGCTCCCGAAGGCGTCCACGAAGCCGGAGGCCGGCGGAAGCTCGTAGGCGGGGTTCGTGCCGTGGATCATGGCCACCCCGACCTGGCCGCCGGCCATGGCGCGGATGGCCTCCTGCATGTCGGCGTAGGGCCGCGACGAGGCCGACGAGGGACCCGTCTGGAGGTGGACCGTGGTGCCCACGTTGCCCGCCACCGAGTTGAGCACCAGCGCGGCCAGGTGCGCCGCCGTGGCGTTGCGGTGGTGCGCGCCGACGCCCGGCCCCACGGCCAGGCTCGGACCGGAGGCGAACGCCTCGGCCATCTCCAGGATCGTGCGCTCCTCGAGGCCCGTGGCCCGCGCCGCGGAGGTCACGTCGAAGCTCTGGAGGAGCGAGGCGTAGGGGCCGGCGGCCTCGCCGCCGCCCAGCGCCGAGGCCATGCCCAGCGCCAGCGCGGCCTCGGAGCCCGGCCGGATCGGCAGCCACTCGTCGGCGTTCAGGCCGGTGAGGGAGAGGCGCGGGCCCGCGAAGACGAAGCGGCCCTTGTGGCCCTCGGCGTCGGTGCCGGCGAAGCGCGCGAAGCCCCGGCCGTACTCCACCGGGGAAGCGCCGACCTCGAGGAAGTCGCCGCCGAAGGAGATCAGGAAGTCCGCGGCCTCGAAGTCGTACCCCGGGAGGGCGTCCACGCCGAAAGCGATGCGGGCGGCCTCGCGGAGGGGCGCCTCGGAGAGGGCCTGGAACTCGGTGCGGGCCCCGCCCACGCCCTGGAGGAAGTCGTCCGCCAGGCTGGAGAGGGTCGGGCCCATCTGACCGTGGATGAGCCGGACGTTGCCGCCGGCCGCCTGGATCCGCTCGGCCAGCATCCGCTCCGCCTCCTCCCAGGAGATGGGTCGGAGCGACCCGCCCTCGCGGAGCATGGGGCCGGTGAAGCGGTCCGGGTTGTAGAGGTGCTGCAGCGAGGCGTGCCCCCGGGAGCAGAGCGCGCCCTGGGAGACGGGGTGGTTCGGGTTCCCCTCGACCTTGACGATCCGCCCCTCGCGGACGCGGACCCACATGCCGCAGTTGGAGGAGCAGCCGTTGCAGGCGGTGGTATACCAGCTCGCCACGCCCGGGACGATGTCCTCGGGCGAGGTGACGTAGGGCAGGAGCCGCTCGGCGCCCTCGGTGGAGCACCCGGCCAGTCCGGCTCCGGCTCCCGTGATCCCGAGGACCTTGAGGAAGTCCCGCCGCTTGATACCGTCGGTCATGTTATCGGTGATCCCCTCTAGTAATGGCAGACGGCGCAGTCGATGGACGCCTCTTCCCGGCGATGACAGTCGATGCACCACCCCATGTTGTCGCCGCCCCACGCCGGGTCACGCTCGTTGAGCACGCCCATGGTCTGGACCTCCCCGTGGCACTGCTGGCACGAGAGGCCGGCGTTGATGTGCCGCATGTGGGGGAAGTGGGCGTGGTCCGAGATCTTGTAGATCCGCACCCACGGGATCTGCTCCCCGTTCTGCCAGTACTCCCGCAGCTTGTTGATCTCGGTCTGCTGCGCCTCGGTCTGTCCCGCCACCACCTGGTGGCAGCCCATGCAGGTCTGCACCGGCGGGAGTCCCGCGTCCACGGACCGCTCCGCCGAGAAGTGGCAGTACATGCAGTCCATCTGGTTCTGGCCCTCCTCGACCCCGGCGTGCTGGTCGTGGGGGAAGGCGATGGGCTGGCCGGAGGCGTAGGTGTCGGGGCTCGGATAGCCGGCCTCATCCTCCTCCTGCGCGGCGGCCTCGGCGGTCGCCTCGGAGGGGGCCTGCTGACCGGCGTCCTGTGCGCGGACGAAGGCCAGGCCGGCGACGAGCAGCAACACGCCCGCCAACCCGCCGATGAACCAGTGTTTTCTCATTGAAGCTGTGCTCCTGAACGAGCGGCGCGCCCGGAGATGGGGGACGCGACAAGGGGCAGGCCGACGGGCGCCGGAGCTGCCCCGGTCTGGATTCGGGGCTCCGGGCGGTCCGTACATTCCCGGAGAAGCGCCTGCAAGCTACCCGGCCCCCGGGGGGCGGTCAAGGCAAGCACCATGTTTCACTAGAACCTAAATCGCCCCCGAGTGTTATACGATTTCTGTCCTGTTTCCCGGCGTCCCGGCCCCGCTCGGAGCGCCCCACGAACCCGACGACGACCCTCCTCGAGGCAGCCCCGCGCATGAGCGAAACCTCGATCTCCCCGCTCCCTTCCCCGGCCCGCCCGTCCCTCGAGCTCCTGGACGAGCTCGTGGACGAGGTGGAGACCGTCTTCCACGGGAAGCACGAAGTGGTGCGGCTGGCCCTCGCGGCCCTCCTCGCCCGGGGCCACGTGCTCTTCGAGGACGTGCCCGGGGTCGGGAAGACCACCCTGGCCCACGCCCTGGCCAAGGCGCTGGGGGTCGGCTTCCGCCGGATCCAGTTCACCTCGGACCTGCTGCCGTCGGACGTACTCGGCGTCAGCGTCTACCATCCCCAGACGGCGGAGTTCGAGACCCGGCCGGGGCCGATCTTCACCAACGTGGTGCTGGCCGACGAGATCAACCGGGCCCCGCCCCGGACCCAGAGCGGGCTCCTCGAGGCCATGCAGGAGGGCCGGGTTACCATCGGGGACGAGACCCACGACCTTCCGCGGCCCTTCCTGGTGATGGCCACCCAGAACCCGCTGGAGCACCACGGGACGTACCCCCTCCCCGAGAGCCAGCTCGACCGCTTCCTCATGCGGCTCACCATCGGCTACCCCGACCCCGAGGCGGAGCGCCGGATCCTCACCGAGTCCGCCACGACCGAGCCGGTCTTCGACCGGATGCGCACCGTCCTCACGCCCCACCAGGTGGTCGAGCTCCAGGAGCGGGTCGAGACGGTGGAGGCCGACGAGGCCATCGTGGACTACCTCATGGAAGTGGTCGAACGCACCCGGACCTCCCCCCGGATCCGCATGGGGGTGAGCCCCCGGGGCGCCATCGCCCTCTTCCGGGCCGCCCGGGCCTTCGCCCTCACCAACGGACGGGACTACCTCCTTCCCGACGACGTCCGGGAGCTGGTGGTGCCCTGCCTGGCCCACCGCCTCCTCCCCGCCGGCGCGACCGGCGCCACCGTGGACGTCCACGAGCGCGCCGCCGACCTCCTCCGGGAGGTGCTGGACGAGGTCGAGGCCCCGGTGTGAGGCGACCCCGGGGATGAGCTGGGCGGGGGAGGCCCTCCGGCGGACGCGGGAGGCGTGGCGCCGGCTTCGGGCGTGGCGCCGGATCCACTTCACGCCCGGAGGCCTGGCGTTCACCGTGGGCACCTTCGCGGTGGGCTTCGCGGCGCTCAACACCGGCAACAACCTCCTGTACCTCCTCCTGGGGGCCATGCTCGGCTTCATCGCCGTGAGCGGATGGCTCAGCGAGCAGGCCATCCGGGGCCTCCGGATCCGGCGGGAGCTGCCCCGGGCGGTCACCGTGGGCGAGCCGATGCGCCTGACGTACCGGGTGTACAACGAGAAGAGCCACCTCCCCTCCCTGGCGGTCGAGCTCTCCGAGGCCGGGCTCCCCGAGGCCGCCTTCGCGACCCACGTCCCGCCCCGGGACGAGTCGTCGACCCACTCGGTCAACTCCTTCGTCCGCCGGGGCATCTACCCGCTGGGCACGCTCACCGTCTCCACCTCCTTCCCCTTCGGCCTCTTCCTGAAGGAGCGGGACGTGCACCTCCCCGGGGAGGTCGTCGTGTGGCCGCGGACGGACCGTCCGGTCCCCGTGCCGGCGCCCGGCGGGGGGCGGCGCCCCCACACCGGGTCGGCGTCCCGGGGAGCCCGGGGCCACCGGGGCGAGTACCGCTCCCTCCGCGACTACCGCCCCGGGGACGACCCCCGGGACATCCACTGGCGCTCCTCCGCGCGGATGCGCACGCCGGTCATCCGGGAATACGAGCAGGACGCCGCCACCACGCGCTGGATCTGCCTCGACACCCGGGCCGAGCCCGGGGACGCGGCCGAGGCGGCGGTGGAGGCCGCCGCCGCCCTGGCCGCCGCGGCCACCCGGGAGAACCGGGCGTGCGCGCTGGTGACCCCCGGCGGCGTGGTGGATCCGGGACGGGGGCCGGGCCAGCTCGAGCGCATCCTCGACGCCCTGGCCCGGGTGGACTTCGAGCCCGACGCGCCCCTGCCCGCCCCCCCGGTGGACCCGATGGCGTGCGTGCTGGTCTCGGTCCACGGGGCCGGCGGCTTCGGGGACGAGGTCGTGGTGGGATCGGAGGCCCGGCCCCACCGCGTGGACGAGGCGGCCTGACGTGAACCTCCGCCTCCTCCACCGTCGCCTGGCCATCTGCATGGGGCTGGCCGGGCTCGTGGCCTTCGCCGCCGGCGCGGGCTTCGAGCCCCTCTCGGCGCTCCTGGCCGCCGTGGCGCTGGGCGTGGCGCTCTTCTGGCAGCCCGACCCGGACCTCTCCCGGATGATGGAGCGCGTCTGGCTCCCCCTGGCCACGCTCCTGGTGGGCCGGGCCCTGCTCCACGTCTTCTTCATCCGGGGAGACGTGGTCATCCCGGTGGTGGACCTCCTCCTCCTCCTCATGGTCGCCGAGGCGCTGCGCTCCCTGGACGCGCCCAACGACGTGCGCCTCTACGCCCTGTCGTTCGCGCTGATCCTGGCCTCCACCGCCTATCGTCCCGGGATCTTCTTCCTCCTGGCCTTCGTGGGCTTCGTGGTGGTCTCCACCGTGGCGCTCATGGTCGGTCACCTCCGCCGACGGGCCGAGGCCCATCGGGTGAGGAACGTGCCGCTGGGCGGCGCGCTGGTGGGGACCACGACGGCGCTCTCCGTGGGCATCCTCGCCGTGAGCATCGTGGTCTTCCTCACCTTCCCCCGGGTGTCCCGGGGCTGGTCGGGGCGCGGCGAGACCATGGCCACCTCCATCGCGGGCTTCAGCGACGAGGTCTCGCTGGGGGAGCACGGATCCCGGATCTACGGCAACCCCCAGATCGTCCTCCGGGTGGAGTTCCCCGAGGGCCTCCCCGACAACCCCCTGGGGCTGCACTGGCGCGGGCGCTCCTACGACCACTTCGACGGGGTGCGCTGGACCCGGTCCAACTCCCTGCCCCCGTCGTCGGCGCCCACGCGGTGGTACCGGGAGCGGTGGGAGGGACCGGTCCTGGAGCAGACGATCTACGGGGCGCCCCTGGACGTGCGGGTCCTCTTCGCGCTCCACCCGGCGCTGGACATCGACCCGGACAACGGCATCCAGCCCCTCTTCGACAACGCCGGCGACTTCGTCTACTGGGGCTCCGGGGCGCCGGCCTACACGGCCCGCTCCCGAGCGGAGCCGCCCCCGCCCGACGAGCTGCGGCGGGCGGACTCCGGCTTCCGGCCGTCCGCCCGGCACTACCTCCAGCTCCCGGAGATCGACCCCCGGATCCAGGCGCTGGCCGACTCCCTCACGGCGGGGCTGGACAACCGCTACGACCGGGCCGTGGCCATCCTGGACCACCTCCAGGGCTTCTCCTACACCCTGGAGCTGCCGGCCACGGCGGCCCAGACGGGGCTGGACCACTTCCTCTTCGAGCGCCGGGCCGGGCACTGCGAGTACTTCTCCACCGCCATGGTCGTCCTCCTGCGGGCCGCCGGCATCGAGTCCCGGAACGTGAACGGGTTCCTGGGCGGCCAGTGGAGCGAGTTCGGGGAGTACCTGGCGGTGACCCAGAACGAGGCCCACTCCTGGGTCGAGGCCTGGTTCCCCGGCTACGGATGGGTCCCCTTCGACCCCACCCCCGGCGGCGGCGGCGCCGGAACGGCCGAGACGGCGTGGTTCTGGCCGGGGCGGATCCTCTTCGACGGGCTCCAGCACCGCTGGGGCAAGTGGGTCCTCGACTACTCCCTGGAGTCCCAGGCCGGGCTGTTCGAGGGGTGGGCCGAACGGTTCGGCTCCGACGAAGGGCCTTCCGGGCCCGCCGGGGACTCCGGCCAGGGCGTGCCGGGCCTCTGGGGCGCGCTCCTGCTCGTCCTGGCGCTGGGGATCGGGGTCTGGTGGGTCCGCCGGTCCCGGACGGTCCACCCGCCGGCCACCCGGCTGTACCTCCGGCTGCGGGCGGCGTGCGCCCGTGCGGAGCTGCCGGTGACGGCCGGAACGACCCCGCTGGCGCTGCTGGAGGCGGTGCGGGCCCGGAACGACGGTGCCTACGCGGGTGCGCGGACCCTGGTGGACCTTTACCTCCGCACGCGCTACGGTGGTGAGGAGCTCGACGCGGCCGATCTGGGCCGCATGCAGGAGGCCCTGGGCGCCGTTCGGCGCTCCCTCCGGGCCCGCGCCTGAACAACGGGAGACGCATGACGGACGGCGAGCCGGAGCACGACCGGGATCCGGCCTGGCCCTGGGGGGACCGGCCCCTGCCGGCCTCGGGAGGGACGGAGCGACTCGAGATCGGGCCCGTCACCCTCTGGATCCGGCGGGTGAAGAACGAGGTCTGGGTGGCCAGCCACCACGAGGACGACCCTCGCCCCGAGTGGGACACGCCCCCGGCGGAGGACTGGAGCCGGTGGGCGCTCCGGGACGGCGAGGAGGAGTCCACCCTGCGCCTCTGCCCCGCCCTGCCCGACCGCATGCTCGTGGTCAAGGCCGAGCAGCCCTTCACCCTGCTGAGCCGCGCCGAGGCCCGCATCTACATGCGGGTGGGCGCCTGGATCCGCCTCGAGGTGGTGGCGCCCTCCGGCGCCGCGACCAAGCTCACCGAGATCCCCACGGAGCGCCTCTCCGACACCTGGTGGGGAGACTTCCTCGGAGGGGAGACGGCGTACTGGCTGGCCACGAAAGCCCGCCGCGAGCTCACCGACGACCTCTTCGAGCCGTGGCTCGTGATGTGCGTCCTGCAGCTCTCCAACCGCTCCGTGGCGGACCTCCCGGTGGAGAAGCTCGGCCTGAGGGTCGAGCACCTCAGCGTCTTCGAGGCGGGGAACCGTCTCTGGGCGGAGGAGACCGTGGTCGCCTACCGCGGCGAGGCCGAGGGCAGCGACATCCGCATGGACGACCGCCCGCCCCGGGAGGCGGAGGACGCCCGGGAGATCACGCCGGCCCGCACCCAGTCCCGGGGCTTCCGCGTCCGCACCTTCGCCCGGCTGAAGGCCCTCTCTCCCTTCGGGTTCGGAGGCTGAGATGAGCGCGCGCCCCCTCGCCCTCCTCCAGGAGGCCGTCCAGTCCGCGGATACCGTGTCGGGAGCGGCCAACGCCCTGGACCTGACCCGCTTCGTGGAGACCGAGGGCGTGGCCCCCCTCCTCCGGGCCGCGGCCCTCGTGGTCCTGGGGATCCCGGTGGCGTGGGCCTTCACCCGGTGGGTCCGGGCCTACGTCTCCAAGCTCTCCAACCCCCAGAAGGGCCTCGTGGTGGGCAAGGTGGTCTTCTGGCCCCTCGTCCTCATCATCTTCGTCTCGGTCCTCAGCGAGCTGGGCTTCAGCCTCGCCCCCCTCCTGGGCGCCGCGGGCATCCTGGGGATCGCGCTGGGGTTCGCCTCCCAGACGTCGGTCTCCAACATCATCAGCGGCTTCTTCCTCCTGGCCGAGGAGCCCTTCCAGGTCGGGGACATCATCGACGTGGACAACGTGGTGGGGCAGGTCCTCACCATCGACACCCTCTCGGTGAAGGTCCGCACGTTCGACAACAAGATGGTGCGGATCCCCAACGAGACGCTGGTGAAGAGCCGGTTCACCAACATCACCCGCTTCCCGGTCCGCCGGGTGGACACGCTGGTGGGTGTCGCGTACAAGGAGGACATGGAGCGGGTCCGGGAGATCCTCCTGGAGGTGGCGGAGGACAACCCCAACGTCCTCATGGAGCCCGAGCCCCTGGTGATCTTCCAGGGCTACGCCGACTCCTCCATCAACTTCACCTTCGCCGTGTGGGCGCGGCGGGAGCGGTGGCTCGTGGTGAAGAACGGGATCGCGGAGGACGTGAAGCGTCGCTTCGACGAGGAGGGCATCGAGATCCCCTTCCCCCACCGCACGCTCTACGCCGGGTCCGTGACGGACCCATTCCCGGTCCGCGTCGTAGATGCGAGGCCGGAGAGCACCCCCGCCGACCCCGCCCCGCCCGATCCCCAGGAGAGCTCCACCCCATGAGCCGACGGTCCGACGACGGATTCCACATCGCGTCCATCGCCCACGACGGGCGGTTGTGGACCGCGTACCTCGAGTTCGACGACGACCCGCACGCTCCCCGGAGCTACCGGGCCCGGATCCGCTTCGAGCCGGCCGCCGGCGGGGAGGAGGGCTCCACCCGAACGGCGGTGATCATCATCGAGGACTCCTACGAGGAGGCCATGGCCAAGGCCCGGACCTTCGACGAGCGCCAGCTCGCCGGGCTCCTCCGGTCCACCCTCCCCGAGGACGGCCTCCCCGCGCCGACCCGGGATCCGGAAGGCGCCGGGGACGACCCCGACCCCTCCCCCGCCGGCCCCGAGTCCCCGGGGACGGAGCCCGCGGAAGGCTGACCCCGGGGCGTCAGGCCTCCCGGACCCACCGCCAGAGCTCGGGAAGGGTCGGGCGCTTCCCTGCCATGAGGATCCCCACCTTGTAGATCCGGCCGGCCAGCCACGCCACTCCCACCACGGTGAGCGCCATGAGCGCGAAGCCGGCCGCGACCTGCCAGGCCGGCGCCGCCCCCGCCGCGATCCGGGGCCACATCAGCACCGGCGTGAAGAAGGGGAAGAGGGAGAGGGCGGTGGCCAGGGGCCCGTCGGGGTTCTCCAGCACCGCCGGGAGGATGACCATGGGGCCGATCACCAGGACGATCACCGGGAGCTGGGCCTGCTGCGCCTCCTCGTCCGAGTTGCACATGGCCCCCACCGCCGCGTAGAGCCCGGAGTAGATGAAGTAGCCGAAGACGAAGAGCCCCACGAAGACGGCCAGGAGACCGGCGCCTGGCAGCACCGAGCCCAGGTCCCCCAGCTCCGCGATCTCGGGGCGCATGGCCAGCAGCATGGGCACGCCGCTCCCGGCCAGGAGCGCCGCCGCCACGGCCCACACCGCGAGCTGCGTCAGCCCCACGGCCCCCACGCCCAGGATCTTCCCCAGCATGAGGTGCCAGGGGTCCATGGCGGAGATCACCACCTCCACCACGCGGCTCGTCTTCTCCTCCAGGGTGGAGCGCATGACCGCCACCGCGTAGAGCAGGATGACCATGTAGAGGAGGAAGGCCCCGACGAAGCCCAGGAAGAAGGTGGCGTCGTCGGACCCGCCCCCCTCCCCCAGGAGCTCCATCTCCAGCTCCCCTCCCGAGAGGAGCGCGCCGACGTCCAGGCCCCGATCGGCGAGCTGGGCCTCGAGGGCCGCGCTCGCCACCGCCTGACGGAGCGCGAGGGCGCGGAAGGCGGAGGGCCCGCGCCGGCCGTGCCACTCGGCCCGACCGGAGCGGAGCGTCTCGTCGTCCAGGAGCAGGAAGCCGTTCAGCTCGTTGAGGGAGACCTTCTGGAGGAGCGCCGCCAGGACCGCGTCGTCCCCGGACGGGTCCGGGGACTCCCGTGGGTCGGGGAGGGGAACGACCTCCATGCCCGAGCCCTCGAGACGGTCGCGCACGCCCTCCTCCAGGACCCCGGTCCGGTCCAGGATCGAGACCCGGGCGTCGGCCTGGTCGTCCCGGGACTCGACCCACACCGGGACCAGGACCGCGGCCAGCATGAGGAGCGGCCCCGCCACGGTGGCGAAGACGAACCACTTGGAGCGGACGCGCTGGAGGTACTCGCGCTTGATGACGGCCCAGACGTTCCTCATGACCGCGCCCCCCCGACCGCGGCCGTCCGGGGCGTGCCCGCGTCGGCCGCGGCGTCACCGCCGGCGTGGCGGACGAAGATCTCGTGGAGCCGGGGCTCGACCAGGTCGAAGCGGTGGATCACCGCCCCGGCCGCCACGCCCCTCCGGAGGATGGCCTGGTGGTCCGCCCCCTCGGCCAGGAGGAGGTGGACCCCCGCGCCGTGCGCCTCCGTGCCCACCACCTCGGGCCCGTCGAGCCAGCGATCCTCCCCCTCGAACTCCACCGCCACCACCCCACGCCGCTCCGCGGCCTTCAGGGCGCGAAGGTCCGAGTCCAGGACCTTCCGGGCCCGGGAGATGAGGCAGACCCGCTCGCAGAGCCGCTCCGCCTGGT
>CAZMTA010000052.1:0-12530 GCA_964569085.1 uncultured Gemmatimonadaceae bacterium | reverse complement strand
GATGGTTCCCACGTTCACGTGCGGCTTCGACCGCTCGAACTTTTCCTTGCCCATCTGCTTTTCTCTCTTCTGTCAGGTCGGAGGAATCGGAGCTGTCCGGGGTGCGCCTCAGGCGTCCCCGTTGGAGGCCATGATCTCGTCGGCCTTGGACTTCGGAACCTCTTCGTAGTGCGCGAACTGCATCGTGTAGACCGCCCGACCCTGGCTCAGCGAGCGCAGCGTGGTCGAGTAGCCGAACATCTCGCCGAGGGGCACGGAGGCGCCGATGACCCGGGCACCCGCCCGATCGGTCATGCCGCCCACCTTCCCGCGGCGGGACGAAAGGTCGCCGATGAGGTCGCCCATGTACTCGGCGGGCGTGACCACCTCGACGTCCATGACGGGCTCGAGGAGGACGGGCTTGGCCCGCTTGACGCCCTCCTTGATGGCCATGGAGCCCGCGATCTTGAACGCCATCTCGTTGGAGTCAACGTCGTGGTAGGAGCCGTCCACCAGCTCGACCTTGACGTCGATGACCGGGAAGCCGGCCAGGATGCCCGTCTCGAGGGCCTCCTTCATGCCCTTCTCCACCGAGCCGATGTACTCCCGGGGGATGACGCCACCCACGATCTTGTCCTCGAACACGAAGCCGGAGCCGGTCTCGCCGGGCTCGATGTTGATGATCACGTGCCCGTACTGACCCCGACCACCGGTCTGGCGGACGAACTTGGCCTCGACGCCCTCGGCGCGCTTCCGGATCGTCTCCCGGTACGCCACCTGGGGCCGGCCGATGTTGGCCTCGACGCCGAACTCGCGCTTCAGCCGGTCGATGATGATCTCGAGGTGGAGCTCGCCCATCCCGGAGATGATCGTCTGGTTGGTCTCCTCGTCCGTGCGGACGCGGAACGTCGGATCCTCGTCGGCCAGCTTGATGAGGCCGTTGGTCAGCTTGTCCTGGTCGGCCTTGGTCTTGGGCTCCACCGCGACCGAGATGACCGGCTCGGGGAAGTCCATCGCCTCCAGGATGATGGGATGGTCCTCGATGCACAGCGTGTCGCCGGTCTTCACGTCCTTCAGACCGATGGCCGCCGCGATGTCACCGGCGTAGACCTCCTCCCGCTCCTCCCGCTTGTTGGCGTGCATCTGGAGGATCCGGCCCACGCGCTCGCGCTGGTCCTTCGTCGCGTTGTAGACGTAGGAGCCCGCGGGCATGGAGCCCGAGTAGACCCGGAAGAACGTGAGCTTACCCACGTACGGGTCGCTCATGATCTTGAACGCCAGCGCCGAGAAGGGCGCGTCGTCCGAGGCCTGGCGGGTGTCCTTGGTCTCGTCGTGGTGGGGGAGGTGCCCCTCGATGGCGGGCACGTCCACCGGCGACGGCAGGTAGTCGATGATGCCGTCCAGAAGCGCCTGCACGCCCTTGTTCTTGAAGGCGGAGCCGCAGAAGACCGGGAAGATCTTGCCCTTGATCGTGGCGGCCCGGATCGCGTGACGGAACTCCTCCTCCGTCAGCTCCTCGCCGGCGAAGTACTTCTCGATGAGCTCGTCGTCGTGCTCGATGGCGGCCTCGAGCAGCTCGTTGCGGAGCTCCTCGATGGTGTCCTTCAGGGAGTCGGGCACCTCCTCCTCGGAGAACTTCGCGCCCATCTCGTCCTCGAAGACGATGGCCTTGCGGCGGACGATGTCCACCATCCCGGTGAAGAGCTCGCCCTCGCCCATGGGATACTGGATCGCGTAGGCGTTGGCGCCCAGGCGATCCCGCATCATCTCGACCACGTTCATGAAGTCCGCGCCCACGCGGTCCATCTTGTTGACGAACGCGATGCGGGGGACGTTGTACCGATCCGCCTGGCGCCAGACCGTCTCGGACTGGGGCTCGACGCCACCGACGGCGCAGAAGACGGCCACGGAGCCGTCCAGCACCCGCAGGGAGCGCTCCACCTCGGCGGTGAAGTCCACGTGCCCGGGGGTGTCGATGATGTTGATCCGGTACTCGGTGCCGGACCGCTTCCACTCGCAGGTGGTGGCGGCGGACGTGATGGTGATGCCGCGCTCCTGCTCCTGCTCCATCCAGTCCATGGTCGCCGCGCCGTCGTGGACCTCGCCCACCCGATGCACGCGTCCCGTATAGAACAGGATGCGCTCGGTGGTCGTGGTCTTACCGGCGTCGATGTGCGCCATGATGCCGATGTTACGGAGCCGCGGTAGTGGCGTGATTCTGGGCATCTATCTCGTCCTTCTGCTAAATCTCAGCGCAAAGAAAAGGAGCGCGGGTTGTTGCTCTGCGGCTCGCACAGGCGTCCGCAGTATCCGCGCTCCCGTGACCGGAGAGGGCCTTTTGGGCCATCGCGCGTCCCAATTTGTTCCTTCGTCCTACCGTCCTGCGTCCCGCCCGAGCTACCGGCGGGGTCCTGCGTGTCGGATCACCAGCGGTAGTGCGCGAACGCCTTGTTGGCCTCGGCCATCCGATGGGTGTCTTCCTTCTTCTTCACCGTGGATCCCTCGCCACGGCTCGCGGCCAGGAGCTCCCCGGCCAGACGCTCGGCCATGCTCTTCTCCGAGCGACCCCGGGCGAACCCGATGAGCCACCGGCTGGCCAGGGCGGTGCGGCGCGAGGGCCGGACCTCCACGGGCACCTGGTAGGTGGCTCCACCCACGCGGCGGCTCTTCACCTCGAGCGCCGGGCGGGCGTTGTTGAGGGCCTGCTCGAAGACGTTCACCCCGGGCTGCCCGGAGCGCTCCTCGAGGATCTCCATCGCCTGATAGAAGATCTGCTCGGCCTTGGCCTTCTTTCCGTCGTACATCAACGCATTGATGAACTTGGTGACGGTCTCGGACTCGAAACGGGGATCCGCCTGGATCTCACGCTTGTCGGCTCTCGAACGACGGCTCATGAACTAGATCCCAGCCTTACTTCGGGCGCTTGGCGCCGTACTTGGAACGCCCCTGCCGGCGGTCATCGACCCCGGAGGCATCCAGCGTCCCGCGAATGATGTGGTACCGGACACCCGGGAGGTCCTTCACACGGCCACCCCGGATGAGCACGATGGAGTGCTCCTGCAGGTTGTGGCCCTCTCCGCCGATGTAGGCGGTGACCTCGAATCCGTTGGTCAGCCGCACACGGGCCACCTTCCGGAGAGCCGAGTTCGGCTTCTTCGGAGTGGTCGTGTACACGCGGGTGCAGACCCCACGCTTCTGGGGGCTGCCCTGGAGAGCCGGAGACTTGTTCTTCTTCTGAACAGTCTTGCGGCCCTTGCGAACGAGCTGACTGATGGTCGGCATAATCCTCTAATGCAAAAGCGCGCCTCACGGGGCGCGTCGTCCGAGGCCGTGCGGTCTTGCCACAGCGCCTTTCCGACAGAGCTTGTTAAGGTAGAACCGGGTCCGGGGGGTGTCAACGGGGGGTCCCGCCCCTGGAGTGGTCCAGGGCCCACGCCCCGGGGCCCGGGCCCGCGCCCGGAGCCCCCGCCCTCCCTCTTCCAGAGGGGGCGACGGACCCGTCCGGCCCCCGTTCGGCGAGCTATTCCCGCGCCCGGGGGTGGAAGAGCTCCTGGTTCGGGGAGGCCGGGGAGCGGCCCCGGTAGGCCGCCCAGCGGGCCAGGTCCCCCAGGTAGCGCGCCCAGCCTCCGAGCCCGGCGGCACCGTAGCGGGCCCGGAGCCAGGACCCGGGGGGCAGCAGGGCCTCGCGCACGTCCGTCGCGAGGGCGCCCGGCGTCCCCAGGAGGCGGGCGCGGAGGAGCAGGCCCGACAGGCGGCTCCCCGCCGGGCGGAGGGCCTCGGCCAACGCCCCCGGGTCCAGCCGCCCCACCAGGGCGTCCGACGCGCCCCGGACCAGCTCCGGCGGGACCGGCGCCCCGAGCCGCGACCGCACCACGGAGAGGAGCGCCCGGAGGCCCACCCCCAGGCGGCTGTCCTCCACGGCCTCCTCGACGTCGGCCCATCCGCCCCGGGCCTCCACGGACCCGGCGAGTCGAGCCAGGTCGGCGAAGGCCGCCAGGTGGACCTTGAAGCGCAGGTGCTTGAGGACGTGCTCGGCCACCGCCGCCAGGTGGGGTCCCGGAGCCGGGAGCCCCGCCGCCAGGTCCGCGCCCGCCCACAGGCGATCCGGTCCCCGGTCCCCCGCGCCCCCGAAGCGGATCCGGTCGTACGCGGTGCTCCAGTGCACGTCCAGGACCGCCTCCGTCCCGGGGGGCGTGTCCATGGCCCGCAGGGTCACCGAATCCACCCAGGCGGCCCGCTCCGGCGTCCAGTCCCCGACGGGGCGGAAGCCTTCTCCCAGGAGGACCTCCACGGCGCCCGCCGCCTCCGACGCGCGCACCAGGAGGTCCGCGTCGTCCATCCGGCGGGCGCCCGGGTCCGCGTAGAGGCCCGCCTCCACCAGCGCCGCCCCCTTGAAGAGGAGGGCGTCGTGCCCGGCGTCGGCCAGCGCGGACCGCGCCCGCGCCGCCGCCTCCAGCGTCAGGGTGGTGGCCAGCCCGCGGGCCCGGTACGGCGGCTCCCAGCGGGCGCGCACCTCGTCGGGGAGCGCCCGGCTCCCGTCCTCCCGGCTCCGGGCCACCGCCAGCCCCTCCAGGGCGTGCCGCTCCACGAGCTCCACCACGCGGGCGCGGGCCCCGGCGGAGGCGGGGAGGGACGGCAGGGGCGCGGTGCCCAGGAGGGCCACCAGGTAGGCACGGGGGCTCATGGGGTCGAATCTACCACCGTCGCCCCAGGAGCCCCTCGCCCCGGGGCTCCGGAGGTGCCCTCGCCGGGGCGGGGCCGGACGTCACTCCCGGCGGAGCGCCTCCACCGGATCGATGCGCGTGGCGCGACGGGCGGGGCCCCACGCCGCCAGCGTGGCCACGGCCAGGAGCACCGCGGGGGCCACCCCGAACGCCGCCGGGTCCCGGGGCCCGACGGTGTGGAGCTGGTCGGCCAGGTGGACCCCCGCCCACCACGCGCCGGCCAGCCCGACCAGGAGACCCAGCGCCACCGGCCGCAGGGAGCCCAGGAGCACCCCCCGGGCGAGCGCGCCGCCCTCGGCCCCCAGCGCCATCCGGAGGCCCAGCTCCCGGCTCCGGCGGGACACCGTCCACGACACGAGGCCACCCACGCCCACGGCGGCCAGGAGGAGCGCCAGGACGGAGAAGGACCCCACCAGGCCGGTCACGAACCGCTCCTCCCCCACCGAGCGGCCCAGGATGCCCCGGAGGGTGGTGAGCCGCGAGACGGGAAGGGTCGGGTCGACCGCGCGCACGGCCTCCCGGAGCTGCCCGAGGGCCACCGCGGGGGGAGCGGTGGAGCGGGCGACCAGGGTCCCCCCCCGCACAGCCATCCCCCCGTAGATCCCGAGGGCCTGGCGGAGGGGCACGTAGAACTGGGGCCCGGGGGGCCGGGCGTACCCGTCCTGCCGCACGTCGCCCACCACCCCCACCACCCGGAGCTCGGGGTTGGACGAGCTGGGCGGCCCGAGCTTGAAGGTCCGGCCCACGGCGTCCTCGCCGGGCCAGAAGGCCCGGGCGAGCGATCGGTTGACCACCACGGCGCCCGTGGCCGCGGCGGCCTCGTCCGGGCCGGGCAGGCGCCCCTCCAAGAGCGGGACGCCCATGGCCTCGAACCAGCCGGGGGTCACGATCTGGTACCCGGCGTTCACGTGGCCGTCCCCTTCCTCGGGCCGATCCGTGGGGCTGAGCGTCTCCACGCCCAGCGGGTCGGCGAAGGGGAGCGCCCGGACCATCCCCGCGGCCTCGAGCCCCGGGAGGGCCGGGAGCCGCGCGGCCAGCGCGTCGTGGAAGGCCGCCACGTCCTCGAGGTCCGGATGGCTCCCCGGGGCCAGCGCGAAGCGGAGCGCCACCACGCCCTCGGACTCGAAGCCGGGGTCCTCGGCCTGGAGCGAGGCCAGGCTGCGCGTCAGGAGCGCGGAGGCCACCACGAGCACGACGCCCAGCGCCACCTGGCCCGCGACGAGTCCGCTGCGCAGGAAGGCCGACCGGCCGGCCCCGCCCGACCGCCCCGTCCGCAGGAGCTCCCGGGCCCGCCCCCCCGCCGCCGTCCTGGCCGGAGCCACCCCGAAGAGGAGGGTGGCCCCCAGCGTCGAGGCCGCCGCCAGGAGCAGGACCGTGGCGTTCAGCTCCAGCCCGCCCATGCGTCCCACGACGGCCGGGCCGGTCCGCTCCACCAGGCCGACCACCGACCCCGCCAGCGTCACCCCGAGCGCGCCTCCGGCGCCCGCCAGGACGAGGCTCTCGGCCACGAAGGGCGCCACCACGTCCCGGCGGCTCCCGCCCAGGGCCATGCGGACCCCCGTCTCCCTTCGCCGCCGCTCCCCCCGCACGAGCATGAGGGCCGCCACGTTCGCAGAGGCCACCAGGAGGACGGCCAGGACCGCCCCCAGGAGGAGGAGGAGCATGGGGCGGGCGTCGGCCACCAGGGCCTCCCGGAGGGGGATCAGCCGAAGGGGGTGGTCGGGCGTGACGCCGTGGCGGTCCGGATAGGCCTCCGCCCAACGGCGGGCCAGCGCGTCCGTGCGGGCCTGGGCGGTCGTCAGGTCCGTGTCCGGGGCGAGGCGGGCCACCATGGAGACGTAGTGGGACGACCGCCCGGCCGGATCGGCCGGGTCCACGGGCATGGGCCGGAGGAGGTCGACCTCCGCCCCCGGGAAGACGAAGGAAGAGGGAAGGACGCCCACCACCAGGTAGGGTGCGCCGTCCACCCGGATCTCCCGACCCACCACGGCCGGATCGCCTGCGAAGGCCCGGGTCCAGAGCCCGTGGGAGAGGATCGCGACGGCCTCGCCACCCGGTCGGTCCTCGCCGGGGAGGAAGTCCCGGCCCACCACCGGCTCGACGCCCAGCACCTCCAGGAAGTCCGCCGACACCCGCGCCCCGGGCACGCGGGCCGGATCGCCGCCCCCGTCCAGGTTCACCCCCGCCAGCCAGTAGCCCGCCGGGCCGACGAGGAGCTCGTGCTCGGCACGCACCTCCAGGAACTCGGGCTCGGAGGCGGGGATCACGCTGCCGCCGTGTCCCCCGCCCCCGTGTCCTCCGCCCCCGGCAAAGGAGAGCTCGACCCGGACGAGCTCCCCGGGCTCGGCATACGGGAGCGGCCGGAGGAGCACCGCCTCCGCGACGGTGAAGATGGCCGTGGTGGCGCCGATGCCCAGCGCCAGGGTCAGGACGGAGACGACGGTGAAGCCCGGGGTGCGCGCCAGCGAGCGCACGGCGAAGCGCAGATCCCGCCCCGCCCGGAGGTCCCCACCGCCGCGCAGGCGCAGGCCGAGCGCGTCCTCCGCAGCCCCGGCCGCCATCCAGACACCGTCCAGGAGGCCGGGCACGCCGCGGCGCTCCCGGGCGCGGTGCGCCCGCTCCGCCTCCCATTCCCGAAGCCACTCGTCCCGCCGGGGAGCGGGCACCAGTCGGGCCAGGAGCCGAACCCACCAGCAGGCCTTCACGCCTGGCCTCCCTCGGCCGCGGCTCCGGGCACGCCCTCCAGGCCGGGGAAGCGCCGCCCCGCCTCCGTCACCAGCTCGGCGGCGTCCGGGAGGAGTCGGTAGTACTTCCGGCTCGGTCGCCCCTCGGCCCGGGCGCGCTCGGCGTCCTCCCACGCACCCTCGGCCAGGTCGGCCTCCTCGAGGCGGTGGAGGATCTGGTACACCGACCCCGGCCTCAGGCGGACCGCCTGGGCGATGTCGAAGCCGTAGCGGTATCCGGCGGCCAGCGCCTGGAGCACCATGCCCGTCGCGTACGTCATGCGAACCCTTCCCATCCCCCCTCCTCGTCCCTTGGACCCTCTAGCTTGATGTAGGTCTATCTTGACATAGGAGTCCCCTCCCCCGCAAGGCCCGCGGCCACGGAACTCCTCGGGCGTCCTGAGTATGAACCGGGTGGCCCCGACGCCCCATCCCGGAGGAACCATGGACGCCCCGCGCCGCCGCTCCGCCCTCGCCGCCCTGGCCTTCGTGGCGGCCTGCCACCCCGCCGGCGGGCCCGACCCCGTCCCCACCGACGCCTCCCTGGCGCTCCGGGGAGCCGACGTGGTCGACGTGGCCGCCGGCACGGTGGTGGAGGACCGCACCGTCCTCGTCTCCGGGGACCGGATCGTCCACGTCGGTGGCCCGGACACGCGGATCCCCGACGGGGCCCGTACGGTGGACGCCCGGGGCGGCTTCCTCCTCCCGGGTCTCTGGGACATGCACGTCCACGTCACGTGGGACCGGAGCACCCTCCCTCTCTACCTGGCCCACGGCGTGACCGGGGTCCGGGACATGGGCGGGGCGCCGGACTCGGTCATGGAGGTGCGGGAGGAGGTGCGCGGCGGGGCCGTGGACGGACCGTGGATCGTCGCCGCCGGTCCGCTGGTGGACGGACCCAAGGAAGGCGTCCCCTGGCGCCTGGAGGCCCGCACCCGCGCCCAGGGGCGGGCGGCGGTGGACTCGGTGCGTGCGCTCCGCGCCGACTTCGTGAAGGTCCACAACGGGATCGCGCCAGAGGCCTTCCGCGGCGTGGTGGCACGGGCCGACGAGGTGGGGCTGCCGGTGGTGGGCCATGCGCCCCCGTCGGTGGGCCTCCGCGCCGCCGTGGAGGCGGGCCAGGACGGCGTCGAGCACACCACGGCGCTCATGGAGGCCGCGCTGCCCCCGGCCTCCGCGGCCTCCCTCGACTCCCTGGAGGCGGCGCTGGAGCGCTTCCTGGCCCGGGGGGACACCGGGGTCCTGGCGCTCATGGCGGCGCGGGACGTCCCCTTCACCCCCACGCTGGTCGCGGGGCGGGCCGCCGCCCGCCGCCTCGACCCGGCGGTGGACCCGGCGCCCGAGGAGGCCTGGGTGCGCGACGAGCTACGCGCGTTCTGGGAGTTCATCCCGGTGCCGCCGGAGGTGCCCCCGGCCGTCCTCGAGGCCCGCTACGGCGTGGCCGAGCTCGGCGGCCCCATCGTGCGCGCCATGCGCCGCGCCGGCGTCCCCCTCCTGGCGGGGACCGACGTGGGCCTCCCGGGCCTGGTCCCGGGTCGCTCCCTCCACGACGAGCTGGAGCGCCTGGTGGCCGCCGGCCTTCCGGAAGCGGAGGCCCTCCGCGCCGCCACACTGGCGCCCGCCCGCTTCCTCGGGGCGGCCGACACCCTGGGCACCGTGGAGGCCGGCAAGCGGGCCGACCTGGTCCTCCTGGAGGCCGATCCCCTCGAGGACATCAGCGCCGTCCGCCGCCTCCGCGCCGTGGTCGTGCGCGGGCAGCTGTTGGCCGGTGAGGACCTGGCGGCCCTGACGCCCCCCTAGCTAGGCGGCGCGCGCAGGGTCGCCACCCCCACGAGAGCTCCACGACCACTGCTCCCGAACCCGGGAGCAGGAGCCGCGGCGGGACCGCTCCGGCTTCCCTCCCGGTGGGCGCGGGCCCGCCCAGCCGACGAGTGGCCGGCCGGATCCCCCGCCCCCCACGGCACCGCGGGCCTCCCAGCCACCATGGCGGAGGGCCCGGGGCGCGGACCCCCTCGCAGGGGACTCGGCGCGGGGATCCGGTCGGCCCCGCGCCGAGCGGAGCCACCCTCCCGGCGTAGTGCCCCCCGGCCCACATCGGCGCAGCGGTCCCCACGCGAGGGGGTCCGCGCCCCGGCCCCCCACCCCAAACGCAAAAGGCGCCCCGGGCCACGAAAGCCCGGGACGCCCCCTGCGAACTATGCCTTCGGAGCCGAGACCTACTCCTCGGCCTCCAGCGACTCGAAGTCGATCCCACCCTCGAGGCCCAGCCCCGGCACCAGCTCGCCGGAGTCGGACAGCGGGAGGATCTCCTCGTCGTAGTAGGACTGCTCCACCATGAACTCCACGTTCTGGTAGCGGTGGACGCCCGTACCCGCCGGGATGAGGTGCCCGATGATGATGTTCTCCTTCAGTCCCAGGAGGTCGTCGCGAGCACCGCGCACGGCGGCGTCGGTCAGCACCCGGGTGGTCTCCTGGAAGGAGGCCGCGCTGAAGAAGGACTCGGTGGTCAGGCTGGCCTTGGTGATCCCCAGCAGGAGCGGCTCGGAGCGAGCCGGCTTCTTGCCGTCGCGGATCGCGGCCTGGTTCGTCTCCCGGAACTCCACCCGGTCGACGTTCTCCCCCTCGAGCAGCGTGGTCTCGCCCGAGTCGGTGATCTTCACCTTCTGCAGCATCTGGCGGACGATGGTCCCGATGTGCTTGTCGTTGATCTTCACGCCCTGCAGACGGTAGACCTCCTGGATCTCGTTCAGGAGGTACTCCTGCACCGCCCGCGGCCCCTTGATGCGCAGGATGTCGTGGGGGTTGATGGGACCCTCGGAGAGGCGGTCCCCGGCGCGCACCTGGTCGCCCTCGTGGACGCGCATGTGCTTTCCGACCGGCACGTCGTAGGTGCGGGACGGCCCGGTCTCGGGCGTCACGTGCACCTGACGCTTACCCCGCTTGATGTCGCCGAAGCTGATGATGCCGTCGATTTCGGTGATGACGGCCGGATCCTTCGGGCGCCGGGCCTCGAAGAGCTCGGCCACCCGGGGCAGACCACCGGTGATGTCGCGGGTCTTGTAGACCTCGCGGCTGATCTTCGCCAGCGTGTCGCCGGGGTTCACCTTGTCGCCGTCGTGGACCGTGAGCTGGGCCCCCACCGGGATGATGAACTCCTTCAGCTTCTCGGCCTTCTTGTCGTCCGAGACGAGCTGGATGGTGGGATGCAGCTTCTTCTCCCGGTCCTCGATGATCGTCATCTGGCGACGACCCGTGGACTCGTCCAGCTCCTCGCGCATGGTGACCTCTTCCACGATGTCCTGGAAGCGGACCACGCTCTCGGCGTCGGCCACGATGGGCTCGGAGTACGGATCCCAGCTGAAGAGCAGGTCCCCGGACTCGATCTCCTCGCCCTCCTCCACCGCCAGCGAGGCGCCGTACGGCACCGAGAGGCGGGACCGCACCTGACCGGTGGCGGTCTTGAGGATGATCTGACCCTCGCGGGACGTGACGATGAGGTCCTCGTTCGGGGTCTGGACCGTGGTGACCCGCTCGAGGCCGACCACGCCGTCGATCTTGGACTTCCGCTGGGTCTGGGCCGCGATGCGCGACGCCGTACCACCGATGTGGAAGGTCCGGAGCGTCAGCTGCGTACCGGGCTCACCGATGGACTGGGCGGCCAGGATGCCGACGGCCTCCCCGATGTCCACCTCCTTCATGGTGGCCAGGTTGCGGCCGTAGCACTGCTGACAGACGCCGCGGCGCGACTCGCAGGTCAGCACCGAGCGGATCTTCACCATCTGGATGCCCGAGTCCTCGATGGCCTCGGAGGCCTCCTCGTCGATGAGCTCGCTGGCCTTGACCAGGAGCTCCCCGTCGATGGGGTCGATGACGTCCTCGAGAGCCACGTTCCCGACGATGCGGTCGGAGAGGGGCTCGATGATGTCCTCGCCCTCCTTCAGCGCCGTCATCTCCAGGCCCAGGATGGTGCCGCAGTCCTCGGACGTGATGGTCACGTCCTGGGCCACGTCCACCAGGCGTCGGGTCAGGTAGCCGGCGTCCGCCGTCTTGAGCGCGGTGTCGGCCAGACCCTTCCGCGCGCCGTGGGTGGAGATGAAGTACTCCACCACGCTGAGGCCCTCGCGGAAGTTCGACTTGATGGGGCTCTCGATGATCTCGCCGATGCCACCGGTGAGCTTCTTCTGCGGCTTGGCCATCAGGCCCCGCATCCCGGCGAGCTGACGCATCTGGTCCCGGTTACCCCGGGCGCCGGACGTCATCATCATGTACACCGGGTTGAAGCCGTCCTTGGACCGCTCCAGGTGACGCACCATGGCGTCGGCCACGTCGTTGTTCGCGTGGGTCCAGGTGTCGATGACCTTGTTGTAGCGCTCACCGTTGGAGATGAAGCCGCTGGAGTAGGCCTTCTGGAAGCGGGTCACCTGCTCGTCCGCGTCCTCCAGGATGTCCGCCTTCTCCCCGGGCACCTCCAGGTCCTCGATGCCCACGCTGATGCCACCCATGGTGGCGTAGCGGAAGCCGAAGTCCTTCAGGGCGTCCAGGAACTCCGTCGTGCGGTGGAGCCCCACGCCGGTGAAGCAGTTGAAGACCAGATCCCCGAGCTCCTTCTTGCCGAAGGTCTGGTTCAGGTAGCCCAGCTCGTCGGGGATGATGGAGTTGAAGAGCACGCGGCCCGCGGTGGTGCGGATCCAGCGGCCCTCGTCCTCCCCGCCGATCTCGCGGGGCCCGACGAACCAGTACCAGACCGGGGTCTGGAAGTGGAGGTAGTCCATGGCCAGGCCGGTCTCGACCTCGCCGTAGGAGCCGTAGCGGGGCGCGTCGGCGTAGATCTCGTCCAGGCGGTCCGAGGCCTCCTTCCGGCGGGACTTGGCCACCTTGGTGTTGTTGGCCGTGTCCTCCAGCTCCGTGATGAGCAGGCCCGGGTTGGTCAGGTAGTACGACCCGATGACCATGTCCTGGGTCGGCGCCGCCACCGGCCGCCCGTTGGAGGGCAGCAGGATGTTGTTGGAGGACAGCATGAGGACGCGGGCCTCGAGCTGCGCCTCGAAGGACAGCGGGAGGTGCACCGCCATCTGGTCGCCGTCGAAGTCGGCGTTGAAGGCGG
>CAZMTA010000051.1:12599-14807 GCA_964569085.1 uncultured Gemmatimonadaceae bacterium | reverse complement strand
TCCTTCCATCCACACGTCCATGTCGGCGCATTTCGAGGCGAGCTGTTCTCGGATCGGGCGACCCCGCTCCAGATCCGTTTCGATCTCGCCGCCATGGCTCGGTCCCGCGACGGGGGCTAGGACCCCAGGAGGAGGCTCATGGAGGTTCTGAGAACGGCCAGACCGCTTCTTGCCTCGCTGCTGTTACTCGGGATGCCTTCCGGGGCGATGGCGCAGAGCGACGCCGCTGCGCTGGCGTTCTCCGGTGACCTGGGCTTGGGCCTCGCGGTGCCCACCGGGGCCGCGTCCATATCGTTCGGCGGGAAGGCCGGGCTGCGGGCGCACCTGGATTCGGGTGCCTGGGCGATCGGGGTGCGCATCATGGCCGCAGGTGGCGAGCGACGTCAGACCGGAGGCATCTTCGGCTCCGCCGCGGAGCAGTCCACCGAGACGGCAGCCCTGCTGTACCGCGCTCGCCGATCCTCGGACGATAAGAGCGCGCTCTATCTCGGGGCCGGAGTGGGCCGACTGAGCAGCCGCAGGTTCATGGGCTCGAGCAGTGAGTTGGAGGACGTGTCAGGGGTGGGCCTGGCCTTCGAGGCGGCCCTTCATGCGCCTGCCCGAGGACTGAGCTTCGTGTTCGCGGCCCAGGGATACGCGGGGGGTGGCGGCCCACTGCTGCTGGAAACGGTCGGTGTCGGATTCGGGGGATGACGGGCTGGACCGCCCAGGCCCGGCGCTTCCTGGACGGAGGGACGTGACGGGAGGCCCGATGGAGGAGAACGACCGCACCGCGAGCGCGACACCGCGACGGATGCTGTGGGTTTCGCACGGCGCCGTCTGGATCCTCGCGGTCGTCTCGACCCGCTTGTCCATCGTCAATGCGAAGGTGGACATGCACATCACCGGTCGAAATCGAGCCGAGCTGGCACCCGCTCATCTCAGGGAGGTCCTGGGCGGTCCGACGACCGAGTTCCAGATCCTCGCTCTGGTCGGCACGGTCGCAGCCGTCGCCCTGGCCATCCTCCTTCGTCCCGGGAGCCCGACGTGGCTGCGCCGCGCCACGCTCGGTGTATCCCTGTTCGCCGTGTGGGCCTACCTGGTGAGCTACGTACTCGAGGTGTAGCCATGGTCTGACGAGGAGGGCTTGCCTGCTCCGCGCGTCGCCGGATCGCATCCACGGGTCATGAGCGATGCGCCCTGGCCGGTCGAACCGACCGTTGTGGCGCGCTCCCCTCCAGGTGCACTCTTGGGCCACCCGTCCGAAGACGAATCCCTTCGAGCGCGGACCTCTCCGGCCCCTGGCGATCCCATGACCGACGTTCCGTGGCGACGAAGGCTCGTAGAAGGCGGTCTCATCGTCGCGTCGATCCTCCTGGCCTTCGCGATCGACGCCGCGTGGGACTCGAGGCGGGAGCAGCAGCGCAAGGACGCGTTGCTCTCGGCACTCGCCCGCGAGATGGCGCTCGCGGCCACGGAACGCGACCGGGTCGCACGGTTCCACGAGACCGGCCGGGATGCCGCGGCCGCCCTGCTGAGCCTCGACCCCGGAGAGAGGAACGCCACCCGCGTGGACTCCCTGCTCCAGGATGCGTACAACAGCACGGCGACGTTCGACGTCTCCTCGGGTGCCCTCAGCGGCGTGGACGCATCCATGCTCAACCAGCCCCGGACGGGAGAGGAGGGTCTCGCCGTTCCATGGCCGGTGGGTCCGACCCGGGCATACTCGCTCGTCGGGGATCCTCACTTCCGGGGTCTCCTGAGCGAGCTCTGGTGGCGCTACCGCAACTCCCTGTTCGTCATGGACGACCTGCGGCTGTCGATCGACCGGATCCGACCCCTGATCGAGCCGGCGTCGGCCCCTTGAGGCACGAGGTCGACGACCCCGTCGAGGACGTCGGGTGAGCTTGCTCGTTCCGTACGACGCGTCGTGGCCGCGGCAGTTCGAACGAGTCGCGGAGGAGCTCGGAGATCTGCTCGGCGAGTCCGTGGTCGCGATCCACCACATCGGAAGCACGGCGGTCGACACGATCTCCTGGTCGAAGCCGGTGATCGACGTCCTGGTCGAGGTGACGGATCTCACGGATCTGGACGGACCGGCGGCGGAACGCCTCACGAAGCGCGGATTCGAGAGTCGCGGCGAGTACGGCATCCCCGGCCGCCGGTACTTCGTGAGGGCTGCGGGCACGGGCCGCCTCAGGACGCACGTCCATTGCTTCGGGCACGGGG
>CAZMTA010000051.1:0-12499 GCA_964569085.1 uncultured Gemmatimonadaceae bacterium | reverse complement strand
AGGGCTGCGGGCACGGGCCGCCTCAGGACGCACGTCCATTGCTTCGGGCACGGGGATGCCCACGCAGCCCGGCATCGGAATCTCCGTGACCACCTCAGGCGTCACCCGTCCGAGGCAGCGGCGTATTCAGACCTGAAGCGCCGGCTGGCGTCGGCTCACGGTCAGGACAAGGCGGCCTACCAGGCGGGAAAGGCCGAGTTCATCGCGCGAATGGAGAGGGCGGTGCTCGTGGGTGTTCGGGTGAGGGGAGGTCGGACGGGTGACCACTGAGCGCAGTGTGGGGAGGACGGCGGTCGTGGCCGCGGCGTTCCTGGTGAGCTTCACGTCGCTGGAGCTCGTGGGGCTGGTCCCGGGATACCGGGAGTTCTTTCGCAGCATGCCGGAGCTGTGGTGGTGGATCGAGAACGCGGTCCGCCCCCTGGTGCCGGTCGCGCTCGGCCTGCTCGTGCTGCACGGCCCGCGTCCGAAGGCCTGGGGCGCCGCGCTGGGCCTGGACCGCCCTCTCCTTCCCGCCCTCGCGCTGTCGGCGGCGTTGTTCGCGCCCGCCCTGGTCCTCCCCGCCGCGCTCGGCGTGTCTCCGGATCTGGGGACCGGGCCGGTGGCGCTGCTCTTCGGAGCCGGGATCTGGCCGCTGGCCGAGGAGATCAACTTCCGGGGCTTCGCCTTCGGACACATCTACGCCTACTCCGGCCTCGGATTCTGGCCCGCCGGACTCCTGACCAGCGCCCTCTTCGGGATCGGGCACATGACGAACGCCGCCGCGGCCGGACTGGACCTGGGCGGGCAGCTGGCCAACGCGGGGATCGTGGGCGCGTCCGCCCTCGGTCTGGCGTGGATCTACTTCCGGTGGGGCAGGAACCTCTGGCTCGTGTTCTTCCTCCACGCGCTGGGCAACCTCGCGGGCTCCCTCTACATGAGCGGAGAGGTCGCGGTGGGCGATCGCCTGTTCCTGACCCTGCTCACGGCGACCCTGCTCCTGGCGATCGCGCTGACCGCCCTTCGCGATCGCTTCCGCTGGTCCCGGTGGATCCGGGACAGGCTGGTCGGGGAGGACGCGGCGTTCGAGGGTCGGCTGCCCTAGAGCAGCCACAGCGCCACGGCCGCCACGACCAGGGTGCCTCTGCCCACCCGGTGCGTCCCCCATCCCATCATGATGAACGTCCGGCGCGCCTAGGGCTCCCCCGCCCCCCCCGCACGAATCCCTGGCGGCAACGCTGCGACGGGGGGTACCGTGCACGAGGAGGCACGCAGCGGCGCCACGCCCCAGGAGGGCCGGACGTCGCGAGGAATGCGCCGGGGTCGGCATCCGCTCCCCCCGCCACCCTCTGGACCGGATCCACACATGATCGGAATGCTGGTGGGGATCGTCCTCGGCGTTGGGGCCGTGACGGGCCCGCCCTCGCACGCGGCGGCCACGGATTCGGTCCCCAGGACCCGGGTCGTCATGCTGGGCACGGGGACGCCCGCCCCGAACCCCGATCGATGGGGCCCCGCCACCGCGGTGATCGTGGACGGGAGGGCCTACATCTTCGACGCGGGGGTCGGGGTCGTCCGCCAGTTCGTGGCGGCTCGGCGGAAGCTGGGCGAGGCGGTGGAGTGGAGTGGCATCGCCTTCATCACCCACCTCCACTCGGATCACACGCTGGGATACCCGGACCTGCTCCTCACCCCCTGGACCATCGGGTGGCAGACGGCGCCCGCCCGGGTCTTCGGACCCGCGGGCCTGCAGGCGATGACGGACCACGTCCTCGCCACGTGGAGCGAGGACATCCGGATACGGATCGGGCCGGGGGGCGAATCGGAAGGGGGCGCTCCACCCGCGGTCGAGGTCCGCGAGGTGACCCCGGGCGTGGTCTATCGGGACAGCCTGATCGAGGTCTCCGCGTTCGCCGTTCATCACGGGAGGTGGAGCTCGGCGTTCGGATATCGCATCGAGACGCCGGACCGGACCATCGTGATCTCGGGAGACGCGGCGCCCCCGTCGGAGATCGCGGCGCAGTGCGCGGGCTGCGACATCCTGATCCACGAGGGCGGTCGGCCCTCCGCCGAGGCGGGTCGGTACTATCGTGACTTCCACACCACGGCGGAGGAGTTGGCCGAGGTGGCCGTGGCCGCGCGACCCGAGCTGTTGGTCCTCTACCATCAGAGCGGGAATCCCGCGCGGACCCTGGAGATCGTTCGCGCCCGCTTCGACGGCCCCGTGGTGGTGGCGAGCGATCTCGATGTCTTTCCGCCCGGATAGCCGTCGGGACCGCCGGCAGGCCCGCCGGAGCGCGCCCCCCCTCGCCAGGATGAGAGACTGGATGAACGGATTGCGGGTACGCCCCTACCACACCAGCGACCTCGAGGCGTGCCTGCGCGTGTTCGAGTCGAACCTCCCCCGGTTCTTCCGCGAGCACGAGCGGGAGGAGTACCGGGCGTTCCTGGAGGCGCTACCGGGCCCGTACCTCGTCGTGGAGACCGAGGAGGGCGAGGTCGTCGCGGCCGGCGGGTACGCCGTGGTGGAGGGGGAGGAGCGGGCCGACCTCTGCTGGGGGATGGTTCGCGCCGACCAGCACGGACGGGGCCTCGGTCTCATGCTGACCCGAGCCCGCATCGACGCCGCCCTCGCGGACCCGACGGTGAAGCACGTGGCCCTCCACACGAGCCAGCACACCCGGGGCTTCTACGAGCGGCTCGGATTCCGCCTCGTGGACCGCGTGCCCGACGGCTACGCCCCCGGGCTCGATCGCTGCGACATGCGCCTGGACGCGGACGCCGTCGAAGGGCCGGGAGCCGCGGGGGAGCGGGGCCCGACCTGAACGTCCTCCTCGCGCCGGGCGAGGCGACGGCGCATGATGGCGAAGAAGCGCCGTGAGGCGGGAGCGGACGCAGCCAGGAGGTTTCCCCGTGACGGGACGGCCATCACACCGGAGCGCGACGGCGCTGTGGGTCGCGACGGCCCTGCTGCCCACCGGGGCCTTCGCGCAATCGCCCGAGCCGTCGCGCCCGTTCCACGTCGGCGCCACGGTCGGCACCTACCACGAGAGCACGGAGGGCGATGTCCGGAGCGCGAGCATCGCCCCGGGTCTCGTCATGGGCCTGGGCGGCCCTCGCTGGTCCTTCCAGGTGGAGATCGGGGACACGGGGGAGCACTGCGGGGGGAGCTCGGGGAGCTGCCATTCCCATCGCTGGTACAACGTGGGGTTCGTGCGGCGCTTCCGGACGACGGGGGCGAGCCCGTACGTCGCGTTCGGCTGCTGCCTCGTGCACCTGGGCGCGGGAGTGGAGGTCCCGGTCCACGAGCGATTCGTCCTCGCACCGGGCGTCGACCTGAACCTGATCGCGCCCGATGCCGCGGCGGTCCGCCCGAAGGTGGCCGTGCTGGCGCGATGGTGACGTCCACGAGACCCCGAGACCGCCGCCCCCTCGACGGGAGAACGAGCCCATGAGACCTCTGCGATACGCCATCAACGTGACGCTGGACGGATGCTGTGATCACCGCGCGATGTCGGTGGACGAGGAGCTCCACCACTACTGGGCCGACCACCTGGCCCGGGCGGACGCCCTCCTCTACGGGCGGGTGACGTACGAGATGATGGAGGAGGCCTGGCGGCCCGCCGCGGCAGGGGGGGCCGCGCCCGAGTGGATGGAGCCCTGGATGCACCCCTTCGCCCGGACGATCGACGCCGCGAAGAAGCACGTCGTGTCGAGCACGCTGGAGGCCGTCGACTGGAACGCGGAGCTGGTGCGCGGGGACCTGGAGACCGCGGTCCGGGAGCTCAAGGAGCAGCCCGGCGAAGGGCTGTCGACGGGGGGGCTGCAGCTCCCGCTGGCGTTGGCCGAGATGGGGTTGATCGACGAGTACGAGTTCGTGGTGATCCCCCGACTGGCGGGCCACGGGCCGACGCTGTTCGACGGGTTGTCGGGGCACGTCGACCTGGAGCTCGTCAGCCGCCGGGAGTTCGGCTCCGGCGCCGTGGCCCTGCGGTACGTGCCGCGAGGGGGGACGCGGGCGGAACCCTGGCGGTAACGCTGCGACGTGGGCTACCCTGACCTCCGGGAGGGGAGCCCGGGTCTCCCGGGACCCCCCTCGACCGCCGCATGGCATTCCCCGGGCTGGAGAGGAGGGAACGATGCCCGAGCTCTGGCTGGAGATCATCCTGGCCGCCTCCTTCGTGGGCGGCATCGTCGCCGTGTTCTGGGAGCGCACCTCCCGGAACAAGGGCATGGGACGCCGGACCGTCCAGATCCTGAGCGTCCTCATGATCGTTCCCCTGGTGGGCCTGCTCGCCCTGCGGGACGTGGTGTCGGGCGAAGCGGTCACGACCATCCTGGGAACCATCCTCGGCTACGTCCTGGCCGGGGTCGGCGGCGACGCCGCGTCCGCGGGCAACGGATAGGAGCGGCCGTGACCCACCGCGCGGTCCCGACGGTCGCGTCTCTCCTCGCGCTCGCCCTGGGGGGGTGTGCGGGGGACGCGGCGGACGACACGGAGGCGTCCGCCGGCGAGGTGCGCGCCCCCGAGGCCCCCGTGGCCGTCGTGCGCACCCGCACGCTGGGGTGGGAGGGGGAGCAGACCTACATCCCCCTCTACGCGGACGGCACGGCCTCGGGCCTGGTGGTGGTCAACCTCGACGGCGGGGGGCTCTACGGCACCGCGATCCCCGAGTCGTGGTCGTGGGTGGCCGAGGACACGGTGGAGATCTGCACCCGCGTGACGATCCTCCGCAACGAGGTCGGGTTCCCGCCCATGGAGCGGGACTGCGCGCCCCATCCCGTGACGGGCAAGGAGCTGGACCTGGACGGGGACGGGGACGTCGACCTGGTCGAGACCTTCACGATCCTGAGCCCTCTGCCGCGCCCGTGAGCTCCGGAGGGCGCCGTCCCTGAGGGGGATGCGCCGTCATTGACGCCCCCACCGGGGCGCCCCAACGTCCGGGGCCCATGACCATCCCGAAGATCATCCATCAGACGTGGAAGACCTCCGACGTCCCGGAGCGCTTCCGACCTCTGCAGGACTCGTGGAAGCGCCTCCACCCCGCCTGGGAGTACCGCTTCTACGACGACGAGGCGTGCCGGGCCCTGGTCGCCGAAGCGTTCCCCGAGCTCCTCGAGCTCTACGACGCGTGCCCCCACGGGGTCCAGCGCGCGGACATCTTCCGGTACCTGGTGGTGGCCCGCCACGGCGGGGTGTACGCGGACATGGACGTGGAGGCCATCCGGCCCCTCGACCCGGTCCTGGAGGGGCGGGGCGCCGTCTTCGGCGCCGAGGACCACCTCTCCGTCGAGGCGGCCCGGAGGCTCGGGTACGAGCACCGGGAGCGCATCGCGAACTTCATCTTCGCGGCCGAGGCGGGGCATCCGGTCTTCGACCTGATCCGGGCCGAGCTGGCCTCGCTCCCCGGCGAGTGGGACATGGTCGTGGAGGTCCTCAAGACGACGGGCCCCGCCATGCTCACGCCCCTGGTTCTGGACCACCGGGAGGAGCTGGACCTCACCGTGCTCCCCCGGATGGCGTGGGCCGCCCCGGACTGGCGGTTCTGGCTCCCCGGCCAGCCCCATCCGGACATCCTCGCCCGTCATCACTTCGCGGGCACCTGGAAGCCGGCGCACGGGGAGTCGGTGCGGGCCCACGTGGGCGGCTCCGCGCCCCTGAACGGAGACCGCGCGGCCGGCGGGCGGCCTCCGTGGCGTCCGGTCCACGCGGCCCGGGAGCTGGCGCGGGCGGTCCGGCTCCAGGCGGCGCCTCCCCCCCTGGCCGACGCCGGTCCGGGAGACGACGGGCCGCCGGCCGCGCCCCCCCGGGACGACCTTGTGGTGACGCTGTCCAGCATCCCCAGCCGGATGGAGAGCCTGGCGCCGACGCTGCACTCCCTCCTGGACCAGACCGTCCCCCCGAAGGAGATCGTGCTGGCGCTCCCCGACTGGTCCGCCCGGGAGAAGCGCGGCTACCGGGTCCCCCGCGAGATCGCCGAGCACCCGCGCATCCGGATCCTCGCCAGCGAGCGGGACTGGGGGCCCGCCACCAAGCTCATCCCCGCCCTCCTGGACTACGCGGACCGCCCCGGGACCATGCTCGTGGCGGTGGACGACGACAACGTCTATCCCCGGACGTTCCTCGAGACGTTCGTGCGCTGGGCCGACGTCCTGCCCTCCGGGGCGCTGACGCTCCGGGGCTGCCGGGTCCCGCCTTCCCGACGGTGGGCCGACTGCGCGGAGTACAAGGGCTCGACCATCGAGCGCCCCAACCGGACCGACATCGTGGAGGGGTGCGCCGGGATCCTGGTCCGCCCGGCCTTCTTCGACGAAGCGTTCTTCGCGTTCGAGGACGCCCCGGAGGAGGCCTTCTACGTGGACGACGTCTGGGTCAGCGGGCACCTGGCCCGCCGACGGGTCCCGGCCTGGGTCATCCCCTTCGAGGGGGCCTTCGTCTACGTTCCGGTCGTGGCGTCGCTCCAGGGCCCGCGCCTGGACCACGACGAGAACCGCTGCGGGCACAACAACGACGTGATGCTGGACTACTTCGGGAGCTACTGGGGGTGGGCGTGACCTCCGGGTGGGCGTACTACACGGACCTCTTCCGCCGGCGATGGCGGACCGTGGCCGGCGCCGTGGCGGCCGGGCTGGCGGGCGGCGCCGGCTGCTCCGCCCTGATCATCGTCCTCATCCACCGACAGCTCTCGGGGGTGGAGAACGAGGGGCTCCTCCTGCCCGCCCTGTACGTGGCGAGCATCGTGCTCTACGTGGTGATCAGCACGGTCTCGGAGTACTTCCTCCTGGCCCTGGCCCAGGACGAGCTCCGTCGGCTGCGCATGAAGCTGAGCGCCCGCATCCTGGAGCTGCCCCTGGAGCGCGTCGAGGAGCTGGGGGGCGCCCGGATCACGGCCTCGCTCACCGACGACCTGGGGCGGGTGACCGACAGCATCCGCAAGCTGACGACCGTGGTCCTCAGCGGCTCCCTGCTGGTGGGGGTCGGGGCGTACCTCGTGTGGCTCTCGCCCGCCCTCTTCGCCATGACCCTGGTCGTCCTCGTCGTCGGGGGGAAGCTCTACCACTGGCCCGTGCGGCGCTACGGGCTCCTCGAGACCTACTTCGCCCGCCTCCGCGAGGGGTACGACACCCTGCTCCGACAGGTCGAGGGGCTGGCGAGGGGCACCAAGGAGCTCCTCATGCACCGGGAACGGCGCCGGGAGTTCTTCCAGGAGGGGCTCCAGGAGACGTGCGACGCGCTGCGGGACGACGCGGTGCGGGCGGGGACGGGGCAGAGCCTCGTGTACCGGATGGGGGACGTCCTCTACTACGTGGTGCTCGGGCTGGCCCTCTTCGTCCTTCCGAGGCTGGCCTTCGTCGAGCCCGACGTGATCACCGGCTACGTGATCGCCGGGCTGTACGCCATCGTGCCCGTCAGCTCCATCCTCAACTTCGGCCCCGACTTCGAGGCCGCCCGGGTGTCCCTGCGCCGCCTCGCGGACCTCGGCGTCGTGCCCACGGGCGGGGACGAGCCGGCGACCGCGACGACGACCGCCCCCCCGCCGGCCCCCGCCCCCGGGTCGAAGCAGCCCCCGCCCCGCATCGCGCTGGAGGGGCTCACCTACGCGTACGCCCGCGAGGGTGACGACGAGCCCTTCCGCCTGGGCCCGCTGGACCTGGAGCTGCGCCCCGGCGAGCTGACGTTCCTCACCGGGGGGAACGGGAGCGGGAAGACCACGCTCTTCAAGCTCCTGTGCGGCCTGTACCGCCCCACGGAGGGGTGCCTGCGGGTGGACGGAGCGGAGGTGACGCCCGCGGACCTGGACGACTACCGGCAGCGCTTCTCGGTCGTGTTCACGGACTTCCACCTCTTCGAGCGCTTCTACGGGCTGGACGCCGACGACGTGGACCGGAGGGCGGCCGACTGGCTGGAGCGCCTGGAGCTGGACGCCAAGGTCCGGGTGCGGGACGGCCGCCTCTCCACCACCGATCTCTCGGAGGGCCAGCGGAAGCGCCTGGCGCTTCTGACCGCCCTGCTGGAGGACCGCCCGGCCTACCTCTTCGACGAGTGGGCCGCGGACCAGGACCCGCACTTCAAGGAGATCTTCTACACGGAGCTTCTTCCGGAGCTGACGGCGCGGGGGCGGACCGTCCTGGCCATCACCCACGACGACCGGTGGTACGGCACCGCGGACCGGATCCTGAAGCTGGCCGACGGCCGGCTCGTGGCCGACCGGGCCCCGCTCACGACCGCGGGCACGTGAGCGTCCCGGAGCGCCTGCGGGAGCTGCTGGCGACGTTCGGACGGGACCTCCCTCCCTATCCGGGCGGGGATCCGGGGGGTCGGGGCGTCGTGATGTGCGCGGGGGGTGTGACCCACGTGGCCAACGCCTTCGTCGCGCTCCGCTTCCTCCGGAAGGTGAGCGACCTCCCGGTGGAGCTCTTCCACGCCGGCCCCGGGGAGATGCCCGCGGCCACCCGGGCGCGCCTCGAGGCGGACTTCGCGCCCCTCTCGGTGCGGGACATCGCGGAGGCGGAGCGCCCCGAGGAGTGGCCGGAGCTCCCGGTGGCTTCGTACGGAGGCTTCCAGATCAAGCCGTTCGCGCTCCTCCACACGCGCTTCGACGAGGTGCTCCTGCTCGACGCGGACAACCTCCCGCTGCGGGACCCGGAGCCGCTCTTCGATTCCGCGCCGTACCGCGAGGCGGGCGCCCTCTTCTGGCCGGACCTCCCCCACGCCCGCCACACCCGGCCGGAGCTGCTGGACCTGTTCGGCGTGACCGACCCGGACCTCCGCGCGGGCCCCGAGTTCGAGAGCGGGCAGATGGTCCTGGATCGGCGTCGGTGCTGGGCGGGGCTCCTCCACACCGCCCTCGCCCACTCCGACCGGGAGGGGCTCCGAGCCTGGTGCTTCGCCCGCACCTTCGGGGACAAGGACCTCTTCCGGATGGCGTTCGAGCTGACCCGGACCCCCTACCACCGGGTCCGCCACGCCCCGCAGGTGGTGGGGACCCGCATGGTGGAGATCCCGCTCCCCATCCCCACCACCCACCCGGTCCGGGTGCAGCACCCCGAGGGGACGTTCGCCGGGACGGGGATGATCCAGCACGACCTCGCCGGCGGCCCCCTCTTCCTCCACAAGACGATCTGGGAGTGGAACCCGTACCTCGAGGGCGAGCACCTCCGCCATCGCCTGGGATCCGACGGCCGGCTCGAGGAGATGCCGCTCCTTCGCGACGTGGAGGCCGAGGGCTACGGGTACCTGGCCGAGTTCCGGCGGCGCTACCGCCGCGACTTCGGCCTCCACCCGCTCAAGACGGCCGAGCGGTGGGCCAACGGGGCGCTCCGGCTCGTGGCCGAGGCCGGCCTGCGCCTGGGCCTGCTCGGGCCCGACGAGGAGGGCGCGGCGGGGGGGACGCCCCGGCGCGTCCGGGCCGACCTGAGGGACGTCACCTTCACCATCCCGGTCCGGATCGAGCACCCGGACCGGGCGGAGAACCTCCGCCTCGTGGTCCACTACCTCCTCACCCACTTCGACACGAACCTCATCGTGTGCGAGCAGGACACGGAGGAGGTCCCGGACATCCTGGACGGGTATCCCCACACCTACCTGCGGACGACGCGGCCCGACGGGCTCATCCACCACACCCGGCAGCTCAACGTCATGGCGCTGGAGGCGGACACGCCCTTCATCGTCAACCACGACGCCGACGTGCTGCTCCCCCCGGAGCGCTACGTGAAGGCCGCGCGGCTCCTCCGGGAGGAGAAGGCGTCGTGGGTGCTCCCGTACTCGGGCGACACCTGGGACGTGGACCGGGCCGTCCACCCCGAGATCCTCCGGACCGCCTCGCTGGAGTGCGTCGGCCGGGTCAGCCGCACCGGGACGCTCATCCACGACCGGTCCACGGGCGGCGTGGTCTTCTTCCGGCGGGAGGACTTCATTCGCGGCGGGATGGACAACGAGCGGTTCGTGGCCTGGGGCGACGAGGACACCGAGCGGTACGTCCGCTTCCGCACCCTCGGGTACCGCCTGGGCCGGCTCCGGGGGCCGCTCTACCACCTGGCGCACCACCGCACGCCCCAGTCCGACGACTCCCACGCCTTCTACGCGCGGAACAAGGCCGAGTACAGGCGGATCGAGGCGATGAGCCGGCGGGAGCTGGAGCGCGAGATCGAGACGTGGAGCTGGTGCCCGTGACGCGCAGGGAACGCTCCGGCGCCGGGCGGGCCGAGCGGTGAGCCGGACCCTCGACGGGCTGCTGCTTCCCGCCCGCATCCTCCGGAGCCGGGTCCGGGCCGCCCTCTCGCGGAGGAGGCGGGCGGTGCGCCGGTGGTGGGCCCGACGACGGGGTCGCGAGCCGATCCCGTGGCGGACGCTGGACCTCGAGGACCCGCGGCGGGCGAACGCCCGGATGTTCGCCGTCTCCCTCCTGGACGATCCGACGTGCGAGCCCCGCCGGGCGATGTTCACGCGCCATGCCCGGCGCCACGGCTGGGACGTGGACTTCTGGCCGGCCGTGGACGGGGGCCGACTCGACGGCTTCCCGGACTGGGTCTCGGCGGACGAGCGTCCCTCGCACCCCGAGCCCATCCGCCCCGGCGAGCTCGGGCTGATCGTCACGATCCGCACCCTCTACGACTGGGCGCTGGAGGAGGGTCTGGACCACCTGGTCGTCCTGGAGGACGACGCCCTGGTCCACGCCCCTCCGGTCCTGGAGGTCCCCGAGGAGTACGACTTCGTGTTCTTCAACGACCTCCTCCGGGGGGACGCCGAGGGGCGGCTCCGGTACGGATGGGGGAGCTACGCCCACGTCGTCTCCCGGCGTGGGCTGGAGAAGATGCGGGCGATCCTGGAGCGGGTCGTGGAGCCCCTCGACCTCCAGATCCTGATGTACTGCCGGTCCCTGGCCGAGCTGGATCACTACATCACGGCGTACCGGGATCCGGACCTGCCCCAGCTCGACTGCTTCCACGTCGGGCCGCTGGCGACCCACGCGGGCATGTTCGAGAGCAGCATCCGCAGCCGGTGGGGGTAGCCGCCCGCCGCCGCCCGGGCTTTCCAAAGCTTGCTGGACGTCCGTTCCCGACGCTATGTGGAAAGCAGCTGTCTGCCCCCAACGAGAGGAGGACCGATGAGCGGACGTGACCTGATCGAAGGTCTGTACCAGTCATTCGGCGGTGGAGACGTGCCCGCGGTGCTCGGCACCATGGACCCCCATATCCACTGGCACGAGGCGGAAGGCAACCCGTACCAGCCCACCGGAGACGCGTTCGTCGGGCCCGACGCGGTCCTGAACAACCTCTTCATGAAGCTCGGGGACGACTGGGACGATTTCGTCGTCCATCCGGGCGCCTATCACGACGCGGGTGGCACGGTCGTGGTCGAGGGTCGCTACACGGGGACCCATCGGGCCAGCGGCCGCCCGCTGGACGCGCAGTTCTGCCACATCTGGTCCGTCACCGACGGGAAGATCACGAAGTTCCAGCAGTACACCGACACCGGGGCCTTCCAGTCCATCATGGGCCGGTAGGAGCGCCCATGACCCGGCGGCTCGCGGCCCTGGCCGGGGCGGCGATCGTCTCCGTCGCTGTGAATCTGGTGGGCGTGATCTACTTCTTCCGGCCCATCGCCGAAGGAGACTCCGCACCCGACGCGCCCCCACCGGCCGCGGTCGGCTTCCTGGTCTACGTGCTCCTCTCCGTGGGGCTGCTGGACTGGGCGAGCCGTCGGTTCGGGCATCCCGTGCGGGTCGCGCTGCTCGCGGCCCTGGCCCAGATCGTCCTGATCGTGGACCTGGTGCTCCGGGGAGAGCGGGGCGTGGCCACCGGGGCGGCCGGGTCGGTGCTCACGCTCGCGACGTGGCTGGCCATGGGGTTCGTGTACGACCGCGTCCGGGGCGGGTGACGGCGGAGCGAACCACGGCCGGGCGCGCACGCCATCGAACGCCGGACCACATCCCCTTCCCCGAGGTGACCATGAGCCCCACCCTGCCCCGATCCCGGAGGCCCCGCGCCGTCCTCGCCCTTCTGACCGCCGTCGGTCTCGTGGGCACGTGGGGGTGCGACGCCCCTCCGGAGGACGGCGCGGACGACCCCGCCTCCGCGGCCCCGGAGGGCGGCGCGGATCCGGCGGGGCCCGCCATGAGGGTGAGCTTCGACGGGGGCGACTACGGGAGCGAGGAGGAGAGGCTCGCCCACGGCGAGCGTCTCTCCACGGTGTTCGGGTGCAACGCGTGCCACCTCGAGGACTACACGGGCACGAACTTCGGCGAGCTCATCCCCCTCGTGGAGGGGCTCTGGGCCACCAACATCTCGCTCACGATGCCGACCTTCAGCGACGAGCAGCTGGAGCGGCTCCTGCGCGAGGGGGTGCACCCGACGCGCGAGATCTACCTCATGCCGTCGAAGCAGACCCAGTTCCTGGGGACGCGGGACATGGACGCCCTCATCGCCTATCTCCGGACCGTCGAGCCCGCGGGGGAGCCCACGCCCCCGCCTCCCCCCGGCTTCGAGGAGGCGGTGACCGCCCGCCTCCCCGACGACTACT
>CAZMTA010000050.1:0-17465 GCA_964569085.1 uncultured Gemmatimonadaceae bacterium | reverse complement strand
GGAGGGCGAGCTCCTCTACAACTTCAAGGGCGAGGTCCCGGACGACGACGACTTCGTCATCCCCCTGGGGGTGGCCGACCTGAAGCGGGAGGGCGGCGACGTCTCCATCGTCACCCACGGCAAGATGGTCCACGTGGCGCTCCAGGCGGCCAACAAGCTGGAGAAGGACGGCATCGAGGCCGACGTCCTCGACCTCCGCACGCTCCGGCCCCTGGACGTGGACGCCATCCTCGAGACGGTCAAGAAGACCAACCGGGTCGTCTACCTGGAAGAGGGATGGAACTACGTGGGCGTCGGCGCCCAGATCGTCTCCCTCATCCAGGAGGAGGCCTTCGACTGGCTGGACGCGCCCGTCCTCCGGGTGAGCCAGGCCGACATCCCCATGCCCTACGCCAAGAACCTCGAGCAGATGGCCAAGCCCAGCGCGGATCGCGTGGTCGAGGCCTGCAACCGCGTCCTCTACCGGAAGACCGGCTGACGCCGCCCAAAGGCTGATAGATGATCACGAAAGTCCACATGGAAGCGCTGAGCCCCACCATGGAAGAGGGCCAGCTCGTGCGCTGGCTCAAGTCCGAGGGGGACGAGGTCTCCAACGGCGACGTCCTGGCGGAGATCGAGACCGACAAGGCCACCATGGAGCTGGTGGCCCGGGGCGACGGCGTCCTCCGGAAGATCTTCCTGGACGAGGGCGGGACCGCGCCCGTCGGTGAGGTGATCGCCGTGGTGGCGGACGCCGACGAGGACATCTCCGGCGTGGAGGGTGTCTCGGGCGGCGGCGGCGGCGGCGGCGGCTCGGACGAGGACGCCGACGAGGCCGAGGACGACGAGGCCGGGAAGGAGGACGCGGCCGACGAGGCAGACGAGAAGGACGAGAAGGACGAGGCGAAGGGGGACGAGAAGGACGAGGCGGCCGTCGACGAGAAGGCCGCCGCCTCCGGCGAGGGCGGAAAGCCCTCCGCCGACCGCTCCGCTCCGACCTCCGACGACGGGCGGGTGAAGGCGTCCCCGCTGGCGCGCCGCCTGGCCGAGGACTACGGCATCGACCTGTCCCGCGTCGAGGGCTCCGGCCCCGGCGGGCGCGTGGTGAAGCGGGACGTGGAGGAGGCCAAGGAGTCCGGCGTGGGCAAGGAGCCCGCGGCCGCGCCCGCGTCGTGGTCCCCCGACGAGGACGAGTACGAGGACGTGCCCGTCTCCCAGATGCGGAAGGCCATCGCCAAGCGGCTGGTCCAGTCCATCGGGCCGGTGCCGACCTTCTACCTCACCGTCCACGTGGACATGGGACGGGCCATGGAGGCCCGCCAGCGCATCAACGCCATGCTGGAGAGCGAGGGCCGGAAGGTCTCCCTCAACGACATGGTCCTGAAGGCCACCGCCGGCGCGCTCCGGCGGCACCCCGAGTGCAACGCCCACTGGCAGGGCGACAGCATCCGGCGGTTCAACGCCGTCCACCTGGGCGTGGCCGTGGCCATCGACGACGGGCTCATCACCCCGGTGGTGCGGAACGCCCACCTCAAGGGCATCGCGCAGATCGCCGACGAGGTCCGGGAGATGGCGGGCCGGGCCCGGGAGAAGAAGCTCCAGCCCGACGAGTACACGGGCGCGACGTTCTCCGTCTCGAACCTGGGCATGTTCGGCATCCAGGAGTTCACGGCCATCATCAACCCCCCCGAGGCCGGGATCCTGGCCGTGGGCGGGATCGAGGAGACGCCGGTGGTGGAGGACGGGGAGCTCGTGGTCGAGTCCCGCATGAACATCACCATGAGCTGCGACCACCGCGTCATCGACGGCGCCCAGGGCGCGCGCTTCCTCCAGACGCTCAAGACCATGCTCGAGGAGCCGGGCGCGATCCTGCTCTAGGCTGGGCTGGCCCGGGCGGGCCGCCGCCCACCGGGCGCGTCGACCCCGACGGGGTGCCGGGCGGACGGACCTCACGGTCGTCCGCCCGGCGCTCGTTCCCCCTAGTCCGTCTTGAGCGCCCCCATGGGATCGACCCGCGCGGCGCGGCGTGCCGGAAGCCAGACCGCCAGGGTGGCGACGGCCACCAGGACCAGCGGCACGCCCAGGAAGGCGGCGGGGTCGAGCGGGCGGACATCGTAGAGGAGCCCGGCCACCAGCCGGGACGCCCCGGCGGCCGCCGCGAGACCCACCGCCGTCCCCAGGAGGGTGAGCTTCAGGCCCTCGCCCACGACGAGCTTCAGGACCGTCCCCCGGTCCGCCCCCAGCGCCACCCGGATCCCCATCTCCCGGGTCCGTCGGGAGACCGAGTAGGCCATCACCCCGTACACGCCCACGGCGGCGAGCAGGAGTCCCAGGACCCCGAAGAGCCCCAGGACCGAGCCCCCGATGCGGGCCGGGAGGAGGGCGATCCCCAGGTGGTTCTCCATGGTGCGGACGTCGTAGAGGGGGAGCTGGGCGTCCGCCTCACGGACCACGCTCCGGAGTCCGGCGAGGGCGTTCCCGGCGTTCCCGGCCGTGCGGGCCACCAGCGTCATCCCGGTGCGGAAGCGCTCCCGATGGGGGAAGTACATGAAGGGTGTGGGGGCCTCTCCCAGGCTTCCGTACTTGCCGGTCTCGGTCACGCCCACCACCCGGCGGGATCCCGCCACCTCGACGGTCTTGCCCAGGGGGGACTCGCCGGGCCAGAAGCGGGACGCGAAGGCCTGGTTGACGACGAGGACCGGCTCGCCGGCCGCGTCGTCCCGCGGGGTGAAGCCGCGACCTTCGACGAGGTCGATCCCCAGCGTCTCGAAGTAGCCCTCGGAGACGTGGGCGTAGTGGACGGTCCGGCCTTCGCCCTCGGCGAACTCGTACCCGGGGATCCGGACGCCGCGGTCCGAGGCGTTCAGGCCCAGGGGGGCGAAGTCCACCAGGGCCGCGTCCCGCACGGCGGGGAGCGCGCGCGCCTCCTCCAGGAGCCGGTCGTAGAACGCCCGGGCCCGGACCTCGTCGTATCCCTGGAGCCCCGGGTCCATGGAGGCCATGACCAGGTTCCCCGGATCGTCGAAGCCCGGGTCCATGCTCGTGGCGCTCTGCAGGGCGCGCAGGAAGAGCCCGGCGCTGACCAGGAGGAGGATGGAGAGGGCCATCTGGACCACGACCAGCCCGCGGCTCATAGGGGAGCGTCCGGCCCCGCCCTCGGCCTGCCCCTTCACGGCGGAGATGGTGTCGGCGCGCATGGACTGGAGCGCCGGCGCGAGGCCGAAGAGGAGCCCGGCGGTCACCGAGACCCCGAGGGTGAAGAGGAGGACCGTCCCGTCCAGGGGGACGTCCAGGCGCCAGGGACCGTCGATGGGCGGGCGGAAGACCTCGAGGAGGCCGACCGAGAGGTGGGCCAGGCCGAGCCCCGCCGCCCCGGCCAGCAGGGAGAAGAGCAGGCTCTCGGTGAGAAGCTGGCGGACGATCCGCCCGCGGGTCGCGCCGAGGCTCAGGCGGAGGCCGATCTCCCGCCGGCGCTCCCGGGCCCGGGCCAGGAAGAGGTTGGCCACGTTCACGCAGGCGATGAGGAGGAGGAGCGCCACCACGGCCATGACCACGGTGCTCATCCCCACCTGGGCGCCGCGGAAGCTGGGGTGGATGCCGGCCTCCGACTGGCGGACGACGGTGGTGCCGACCTGCTCGGCGTAGGCCTCGGGCATCTCCTCCCGGAGCTGGAGGAGGAAGGCCTGGAGGGCCTCCTCCGCTCGCTCCAGGGTGACCCCGTCCCGGAGACGGGCCACGGCCGTCATGGAGTTGCTCCCCCGGGCCTCCAGGTCGTCGGAGCCGGGCTCGATCACCGGCGTCATGATCAGGGGCACGTAGATGGGGGGCGCCGCGATGTTGATGGGCCCCTCGAACCCCGGCGGGGCCACCCCCACCACCTCGAAGGGCGCGCCGTTGAGCGTGACGGTGCGGCCCACCACCCCGGGATCGCCTCCGAACCGGGTCCGCCAGAAGCCGTGGCCCAGGACGACCACCGGGTGCGCGCCCGGCCCCTCGGACTCCACCTCGGGGAGGAAGGGGCGGCCCAGCGCGGGCTCCGCCCCCAGCGTCTGGAAGAAGTTGGCGCTCACCATGAGCCCCATGAGGCGCTCGCTCCGACCGTCGGCCGAGAGGGAGAGGGGCGCGAACTTCCATGCGGCCACGGACTCGAAGACTTCGTCGGTCCGGTCCCGCAGGTCCCGGTAGTGGGGGATGGAGGTGGATCCGTAGGTCAGGCCGGGCCACGACCGGTAGAGCTGCACGAGGCGCTCCGGCCGCTCCACCCCCGGGAGGGGGTCCAGCAGGAGCGCCTTCACGGCCGAGAAGCTGGCGGCGTTCAGGCCGATCCCCAGGGCGAGCGTGAGGATCGCCGCGGCGGAGAAGACCGGGCTCTTCACCAGCATGCGGAGCGCGTAGCGGAGGTCGTGGGCGAGGTCGTTCACGAGGGAGGCTCCAGCCGGGGCTCGGCCCCGGGGTCGGGTGAGGGCACGGGAGGACGCGAGGTCCGCGCCGAGGAGGGCGAGGAGGCGGAGGCCGCCGAGGAAGCCCCGGTGGCGCGGCTCGGCGCGCCGGTCGTCGAAGGCGCGGAGGAGGTCGGGGCCGAAGCGGTCCCGGAAGGACCGGGGGTAGAGGAGCAGGAGCCCGCGGTAGATCCGGCGCAGCGGATCGCGGGCGGGGCCGCTCACGCGCCGAGCCTCGCCCGGGCCAGGTCCACCGCGCGGGTGAGGCGCTCGGACTCGGCCCGGAGCGCGGTCCGACCCAGGGGGGTCATGGTCCAGTACCGGCGTCGGTCCACGTGGGCGCCCTGGTCCCCGGGGTTCTCCGCCTCGCCGATGAGGCCGGACTCCTCCATGCGCTGGAGCGAGCCGTAGAGGGTGCCGGGCCCCATGACGATGCGCCCCTCGGTGAGCTCCTCCACCTCCCGCGCGATGTCGTAGCCGTGGCGGGTGCCGGCGGCCAGCGCCACCAGCATGTGGTACACCGTTGGGGTCAGGGGGAGGACGCGGTCGAGCTCGGTGGGGTCGGTCATGGGCCGTGGGTGGGTGGGAACCATCCGTCGCCGATGCACGGCGGCGCTCTTCGTCCCGTACGTCCGTCGCCGATGTACGGTTTCAGCGGGCCGGGAGGCCGGTCCGTCACGGGGCTTGCCCCGAGGGCCCCCGCGGCGGCAGGGTAGGCCGGCCCCGGTTCGTCCACCCCCTTCCCGCCGCCATGACCAACACCCGCATCCCCCGCTCCGTCCGCCCGGTCCTGCTGGCCGCCCTCCTCGCGCTCCCCCTGGCCGCGGGGTGCCGCGACGACGCCGGCGAGCGGGCCTCCGTCCCCCCCTCCGACAGCGCCTCCGACACCGCCGTCGTCACCTCCGGCGGGGTGAACGCCCCCCGCCATCGGGACGCGCCCCACGTGGTCCTGATCTCCTTCGACGGCTTCCGCTGGGACTACCTGGACCGGTATCCGGCGCCGGCCTTCGAGCGGGTGGCGGCGGCCGGGGTGCGGGCGGAGCGGATGATCCCCGCCTTCCCGACCAAGACCTTCCCGACCCACTACTCGGTGGCCACCGGCATGTACGCCGAGCACCACGGGCTGGTGGGGAACCGCTACTGGGACCCGGACCGGGCGGCCGCCTACTCCATGGGAGACCGGTCGGTGGTGGAGGACGGATCGTGGTACCGCGGCGAGCCCATCTGGGCCACCGCCGAGCGCCAGGGCATGGTGGCCGCCTCGTTCTTCTTCGTGGGCTCGGAAGCCGACGTGGGAGGGGTCCGCCCGACCCACTGGCGCCGCTTCGACGGGAGCGTGCCCAACGAAGACCGGGTCGACCAGGTGCTGGAGTGGCTGGCCGAGCCCCCCGAGGCGCGGCCGCACATGATCACCCTCTACTTCTCCGACGTCGACGGGGCCGGGCACCGGTACGGACCGGACTCGCCCGAGGTCGCGGAGGCGGTGGCCCGGGTCGACGGCGCCCTGGGCCGCCTGCTGGACGGGCTCGACGCCCTCCCCCACGGCGACGAGGTCTACGTCGTCCTTGTCTCGGACCACGGGATGCTGCTGGCCGATCCGGCCAAGCAGGAGGTGCTCGATCCCGACGAGCTGGAGGGGGTGCGGGCCGCGGAGATGGGCCCCTACGGGTCCTTCTTCGTCGAGGGGGACTCGGCCCGGCACGTCCGGGTCCGGGACTCCCTCCGGGCGGCGCTGCCCCACGCCTCGGTCTGGCTGCGGAGCGAGGTCCCGGAGCGCCTGCACTACTCCGCCGATCCCCGGGTGGGGGACGTGGTGGTCCTCATGGAGCCCGAGTGGACCCTCGTCACCCCGGAGCGCCGGTCCGAGGACCCGTACTGGAGCCACGGCTGGGACAACCGCATTCCCGAGATGGGGGCGATCTTCCTGGCCATGGGGCCGGGCATCGAGGCGGGGCGGGGGGTGGAGCCCTTCGAGTCGGTCCACGTCTACCCGTTCCTGGCGGAGATCCTGGGCCTGGAGCCGGCGGAGGGGATCGACGGGCGCCTGGAGGTGCTGGGCCCGCTCGTGGAGCGGGCGACGGCCGCGCCCTGAGACCCGTCGTCGGGGGGTGGGGGCCTACCAGCCTCCCCCGCCGCCGCCCCCGAAGCCGCCTCCGCTGAACCCGCCGCCTCCGCCCCCGGAGAAGCCCGAGCCGCCGCTGCTCCGCGGGGCGGACGTCATGGTGGAGGCCGCCGTCGTGGACATGCTCGAGAGCGAGTTCGTCAGGTAGAGGGCGTGGAAGCGGCCGTCCCAGCGCCCGCGGTACCAGTCCGGCGGCTCGGTGTAGAGGTCCTCGAAGGCCCGCGCCCACTTCTCGGCCACGCCGAAGGCCATGGCGTAGGGGAGGTAGGCCTCGAACATCTCCGGTCCCTGGATCATGCGGCGGAACCGGTCCGACTCCACCCGCTCAAGGAACTCCTCGAAGCCCAGGACCTCCTCCAGGGCCCGGGTGCCCTGAACCGTGCGGGCCGGCATGAACACCCCGAAGGCGAGGACCGGCAGCCCCGTGAGCACCCCGGCCAGCACCCCGGTGAGGGGAGAGAGGGTGAAGGTCTCGGCCACGAGCATCCCGCCCACGACGCCGAGCCCCATGAGCACGGCGCCGATGCCCATCCACCGCTGCTGCACCTTGTCCGGGCGCTCCTCGTAGAACCCTTTGGACACGAGGGAATCGAAGACGGACGAGCGGATTCCGGGTAATTCCGAATAAAATTCGTTTTTCAGCTCGGACAGCTCCACGGCGGCGGGGATGCCCTCGTGGTCCACCCCTCCGGCGAACAGCCCCTCCAGGACCCGGCGCTCGTGGGGCTCGAGCTCGGCCCAGTCGCGCCGGGGCCGCAGGGGGGTGAGGGCGTAGTCCCGCCCGTCCAGCAGGCGGCTCAGCATGCCCTCGCCTCCGGTCTCCTCGATGCGGAGCCAGCCCCGCACCGCCAGGTCGACCACCACGGCCGTGATGTCCCGCAGGTCCGGTCGGTTGTCCACCAGGGTGCCGGCCTCGGCGGGTCGGAGGCCCCGGGGCGGCGCGTACTGGGGCGCCACCGACCGCCGCTGCGGGTCCCGGCCCCGATGCCACCACCACCGCCACATGAGGAGGAGGCTCAGGAGGGGGAGGAAGAAGGGCCAGTTGGAGCGGAGGAAGAAGCGGAGGCGCGTGAACGAGCTCGGAGCGGCGACGAGGCCGGGCGCCCACGCCACCGCCACCGTCAGCCCCTCCCGATAGGCGAGCTCCTCGGTGGTCTCGAAGTAGAACCCCTGCTCTATTTCGGTGGACTCGGCCGCGTCCTCCGACGAGCCGTAGCCTCCGGTCCACGAGGCCGCCCGGGTGTGCTCGGCGCCGTCGGGCAGGAGCACCATGGCGCTCGCACGCCGGATGGGCATCTGCCACTCGTCTCCCGTGACGTTCCAGTAGAGCTCGTCGTACTCCTCGTGGAAGCGCAGCGCGTTGGGGACCCGGTAGTGGACCTGGACGGTCCGCGTCGCGTCCTGCGCGCCGGGCACCCGGATCTTGAGGCGCCGGTACGGTCCCTCCCGGGAGGAGGTGTACTCCAGGGGCTCGCCGGCCCCGTCCAGGACGGTCACGTCGTCGAGGAAGAGCCCGTAGGAGAACCCCTGGGGCGTGCGGTACTCCACGGGGATGTCCCGGTAGATCCCGTTCCAGCTTCCCCGGAACGCCACCTCGATGCGCTCGCGCACCTCGAGCCACCCGTCCTCCTCCACCCGGAGCGTGGCGTCGAAGCTCTCGATGACCAGGGAGCGGCCCCCTTCCTGGCCTCCCGCGGCGACCGGGAGCAGGACGGCGAGGGCCGCCAGGAGGAAAGGCACCAGGGAAGGGGCGGTCGGGATCCGGCGGCGGAGTCGAGCGCTCACGGTCTCTCTCCCGGGAACGAGGTCAGGCCGAGCCGTCGTCGAAGGAGACCCGGGGCACGGCCCGCTCGGCCTCGGGGATCTCGAAGAACTCCTTCTGCTCGAAGCCGAAGGAGCGGGCCACCACCACCGAGGGGAAGGTCTGGACCCGGGTGTTCAGGTCCCGGACCACCGCGTTGTAGTAGCGCCGGGCCTGGGAGAGCTTCTCCTCGGTCTCGGAGAGGCTGCGCTGGAGGTCCCGGAAGCCCGCGGAGGCCTGGAGCTGCGGGTAGGCCTCCGACAGCGCGAAGAGCGACTTCAGCGCCCCGGTGAGCATCCCCTCGGCCTGGGCCCGGTCCTCGGGGCCCTGGGCCGCCATGGCCCGGTTCCGGGCCTGGATGACGGACTCGAGGGTCTGACGCTCGTGGGTGGCGTACCCCTTGACCGTCTCCACCAGGTTGGGGATGAGGTCGTGGCGCCGCTTGAGCTGCACGTCGATGTCCGACCACGCCGCTTCGGCGGACTCACGGAGCTGCACCAGGCCGTTGTAGAGGAGCACCAGCCAGACTGCCACGGCCAGGACGATGAGGAGCGGCCACATCCGGGACCTCCGATGTCGGGGGAGCGGGAGACTGGGGCAAGCTACCCCTGCGGGGAGCCTGTCGCCAAAGCCTACGTCCCCCCGCACGCGCTTCTTCAGCCACGCTCCCACCCGCCCCCGCGGGAGCGGCGGCGCCGTCCGCCGCCCGTCCGGCCCGCGCCGGCGGGCTTTACCCTCCTCCGGGCGCCCTCTAGCTTTCGACGCTGCACCCGGCCCCGACCCGGCGTCGGGCGTCCCATTCCACATCCCAGGAGAACCTGCGCGTGGCTGGCAAAGAGCGCTTCGACCTCATCGTTATCGGCAGTGGTCCCGGTGGTTACGTCGCCGCCATCCGCGCGGCGCAGCTCGGCATGAAGGTGGCGTGCGTCGAGACCGAGAAGCTCGGCGGCGTCTGCCTGAACATCGGCTGCATCCCCACCAAGGCCATGCTGACCAGCGCCCTCCTGGCCAACGAGATGAAGGACGCGGAGGCCCACGGGATCAAGGCGAAGGACGTGAGCTTCGACCTCGGGCCCGCCCAGGAGCGCTCCCGCCGGGTGGCGGAGCAGATGAACAAGGGCATCGCCCACCTCTTCAAGAAGAACAAGGTCACGCACCTCGAGGGGTACGGCCGGCTGAAGGGGAAGGGGAAGGTCGAGGTCGAGGACGCCGACGGGAAGAAGACCGTCCACGAGGCCGACAACGTCATCCTGGCCACCGGCTCCCGGCCCCGGGACCTACCGGTGCTGAAGATCGACGAGGACCGCATCTGGTCCTCCACGGGCGCGCTCATGCAGAAGGAGGCGCCCAAGTCCCTCTTCATCGTCGGGGCCGGCGCCATCGGGATGGAGTTCGCCGACGTGTACGACGCGTACGGCACCGAGGTCACCATGGTGGAGGCGCTGGACCGCATCCTCCCCCTGGAGGACGCCGAGGTCTCCAAGTTCATGGAGCGGGCCTGGAAGAAGCGCGGCATCGAGGTGCACACCTCCGCCCGCTTCGAGAAGGCGGACGTCAAGAAGGACGGCGTCGAGGTCACCTTCAAGGACAAGAAGGGCGAGGCCCAGACCAAGAAGGTCGACTTCGTGCTCTCCGCCGTGGGCCGCGTCCCCAACTCGGAGGACCTGGGGCTGGACGCCGCCGGGGTCGAGACCGACGACCGGGGCTTCATCAAGGTGGACGAGCACCTGAAGACCAACGTCGACGGGATCTACGCCATCGGCGACGTGGCGGGGCGCCAGCTCCTGGCCCACAAGGCCAGCCACGAGGGGATCGTCTGCGTCGAGCACATGGCCGGCGAGGGCCACGGGACCGTGGACTACGGCAACGTGCCCAACTGCACCTACTGCCACCCCGAGGTGGCGTCGGTGGGCCTCACCGAGGAGCAGGCCAAGGAGGAGGGCTACGACATCGAGGTCGGCAAGCTCCCCTGGATCGCCATCGGACGGGCCGTGGCCGCGGGCCACGCCGACGGCTTCGTGAAGATCATCCGGGACAAGAAGTACTCGGAGATCCTGGGCGCCCACATCGTCGGGCCCCACGCCACGGAGCTCATCGCCGAGTTCGTGGTGGGCCGCCACCTCGAGTCCACGGTGGAGGAGATGGAGAAGGCCATGCATCCGCACCCGACCCTCTCCGAGGGCGTGTCCGAAGGGGCCCTCGCGGCATTGGGTCGGCCCATCCACATCTGATGGCCGACGCCGACCGATCTCCCGGCACGGTGGACATCGACGCCCCGGCGGAGCGGGGCTGGTCCGAGGACCAGGAGCGCGCGCTCCGGCTCTGGGTGGCCCTGGCCCGGTGCTACTCCACCTTCGCCCGGGAGATCTCGTGCCGGGTGACCGGCTACGGCCTCACCACGCCGCAGTTCGGGATCCTCGAGGCGCTGTACCACCTGGGGCCGCTCTCCCTGGGGGAGCTGGCGGATAAGCTCCTGGTGACCGGCGGGAACGTGACGTACGTCATGGACCGGCTGGAGGACCAAGGCCTGGTGTACCGTGAGCGCTCGCCGGAGGACCGGCGGGTCGTGCAGGCCAAGCTCACCCCCGAGGGCCACGCCCTCATCGCCGAGGTCTTCCCGGACCACCGGGGGTTCATCGAGGAGCTGGCCGGGCGCCTGTCCGCCGACGAGCAGGAGCGGCTGCGTGAGCTCCTGAAGAAGCTGGGCGTGGGGATCAGGGAGGCCGCAGAGGAGTAGGCGTGGGCGGACGCCTCCACCGGGTCCCTCCACCTTCCTCCGATCTCCACCCCCCGCGAGCTCCATGCGCCTGGCCCTCCTCCGCACCTTCCTGGTCCTGGGCGTCGCCACGTGGGGCCTCTCCGTGGAGCTGTCGGCCCAGGCGCCGGCCACGGATCCCGGTCCCGCGTCCCTCCGGGTCTTCCTGGACTGCGACCGCTTCTGCGACTTCGACTACTTCCGGCAGGAAGTCCCCGTGGTGGACTGGGTCCGGGATCGGCAGGTGGCCGACCTCCACGTCATCGTGACCCGTCAGGGGACGGGGGGCGGCGGTCGGGAGTACACGCTCCGCTACCTCGGACGGGGCGAGCTGGACGGACGGGCGGACACGCTCCGCCACACCTCCCGCCAGACCGAGACCGAGGACGAGGTGCGGGCCGGGCTGGTGCGCACCTTCCGGCTGGGGCTCGCCCGCTACCTGGCGCTGGCGGGCATGGGCGAGCTGGCCGACGTGACCTTCCCCGACCGGGACCAGGAGGAGTCGGGGGCCGCCGTGCCCGCCGAGGATCCGTGGAACCTCTGGGTCTTCCGCACCAGCGTGAGCGTGGAGGCGGAGGGGGAGAGCCGGACCCGATCCCGCTCCTACCGGGGGACCTTGTCAGGCGGGCGCACCACGGAGGAGCACAAGGTCGACTTCAACTTCTTCAGCGAGTACGAGTGGGACGAGTTCGAGCTGAACGACGGGGAGGTCCTCTCCAGCATCCAGCGCAACCTGAACCTCCGGGGCACCTCCGTGTGGAGTCTCGGGCCCCACTGGTCGGTGGGCGGGCAGGCCCGGGCCGGGTCGTCCACCTCCCGCAACCAGGATCTCCAGGTGGAGGCCGGGCCGGCGCTGGAGTACAGCGTCTATCCCTACGAGGAGGCCACCAGCCGCCAGATCACCGCGCTCTATCAGGTGGGCGTCGTCCACTACCGCTACGACCAGCGCACCCTCTTCGGGAAGCTGGAGGAGACCCGCCCGGAGCAGCGGCTGCAGGTCAGCGCCGACTTCCAGCAGCCCTGGGGTGAGCTCCGCGCGTCGCTCCAGGGCTCCCACTACCTGGACGACCCGTCCCAGCACCGGATCTCGTTCTTCGGGAACGTGGAGATCCGCCTCTTCCGCGGGCTGAGCCTGGACGTCCGCGGGAACGTGGCCCGCATCAAGGACCAGATCTACGTGGCCCCGGACGAGGACATCACCGACGAGGAGATCCTCCTGGAGCGCACCGAGCTCGGCACCGACTTCGAGTACTCGGTGGACGTGGGGCTGAGCTTCACCTTCGGCTCGGTGTTCAACAACGTGGTGAACCCCCGGATCTTCGGCGGCGGGGGCGGGCGCTTCTTCTAGGAGCCCCGCGGCCAGGAGCCCCGCGGCGGAGGCTCCGGCCCGGTCGGAGCCTCAGGCCGGCTGGGCCTCGCCCACGTCCAGGTCCACCTCGATCCCCCGGATCTGGAGGACGCGGAGGACCGCCTCACCGATCTTGTTGTTGGGCGTGGACGCCCCGGCGGTGATGCCGAGCTTGAACGCCCCCTCGGGGATCCAGTCGGTCTCCACCAGCTCCTCGGCCTTGGGGTTGAGCTCCGGCTTGTGCCGGATCGTCCCGTCGTCCACGGAGATGCAGGCCGCGTCCTCGATGTGGAAGGTGCGGGTGTGCTGCCGGCAGAGGTGCGCCAGATGGTTGGTGTTCGAGGAGTTGTAGCCTCCGATGACCACCATGATGTCCGGCGGATCCTGCATCATCTGCTCCACCGCGTCCTGCCGCTCCTGGGTGGCGGAGCAGATCGTCCCGAAGGAGCGGTAGTTCTCCTGGGCGTGCTCGGCTCCGTATCCCTCGGCCATGGCCTGGTGGACCTTGAGCCCGATGGCCATGGACTCGTTGGCCAGCATGGTGGTCTGGTTGGCCACGCCCACCTGCTTCAGGTCCTCGTCGGGGTCGAAGCCCTCGGAGGCCTTCATCCGGAAGTGGTCCATGAACTCCTCCCGGGTCATGTGGCCCTCCCGCCGGGCGATGTAGTCGCAGACCAGCCCGGCCTCGTCCATGTCCCGGACGATCAGGTATTTGCCGCCGGGGTGCTTGTTGACCTGGGACGCCGTCGCCCGGGACTCCTCGTGGGTGTACTTGCCGTGGATGATGGCCGTGAACCCGTCCTTGGCGTACTTCTCGACCCGCTTCCAGACGTGGAGCACCGACCCGCAGGTGGTGTCCACCAGGATGCAGCCCTTCTCCCGGAGGCGCTCGAAGTCCTGGAGCGTCACCCCGAAGGCCGGGATGAGGACCACGTCGTCCTCGCCCACGTGGGAGAAGTCGAAGCTCCCGTCGTCCTCGGGGTAGATGAACTGGATCCCCATGTCCGTCATCCGCTGGTTCACGTGCGGATTGTGGATGATCTCGCCCACCAGGTAGATCGTCTTGTCCGGGAACTTGTGGACCGTCTCGTAGGCGTAGTCCACGGCCCGGTCCACCCCGTAGCAGAAGCCGAACTCCTGGGCCAGCTCGACGGTGATGTCGCCGAAGGTGTCGGTGTAGCCTCGGGCGCGGATGCGCTCGACGAGGGCCGACTGGTACTCGGCGTCGATGACGGGCCTCAGCTCCTTCTTGAGTCCGAAGCCTTTCCGGAAGTAGGTCTGCTCCATGGGCCTTTCGTGCGGCGGGGGAAATGCGTGGAACGGCGGTACACCGGGCGTCCGCCCGGGGTCCAGGCGAGGGCGGGCCGGCCGGACGCCACCGGGAGGGGCGCGCCGGCGCCCGGGCCACGGCCCGGACCCGCCTTCGGGGGTCCGGGTAAAGCTAACCCATGAACCTCCTCGGCCGCCTCGCCCTGCTCTTCGTCGTCGTGCCCATCCTGGAGCTGGTGCTCCTGATCCAGGTGGGCCAGTGGGTCGGTCTGCTCCCCACCCTCCTCCTCGTGGTCTCCACGGGAATCGCCGGGGCGTGGCTGGCCCGGGCCGAGGGCGTGCGGGTCTTCTTCCGCTTCCAGGAGGAGCTCGCCCAGGGGCGTCTCCCGGGGCAGTCGATCCTCGACGGCTTCGCGGTCCTGGTGGGCGGGGCCTTCCTCCTCACGCCGGGGATCCTCACGGACGTGGCGGGCTTCGCGCTCCTCCTCCCGGCGTCCCGGCGGTGGATCCAGAAGCGCCTCAAGCGGACGCTGGAGGCGGCCATCCGGGACGGCAGCGTCCGGGTGGTGGCCATGGGACCCGGCGGCATCTGGTCCACCGGCGGTGGACCCGAGGAGGAGGACGATCGGCCCGACGTCGAGCTCGGCTCCCGGGCGGGGTCCGGCGCGCCCGGTGGGCCGCCCCGCCGGCCGGGTCGCAGCGACCCCTACGAGGGGCGCGACCCCTCCAAGGGCATCGACGTCGGGGGCCCCGGGGGGAGCGACCCGGGCGCATGATGCCGGAGGAGGCCGACGGGGACGTCCCCGTCGGCCTCCTGGCCTCGGACCGCTCGCAGGCTCAGTTCGGCCAGCTGGCCCACATGCTGCAGTGCCCGGCCCCGTCGGTGCCGGTGAGGTCCCGCTGAACGCCGGAGTAGGCCGCGTTCATCACGGCCCTGGGCGAGAAGTGGATCTTCCCGTTGGCCGCGGTCCCGAAGATCTTGCCGAAGTGGGCCTGGCTCAGGCCGTGGCCGGCCTCGTGGAGCGCCACCGTCTCGACGTCGATGCTGCTGGTGCCGTCGTCGGCCCACGAGAAGGCGTCGTTGTAGTAGATCTCACGCGCCCCCAGGTCGGGCGCGCCGTCGCCGTCCAGGTCCCCGCCGGCGAAGGTCAGCGTGAAGGTGACGCCCAGGATGAAGCCGGAGCCGCCGGGGGCCAGCAGGTCGAAGAAACCGCCCGGGAGCCAGCCGGCGTGCATCACGTCGGAGACCGCGATCCCCGTCCCACCGTATCCAAGGATCGCTTGGACCAGCCCGATGTCCACGCCCACCGGGGTCACGGAGGCCCCGAGCTCGGAGCAGGTGGCGTCGTCCCAGGTGCCCATGGCGCGGGCGATGGCGTTCGTGGTCTCGAAGGCGGAGAGGCCGCTGGCGGTGGCGCCCTGGGTCACGTCCACCCAGGAGTCGATGGTGTTCGGGTCCCCGTCGATGCCGCCCCGCCGGGGGTCGTCGGGAATGAACTCGAGCCCCGTCTGCTTGTTGCCCCGATTGTTCGCGAAGATGACCGTGCCGACCTCGCCGGACTCGCCGAGGGTGTAGTACTCGGCGTAGGCGATCCGGTACTCGGCGCCCTGGAGGGCGAGCTGGGCGTTCGCGACGTCGAGGGCGTTGCCGCCCCCCGCGGCGCGGCCCTCGGCGGTGGGGAGGTCACGGACGTCGAGGGTGGTGGGTGCCGGGGCGTCCGCGCACGCGGCCAAGAGGGTCGCCGCGGCGACCAGAGGAAGCGTGGGCGCGAACCGGGTGGATCGGGTCATGTTCCTGCTCCTTCCGAAGGAAAACGCCACGGGTCGGAGCCGGTCGGCAAGGGGGCGGCACGGGGGCATGCCGTCGTCACGTCGCCTGAGCCTTCCGCCGCCGCACCGCCCGTCGTCAGGGGATAGGTACCCGGCGGCACCCCGGGGCGCCAGAGATTTCTCACCGCCGTCCACGTGGACGCAGGGGCGGCGGCGCACTTAGCTTGCGCGACCCCACGACTTCAGCCCGACGCACCGCCATGAGCTCCCACGACATCGCCTTCCTCGAGCGCCTCCTCGACGCCCCCGGACCCAGCGGCTTCGAGGTCCGCCCGGCCCGCGTCTGGCGGGAGGAGGCCGAGGGCTTCGCCGACGAGGTCCGGGTGGACGTGCACGGCAGCTCGTACGCCACGGTGAACCCCGACGGCGCGCCCCGGGTGATGCTGGCCGGGCACATCGACGAGATCGGGCTCCAGGTCACCCACATCGACGACGACGGCTTCCTGTACGTGGACGAGATCGGGGGGTGGGATCCCCAGGTGCTGGTGGGGCAGCGGGTGACGATCCTCTCCCGGGCGGGGGACGTGCCCGGGGTGGTGGGCAAGAAGGCCATCCACCTCATGAGCGCGGACGACCGTACCAAGGCGTCCAAGACGAAGCACCTCTGGGTCGACGTGGGGGTGACCTCGGCCGACGAGGCCCGGGAGCTCGGGCTCCGGATCGGCGATCCCATGGTGCTGGACCAGCCCATGATCCGCCTGGCCGGAGACCGGATCGCCAGCCGCGCCATCGACGACCGGATCGGCGCGTACGTGGTCCTGGAAGCCGCCCGCCTGGTCTCGGAGGATCCGGGGCCGGCCGCCGTGACCGCGGTCGCGACCTCCCAGGAGGAGATCGGGTACAACGGCGGCGGAGCGCGGGCCAGCGCCTGGAGCGTGGAGCCCGACGTGGCGGTGGTGGTGGACGTGACGTTCAGCACCGACGTCCCCGACATCGAGAAGAAGGAGCTCGGCGACCACAAGATCGGGGGCGGGCCCGTCCTGAGCCGGGGCTCGGCGGCCCACAACGAGGTCTTCGAGATGCTGGCCACCGTGGCCGAGGACGAGGGGATCCCCTACACGGTCCAGGCCTCCCCCAAGGCGACCCGGACCGACGCGGACGGCATCTTCCTGACGCGGGCCGGGGTCCCCACAGGGCTCGTCAGCGTCCCGAATCGGTATATGCATTCACCCAACGAGCTGGTGTCGGTCTCGGACCTGCGCCACACCGCCGAGCTCATCGCCGCCTTCATCCGGCGCCTGGGCCCGGACACCGACTTCACGCCCCGCTAGACGGAAATCACGGAGGAGGGAGCGCCATGCCGATCTTCGACTACGCCTGCCAGGAGTGCGACCACGTCTTCGAGACCTGGGTCCGCAAGCGGGAGGATACGCCCGAGTGCCCCGAGTGCGGGAGCGCGAAGGTGGAGAAGCAGTTCTCCGTCCCGGCGGTCCACGGCGAGACGAGCCACGACAAGTCCATGCGGGCGGCCAAGAAGCGGGACCACGCCCAGGCCCGGGACCGGTACCACGAGCGGCGCCGCTACGAGGAGAGCCACGACCGCCACGGGCACTGAGGCGCCGGAGCCGGGCGCGCCCACACCCGGCCCCGGCGGCTCCGGGCACCCGGGGGCCACACCGTCCGTCCCCTCTGCTCCGCGTTGACCCGACTCCGCGTTGTTCCTAGTGTTTTGGGCTCCGACGCCGCGGGGACCGCGGTGGCAAGACTCCCTCGTCCGAGGGCGCCCGCCGGCATCGGATCTTCAGCTGGAAGCACGCACGGGACCCGCGCCGGCGCGTGTGCAACGACCAAGACGGGTCTGGGACAGACATGCAGGAAGCAGGCAAGCTCATCAAGGAACTGCAGGACATGCGTGACGATGGTCACCTGTCCGACGCGCTCATGCGCTACGCGGTGCGCACCATCGGAGCCTCCGACAGCCG
>CAZMTA010000049.1:5643-19789 GCA_964569085.1 uncultured Gemmatimonadaceae bacterium | reverse complement strand
GCCAACACCGCCGGCTGCTACACCGCCGAGGACGCCGTGCGCTACGCCCGGCTGGCGCGGGCGGCGGGCTTCAACGAGTTCGTGAAGCTCGAGGTCATCGGCGACGAGACGACCCTCCTGCCGGACACCCAGGCCACCCTCGAGGCGGCGCGGACCCTGGCCGACGAGGGCTTCAAGGTCATGGCGTACACCAACGACGACGTGATCACCGCGCTCCGGCTGGAGGACGCCGGGTGCGTGGCGGTGATGCCCCTGGCCAGCCCCATCGGGAGCGGGCTCGGGGTGGTGAACCCCTACTTCATCCGGGAGATCAAGCGCCGCCTGGAGGTCCCGGTCATCGTGGACGCCGGGGTGGGCACCGCCTCCGACGCCTGCATCACCATGGAGCAGGGCGTGGACGGCATCCTCATGAACACCGCCCTGGCGGCCGCCGACGACCCGGTGCGCATGGCCCGGGCCATGCGGCACGCCACGGTGGCGGGACGGCTGGCCTTCCTGGCGGGGCGCATGCCCGCCCGGGAGATCGCCGTGCCCTCGTCGCCGACGCGGGGGATGCTGGACTGACCTCCTCCGCGCGCTCGGGCACGCGGGTCACGCCGACCCGGGCCGCCGCCCTGGCGGTGCGGACCCGGGTGGCCCGCGGCCTCCGTCTGGACGTGGCCTTCGCCGACGCGGCGCCCGCCCTGGAGCCCCGGGACCGGGCCTTCCTCCAGGAGCTCCTCTTCGGCACCAGCCGCCTCCAGGGGCGCCTGGACCACCTCCTCGCCCGTCGGGTGAAGGGGGGGCTGGAGCGGCTGGACCCACCGGTCCTGGAAGCGCTCCGCCTGGGCGCCTACGAGCTCCTCTACATGGACGGCGTGCCGGCCTACGCCGCCCGCTCCCAGGCCGTGGAGCTGGCCACGGAGGCGGCGGGCCGCGGGGCCGGAGGCCTCGTGAACGCCGTCCTCCGCCGCGTGGCCGAGGACGGGGACGGCCCCGAGCGCTTTCCCGATCCCGAGGCCGATCCCGCCGGCTTCCTCGCCACCTGGGGCTCCCACCCCCGCTGGCTGGTGGAGCGGTGGCTGGCGCGGTGGAGCTTCGAGGAGGTGCGGGCGCTGGTGGAGGCGGACAACGCGGTTCCGGACCTCCACCTGGTCCCCCTGGACCGGGAGCCGGGCGAGGCCGTGGCGGCGCTGGCGGCGGCGGGGATCGAGGCCGAGGCGGTGGAGCCGGGGCGGTGCCTGCGCCTGGAGCGCGGCACGGATCCGGTGGCGGCGCTGGACGTCCTCCCCTCCATCGTCCAGGACCCGGGGGCCAACCTCGTGGTGGCCTACGCCGACCCGCCCGCGGACGGACGGCTGATCGACGTGTGCGCCGCGCCGGGCGGCAAGGCGCTCGCCCTCTCCCGGCGGGCTTCCTATACTTCGGCCGCCGATCGATCGGGCGTCCGCATGGGGCTGGTCCGCCAGAACGTGGACCGGACGGGGAGCCGGATGGGGATGGTGGTGGCCGACGCCACCCGACCTCCCTTCCGGCCGGTGGAGGCGGTGCTGGTGGACGCGCCGTGCACGGGCACCGGCACGCTGCGCCGTCACCCCGACGGGCGGTGGCGCCTCTCCCCCGGGGATCCGGAGCGCCTCGCCGGGCTTCAGCGCGCGATCCTCCGGGCCGTTGCACCCCTGGTGCGCCCGGGGGGGTATCTGGTGTACTCCACCTGCACCCTCGAGCCCGAAGAGAACGAGCGGCAGATCGAGACCTTCCTCACCGAGCACCCCGAGTTCTCCATGGAGCCCACCTCCGCCGTGCCGGCGCCCTACGTCGACGGCCGCGGCTTCCTCCGCGTCCTCCCGCAGCGCTCCGGCTTCGACGGCGCCTTCGCCGCCCGCCTCCGGAGGCGGCCGTGAAGCTGGGCGGGTCGCTGAAGCGCACCCGGAAGGGCCGGGGACGCGCCAAGGGCGGGAAGGGGAGCGCCGGGGGCGGCCGGGGCTGGGGCCGCGTCCTCGTCATGGCCGCGGGCCTGGCGCTCGCCGGATGGGCCCTGGGCTGGCTGGTGGCCACCCAGCTCGTCTTCCCGGCGCCCCCGCCTCCCGGCGACCTCTACGAGGTGCCGGACGTGCGCGGCCTCGGGCTCACCCGAGCGTCGGAGCGGCTCGCCGGGTCGAGCCTCGCGCTGGGCGCGGTGGACTCCCTCCAGCACCCGTCGGTGGCGGCGGGCGAGGTCCTGGGCCAGGCGCCCTTCCCGGGGCAGCTCGCCACGCCGGGCTCGGAGGTGCGGGTCACGATCAGCACCGGACCGCAGACCCGGGCGGTCCCCGACGTCCTCCGGCTCAACGCCGAGCGGGCCCGCATCGTCCTGGAGAGCTCCGGGTTCGTCGTGACCGTGGACTCGGTGCAGTCCGACCTCCCCCGGGGCCGGGTGGCGCGAGTCGCCCCGTCGGTGGACACGGTCCTGGCCCTGCCGGCCGAGGTCTCCCTCTCGGTGAGCACCGGCCCCCCGATCGTGATCATGCCGCTGGTGGTGGGGATGCAGCGCGAGGAGGCGGAGGCGGCGCTCGAGGAGCTCGGCCTGGTGGTGAGCGAGGTCGAGGAGGTCTTCCGCTTCGGCCGGGATCGGGGGATCGTCGTGGAGCAGCAGCCCGCCGCCGACAGCGAGCTGGAGCGGGGCGCCGCCGTGCGCCTGGCCGTGGGCCGCTCCGGCGGCCTCTGACCGGGCGCCGGGCGCGTCGTCCGCGGCCCTCGGACGCGGGAGGCCCGCCGGCCTACCGCCGCGGCCCCGAAGGCCTAGATTCCACGCGGTGAAACACGGGTCGGGCCGGGAACTTTCGCCCGGTCCCGACCGTAGCAGCAGCAGGCCTCGCGCCGTATCCCTCGCACCGGCGGAACCGACATGCGCAGTCCTCTCAAGTCCCCCTACCTCTGGGCCATCGTGGGCGCCGTGGTGCTCGTGGCCGCGGCGTGGATCGGTCGGGAGAGCTACCAGCCGGTCCTGGCCGGGGCCGACGCGCCGGGCTTCACGGTCACGAACATGGCCGGCGAGGAGGTCTCGCTCACCGACTACCGCGGCAAGGTCCTCCTCATCAACGTCTGGGCCACCTGGTGTCCGCCCTGCCGGGAGGAGATGCCCTCCATGCAGCGGCTGTACGAGGAGCTCGACGATCCGGACTTCGAGATCCTGGCGGTGAGCGTGGACGCGCCGGCGGGGCAGGAGGACGCGTACGGGCGCCAGGGCGGGGACCTGGAGGCCTTCGCCGAGGAGTACGGGCTGTCCTTCCCGATCCTCCACAACCCCAGCGGCTCCATCCAGCGCACCTACCAGACCACCGGCGTCCCCGAGTCGTTCATCGTCGGTCGCGACGGCGTCATCTACAAGAAGGTGGCGGGGCCGACGGACTGGGACGCCGATGTGAACCAGGAGCTGATCCGCCGTCTCCTGAACGGCTGAGGAGCCTGTGGCCCTCCTCCCCCGAGCCGTGGTCCACAACTGGCGCCTGAAGCTGGCCGCCCTCGGCCTCTCGGTCTTCCTCTGGGCCCTGGTCCAGACCGAACCCCGGACCGCCGAGTCCTTCGAGGTCCCGATCCGGGTGGACGTCGCCGACACGGCGTGGACCCAGGCGGGCCCGCCGCGCCCCGCCACCGTGGAGCTCCGTCTGAGCGGGCCCACCGGGGAGATCATCGACCTGGCGCAGGAGGGCACGTTCCTCCGCATCCCGGTGCAGGACGTCACCTCCGCCGACACGGTGGTGGCGCTCCGCCGCGAGTGGGTCGCGCTGGGCGAGGGCAGCCCCCTCTCCGTCGAGTCGGTGAGCCCCAACACCGTCCGGCTCACCTTCGAGCCCGCCGTCGTGCGGGTGCTCCCGGTGGCGCTCCGGGTGGCGGGGGAGCTGCCCGAGGACGTGGCCCTTGCGAGCCCCATCGGCATGAACCCCCAGGTCGCCCGGGTGCGCGGCCCGGCCAGCGCCATGGAGGAGCTGGACTCGGTCCGCCTCGTCCCCCTGGACCTGGCCGCGGTGCGGGAGTCGGGCATCTACGAGGTGCCGCTGGACACCACGGGGCTCGGCGGCATCCGGATCACGCCGACCCGGGCCACCCTGGGCATCCGGGTCGAGGAGCGGGTCGAGCGGACCGTGGGCTCCGTCCCGGTCCAGGTCCAGCTCCCGCGCCAGGAGATGCAGCTCGTCGTGGAGCCCCAGACCATCCAGGTGGAGCTCCGGGGGGCCCGCACGCTGGTGACCGCCGTGGATCCCCGGGACCTGCGCGGCGTCGTCCGGGCCGGCCTCGTGGAGGAGCTCCTTCCCGGCGAGGAGCGCTCGGTGCCGATCCGCATCGACGGCGTGCCGTCCCTGGTGGCCGCCCGTCCCCTGACCCCCACCGTCACGGTGCGGCGCCTGGCGGAGGACGGCCCCGACGACGGGAGCCAGCCGTGAGCCCCGTCCGGCCGCTGGTCTTCGGGCTCGAGACCTCCTGTGACGAGACCTCCGCCGCGGTGCTGGACGGGGACAACCGCATCCTGGGCCACGTGATCCTCTCCCAGGACCAGCACGAGGTCTTCGGCGGGGTCGTCCCGGAGCTGGCCGCCCGCGCCCACCTCCAGAAGATCGACTCGGTGGTGCAGGGCACGCTGGACCGGGCCGGGGTGGAGCTGGGGGACCTGGACGTGCTGGGCGTCACGGCGGGCCCGGGGCTGATCGGCGCCCTCCTGGTGGGGGTCTGCTGGGCCAAGGCGGTGAGCCTGGCGCTGGGCCGCCCCCTGGTCGGCGTCCACCACATGGAAGCCCACCTCTTCGCGCCCTCGCTGGAGAACCCCGACGCCGAGCCCCCCTTCGTGGCGCTCCTGGTCTCCGGCGGCCACACCCTCCTGCTCCACGTGCCGGAGTGGGGCCGGTACACCCTCCTGGGGAGCACCCGGGACGACGCCGCCGGCGAGGCCTTCGACAAGGTGGCCAAGCTCCTGGGGCTGGGATATCCCGGCGGACCCGAGATCCAGCGCGTGGCCCGGGAGGGGGAGCGGGGACGCCATCGCCTGCCGCGCCCCATGCTCCGGAAGGACCAGACCCCGGACGAGGACGCGTACTGGGACTTCTCCTTCAGCGGGTTGAAGACGGCGGTGGGGGAGCTCGTCTCGGAGCTGGACCAGCGCGGAGCCCTGGACGCCGAGCGGGCCCACGTGGCCGACGCCTTCCAGGAGGCCGCCGTGGACACCCTGGCGTCCAAGACCATGCGCGCCGTGGAGGTCACCGGCTGCCGCCGCGTCCTCCTGGGGGGCGGGGTCAGCGCCAACGCCCGGCTCCGGGAGGAGCTGGCGGCGCGCCTCGGGGCCGACGGGACGTTGCTCACCGCGTCGCCGCGCCTCTCCCTGGACAACGGCGCCATGGTGGCCCGCGCCGCCCGCTTCCGCCACGACCGCGGCGAGGTCGCGCCGCCCGACCTCTCCGCCTCGGCGAGCCTGCCGTTCCCGGGTCTCACTCCTCGTTCCGCCTGAGCGCATGTATCCCAACCTCTTCTACCTCCCCGACTGGATCCCCGGCATCGGGGGCCAGCCCGTCACCTCCTTCGGCGTGGCCATGCTCATGGCCTTCCTGGTGGCGGCCTGGATCACCCGCCTCGGCATGGAGCGCATCGGCGAGGATCCGGAGAAGGCCTGGGACCTGGTCTTCATGGCCGTGCTGGGCGGCATCGGGGGCGCCAAGCTCTACTACGTCTTCCTGAACTTCGACCGCTTCCAGGCCGAGGGGCTCTCCTTCGTCCTCGGACGCGGCGGCCTGGTCTGGTACGGGGGGTTCTTCCTGGCGGCCGTCCTCGTCCTCTGGGAGATGAAGCGCCAGAAGCTCCCCATTCCGAAGATGATGGACGTGGCCGCGCCCGCCCTCGCCCTGGCCTACGCCGTGGGCCGGATGGGGTGCTTCCTCGTGGGCGACGACTGGGGGCGGCCGACGGATTCCTGGGTCGGCATCGCCTTTCCCCAGGGCGCGCCGCCCACCCGGGTGGACGTGATCGAGCGCCAGTTCGGGATCCAGGTGGATCCGGACCTCGTGGCCCAGTACGGCCAGGTGGTGCCGGTGCATCCCACCCAGCTCTACGAGGTCGGGATGAGCACGCTCATCTTCTTCCTCCTCTGGCGCCTCCGCTTCCACGACCACCGGCCGGGGTGGCTCTTCTCCCTCTGGCTGATCCTGGCGGGCATCGAGCGCTTCATCGTGGAGTTCTTCCGCGCCAAGGACGACCGGTTCTTCGGGGTGATCACCCTGGCCCAGATCCTGAGCCTCCTCATCGTCACCGTCGGCGTCGTGGGGATGCGGCGAACCCGGGCCCCGGCTCCCGCCGCGGGCTGAGCGCGTGATCACGCTCCTCCACGCCTCGGACCTCCAGTACGGCCGGCCGTACCGCCCGGCGGTGGGGGAGGCCCTCCAGCACCTGGCCCGGGACGTGGAGCCCGACCTGGTCGTGGTGGCCGGGGACCTGACCCAGCGCGCCCGGGCCGAGGAGTTCGAGGCCATCGCCCGCTACCTGGAGGGCTTCTCCGGACCGGGGCCGGTGGTCACGCCGGGGAACCACGACGTGCCGCTGTACCGCGTCGTGGAGCGGCTCCTGGATCCCTACCGGCACTGGCGCCGCTGGATCTCGCCCGAGCTGGACTCGGTGACCCGGGTGGAGGGCGTCACCTGCGTGGCGCTGAACTCCTCCGCCCCCCGGCGCGCGGTGATCGGGGGACGGCTGGACCCGGCCCAGGTGGCGTGGGCCCGGGCGGCCTTCGAGGCGGCGCCGGAGGACGACGCGCGCATCCTGGTCACGCACCACCACTTCGTCTCGCCCCCGGACGGGGAGGGCGGCGATCCCCTTCCGGGGAGCGCACGGATCTTGCATGCGCTCGAGAACATGGGCGTCGATCTCGTGCTGGGAGGCCATCTGCACCAGACCCACCTGAGCACCTCCCGGGCGCTCGTGGCCGGGGAGGGGCCCGGCATTCCCCTGATCTCCGCCGGCACCGCAGCCTCCTCCCGGGGGCGGGGGCCGGAGACCGGCGAGAACTCGGTGAACCTGATCCGCCTGTCGGCCGAGGTCGTCGAGGTCCGGGTCCACCGCTTCCAGGTGGGCGCGGGCGTCTTCGAGGAGGCCGAGGTCCGGACCCTGGCCCGCCGCGCCCGAGAGGCCGCCTGGACGGGAGAGCCGGCGTGAGCCCGCCGCGAGGGACCGCCCGGCGCTGGGTCCGCCTGCCGCCGGAGCGGGACGACACGCTCCGGGCCGGCCTCCTGGCCGGGGCGGTGGGAGCCGGGGTCGGCCTCGCCGCCTTCTACCTGACCCGCCTCCTCCTGGCCCGCGAGCCCCTTTCCGGTCCCCCGGGCACGGGACGCCCGGGAGACGGCGGGGACCACGCGGGACCGGGGGGAGCGTGAGGATCCGCTCCCTCTTCTCGTGGCGAGGCGTGGTCCTGGCGCTGGCCGGCGCGGGGCTCCTGTCCGCGATCCCCGCCGGGCCCCTCGAGGCCCAGACGGCGCGTCCCCTGGTCACCGACGTGACCTTCGAGGGGAACGAGACCTTCCCGTCCGACTCCCTGGAGATCGCCATCGTGACCCGGCAGACGGACTGCCGGTCGTTCTTCCTCAAGCCGTTCTGCTGGTTCGGGGCCGACTTCGCCGTGGAGGAGGCGTTCCTCCAGCCTCGCGAGGTCCCGCGGGACCAGCTCAGGCTGCGGATCTGGTACCAGCGGCGCGGCTTCCGCGAGGCCACCGTGGACACCACCCTCACCCGGGACGAGGACGGGGTGAGCGTTCTCTTCACCATCCACGAAGGCCGACCGGTCCTGGTGGACACCATCGCCTACGAGGGGGACGAGGCGGTCCTGACCGAGGACCTCCTGTCCGACCTCCCCCTGCGGACCGGGGATCGGCTGAGCACCCCGGTCATGGACGCCACCACCGACACCCTGGAGCAGCGCCTCAAGAACCGGGGGTACGCGTCCGCCGAGGTGCTGCGGTCGTCGTTCCGACCCACGGACTCCTACGAGGCCGAGGTCACCTTCGAGATCTTCCCGGGCCCCCGGGCGCGCTACGGCCACATCGCCGTGGAGGGGAACGACCGCCTGAGCGAGGGGACCGTGCTCCGCACGCTCCAGTTCCGCACCGGCGACCTCTACCGGGAGGACCAGCTCCTGGAGGCCCAGGGGCGGCTCTTCGGCCTGGGGATCGTGACCTCGGCCTCGGTGACCGCCGACCTGGAGGAGGGGCCCGACTCCGTCGTCCCCGTGAACGTGACGATCCGCGAGGGCGACCCCCGCCGGGTCCGGGCCGGCGCCGGGTGGACCTCCGAGGAGTGCCTGAACGTGGACGCCCGCTGGGTGAGCCGGAACTTCCTGGGGGGCGGGCGCCGGCTCCAGGTCCGGGGAAGGCTCTCCAACCTGGGGACCCAGCAGTTCGGGGACGTCCTCTGCCCCGAGTCCGGGGAGGGTCCCTTCGCCAAGCTGAACTGGATCGTCTCCGCAGACTTCGACCAGCCCTGGATCTTCTCCACCCGGAACTCCTTCCAGGCGTCGGTCTTCGGGGAGCGCCAGAGCGTGAAGGACGTCTTCGTGCGCCAGGCGGTGGGTCTGAACCTCCGGCTCACCCGGGCCATCGGCCCCCGGACGCCCCTCACGGCCTCGTACACGCCGGAGCTTTCCCGGCTGGACGCGGCGGAGATCCTCTTCTGCACCTCGTTCCTGGTGTGCCGGCCCCAGGACGTGGACGTGCTCCAGGGCGCCAACTGGCTCGCCCCCGTCGGGCTCTCCTTCACCCGGAACGTGACGGACAACGTCCTGAACCCGGCGTCGGGGTACGCGGTCTTCCTGGACCTGGAGCACGCCGCCTCGTGGACGGGCTCCAACTACCGCTACGACCGGCTCATCGCCGAGGGGAGCTGGTACGAGCGGGTCACCGACGGCGGCGGGGTGCTGGCCGCCGGGGCGCGGGTGGGGTGGGTGGGGTCCGGCGGCTTCGACCAGCTCGTGGCCGGCACCGACGCCGCCGAGATCGTCCACCCCCAGAAGCGCTTCTACGCCGGCGGCGCCAACTCGGTGCGCGGCTTCGCGCAGAACCGCCTGGGCCCGCGGGTCCTGACGGTCCCCGTGCAGACCCTCCTGGAGGCCGACCCGGCGGAGGGCGGCTGCCTCCCCCGCGAGATCCAGGCCCGGAGCTGCGACGCCTCGATGCTGGGGCAGGCCGGGTTCAGCCCGCGTCCCACCGGCGGCACCCGGCTGGTGGAGGGGAGCGTCGAGCTGCGCGTGCCCTTCGCGGGCCAGTTCCAGCTCGCGGGCTTCACGGACTTCGGGCGCCTCTGGCAGGAGAGCTTCGACGAGCAGTCCTTCGAGGTGACGCCCGGCGTGGGCGTCCGCTACCTGAGCCCCATCGGGCCCCTGCGCGTGGACCTGGCCTACCGCTTCCGGGGCGGGGAGGCGCTCCAGGTCGTGACCAGCCAGGTGGCGGCGTACGACCCGGCCGTCCACTCGGAGGACGACCAGATCCTGATCGGGGGCAACCCGATCCCGTACGTGGTCACCGACGAGCTGGCCGTGCTGGAGCCTCCGGTCCTCTTCGGAGCCGACCCGTCCTTCTGGCAGCGGCTGCAGCTCCACTTCTCCATCGGCCAGGCGTTCTGAGCCATGGTCGACGAGCGCGGGACCGGGCCGGAGACCCACGGCGACGAGGGGGGCGGGGGGGGCGGGGGACGCCGCCGGATCCGCAAGCGGAAGGTGGCGGCGTGGACGCTGGGCGTCCTGGTCCTCCTGGTCGCGGCCGCGGTGGCGGTCCTGAACTGGAGCGGCCCGGGGCAGCGCCTGGTCCTGGACCAGATCCTGGATCGGCTGCGGACCTCCCTGGCCGGGGAGCTCCGGGTCGACCGGATCCGCAGCTCGGGCCTCCTGGGGGGCGCCACCCTCATCGGGGTCGACCTGGACACCGGGGACGGCCGGGACTTCTTCTCCGCGGACTCCATCCAGCTCCGATACTCGGCCCGGGGGCTCATCAGCGGCGATCCCCGCTTCCAGTCCGTGACCGTGTGGGGCCTGCGCCTGGAGATCTCCAAGTACCGGGAGGACCAGCCGCTCACCATCGAGAACATCCTGGCGGAGCAGGAGGCGGCGGCGGACACGACGTCCGGGGGGATGACCCTGGGCCTCGGCCGCGTCCAGGTCGTGGGCGGGCTGGTGGAGGTGCTGACGCCCCCGGGCGAAGGCCGGGCCGAAGGGCGCTACACGGTCCCGAACCCGGAGGGGGAGGGGCGGCTGAACCGGATCGCGCTCCGGGACCTGACGCTGGAGATGGACCAGGCGGTCCTCCGCACCGACGAGCCCGAGATCTTCCGGGCCTTCCTGGCCAGCCTCGCCACCGAGGTCCTCTTCCAGGAGGAGCCCGTGGTCATCGCCGGAGGACAGGGGCAGGTGGCGTTCGGCCCCCGGGGGCTGACCATCGACAACGGCGACTTCCGGCTGCCCAACACGCTGGCCCGGGGGAGCATGGTCCTCGGTCCCCAGGTCACCGAGGGCGATTCGTGGGCCTTCGGCGTCGACCTCACCACCCGCGGGACCGGGGACCTGGCCGACCTCCAGTGGATCGACCCCCGCATCCCCGACGGCGCGTTCGAGGGCGGCGCGGTCGTGACCGTGGGCGAGGTGCTGGACGTCGAGCTGCGGGACGTGCAGATCGACCTGGAGGCCAGCGACCTGGTCCTGGACGGGCGCTTCGTGGCGGACGACGGCGTGATGCGGTTCGACGGGCTGGCCGTGCGTGCCTCGCCCCTGGTCCTGTCCCGGCTGGATCCGTGGCTCGAGGCCGAGGTGCCGGTGGAGGGCTTCGTCACCGGCAACATGACCTTCTCGGGCACCCTGTCCGCCCTGGACGTGGACGGGCGCGTGACGCTGGTGCCCCAGGCGATGGCGGGCGGGCCGACCACCGCCGACGTGGACGGGACGCTCCACTTCGGGGACAACCCCGGCGCCACCGGGCTCCGCCTGGACCTGGACCCGCTGAACTACCGCCTGGTGGAGCGCCTCCTCCCCGGCGACCTCGAGCCCGGCACGGTGCCGCCGGGAGTCGGCCAGGCCCTCGTCCGGGTCACGGGCCGGGCCCGCCGGGGCATCGACTTCGAGGTGGACGCCACGATGCGCCACCGGGGGGAGACGTCCCGGGTCGTGTCCTCCGGGAGCGCGCAGCGGTCGGGGAGCTCGTGGATCCTGGACGTGGAGAGCGAGCTCGGTCCCTTCGCCCTGACGCTCCTGGCCCAGCTCCTCCCCGAGGACGTGGACCTGGGCGGCGGGCTCGAGGGCACCCTCCGGACCGAGGGACCCCTGGAGCGGCTCCAGGTCACCGGGGACCTCCAGGTGGCCGAGGGGCGGGTGCAGTTGGACGCCCTCATCAACGCCACGGCGCCCGAGTCGGCGTACCGCGTGGACGCCGTGCTGGAGGACGTGGCCCTGCACCGCCTCACGGGCCGCCTCCCCACCCCCTCCCGGTGGACCGGTCGGATCTTCGCGGAGGGCTCGGGCTTCACCCCGGACTCCATGGACACCCGGGTGGAGCTCACCGCCCGGGACGCCCGGATCGGCGGGCTCCACGTCGACTCCACCCAGGCCACCGTGCGCGTCGGCGCCGGCATCCTGACCGTGGACACCATCGACGCCCGCCTGGGCGGGATCTTCATCCAGGGGAAGGGCGACCTGGGGATCCGGGAGCCCGTGGACGGCCAGGTGAGCCTGGCGTTCCAGACCGAGGACCTGGGCGGCCTCCGCCCCCTCCTCATGGGCGACACCGTCATCGCCGGCGACACCCTCCGGGCCATGGAGGCGACGCTGCTCCGCTTCGAGGGCGTGGACCCCGACACCCTTCCCACCGAGGCCGAGGTCACCATGAACGGGGCCCTGGTGGGGAACGTCACGCTGAGCGGGTCGCTGGAGTCCTTCTCCGCCGAGGGCGAGGCCACCCTCCGGGAGGCCCAGTACGGGATGTACCAGGTCGACAGCGCCCAGGTCGTCTTCGCCGCGCGGCAGCTCCCGTCGCTGGAAGGGGTCCTGGAGGTGGACCTGGACGCCTACCGGGTCCAGCTCGAGGACCGGGCGTTCCAGGAGGTGCACCTCACCGGGGCGGTGGCCGACCGGGTGGGTGACGCCCGGCTGGAGATCGAGCGCACCGACGACGAGCGGCTGACGCTGGTGGGCGACTTCGCCCTGGACTCCCTGGCCCGCTCGGGTCGGGTCGAGCTCCAGGAGGCCCGCCTGGTGCTGGACTCCCTCGCCTGGTCCGCCCAGGGCACCCCTCGCATCCGCTGGGACACGGCGGGCCTCGAGGTGCGGGATCTGGCGGTCATGCGCTCGGGGGCCGGCGCGACCGGGGCCATGGAGCTCACCGCCGAGGGCACGCTGTCGTGGGACGGGGATTCGGACTTCGTCCTGGGGGTCCAGGGGGCGTCGCTGGACCGGCTGACCCGGCTCCTGGAGATGGAGGATGTGGAGCTCGGCGGGATGGTGGACCTGGACCTGACCGTCGTCGGTCCCTCGGCCGAGCCCGACATCTCGGGGACGCTGCGATGGCGGGGGGCCCGATACGCCGACCTGGCGCTGGACAGCGTGTCCGGGTCCTTCCGGTACGACGACCGCTCCGCGCGGGTGGACCTGAGCGCGTGGGAGGCCGGCCAGGAGGCGTTCACGACCCGGGGGACCGTTCCCATGGACCTGGCGCTGGGCGGCGACCCGTTCCGGTCCGTGGACGCGCCGCTGGACCTCCGGGTGGAGGCCGACTCCCTCTCCGCCACGGTGGCCCTGGGCTTCCTCACCTTCCTGGAGGACGTGGAGGGGACCGTCTCCGGCGAGTTCGACGTGGGCGGCACCCTGGACGCGCCGGAGCCCAGCGGGGTGTTCCGCCTCAACGGCGGGGCCTGGACCATGGAGGCCGTGGGGGTCCGGCACACGGGCATCGGGGGCACCCTCCGGCTGAACGTCGACCGGACGGTGGACGTGGACCTCTCGGCACGGGCCGAGGGGACGACCCGCGTCACGGGGACGGTGACCCTGGAGCCCCTGGACGACCCGGAGCTGGACCTGGACATCGTCTTCTCGGAGTTCCAGGCCGTGGACCGGGCCGACGTGGAGGGCGAGGTCAGCGGGACGCTGGAGCTGGTGGGGCGGTACCGGCAGCCCCTGGTGCAGGGGAACGTCCGGGTCGACGAGGGCACCCTCTTCCTGGAGGAGTTCGTCCGCGCCGCCGGCGTGGTCGACCTCTCCGACCCCTCCCTCTTCGACCAGTTCGAGCCGGTGGACACCACCGCCTTCGCCGACGTCCGGCGGGCCCAGAACCCCTTCCTGCGGAACCTCCGGGTGAGCGTCGACCTCTCGGTGCCCCGGAACGCCTGGCTGCGCTCGCCGGACATGAACGTCGAGATGGGCGGGGATCTGGTGGTGGCGTACGACCGGGGGAAGCGGAATCTGGTGCTGGTGGGGGACCTGGAGGCCCTGCGGGGCTCGTACAGCGTCCTGGGGCGCGCCTTCCAGGTCGAGTCCGGGACCGTGAGCTTCGTCGGCACGCCGGGCATCAACCCCCTCCTGGACATCGAGGCGGTGGCCACCATCCGGGCCCTGGAGGACGAGCGGATCACCATCACCGCCAACGTGGACGGAACGCTCATCGATCCCCGGGTGGAGCTCACCAGCGACGAGCCGGGCATCGCCCAGTCCGACGTGGTGAGCTACCTCATCGCCGGACGCCCGTCGTACGAGCTGACGTCGAGCCAGCAGGCCGCCATCCGGGCCGCCGGCTCCACGGCCGTGACGTGGGCCACCGGCGCCCTGGCCAACAGCCTCGGGGCGGCCCTCGCCCAGGACGTGGGCCTCGACTACCTCAACATCTCCCAGGTCGGGAGCTACGTGGTCGGGTCCAGCGTGTTCAGCGGCACCCAGATCGAGGTCGGGCAGTACGTCGACGAGGACGTCTTCATCGTCCTGGTCCTGCGTCCCCCCACGGCCCAGGGCGGCTCGAACGTCTTCGGGGGTGCCCGGGTGGAGTGGGACATCACCGACGACTACACCCTGGAGGGCTTCATCGAGCAGCGGTACCTCCGCACCGGCATCGCCGGCTTCCGCAACCTGGCCCTGGAGGAAGGCTACATCGTCGGTGCCTTCATCTTCCGGGAGTGGGGATACTGAGGCCGA
>CAZMTA010000049.1:0-5543 GCA_964569085.1 uncultured Gemmatimonadaceae bacterium | reverse complement strand
GATACTGAGGCCGACCACCCCCCGCATGCCGCCGGCGCCCGAACGACCCACCCGGCCCAGAACCCCCCCGGAACCGTCGGGGTAACAGACCACCACGAAATCCCCCTCCCGCTTCCAAGGAGCGAGACACCGCGATGCAGACGCTGAAGGTATTCGGGCTCATGACCGCCCTCACCGTCCTGGTGGTGGGCGCGGGTCAGTATCTGGGCGGCTCCGGCGGCGCCGTCATCGCCTTCGGGATGGCGGTGGTGATGAACTTCGGGATGTACTGGTTCAGCGACAAAGCGGTGCTGAAGATGTACAAGGCCCGCATCATCACCGAGCAGGACGCGCCCGAGCTCTACCGCATGGTGGACCGGCTCCGGCAGCAGGCGGGGCTCCCCATGCCCACCGTGGCCGTGGCGCCTTCGGAGCAGCCCAACGCCTTCGCCACGGGGCGGGGCCCGAGCCACGCGGTGGTGTGCGTGACCGCGGGGATCGTGCGCGCGCTGCCGCCCCGGGAGCTGGAGGGCGTGATCGCCCACGAGCTGGCCCACATCAAGCACCGCCACATGCTGGTGGGCACGGTTGCCGCGACCATGGCGGGCGCCATCGCCATGCTGGCCAGCATCGCGCGCTGGGGGCTGATCTTCGGCGGCTTCGGGGGCCGGGACGGCGACGGGGACTCGAACCCCATCGCCCTCCTGGTCATGCTCATCGTGGCGCCCATCGCGGCGGCCATCGTCCAGCTCGCCATCAGCCGGCAGAACGAGTTCCAGGCCGACGCCACCGCGGCTTCCATCACCGGCGACCCCGACGGCCTGGCCGGCGCGCTCCAGCGCATCGAGGCCCACGCCAAGCAGGTGCCCATGCGGGTGAACCCCGCCGCGGCCCAGCTCGCCATCGTGAACCCGCTGGCCGGCGGGCGCGGCCAGGCATTCACCGGCCTCTTCCGCACCCACCCCCCCACCGAGGAGCGGGTGCGCCGCCTCCGGGAGGTCCGGACGGACGCGGGGGGGCGCTCCTGAGCTACCTCTGGGAGGAGGAGGGCGAGTACGGGGAGGAGATCGCGGAGCTGCGGGCGGTGGTGGAGCGGGACGGCATCCGCGGTGCGCTGGCGTTCCTGAATGGCCGCGTGCCCCATCGGTTCACGGGGCTGTACCGCTTCGATCCCCCCCAGCTCCGGAACGTCCTCATCTACGACGAGCTGAACCCCACCCTCCTGCTGGCGGAGGACGCCCGCATGGAGGAGACCTACTGCTCCGTCGTCGGTCGTACCGAGGAGCCCTTCTGGACCGACGACGCCATGGCGGACCCGCGCCTCGAGGACCACCCGGCCCGGGGGAGCGTGCGAGCCTACACCGGCGTCCTCCTGGAGGACGCGGAGAGCGAGGCCTTCGGTACGCTCTGCCACTTCGACGTCGTCCCCCGTCCCGCGCCCCGCGAGGACGTGGGCCTGATGCAGGCCGTGGCCCACGCCATCCGCGGGGAGATCGCGGCGGGCTGAGGCGGGCCGACGCCTCTCGCCCCGGCCCGGCCGCGCCCGCCCCTATCCGGCCCGCACCACCAGGAGCGGGAGCGGGCTGTCCCGCAGCACCCGATCGGCCACGCTCCCGAGCACCGCGCGCTTCATGCCGCCGTAGCCGTGGGTGGCCACCGCCACCAGGTCGGCGCCGGCCTCCTGGGCCATCCAGCAGATCCCCCGCGAGGGGATCTCGTTCTCCACCACCCGGAGCTCGACGTCGTGCCCCTCGGCGCGGAGCGCGTCGGCGTGCCCTTCCAGGTACGCCACGGCGCGGCGCATGGCGGGAGAGGACGTCCCGGCGGGGAGGGGGTACAGCGGTGAGCCGACCACCGCGGTGGTCGTGATCACGTGGGCCAGGACGATCCGCGCGTCCAGGGCCGAGGCGAGCTCGCGGACGGGATCCAGGATCGCCTCGGACCGCTTCGAGCCGTCCAGGGGCGTGAGGATCCTCCGGAACGACAGCACCTCGTCCGCGGCGGGATCGCTCCCCGCCCGGGGGTGCAGGAGGACCACCGGCAGGCGGGTCCGTCGGACGAGGGCGTCGGCGACGCTCCCCAGGCGGATCCGCCGGAAGCCGCTCCGGGCGTGGGTGGTGAGGAGGATCATGTCGGCGCCCACGGCCTCGGCGTGCTTCGCGATCTCCTCCGGGGTGCGCCCGTCCAGGAGGCGGGAGTCCACCCGGACGCCCTCCCGGGTGAGGCGCCCGACCACCTCCCCCAGGTAGGTCTCCTCCTGCTCCCGGTGGTGGCGGTCGTACTCCTCCAGGTCGAGCCCCTCGAAGTGGAACTGGGTGTTGGAGAGGAAGTGGTCCGGCGTGTGCGACACGTGGACGTGGGCCAGGTGCAGGGCCGCGCCGGTGGCGCGGGCCAGGCCGCGGGCCAGGGGGAGGGTCCGCTCGCTGAAGGCGGACCCGTCCAGCGGCACGAGGAGCGACTGGAGCATCGGTCTCTCCTTCCGTCCCTCCCGGGACGGGCTTGGGAACGGGAGGCGGCCGCTCGACCCACCTCCCCACGATCAAGGTGCCACCGGGGGGACGTCGACCGATGTGGGGCGGGGCTCGCGGACCCGCGTAGGGAGAATCCCGGGCTCCCTTCGACGAGCCACGCCCGGGTTTGAACGCCCTTCCTCGACTTCGTTAGCTTTCCAGGCTGGCCCGGCCCCACCTCGAGGAGGCCGGCCTCCTCTCTCGCTCGACCTCCGTATGAGCCAAGAGTACGTAACCGTCCGCGGCGCCCGGGAGCACAACCTCCGGGACATCTCCGTCCGCCTCCCCCGGGAGAAGCTGGTGGTGGTCACCGGCCTCTCCGGGTCCGGGAAGTCCTCCCTGGCGTTCGACACGATCTACGCCGAAGGACAGCGCCGCTACGTCGAGTCCCTCTCCGCCTACGCCCGCCAGTTCCTGGGGCTCATGGAGAAGCCGGACGTGGACGCCATCGAGGGGCTCAGCCCGGCCATCTCCATCGAGCAGAAGACGGTCTCCAAGAACCCCCGCTCCACGGTGGGCACGGTCACCGAGGTCTACGACTACCTCCGGCTCCTCTGGGCCCGGGCGGGCACGCCCCACTGCCCGAACTGCGGCGAGCCCGTGCTGCGCCAGTCGGCCACACAGATCGTGGACCGGATCCTGGCGCTGGAGGAGGGCACCCGCATCGAGGTGCTGGCGCCGCTGGTCCGGGGGCGGAAGGGCGAGTTCCGGGACCTCTTCGAGAAGGCCCGCAAGGACGGCTTCGTCCGGGTCCGGGTGGACGGGGAGACCCACGACCTCTCCGACCCGCCCTCCCTCAACCGGTACGAGAACCACGACATCAGCGTGGTGGTGGACCGCCTCGTGGTCCGTGAGAAGGATCGGGACCGGCTGGCCGACTCGGTGGAGACGGCGCTCCGCACCGCCGACGGCATCCTGGAGGTGGCGGAGCACCGGAAGCGGGGCGAGGACCCCGTGCCCCACGTCTACAGCGAGCACTACGCCTGCACCGAGTGCGGGACGAACCTGCCCGAGATGGAGCCCCGGCAGTTCTCCTTCAACTCGCCCTACGGGGCGTGCGACGAGTGCGACGGCCTGGGCACCCGGAAGGAGGTGAACCCGGAGCTCCTCACCGCCGACGGGAGCATCACGCTCATGGAGGGCGTGATCCTCCCCTGGGGCGAGCCGTCCGGCCACATCCGCCGCTCGGTCATCCCCGGCCTGGCCGAGGCGTACGAGTTCGACCCGTCCACCCCCTGGCAGGACCTCCCCCAGGAGGCCCGGGACGGGATCCTGCACGGCTCCGGGAAGATGAAGATCCGCTTCCCCTACAAGTCGGGCTCGAAGAAGAAGGGGAGCCACTACGAGGACACCTGGGAGGGCGTGGTGGCCAACGTCGAGCGCCGCTACCAGGAGACCTCGTCGGACTCGGTGCGGAACCAGCTCGAGGACTACATGTCCACGCTCCCCTGCCACGCGTGCGGCGGGAGCCGCCTCCAGCGGACCTCGCTGGGGGTCACCGTGGCGGGCCGCAACCTGGGTGACATCGTGGAGATGTCCATCGGCGAGGCCGCGGAGTTCTTCGCGGGCGTGCCGGTGGGCAACGGCCATCCCGAGGCGCTCCACGAGGAGATCGCCGGGCCCATCCTCAAGGAGGTCAACGAGCGCATCCGCTTCCTCCGGGACGTGGGGCTCGACTACCTGACCCTCGGCCGCGGCGCCGGGACGCTCTCGGGAGGCGAGGCCCAGCGCATCCGCCTGGCCACCCAGATCGGGAGCCGGCTGGTGGGCGTCCTCTACATCCTGGACGAGCCCTCCATCGGGCTCCACCAGCGGGACAACGACCGCCTCCTGGAGACGCTCCAGCGCCTCCGGGACCTGGGCAACACGGTCGTGGTGGTGGAGCACGACGAGGACACGATCCGGGCCGCGGACCACATCGTGGACCTGGGTCCCCGGGCCGGCCGCCACGGCGGCGAGGTCGTGGTGGAGGGGACCCTGGACGACGTCCTCGCCTCGGAGCGCTCGCTGACCGGGGCCTACCTCCGGGGGGACCAGCGGATCGAGATTCCCCAGGAGCGGCGTCCGGTGGACCCGGAGCAGCACCTCCTGGTCCGAGGGGCGCGGGAGCACAACCTGAAGGACCTGGACGTCCGGTTCCCCCTGGGCGTCTTCACCTGCGTCACCGGCGTCAGCGGCTCCGGGAAGAGCACCCTCGTCAACGAGACGCTCTACCACGCCCTCTCCCGGCATCTCTACAAGAGCAAGCTGGTCCCCGGCGGCCACGACGGCATCGACGGCCTGGAGCTGGTGGACAAGGTCATCGACGTGGACCAGTCGCCCATCGGGCGCACGCCCCGCTCGAACCCGGCCACCTACACGGGGCTGTTCACGCCCATCCGGGACCTCTTCAGCAACCTCCCCGAGTCCCAGATGCGGGGGTACGAGCCCGGCCGCTTCAGCTTCAACGTGAAGGGCGGCCGCTGCGAGGCCTGCTCCGGGGACGGGCTCGTGAAGATCGAGATGCACTTCCTCCCCGACGTCTACGTCCCCTGCGACGTGTGCCGGGGCCGGCGCTACAACCGGGAGACGCTGGACGTCTACTACAAGGGGAAGAACATCGCCGACGTGCTGGACATGACGGTGGAGGAGGCGCTGGAGTTCTTCGACGCCGTGCCCCGCATCAAGCGGAAGCTCAAGACCCTCAACGACGTGGGGCTGGGCTACATCCACCTGGGGCAGTCGGCCACCACGCTGTCGGGAGGCGAGGCCCAGCGGGTGAAGCTGGCCACCGAGCTCTCCAAGCGGCAGACGGGCTCCACCTTCTACATCCTGGACGAGCCCACCACCGGCCTCCACTTCGAGGACGTGCGGGTGCTCCTGGACGTGCTCCACCGCCTGGTGGACAAGGGCAACACGGTGGTGGTGATCGAGCACAACCTGGAGGTGGTCAAGACCGCCGACTGGGTCATCGACCTGGGGCCCGAGGGGGGCGCCGAGGGCGGGGAGATCGTGGTGGAGGGGACCCCCGAGGAGGTGGCGGCGTGCGAGGCCTCGTACACGGGTCGCTACCTG
>CAZMTA010000048.1:10381-20099 GCA_964569085.1 uncultured Gemmatimonadaceae bacterium | reverse complement strand
CGAGAAGGTCATGGCGTTGTAGATCAGGAACATCCCGAAGACCAGCGCCAGGAGGGAGAGCGCCGTCAGGTTCAGGTCGAAGGCGGCGATCATGTCCGAGAGCGTCTCGGTGCGGGTCCCGGTGTCCTCCAGGCGGGCGTCGGGCGGGAGGGCGGCGCGGATGCGGGCGGCCAGGGCGCGGCCCTCCTCGCCCTCGGGGAGGCGGAGGTCGATGCGGGTGAGGCGGCCGGTCTCGCCGAGCACCTCCTGGGCCGAGGCCACGTCCATCACCAGGAGGTCCCGGAGCCCGGAGCGGGCCAGCTCGTCCTCGGGCGCCAGCGTGCCCACCACCGGGAGGCGCAGGGTGCGGCCGTCCACCAGGACGGGGAGGGTGTCGCCCGGGGCCACGCCGGCCTCGGCGGCGGTCCCGGCCGCCAGGACGCTCCCGCCGGGGACGGTGAGGAGGGTGCCCACGTCGATCCCGGGGCCGCCGCCCGCCAGGTACGGCCGGAAGGGCCCCTCGGAGAACGGGTCGATCCCCAGCACGCGGAGCGCCATGCCCTCCAGGCGAGGGCTCTGGGCCACGCCCTCCACCACCGGCGCGGCGGCCTGGACGCCCAGCTCCACCCGCAGGCGGGTGAAGAGCGCCTCGTCCAGCCCGTTGGCGCCGCCCACCAGGTGGTGGGTCGCTCGCCCGGCCACGGTCTCGGCGGAGACCCGGAAGCCCTCCCGGGAGCTCTGGATGGCCAGGTCGATGGCCACCACCACGGCCACGCCCAGCGCCACGCCCAGGACCGAGAGGGCCGCCTGGCCCGGATGCCGCCGCAGGTGCCGCCAGCTCGCCCGGCGGAGGAGGCTCACGCCGACGACTCCACCAGCCGGCCGTGGTCCAGGCGGAGGACGCGGTCCATGCGCGCCGCCAGCTCCCGGGAATGGGTCACGGCCAGGAGGGTCCGCCCGTCCTCGACGACCAGGCGCTCCAGGAGGTCCGCCACGCGCTCGCCCGTGTCCTCGTCCAGGTTGCCCGTGGGCTCGTCGGCCAGGACCAGCGCGGGACGGTGGACGAGGGCCCGGGCCACGGCCACCCGCTGCTGCTCCCCGCCGCTGAGGCGGTCCGGGAAGGTGTCGGCGCGGTCGGCCAGCCCCACGGCCTCGAGCAGGCCCCGGGCCCGGGCCTCCTCGGCGTCGCCCACCGGGCCCTTGAGCTCCACCGGGAGGAGGAGGTTCTCCAGGACGGTGAGCGTGGGGAGGAGGTTGAAGAACTGGAAGACGAAGCCCAGGCGGCGGCGCCGGAAGAGGGTCCGGTCCCGCTCCGAGAGCGCGGTGAGCTCGGTGCCGTCCACCCGCACCGACCCGGAATCCGGGAGGTCGATCCCGGAGATCAGGTTCAGGAGGGTGGACTTCCCCGAGCCCGACGGGCCCAGGATGGCCACCCGCTCCCCGGTGCGCACCAGGGCGTCGGCGCCGGCCAGGACGACGTGCTCGCGGCCGGCTTCGTGGTAGCTCTTGCTGAGGCCGGCCAGCTCCACGGCCGGCGGGCGGGGCTCGTCCGTCATACGGAAAACGCCTCCCAGGGTGGGTCGGGAGGACCCGTTACCCCGGGAGGCGGGGGTGTTCCCGCGCGTCGAAGGGCCCGGAGGCCGGAGCGGGCCGGCGCCGCCTCCGGCCCGTCGAGGCCCGTCTCAGCCCTTGTCGACCTGCTGCGGCAGGGTGGTCAGCTCGAGCACCTTGTAGCGGCGCTCGCCCACGGGGAGCTCGATGGTGACCTCCTCGCCCTTCTCGGCCCCCAGGAGCCCCTGCCCGATGGGCGAGGCCAGGGAGATCTGTCCGGCGTCGAGGTCGATGAAGTCCCCGGCGGTGATGGTGAAGTCGAAGGTCTCGTTCTGGTCGAGGTCCTTGATCTTCACCTTGGAGCCGAACCCGACCTTGTCGTAGGGCATCTCCTCGACGTCGATCTTGTTGAGCTCCGCCACGCGCCGGGTGAGGTGGTTCAGGCGGGCCTGGACGAACTCCTGCCGCTCCTTGGCCGACTTGTACTCGGCGTTCTCCCGCAGGTCGCCGTGCTCCATGGCGGTCTTGATCTTCTCGGGGAGCTCGACGTTGAGCTCGTGGGTGAGCCGCTCGATCTCGTCCTCGATCTTCTGGCGGATCTCGTCCAGCATGGGGCACCTTCCGGATGCGTGCGGGTGGGCGGGTTCTCGCCGACGGTCGCGCGGGCCGTCCAACGACAAACGCCGGCCCGGGGGAAGACTCCAGGTCGGCGTCGGACGACGCGATGCCGAGAGGGTACGCCGTCGGCGAACCTTCTAAGTAACGCGCGGGAAACGGATGTCAAGGGCCGGGACCGGCCCGCCCCCGGACCGGGGACGGACCGGCGGGCCGGCCTCAGTCGGCCTTCAGCGCCCGCACCGGGTCGATGCGCGACGCCCGGTGGGCCGGGATCCACGCCGCGGCGGCGGCCACGCCGGCCAGCGCCAGGGTGGTGGCCAGGTAGGTGAGGGGATCGGTGGCGCTCACGCCGTACAGGAGCGACGAGAGGACGCGGCTCAGCGCCCAGGCGCCCGCCAGCCCCAGCCCGAGGCCGACGCCGGCCAGCGCCATCCCCTGGCGCACCACGCCCCGCCGCACGGAGGCCGCCGGCGCGCCCAGCGCCATGCGGACCCCGATCTCCTGCACCCGACGGCTCACCATGTAGGAGATGACGCCGTAGATGCCCACCGTGCCCAGCAGGAGCGCGATGGCCGCCGCGATTCCCAGCAGCACCGCGGTGAAGGACGCCTCGGACATGGCGTCGTCCACCAGGTCGGTCATGGGGCGGATGTCCACCAGCGCCAGCCGCGGATCCACGGCCCGCATGGCCTCCCGGACCGCCGGGACCATGGCCAGGGGCTGGCCGCCGACCTGGAGCGTCACGTCCACCACCCGCGCGGGCACGGGCCCCTGGGCGCCGTCGGCCACCAGGGGGAAGTAGAGGAACCCGGTGGGCTCCTCGTCCAGCGCCTCGGCGCGTACGTCGGCCACCACGCCCACGACCTGCCAGAGAGCCCCCGACTCGCCGGGGATCCGGAGCATCCGCCCCACGGCGTTCTCGCCGGGCCAGAACCGCTGGGCCAACGCCTCGCTGATCACCGCCCCGCGCTGCTGGTCGGCGCCGTCCTCCGGCCCCAGGGGCCGGCCTTCCAGCACGGGGATGTCCAGCGTGCGGAAGTAGTCGACTCCCACCAGGCTCCGGTCGATGATGGGGGCCAGCTCGTCGGGCCCGGTGGGCCGGTCCTCCGGCTCGATCGGTCCGGCCGACCGGGTGCCCCCCAGGGGGAGGTGGCTGGCCAGCGTCACGGCCTCGACCCCGGGGATGCCGCCCAGTCGGTCCTCCACCGAGCGGTAGAAGGTCCGGGTCGTCCCCACGTCCGGATAGTCGGCCTCCGGGAGCGCGACCCGGAAGGTCAGCCGGCCCTCGGTCTCGAAGCCCGGGTCGACGGTCCGGAGCGCGGAGAAGCTCCGCACCATGAGGCCCGAGCCCACCAGGAGGACCATGGCCATGGCCACCTGTCCCACGACCAGCGCGTTGCGCAGCCCCTGGCCCTTCTTCCCCGAGATGCGGCCCCGCCCGCCGTCGCGGAGGGTGGTGGTCAGGTCGCCCCGACCGTACCCCATGAGGGGGAAGAGGCCGAACAGGATCCCGGACACCACCGAGATGGCGGCTGTGAACAGGAGCACGCTCCCGTCCAGGTCGATGGTGGAGGCCCGGGGAACGTTCACCGGGGCCATGCGCAGGAGCGCCTGGACGCCGAAGGACGCCAGGAGGAGCCCCAGCGCCCCCCCGGCCACGGAGAGCGTCACGCTCTCGGCCAGGTAGAGGCGGACCATGTCGCTCCAGCTCGCGCCCATGGCGGTGCGGACCGCCTGCTCCCGCTGGCGCGCCTCGGCCCGGACCAGGAAGAGGTTGGCCACGTTGGCGCAGGCGATGAGGAGGACGAAGCCCACGGTGCCCAGGACCACCCAGAGGGCCTGGCGCACGTCGGCCACCTGGGTCTCCTTCCACCCGTCGACCGAGGACCGCATGCCGCCCTGCTGCATGGCGGTGGCCGGGAAGAGGTCGGCATTCGCCTCGGCGTAGCGGCCCAGGAGGTCGTCCATCTCGCGGGCCACGGACGCCGCCGTGGCGCCGTCGGCCATCCGCCCCACGCCCACCAGCCCGTACGACCCCTGGTCCGGGTCGGCCGGGTCGATGCTCTGGGGCAGCCACACCTGGGTGCCCTCGCGGGGGAAGTCGAAGCCCGGAGGCATCACCCCCACGACGCGTCGCCCCACGCCGCCGATGCGCACCACGTCCCCCACCACCGAGCCGTCGGCGCCGAAGCTCTGGCGCCAGAGGGCGTCGGAGAGGACGACCACCGGCTCCGCGCCGGTCCGGTCCTCCCCGGCGGTGAAGGTCCGGCCCAGGACCGGCTGGACCGCGGTGACCTCGAAGAAGTCGGCGGTCACCCGAGCGGCGGCGACCCGGAGCGGCTCGGTGTCCAGGAGCAGGGTCGCCTCGCCGCGCTGATACACCGCGAAGGCGTCCAGCGAGCGCACGCGCTCCTGATAGTGGAGGTAGGTGTCCTCCGAGTGGGGGACGAGGTCGAGCCCCATCCCCGGCGCGGTGTGGTTCACCGACACGATCTCCCCGGCGTCCGGGAAGGGGAGCGGATCCAGCAGCACCCCGTCCACCACGCTGAAGATGGCCGTGTTCGCCCCGATCCCCAGCGCCAGCGTGAGCCCCGCCAGCGCCGTGAACATCGGCTTCCGCGCCAGCCCTCGCACCGCCACCCGTACGTCCCGCCACACTCCGCTCATCGTCCACCCTTCCGTTCTCAGATACCATGCATCGGCGAAGGCGCCCAGGGCCTCGTGCCCCGTGCCGCCCGCCGCGGTCAGCTCCGCCTCCCACTCCTCGACCCAGTCCCGGCGCTCGGAGCGCGGGACCAGCAGGGAGAGCAGGCGGATCAGCGTTCGTCTCTCGGCCACTCAGGCCTCCTCCGGGGAGGCGTCGGGGAGCTCGTCGTCCCGCAGGATCCGGAGCATGGAGGCCAGCTTGGCCTCCGCCGCGGGCAGCTCCGAGCGGCCCGGCGGCGTGAGCTCGTACAGCCGCCGGCGGGGCCGCCCCGCCTCCCGGGCCGCCCCGTCGTCCTCCCAGCTCGAGCGCAGCACGCCCGCCCGCTCCATCCTCCGGAGCGCCGGGTACGCCGTCCCGCTGGGAAGCCCGCACGCCTCCATGATCTCGAAGCCGTAGCGGTGGCCCGCGGCCACGGCGCGCAGCACGAGCGCGGTGACCTGCGTCATGCGGATCCGTCCTCCCATCCCGTCCTCCCGTCCCGGCCCCGCCGAGGCGCGCCCGGGGGTGGGCGCCGCAGGCTCGCGGGGCGGCTGTGAAGTTATCTACATAGTCCGACGGGGGAAGGCCCCGGAGGGTTTCACGGCCCGGCGCGGAGTTGCTGGCGGCGAGCCCCGGGCGTACCCTCCGCGGTCTCGACCACCCGCGGGTCCGCCCCCCGGCCGACCCGCTTCCCGACCCGCGCTTCCCTGCCATGACCCGATTCCTTCCCCGGCCCCTGGCCGCCCCCGCCCTCCTCCTCCTCGCCGCCGCCCTGCCGGGCGCCGCCGCCGCCCAGCAGGCCCCCGACGGGCTCGTGGGCTTCGCGGCCCCCACGGCCGAGGCCCAGGCCTTCTGCGAGGCCCGCTTCCTGGAGCTCCCCACCGGCGAGCAGTTCCGCGAGCACCTCCGCCGCCTGACCTCGGCGCCGCACCCCGCCGGGTCCCAGGCCCAGGAGGAGGTGGGCCGCTACATCGGCCGGGTCATGGAGGCCGCCGGCTTCGACGTGCGCATGCACCCCTACGACGTGTACCTGCCCCAGCTCACCGACGACGTGGAGGCCCACATCGTCACCCCGGTGGCCATGCAGCTCGACAACCGGGAGCCCGCGCTGGAGGAGGACTGGTACTCCAAGCATCCGGACCTGCTGAACGGCTGGAACGCCTTCTCCGGGTCCGACGACGTCACCGGCGAGGTCGTGTACGCCAACTACGGCCGCCGGGAGGACTACCGCGCGCTGGACTCCATGGGCGTCGACCTGGAGGGCAAGATCGTCGTGGCCCGCTACGGCGGGAACTTCCGGGGCTACAAGGTCCTCTTCGCCGAGGACCGGGGCGCCGCCGGGGTCATCATGTTCAACGACAAGCCCGCCCAGGACGTGGTGGGCTACCCCGAGGGCCCGGGCCTGACGGGCGACATCATCCAGCGCGGCTCGGTGCTGACCCTGCCCTACCGCGGCGACCCGCTCACCCCCTTCGAGCCGGCGCTCCCCCTGGACCACCCCCTCACCCCCGAGCGGCTCGACCCGGAGGACGTGGACTTCCACTCCATCCCGGTGCTGCCGCTGGGGTACGACGCGGCCTCCGAGATCCTCTCCCGCATGACGGGCGAGGAGGCCCCCGAGGCGTGGCAGGGCGGGCTCGACCTGCCGTACCGCGTGACGGGCGGCTCCGACCTCACCGTGCGCGTGCGGGTGAACCAGCCCCTGGCCATCACCCGGGCCACCAACGTGGTGGGGACGCTGCCCGGCACCGAGTTCCCCGACGAGTGGATCATCCTGGGCGCCCACTACGATCCGTGGGGCTTCGGCGCCGTGGATCCCAACGGCGGGACCGCCATGCTCCTCACCATGGCCGAGGCGCTGGGCGAGCTCGCCGAGCTGGGCTGCCGTCCCCGCCGCTCCATCATGGTGGGCCACTGGGACGCCGAGGAGTACGGCCTCATCGCCTCCACCGAGTGGGTGGAGGAATACCTGCCCGAGCTCACGTCCAACGCCGTGGCCTACATCAACGCCGACGCGGCGGTGTCGGGCCCGAACTTCGGGGGCTCCTCTTCGCCCTCGCTGAAGCAGACGATCCTGGACGTGACCCGTGAGGTCGAGTATCCCGGCGAGGGCCGGAGCGTCTACGAGTGGTGGGCGGACCGGGCCGACGACGGGGAGCCCGCCCTGGGCAACCTGGGCGGCGGCTCGGACCACGTGGGCTTCTACACCCACGCCGGCATCCCCAGCGCCGGGCTGTCCACCGGGGGCAGCAACGGCATCTACCACTCGAACTACGACAACTTCCACTTCTTCAGCGCCTTCGCCGATCCGGAGTGGGTGTACGGGCCCATGCTGGCCCGGGTGGACGGGCTCCTGGCGCTGCGCCTGGCCAACGCGGACCTGATCCCCTACGACGTGGCCCGCTACGCCACCGACACCCGGACCCACGTGGAGACGCTCCTCGAGCGCGCCGAGTACCGCCGCCTGGACGTGGACCTCTCGGAGCTCGTGGAGGCGAGCCGCGCGCTGGACGACGCCGCGGCCGCCCTCGAGGCCGCGCGCTCCGAGCGCCTGGCCGAGGGCCGGCCCTACGCGAGCTGGGCCGCGCGGGTGAACCGGGCGCTCATCGGGCTGGAGAAGGCGTGGCTCGACGACCGGGGCCTGCAGGACCGGCCGTGGAGCCGGTCGCTGTACGTGTCGCCCGATCCCTTCAGCGGGTACGCCTCCTGGATGCTGCCCGGGCTGCGCTACGAGATCGAGACCGACGACCCCGCCGACGTGCCCGAGTGGGAGGACCGCTACGTGGACGCCATCGAGCGCCTGGCCGAGCGCATGGCCGAGGTGACGGAGCTGCTGCGCGAGGGCTCCTAGGCGAGGGCGGACGGGCGGGGCCCCCGGAGCGGGGTCTCCGCAGCGTATCCGACAGACTTCCGGGAAGGCCCGTCACGATCCGCTCGTGGCGGGCCTTCCCGCATTCTGCGACACCCTGGATTCGCAATACACGGCACTCTGGTGGCATGCTTCTTCCAGCATGTTTTCGGCCGTATCCACCCGGCCGCGCAGGCCGGGGGAACGGATCCGTATCCATGCCCCAACACGCAGAGAGAACACGCGATGAAGTCCATGCTCAGAAGGTTCGGCGTCGTAGCCCTCGCCGCCCTGGCGCTCGCCGCCTGTGACGACGACGGCGTCACCGGCGTCGACGGCGACGCCGACCTCCAGATCCGGATGGCCTCCGACGGCTCGCCCGCGGGCGCCGGGTTGCCCCTGTCCTCCCAGATGGTGGCCGGGCCCAACCAGGCCCCCCTCCACCTGGACGTGGTCGAGTCCATCATCCTCCCCATCGGCTCCGTCGAGGCACACCAGGAAGGCGGCGGCTGGGTCGAGATCGGCGCCGTGAACGACGACGTCGACCTCCTGGCGCTGCCCGTGGAGGGCATCGTGCTGGTGGGCGGCGACGTGCCCGAGGGCGAGTACGACCGGCTCCGCTTCTTCCTGAGCGGCCAGCCGACGGTCGTGCTCCGGGAGACCGTGCGCGTGGGTCGGACGACCTACGAGGCCGGCGCCAACCCCCTCCGCATCCCCAGCGTGGACCAGGGAGGCTTCCGGGTCGCGGCCGACTTCGAGGTCGGCGGAGACGAAGGTGAGATCCTGACCCTCGTCGTGGACGAGGACGCCACCCTGGGCCACGTCACCGCCACGGGGAACGGCACGCTCATGATCGCGCCGGTCCTGACCGTCCGGAACGACGACGGCGAGGACGTCGGTGAGTTCGACGACGACGAGGACGACGAGGACGACCAGGAAGAGGTCGAGTTCGAGGGCGCCGTGAGCGCGGTCGGCTCCAGCTCGCTCACCCTCGAGGACGGCACCGTGATCCTCGTGGACGCCGACACCGAGTTCGACGGCGACCTCCTGAGCCTGGCCGCCGTGCAGGAGGAGCTGGACGCCGGGACCCTGGTCGAGGCCGAGGGCGAAGGCGAGCTCCAGGCCGACGGCTCCATCCTGGCCGACGAGATCGAGTTCGAGGTGGACGACGACGGCGACGGCGACACCGACGACGAAGGCGACGAGGCCGAGGGCACCGTGCTCTCCATCGACGAGGGCGCCGGCACGCTGGTCGTGTTCGACCTGGCCACCCAGTCCGAGGTGACCATCGCCTGGACCCAGGACACCGAGATCGAGATCGAGGGCGACGCGGAGACGCTGGCCGAGGTCGTGGCCGCGCTGGCCGCGGGGGCCGCGGTCGAGGCCGAGGCCGAGGGTACGTACGACGCCGCGGGCGTGCTCGTGGCCGAGACCCTGGAGTTCGAGGTGGACGCGGGCTGACGGTTCGCCACCCGTTGGAGGCATCCCGCCCCCGTCCGGCTTCGTGCCGGGCGGGGGCGGGTGTCGTTCCGGGGGGTGTGGGTCGGGCGAGGCCGTGGGGGAGCATGTGGGCGGGGTCCGCGGGCGCTCGTGCCCCGGGCGGCCGTGTCCGGTTCGGAGGGCCGCCGGGCCCCGGGGTCCCTCCCGGGGTCGCTCGCGAGCCGCGGGGCTGCACGTCCGGCGCTCGCTGAGCGGTGCTGCGGCGGCGGGGTCGCCGGGCGTCGGCTGGGCGTCCGCGGGGCCTTGCACCGATCACCCGGGGAGGGACCCCGGGCCCCGGCGGCCGTGCCGGTCGGGTGGCGGGAGGGGGCGCGCTGCGCCGCGCCCCCTCCCGGGAGGCGCGGGGGTACCCGGCCGGGGGTACCTGGGCGGGGGGGGTGGGACCCCCTCGCGTCGCATCGGGGGCCCGGGCCTCGCGGTGGGACGATCTCCGGTGGTCGGACGGCCGCGGGGGCTCGACCACCGCGGGGGGTGCGGCCACCTGGGGGCGGCCCTGCTCGCGCGGGCCGTGCCGCGTTCCGCGGCTTGGTCGGGCT
>CAZMTA010000048.1:2640-10281 GCA_964569085.1 uncultured Gemmatimonadaceae bacterium | reverse complement strand
AGGGTGAGGGCTGCGAAGTCGGCGCCATCGCGCTGAGAACGCAGCCAGGAGGAGGGGCGGCACCTGAACGTGGCTGCGAAGTCGTGCGCATACGCCGACTTCGCAGCCAGCCTGGTATGCGCGGGCCTCGCTGGCTGCGTTCTCGGCGCCAGCCCGGTCCCGTCGGCGGGCGCGACCTACCCGCCGAGCCGCACCGTCACGCCGGCACCGATGCCCAGCCGCTGGTCGGTGCAGATCCACGGGACGTGCTGCGGCGGGCACGCGCGGACCAGCGCGCCGGCGGTGGCCTCCACCCAGGCGCGGACCCGGCCGCCGGAACGCCACACGAGGCCGGGGCGCAGCTGGATCCCGGCCCTGAGCTCCGGATCCGGGGCCGTTCCTCCCGCCTCCGGGTCCACGCTGCGGCGTGTGACCACCGCCCCCACGCCGAGGAACCGCCCCAGCCCGCGCTCGCCGCCGGGTCCGCCCCCGAGCTCCAGCCCCACCCCCACGTCCGTGTGGCCCGCGGCCCCGGCCACGAGGGAGCACCGACCGGCCGGGCATTCCGGCCGATGGTCGGTCCGAGCGTGCGCCGCCTCCAGGTAGACCCGCCCGAACGGGAGGCCGAGCAGCCCGCGCACGCCCCCGAACCAGGCGGCGTCCACCTCTTCCGTGAACCCGACGTACCGCACCACCGGGCCCAGCGACAGATCGGGCTCCTGAGCCAGGGTCGCCGAGGGCGGCAGGGCGAACAGGAGGGCCCAGGTCCCCGCGAGCCACGCGGCGGCCCGCCCGCTACGGCCGATGCCTACGCCCACCCGCCCCGGCCGGTCGGACATGCCCCGCCCCCTACGAGGGCCGCGCCACGTCCTTCAGCCGCTCCAGGCGCTCCAGCACCTCGTCCCGGTCCCGCCCCACGAGGTTCACGTGGCCGAGCTTGCGGCCGGGGCGCTCCGACTTCTCGTAGAGGTGCACGTGCGCGCCGGGGATGGCGAGCAGCTCCTCCACCGGGGGGACGGTGCCGAGGAGGTTCTCCATGGCGCTCACGCCCACGACCTCCGTCGAGCCCAGGGGCAGGCCGCAGACGGCGCGGAGGTGGTTCTCGAACTGGCTGCACACGGCGCCGTCCTGGCTCCAGTGCCCCGAGTTGTGCACCCGGGGGGCCATCTCGTTGGCCACCAGCCCGTCGTCGGTCTGGAAGAGCTCGATGGCCAGGACGCCCACGTAGTCGTGGGCCTCCAGCACGGAGCGGGCGTAGCGCTCGGCGGTGGCCTGGAGCGCGGGGCCCACGTCGGCCGCCGGGGCCACGGAGGTCCAGAGGATCCCTTCGTGGTGCACGTTCTCCACCAGCGGATAGAAGGCGCAGGTGCCGTCGCGTCCGCGCACCGCCAGGATCGAGAGCTCGCGGCGGAAGTCCACGAAGCCCTCCAGGATCAGCGGCACGCCGCCGATGTCGTCCCAGGCCTCGTCCAGGTCGGCGCGCTCGCGGAGCATGCGCTGGCCCTTCCCGTCGTAGCCGAAGCGCCGGGTCTTGAGGATGGCGGGCAGGCCGATCTCGTCCACGGCGGCGTCGAGCTCCTCGCGGCTGTCCACCGTCCGGTACGGCGCGGTGGGGATGCCGTGGTCGCCGAAGCCCTCCTTCTCGGCCAGGCGGTCCTGGGCCATGGCGAGCGCCGAGGGCGAGGGGTGGAGCGGCACCCGACCGTCGAGCCGGTCCGTGGAGGCGGCGGGGACGTTCTCGAACTCGTACGTGACGACGTCCACGCCGTCGGCGAACTCGTCCAGGGCGCCGGGATCGTCGTAGGCGCCGTAGACCCGCTCCCCCAGTTCGTCCACCGGGGAGGGGTCCTTCTTCTCCAGGAACCGGAAGCGGAGCCCGAGGGGCCGCCCGGCCAGCGCCATCATGCGGCCGAGCTGGCCGCCCCCCATGACGCCGACCCTCACGGCGCCGGCTTCCGGGGATCGGGGTCTCCCAGCACGGTCTCCGTGCGCGCGTCCCGGAAGGCGCGGAGGGCCTCGCGGATCTCGGGGTGCTTGGCGCCCAGGGACGCGGCCGCCAGGAGGGCGGCGTTGGTGGCGCCGGACCGGCCGATGGCCAGGGTGCCCACGGGCACGCCGCCGGGCATCTGGACGATGGAGAGGAGGGAGTCCAGCCCGTTGAGCGCCCGGGACTTCACCGGGACGCCGAAGACGGGGAGGACGGTCTTGGCCGCGACCATCCCGGGCAGGTGGGCCGCGCCCCCGGCGCCGGCGATGATGACCTCCAGCCCCCGCCCCTCGGCCTCCGAGGCATACTCCCAGAGCAGGTCGGGGGTGCGGTGCGCCGAGACGACCCGGACCTCGTGGGGGATCTCCAGGGCCTCCAGCGTCTCCACGGCGTGGGACATGGTGTCCCAGTCGGACCGCGAACCCATGATCACGCCTACCAACGGTTCGGCCATGCTCCCTCTCGTGCGTGTGGACCCACCGGACGGGCTCGGCCCCGGCCGGGACAGAAGGCTGAGAGTGTGCGAACCCTTCATGGGGGTCAAGGGTTTCCAGAGCTGAACGGGCCCGTCCGCGACCGGGGCCCCGGGAGCCCCCCGGCTCCGCCACCGGCGGCCTCCCGCACGTCCACTCCGGCGCCTTCCGAGGACCGCGTGAGCACCGAGACCGAGACGCCCCGCCTCTGGCCCGAGGACCACCCGGTCCTCCTCCCCCTCCTCCCCCTCGTGCGCTGCGCGTGGGCGGACGGGGTCCTCTCTCCCGACGAGATCCGCGCGTTCCGCGAGCACGTGCAGCGCCAGGACTGGCTCTCCGACGAGGCCCGCGCCGCCCTGGTCCACTGGCTGGACCCCGACGATCCGCCGGAGCCGGCGGAGCTGGCGGCGCTCGGCTCCCGCATCCGGGCGGCGGTGGCGCCCGACGAGGCCGAGCCGCCCCCGTGCCTGGCGGACCTGGGCCTCGCCTTCGGTCGCGCCGAGGCGGACGAGGACCTCTGGAGCGAGGAGGCCCGCCGGCACCTCCGCGCCCTGGAGGAGGAGCTGGGGGTGGTGGGCGCCGAAGCCGTGCGCTCCGCCCTGGACGTGCCGCCCCCGGGGCGGCCCCAACGGTCCGAGGCCACGCCCTTCGAGCCCGCGGCCCTCCACGCCTACCTGGAGTCGGATCGCTCGGAGCTGCGCTCGGAGATCCTGGAGGCGCTGGCGGACCCGGTCCTGCGGATCCCCCACGGCACGCCCTCGCCGGAGTACCGGGAGCGCGTCCTGGACGCGGTGAAGGAGCTGGCGGACCGGGGCTGGGGCGGCATCGCCTACCCCGAGGAGTTCGGGGGCATGGGCGACCCGGGCGGGGCCGTGGCGGCCTTCGAGACGCTGGCGTACGGGGACCTGAGCGTGCTGGTGAAGTACGGGGTCCAGTTCGGGCTCTTCGGCGGAAGCATCTTCCAGCTCGGGACCGGGCGCCACCACCGCGCGTACCTCCGCCGCGTGGCCACCCTCGAGCTCCCGGGCTGCTACGCCATGACCGAGGGGGACCACGGCTCCAACGTCCGCGAGCTGGAGACCGTCGCCACCCACGACCCGGAGACCGACGAGCTCGTGGTGACCACGCCCCACGAGGGCGCGGGCAAGGACTGGATCGGCAACGCGGCGCGCCACGGGCGCCTGGCCACGGTCTTCGCGCGCCTGGTCGTCGCCGGCGAGGACCACGGGGTCCACGCCATCCTGGTGCCCATCCGGGACGGGAAGGGGAAGGCCCTCCCCGGGGTGCGCATCGAGGACCGGGGGCTCAAGGAGGGGCTCAACGGCGTGGACAACGGGCGGCTCTGGTTCGACGGGGTGCGGGTGCCCCGGGCCAACCTCCTGGACCGCTTCGCCCACATCGACGACGACGGCGCCTACCATTCGCCCATCCCCAGCGAGGGGCGGCGCTTCTTCACCATGCTGGGGACGCTGGTGGGCGGACGGGTGAGCATCGCCGCGGCCAGCGTGAGCGCCTCCAAGACCGCCCTCACCATCGCGGTCCGCTACGGGGACGAGCGGCGTCAGTTCGGCCCCACCGGCGCCCACGAGGTGCCGGTGCTGGACTACCTGGTCCACCAGCGCCTCCTGCTCCCCCGCCTGGCCACCACCTTCGGCCTCCACTTCGCCATCCGGGACCTGCAGCGCCGCTTCCACGCCAACGCCACCGCCGGCGAGGGCGGGGAGACCGACGAGTCGGTGGAGGTGCGGGCCGCCGGACTCAAGGCCTACGCCTCGTGGCACGCGGTGGACACGATTCAGAAGTGCCGGGAGGCGTGCGGCGGACGGGGCTACCTGGCCGAGAACCGCTTCGGCCGCCTCCTCACCGACACCGACGTCTTCACCACCTTCGAGGGCGCCAACCCGGTCCTCATGCAGCTCGTGGCCAAGGGCCTCCTCTCCCGCTTCAAGGACGAGATGGGGGACCTGCGGCTGTGGGGCGCCGTGCGCTGGCTCGCCGAGCGGGCCCAGACCAACGTCACCGAGCTGAACCCGGTGGTGACCCGGCGCACCGACTCCGACCACCTCCGGGACCCGGACTTCCACGCCGCCGCCTTCGAGTACCGGGAGGAGCGCCTGGTGCGCTCGCTGGCCCAGCGGCTCAAGGCCCGCATCGACGACGGCATGGACTCCTTCCACGCCCTCAACGAGTGCCAGGACCACGCCGTCGCCGCCGCCCACGCCCACGTCGAGCGCCTGATCCTGGAAGCGTTCCGGGACGGGGTGGCCCGGGCGCCCTCGCCGGGGCTCTCGGAGGCGCTGGCCAGCCTGGCCACCCTCTGGGCGCTCTCCCGCATGGAGGCGGACCGGGGGTGGTTCCTGGAGACCGGCTACGTCGAGGGTGGGAAGGCCCGCGCCCTCCGCGCCGAGGTCAACGCGCTGTGCGGCGAGGTCCGGGAGACCGCCCGCTTCCTGGTGGACGGGTTCGGGATCCCCGACGAGGTGCTGGCGGCGCCGGCGGGAGTCTGAGTAAGCTTGAGGATCGGGTCACCTCGACCCGACCGACTCCCCCCGCGGGCATAAACACTTGTTTCCCCGCGAGTCGGCGCGCAGATTGGATCTCGGATTCCCGAGGGTCGCACGCGCGACCCGACGCACCGATTCGGAGGAAGACCCCATGGTTCGCACGAGCCTGCTCGTCGCCCTCGCGGTCCTCGTGGCCGCGCCCGCGGCCGCCCAGGAGGACGACTTCACCTGGACCCCGTACCGCCCCGACGGCCACGCCCCGGTGGGCGTCCGCACGGTCCGGACGCTGGAGGCGGGAGCCTTCCAGGTGTCGTACCGCTTCTCGAAGCTCGACGACCGGGGGGTGTGGCTCGACAACGACTCGCTCCCCCTGGCCACGACGCTCCGCTGGTACGACGTGGCGCCCCTGACCCAGGCCAACCTGGCCCACGAGGTGGAGCTGGCCTTCGGGCTCAGCGACGACTTCACGCTCCTGGGCAGCCTCAGCTACCTCCAGGTCGAGCGGGAGAGCTACGCCGGCCAGGAGGAGTTCATCTACGTCACCGAGGCCGACAACCTGGGCGACGCCGAGGTGCACGGCCTCTGGAACTTCGTGGACGAGGGCGCCTACACCGCCAACCTCCGGGCGGGCTTCCTCGTCCCCACCGGCGAGTCCGACGTCACCGCCCAGACGCCCTTCGGGACCGAGGCCGTGGCCTACGACATGCGCGCCGGGGCCGGCGTCTGGGGCTTCCTCCCCGGGATCTCCGCCCAGGTCCAGAACGAGGCGGGCTCGGTGGGCGGACAGCTCATGGGCCGCATCCACTTCGGCACCAACGACTCGGGCTTCGCCCCGGGGGACCGGTTCACGGGCACGTTCTGGGGGGCCTACCGGATCAACGACGCCTTCAGCGTCTCGGGCCGGGCGGAGTACCAGGCGTGGAGCCGCATCGACGGCTTCGACCCCGACCTGGACCCGGATCGCGATCCCAGCAACGACGAGTTCTTCGCCGAGGGCTCCATCCTCACCCTGCCGGTGGGGCTCAACTTCGTGATCCCCGGCGATTCCCCGCTGGCCGGCCACCGCCTGGCCATCGAGTACATCACCGCCATCGACCAGGACTACGAGGGCCCGCAGCTCGGCTTCTCCCGGGGTCTGGTGGTGGGCTGGCAGGCCGTCTTCTAGCCTCCGGCGATGGGAGGCGGGCGCGACGCCCGTCTCGGACAACGAGAGAGGGGCGCTCCGGACGGATCCGGGGCGCCCCTCTCGGCGTTCGGGGGGGATGCTCGTGGGGCCCGGGCGGGCCGATGCTCGGCCGCGCCGCGCTCAGCCCTTCAGCCCTTCAGCGCCACCAGGTGGTAGCGCTTCTTCCCCTTCCGGAGGACCACGAAGCGGCCCTCCACCGTGTCGTCCAGGCGCACGGCGCGCTCGGCGTCCTCGACGCGGACGTTGTTCACGTAGATCCCGCCGCCGTCGATGTCCCGCCGGGCCTCGCCCTTGGAGGAGCACGCCCCGGCCTCGACGAGGAGGTCCACGAGGCTCGCGCCCTCGCCCTCCAGGGCGGTGCGCGGCAGCTCGGCGGAGGGGACGTCGGCGAAGATGTCGCCGATCTCGTCGGCGGACAGCCCGTCGATCTCCCCCCCGAAGAGGGCGTCGGTGGCGCGGAGCGCCGCGGCCAGCCCGTCCTCGCCGTGGGTGCGCCGGGTGACGTCCTCGGCCAGCGCCTTCTGGGCCTCCCGCTTCCACGGCTCGGCCTCCACCGCCGCCGCCAGCTCCTCGATGACCGGGCGGTCCAGGAGCGTGAAGAGCTTGAGGTGCTTCACGACGTCGGCGTCGTCGACGTTGATCCAGAACTGGTAGAAGCGGTACGGCGAGGTCCGCTCGGCGTCGAGCCAGACGTTGCCGCTCTCGGTCTTGCCGAACTTGGTGCCCGCGGAGGTGGTGAGGAGCGGGAAGACCACCCCGTACGCCTTGCCGCCTTCGGCCCGACGGACGAGGTCGGTGCCGGCGGTGATGTTGCCCCACTGGTCGCTGCCGCCCATCTGCACCGTCACGCCCTCGCGCCGGTACAGCTCCAGGAAATCGTAGCTCTGGAGCAGGGCGTAGCTGAACTCGGTGAAGGAGAGCCCCGACTCCTCGTCCTGGAGGCGCCGCTTCACCGACTCCTTGGCCATCATCTGGTTGACGCTGAAGTGCTTGCCCACGTCCCGGAGGAAGTCGATGAGGGGCAGGCCGCCGAGCCAGTCCAGGTTGTTGGCCATGCGCGCCGGGTTGGCCTTGGCGTCGAAGTCCAGGTACCGGGCGAGCTGCTCCCGGATGGCCTCGGCGTTCTCGGCCGCGGTCTCCTTGGTGAGGAGCTGGCGCTCCTGGGTCTTCCCCGAGGGATCGCCGATGAGGCCCGTCCCGCCGCCCACCAGCGCCAGGGGCGTGTGGCCCGCGCGCTGGAGATGGACGAGGCCCATGATGGGCACCAGGGACCCCACGTGGAGGCTGGAGGCCGTGGGGTCGAATCCGATGTACGCCGTGCGCGACGCCTCGGCGAGGTGCTCGGCCGCGCCCTCGGTGGACGCGTAGAGCATGTCGCGCCAGGCGAGCTCTTCGTGGAGGTTGGTCATGGCTCGAAGGCTAGTCTCGTGGGCGGGGGGGTCAAGTGGGCCGTGGGATGGGCGCCGGGGGCGGGCGCTCCCCTCCAGGGCCGCTCGCGAACCCCGTTGCCGA
>CAZMTA010000048.1:0-2540 GCA_964569085.1 uncultured Gemmatimonadaceae bacterium | reverse complement strand
GGCGGTCCTGGCACGAACCTGGCGACGGAAGGAGGGACGGAGAGGGCGCGCGGGGGCCTGCCCGTCGCTACCTTGACCCCTACGTCCCAGCAGGAGGACATCGATGACCGAGTTCACGCACAGGCTGCCCCACGAGCCGTGGCGGAAGCCGAGCCGAAACGAGGACGAGTACTTCCGCGAGAAGGAGTTCCGGGAGCGGATGCGCGCCGCCCAGGAACGGGAGGCCCGGCGCGAGGCGACCGAGCGGGCGGAGCGGATGGAGCGCCACGCGGGCCACTGCCCGGGATGCGCCGCGCCGCTGCAGCCTCTCGAGCTGGAGGCCGGGAGCGCCCAGCAGTGCCCGAGCTGCATGGGGGTGTGGATGGACCACGAGACCTTCGACCACCTCACCCACCCCGACGAGCCCAACGAGTACCTCACGGGCATCCTCCGCGGGCTCTTCCTGGACTTCACCACCGGCACCCTGCCGTCCACGGACCCGGACGACGACGCGGAGGAAAAGGAGCGCGCCCGCTGACGGCCGGCTCCTCCCGCTGGGACGCCTTCTACCGGGTCGTGGCGGGCATCCCCGAGGGCCGGGTGGCCACGTACGGCCAGGTGGCGGCGATGGCGGGGCTGCCCGGACGGGCCCGGCAGGTGGGGTGGGCGCTGGCCGCCCTCCCCGACGGGTCTCCGGTCCCCTGGCACCGCGTCGTGAACGCCCGGGGCGAGGTGAGCCCCCGCTCCGGCGGGGGACCCCACGCCCTCATCCAGCGGACCCTCCTCGAGGAGGAGGGCGTGGAGCTGGACGACGAGGGCCGCCTGGACCTCGCCCGCTTCCGATGGGAGGAGGACGACGACGGCGGGGCCGCGGACTCCCCGGAGGACGACCCGGGCTGAGCGTCTAGGCGCCGGGCAGCGGGTGTCGCTCCAGGTAGGCCAGGTCGAACGGGTCCCACGAGACCACGTAGACCCCCGCGTCGCCGAAGCCCACCACCGAGCGGGGCGCCTCCATCTCCACCACCCCGACCCGGCGACCGCTCCGGTCGAAGAGGTCGTACAGGACCGGCCCGCCGGCGTCCACGTGGCGGCGCACCCACGCCCGCCCCAGGGGATCCACCGGAACCCGGGCCCCCACGAAGGGCGGCTTGGCGTCGGGCCACTCGTAGTCCGAGGCGTCCGGCTCCCCGCCCCCGGCCCCCCGCCGGAAGGACATGGAGGGCCGGCCGTTCTCCACCTCGATCCCGATGGCGATCCCGCCGCCCGACCGCCCCCGGTCCGCAAGCCACTCCTCGCGCTCGGCTCCCCGGATGGCCACCGGGTCCCACGCCACCGCGGGGCCCCGGGTGACCGCGCCGTCCGGGCCGATCCACTCCACGTGGTAGTCCTCCGAGCGGGCCACGGCCACGGAGCCGTCGGGCGCCACGCCCCAGGCGTCCTCCGGCGAGAGCGGGATCTGCCGGATGGAGACGTTCTGCTCGTTGCCGCCGCCGGACCGCTGCACCCGCCGCTCCGGGACCTTGACCCGGACCACGCGCTCCACGCTTCCGCCGGGCCGGAGGCGCAGCACCTCGGCGGAGTCGGGGAGGGAGCCGCCCCCGGGGCTGGGCAGGGAGCGGAAGTAGACCCGCCCCTCGTCGTCCACGCCCTGGGGGAGCGCGATGACCGGGGGCGTCCCGGGCCGGAACTCGCCCTGGGCGATGGGGCTCGTGGCCCCGAAGCTCAGGTCGGGCCCCAGGCGGGTGAGGCGCCCGTTGCCCAGGTCCACCAGCAGCGTGGAGTCCCCGGGGAGCGGCCACACCGCGTCGGGCTGCATGTACTCCGCCGGCCCCCGTCCCCGCGACCCCACCTCCGTCCGTGTCCCCGCCTCCAGGTCCACCCGGTAGAGGGCAGCGCCGAGGGGGTCGGCCACCAACACCGTCCCGTCGGGGAGCTCCCGCACCGTCTGGATGGCGCCGAAGTCCTCGCTCAGCCGCGCGTCGGGGGCGTCCATGCGCCACGTCTGCTGCGCCTCGGCGCCGCCGGGGGCGGCCAGGAGCCCGGCGGCCAGGGCGGCGGCCGCCAGGACGCGGCGGCCCGCGCGGGGAGCGCCGGGACCGGGGAGGAACGGATGGATCTCGTGCATCGAGGGCTCCGGAGGGTGGGGTGGGGCGGAGGGTCGTGGGGTGGGACGCGGCGATCCCGACGTCGGGTTGCCCCGGAAGCTACAGGTCCCCGACGAGCCACGCCCACGTCGTGGAGATCCACTCGTACCAGGCGACGCTCATGAGGGTCACGCCGTCCACCGAGGGGACGAGCCAGTCCCGGGGGCCGGTGCGCCCCGCGTTCTTGGCCCGGTGGCCGGTGGGCGCGGGGACCGGATCGAGCCCCCGGGCCCGGAAGAGCCGCACGGCCCGGGGCATGTGGGTGGCCGAGGTGACCAGCGCGAAGCGCCGGCCCCGGAGCCGGGGCGCCAGGAGCTCGGCCTCCTCGGCGGTGGTACGGGGTCGGGGGTCGGCGTTCAGGCGAGCCGCGTCGACGCCCAGCGCCCGGGCCAGGTCGGCGCCCACCTCGGCGCTGGA
>CAZMTA010000047.1:11406-21140 GCA_964569085.1 uncultured Gemmatimonadaceae bacterium | reverse complement strand
GGGCGCTCCGGGTCAGGGGTGACCCGGGGAGGATGGGCGGGGCGCACGGGACGCCACAAGGTGGAGTCGTCCCCCGGAGCGGGGAGGGGGCCGTCGTCGGTACGGGGCGCGTCGCGCCCTCAGCCTCCGCGCACCCGGACCGTGTCGGGGGGCGGAACCGTGTCCACCGTGGGCGGCAGCGAATCCACCGGCAGCGGATCGACCAGGTCCAGCGAGTCCGGCAGGGAGTCCTCGTCGGCGGAGGTCTCCTCGGCGGGCTCCGTCGTCTCGGACTCCGGCTCCGGCTCCGCCTTCGGCGGCGGCCGCAGCTCGCCGGACAGCACCCGGTTGCGGTCCGACACGGGCACCACCATGTCCCCCACGCGCATGTGGGGCTCGGCGGCCCAGCCCCCCACGGGCTCGAAGGCCTCCACGGTGTAGCGGCTCCCCGGGTTCCACATGATCCACTCGTGGACGCCGACGTCGTAGGCGGCCTGGATCTGGGCCCGCACCTCGGGGGCGCCGTACGCCGGCTCACCCATGGTGAAGTCCTGGAGCCAGGGGCGGGTGGCGCCCGCGCCCTCCACCGCCTCGGAGCGGCGCACCGCGTCGGAGAGCGCCCGCTTCACGATCTCGTACGGGAAGGCGTTGGGGCGCTCGATCCCGAAGCTGCCCCGCCAGTAGTGGGACGGGTAAATCATGGGGAGCGCCACGTCGACCACGTCGATGAAGTCCTCCCACACCTGGCCGATCCCCACGTCCCCGGCGGAGGTGGTCACCCCGAACACGTCGGCGGTGACCTCCACGCCCATCCCCCGGAGCTGCTGCCGGGAGTGGTCCAGGAAGGCGCGCACGGCGGCTTCCTTGGAGCGGCCCTCGCTGTTGGGGAACCAGGCGCGGGCCAGCTCGGAGCGGGGCGCGTCGGGGAAGCGCACGTAGTCCCACTGGATCTCGGGGAAGCCGAGCTCCGCGACCTCCCGGGCCAGCTCCACGTGGTAGTCCCACACCCGCTCGTCGTGGATGTTGAGCCAGACCGTCTCCTTGCCGTCCCGCCAGACGCCCCCGGCCGTGTCCTGGATGGCGAGGTCGGGGTGGGCGGCGGACAGGAGGGGGTCCTTCACGATGACGATGCGGGCGATGGGCCAGATGCCCTCCTCGTGCAGCCGCTCGAGGAGGCCGCGCAGGTCCCGGATCCGGGTCTCGCCGGTGGCGCCGACGGCCCGGACGGCGGGCAGCCGGCTGGCGTGGCTCACGTAGCCCGTGGCGTCCTTGATGTCGATGACGAAGGCGTTGATCTCGGTGGCCCTGGCCATCTGGATGAGCTGCTCCACCCGGCGGGCGGACCCGGCCGCCCAGGCGTTCAGGTACACCCCGCGGACGTGCTCCGGCCGCTCGAACTCCAGCGTCGCTCCGTCGGGCACGCCGGCGGGCTCGATCACGGAGTAGGGCTCCTCCGCCGGGCCCTCGCCGGCGGCTGCCGCCAGGGCGGCGGCGGCTCCGGTGGACCCGGCGGCGTCCTCCAGCGGCGGCTGGGCGCCTCCCTCCCCGGAACGATCCGCGGACAGGAGGGCGTCCCCCGCTCCGGTCAGCTCCGAGCGGACGGGCTCCACCTCCGGCGCCCGGGGGATCTCCCCGGCCTGGGCGGCGGTGGCGGAGTCCGTGGGGCCCGGGGGCGGCTGGAGGGCCTCGCCGAAGGCCGACGGGCCCGCCTCGCACGCGGCGAGGAGGGTCAGGGCCAGGGCGAGGGCGGGCAGGCGCCCGCGGCGGGGCGGTCGGGGCACGGGCTAGTAGGCCTGGAGGGTCGGGTCCACGTGCTCGCGCCACCCCAGCACGCCCCCCTGGAGGTTGAAGACCCGCTCGTGGCCGTGGTGCAGGAGGATGCGCGCCGCCCACTCGCTCCGGGACCCGGACCGGCAGTACAGGACCACGTCCCGGTCCTGGTCGATCTCCGCCAGCCGGCCGGGGAACTCCCCGGTGGGGATGCGGAGCTGGTCGTGGTCCGGCAGATCGGCGATGCGCCGCTCGAAGGCCTCGCGGACGTCGACCAGGAGCGGCTCGTCGCCGCTCTCCAGGCGCTCCTTGAGCTCGACGGGGGTGATCTCGGGGACGGCTTCGGGCTGGCTCATGCGGGCGGCTCGCCGGAGGCGGGTTCGGAAGGGGTGCGGAGGAGCAGTTCGTCCAGGAGCGCCGCGGTTCGAGCGGCCGCCCCCAGGTGGCGGTCAATATAGCCGATGGCCCGGGCGGCGGCGTAGCTCCGGGCCCCCGGATCGGTCAGCCAAGGCAGCAATTTCCGAGCCAGCGACTCGGCCCCGTCCACCTCCGCGGCGCCCCCGGCCGAGAGGAGGTCGCCGGCCGCCCGGGCGTTGGCGTGACGGGGTCCGAAGGCCACCGGCAGCCCGGCGGCGGCGGGCTCCAGGACCGAGTGCAGCCCGTCGTCCCCGAAGCCCCCTCCCACGTAGGCCGCCATGCCCACGGTGTAGAGGTGGGCCAGGACCCCGACCCGGTCCACCACCACGGCGTCCAGCCCGCCGGCCCCGCCCCGCTCCGCTTCGGCCAGCGTGCCCGCGGACCAGCCCCGGTCCCGCAGCTCCTCGACGAGCCCACCCACGTGGTCCTCCCCGGGCTCGTGGGGGGCCACCACGAGGCGCACCTCGGCCACCTCGCCGCGGACGCGGTCCATGGCCGGCAGGAGCACCGCCTCGTCGGGGGGCCATGTGGAGCCCGCCACGACGGTGGGGCGCGGGTCGGCGTGGAAGGGCGCCAGCCACGGCTCGGCGGGATCCGCGGCCCGGGCGCGCTGGGCGGCCGAGTCGATGCCGGGGTCGCCGGTGACGCGGACGGCCTCCTCCCGGACGCCGAGCTCCACCAGGCGCGCCGCGTCCTCGTCCGCGATGGCGCACGCCAGCTCCAGGCGAGCCCAGGTCGGGCCCAGGAAGCGCCGGGCCCGGGGGGAGAGCCGGCCGGCGCCCGGGGGCACCGTCCCCGCGACCAGCGCCGAGGGCACGCCGCGCCGCGCCGCCCGCTCCACCAGGACCGGCCAGACCTCGGTCTTGGTGAAGACCAGGGCGTCGGGGCGGAGCGCGTCGAGCACCCGGTCGGTGGGGCCGGCCAGGTCCCACGGGAGGTACGCCGACACGTCGGCGGGCATCCGGTCGGCCAGCGCCTCCGCCGACGGGGAGAAGTGGGTGAAGGCGGACTGGAGGTCCGGGCGCCTCCGCGCCAGCGCCTCGAGGACCGCCCGTGCCTGCAGGCCCTCGCCTACGGACGGGGCGTGGAACCAGGCCAGAGGACGGTCGGCCGCGCGATGGCGGCGGCCCCAGGCGGCCAGGACCTCGTCGGCGCCCCGCCGGCCCCGGAGTCCCCGGGCCAGCTTGGACTCGCCCCGGGAAAGGACCGGACCGAGGGCGCGGAGGGTACCCTGGGCCAGACGGTAGAGGAATCGGGAGAACGGCATGGTGAACGGTAGCCATCCCGCCCGCCCGCGCCCACCCTCGCCGCGCCGCCTCCGTGCCCCCTCCGCCCCGCGCCCCATGGATTTCCAGGTCACCGTCCGCCACGGCTCCCGCTACCAGCGCTACCACACCCTCGAGGTCTCGGGCGAGGACGTGCGGGCCGCGCTCCGCGCCGCCGCCGAGCAGCTCCCCGACGAGGTGGCCGAGGAGGCCGACCTGGTGGAGATCCGGCCCGCGGTGGACCCGGACGAGCGGAGCTACCTGGGGGAGGGCGAGGGGTGAAGCGCCGCCTGGTCCGCGGCCTCCTGGCCGTGGCCGTGCTGGGGCTGGCCGCCGGGTGCATGGCGTGCTCGCCGGTCTACGTGATCAAGGCCGGCATCGCGGAAGCGAAGATCCTGGCCGCGCGCGAGCCCATCCCCGAGGTCGTGGCCGACCCGGACACCCCCGAGGACACCCGGGCCAAGCTGGCCTGGATCCTGGAGGCCCGCCGGTACGCCGCCGAGGAGATGGGGATCGACGTGGGGGACGCCTACACCCAGTTCACCCAGCTCGACTCCGACACCCTGGCGCTGGTCCTGTCGGCGGCCTACCCCGACCGACTCGCCTCGAAGACGTGGTGGTTCCCCGTCGTGGGGCACATGCCGTACAAGGGCTTCTTCGACGAGGACGACGCCCGGGAGGAGCAGGCCGAGCTGGAGGCCGAGGGCTTCGACACCTGGATCCGCCCCACCGCGGCGTTCAGCACCCTGGGGTGGTTCAACGACCCGGTCCTCTCCAGCATGCTCCGCACCGACGACGTGGAGGTGGTGGAGACGGTCCTGCACGAGCTGGCGCACCGGTATCTCTTCGCCTCGGGGCGGGTGACGTTCAACGAGAGCTTCGCCACCTGGGTCGGACGGGTGGGCGCCGTCCGCTTCTTCTGCGACCGGGAGGGCGGCGGGCCCGACTCGGTGAAGTGCCTCCGCGCCCAGGAGCGCTGGCGGGACTACCAGCGCTTCGGGGTCTTCGTCGACGGGCTGGTGGCCGAGCTCCAGGCGCTCTACGGGGACGACGCCCTCTCCCGGGACGAGGTCCTGGAGCGGCGAGAGGCCGTCTTCGCAGGCGCGCTCACCCGTTTCGACGCCGAGGTCCAGCCCGGCTTCGAGAGCGTGACCTTCGGGGGCTTCCGCGCCCAGCCGCTCAACAACGCCACCCTCCTGGCGCGCATGCGCTACTACCACCGCCTCCCGGACTTCCAGGCGCTCCTGGAGCGCGAGGGCTCCCTGGGCGCGGCCATGGCCTTCCTGAAGGAGGGGCTCGACGGGGTCGAGGATCCGTTCACGCTGCTCCCGGAGGGCGGTCGGGCGCCCTAGCCCCGCCCCGGGCCGCGGGCCCGCGCCCTTGGGCGGAACCCGCGCGGACTGTAGCTTCGGGGTCCCCCGGCGCCGGCTGGCGGCCCACCCTTCGGGTGGCGCGTCCGCCCCGGCGTCCGGCCGCACCCCGAGCCCGCACCCGGTCCCGAGCCGACGGTCCCCGATGGACAGAGAGAACGACGGGTACGTCCCGTCCCAGGTCGAAGAGAAGTGGCAACGCCGGTGGGAGGAGGAGGGCACCAACTCCTTCTCGCTGGAGGAGCTCACCACCGCCGAGCGCCCCTTCTACAACCTCATGATGTTCCCCTACCCCTCCGCAGAGGGGCTCCACGTGGGCAACATCTACGCCTTCACCGGGGCGGACGTGCACGGCCGCTTCCAGCGGATGCGGGGCAACCAGGTCTTCGAGCCCATCGGCTTCGACGCCTTCGGGATCCACTCGGAGAACTTCGCGCTGAAGCAGGGGGTCCATCCCATGGACCTCATCCCCTCGAACATCGCCAACTTCACCCGCCAGCTCCGGCGGACCGGCGGGATGTTCGACTGGGACCACACGGTGGATACCACCGACCCGTCGTACTACGCCTGGACACAGTGGGTCTTCCTGAAGCTCTTCAAGGCCGGGCTGGCCGAGCGGAAGGAGGCCCCGGTCAACTGGTGCCCCTCGTGCAAGACCGTCCTCGCCAACGAGCAGGTCATCTCCGGCGAGTGCGAGCGGTGCGGGACGGCGGTGGAGCAGCGCCGCATCGCCCAGTGGTTCTTCAAGATCACCGACTACGCCCAGCGCCTCCTGGACAACCTGGAGGAGCTGGACTGGTCGGACACGACGCGTAAGGCCCAGCGGAACTGGATCGGCCGGAGCGAGGGCGCCCAGCTCTCCTTCCCCGTCCTCGACGGCGAGGGCGCGGAGACCGGGACCGAGATCGAGGTCTTCACCACCCGTCCCGACACGATCTTCGGGGCCACCTACATGGTGCTCTCCCCGGAGCATCCGTTGGTGGACGAGATCACCACCGACGCCCAGCGGGCGGAGGTCGAGACGTACCAGGCCGAGGCCGCCAAGAAGGACCTGGTCGCCCGCCAGAAGACCGACAAGACCAAGACCGGCGTGGCCACCGGGGCCTCCTGCCGGAATCCCGCCACCGGGGAGCCCATCCCGGTCTGGGTGGCCGACTACGTCCTCATGGAGTACGGCACCGGCGCCATCATGGCGGTGCCCGGGCACGACGAGCGGGACTTCGAGTTCGCCCGGGCCTTCGACCTGCCCGTCGTGCGCGTCGTGGCGGGCGAGGACGACGACGCCGACACCCCCTTGGACGAAGCCTACACCGGCGAGGGCCGGCTGGTGAACTCCGGCGAGTTCGACGGCCTGACGGCCAAGCCCGACGGCGTCCGCGCCGTGACGGCGTGGCTGGCCGAGCAGGGCCGGGGCGAGGCGCGGATCAACTACCGCCTCCACGACTGGTGCATCTCCCGCCAGCGCTACTGGGGCCCGCCCATCCCCATCGTCCACTGCGAGGCGTGCGGCGCCGTCCCCGTCCCCGAGAGCGAGCTCCCCGTGGAGCTGCCCCGGGTGGAGGACTTCGCGCCCGACGACTCGGGGGTGAGCCCCCTGGCCCGGGTGAGCGACTGGTACGAGACCACCTGTCCGGAGTGCGGCGGCGACGCCCGTCGGGAGACCGACGTCAGCGACACCTTCCTGGACTCGGGCTGGTACTTCCTCCGCTACCCGTCCACCGACTTCGACGACAAGCCCTTCGACCAGGTCATCACGAAGCGGTGGCTGCCGGTGGACGTCTACATCGGCGGGAACGAGCACGCCGTGCTCCACCTCATGTACTCCCGCTTCCTCACCATGGTGCTCCACGACCTGGGGCACCTGGACTTCGAGGAGCCCTTCACCGTCTTCCGCGCCCACGGCCTCATCACCCGTGACGGCGGGAAGATGAGCAAGAGCAAGGGCAACATGGTGGTCCCCGACCGGATCATGGAGGAGTACGGGGCCGACACGTTCCGCACCTACCTCATGTTCCTGGGGCCGTACGAGGAGTCGGCGGACTGGCGGGACGAGGGGATCGCCGGCCCCCAGGGTTTCCTGCACCGCCTCTGGGACACCGTGGAGTCGTGCGAGGACCGCGAGGTCGACGCCGACGTGGAGCGGAAGGTCCACCAGACCATCGCCCAGTGCACCGAGCAGATCCCGGCGCTCTCGTACAACACCGCCATCGCGGCCATGATGGAGTGCCTCAACGTGGTCCGCTCCGGCGGGCGCACCGCGGCCCGCGCCGAGGTGGAGCCCCTGGTGTGCCTGGTGGCGCCCTTCGCGCCCCACCTGGCCGAGGAGCTGTGGGAGAAGCTCGGCCACGAGGGCAGCATCTTCGACGGCGCCAACTGGCCCGACTTCGACGAGTCGAAGCTGGTGGAGGACACCGTGGAGGTGGCCGTGCAGGTCAACGGCAAGCTCCGGGGCGCCATCACGGTGGAGAAGGGGGCCCCCGACGACGACGTCGCGGCGGCCGCCCGGGCCGAGGAGAACGTGGCCCGGCACCTGGAAGGCGTCACCGAGCGCCGCGTCATCGTCGTGCAGGACCGACTCGTGAACTTCGTGGTCGGATGAGAGAGCCCGTGAACCCCGTGGTGGGATGACCCCGTGAACCGATCCCAGAAGCTGGCCATCGACGCCGTCCGCGTCCTCTCCATGGACGCGGTCCAGAAGGCGCACTCCGGGCATCCCGGGACCCCCATGGCGCTGGCGCCGGCGGGGTACGTCCTCTTCCAGCGTCACCTGCGCCACAACCCGGCCAACCCCGGGTGGTGGGACCGGGACCGCTTCGTCCTGTCGGTGGGGCACGCCTCCATGCTCCTCTACTCGCTCCTGCACCTGTCGGGCTACGAGGTGAGCGAGGAGGACATCCGCAACTTCCGCCAGTGGGGTTCCCCCACGGCGGGCCACCCGGAGCACGGGCACGTCCCCGGCGTGGAGACCACCACCGGCCCCCTGGGCCAGGGCGTGGCCAACTCGGTGGGGATGGCCATGGCGGAGCGCTGGCTGGCCCACCGCTTCAACCGCCCGGGCCACGAGGTCATCGACCACCGGACCTGGGCCTTCTGCTCCGACGGCGACCTCATGGAGGGCATCTCCCACGAGGCGGCCGAGCTGGCCGGCCATCACGAGCTGGGCAAGCTCGTCTGGGTCTTCGACGACAACCGCATCACCATCGAGGGGGACACGGACCTGGCCACCTCCATCGACATGGAGAAGCGCTTCGAGGCGTACGGCTGGCACGTGGTGCGGGTGGACGACGGCAACGACCTGGAGGCCATGGACGCGGCCTTCACCGCCGCCCGCGAGGAGGAGGAGCGCCCCACGCTGGTGATCCTCCGCACCGTCATCGGCTACGGCAGCCCCCACATGGCCGGCAGCGAGGAGACCCACGGCGCCCCCCTGGGCGAGGACGAGATCGACGCCACCAAGGAGAACCTGGACTACCCCTCCCAGGAGCCCTTCTTCGTGCCGGAGGAGGCCCGGGAGGAGTGGAGCGCCGTGGCCCGCCGCGGCGAGCGCCTGGAGGAGGCGTGGGACGCCCGCTTCGGCGTCTACAAGGCGGAGTTCCCCGAGGCGGCCGCCGAGCTGGAGCGCGTCCTCTCCGGCGAGCTCCCCGAGGGGTGGGACGAGGAGATCCCCGACCTCTCCTCCGTGGAGAAGGCCGGCGCCACCCGGGCCTGGTCCGGGAAGGTCCTCCAGGGGATCGCGGCGCGGGTGCCCGAGCTCATCGGCGGCTCCGCCGACCTGGCGGGCTCGAACAAGACCGACATCGCCGGCTCCGACTCCTTCCTCCCCGGCACGCCGGGCGGGCGGATCTTCCACTTCGGCATCCGGGAGCACGCCATGGGCTCCCTCATGAACGGGATGACGCTCCACGGCGGGGTGCGCCCCTTCGGCGGGACGTTCCTGATCTTCAGCGACTACATGCGGCCCGCCATCCGCCTGGCCGCCCTCATGGAGCAGCCGGTCACCTACGTCTTCACCCACGACTCCATCGGGCTCGGCGAGGACGGACCGACGCACCAGCCGGTGGAGCAGCTCGCGGCGCTCCGGGCCATCCCGGGGCTCCAGGACCTGCGTCCGGCCGACGCCGCCGAGACCGAGATCGCGTGGCGGGTGGCGGTGGAGCGGCGCGACGGGCCGTCCTTCCTCTCGCTGACGCGGCAGAGCGTCCCGATCCTGGACCGGGGCGGCGAGCTGGCCTCCGCGGAGGGGCTGCGCCGGGGCGGCTACGTCCTGGTGGACGGCTCCGGCGACGGCGATCCCGACGTGATCCTGCTGGCCAGCGGAAGCGAGGTCGGCCTGGCGCTGGACGCGCGGACGCGGCTGGAGGACGAGGGGGTGTCCACGCGGGTGGTGAGCCTGCCGAGCTGGCACCTCTTCCAACAGCAGGACCAAGCCTGGCGGGACCAGGTGCTCCCCCCGGCCGTGACCGCGCGGGTCAGCGTGGAGGCCGGCTCCACCATGGGATGGGCGCGCTGGGTGGGCGACCGCGGCCGCTCCGTGGGGCTCGACCACTTCGGGGCGTCGGCGCCGGCGGAGGTCCTCTTCGAGAAGTTCGGCTTCACCCCCGAGCGCGTGGTCGAGGCCGCCCGGGAGGCCCTGGAGGGCTGAGGGGCCGGCCGGGGGCCGTCAGCCCTCGCCCGCCTCCTCCCAGGAGCGCGGCGGCACCCGGGTGACCCGGGCGCTCCGGGGCTTCCGACGCCCGAAGCCTCCGTGGTGCCGGGTCCGGGGCGCGCACCCGGCCCGTTCCGCCCAGCGTCTCCAACTCGAACCGTGACGCCGCTCTCCGTCGAACAGCCAGTCCGCCGCGTGGGCCATCTCGTGGAGGAGGGTGTCCACCAGCTCCGCGTCGTTGCCCGGGAGGAGGAGGTCGAGGTTCAGCGCGATCTCCCGCGCCACCCT
>CAZMTA010000047.1:0-11306 GCA_964569085.1 uncultured Gemmatimonadaceae bacterium | reverse complement strand
CGCCGGGCCCGCCGTCCCCGCCCGCCCTCCCGGGCCAGGACGGCCAGCGCCGCCACGACCTCCTCGGGGGCCGCCCGCAGCGCCTCGTGGAGGTTCAGCGCCCGCCCGCCCCGCGTCAGCGACCAGATCGTACTCCGGTTCCGCCGGAAGGTCACCCGCTCGAGGCGGGCCGCGCCGGCGGAGCGGAAGCGGCGCAGCAGGTCTTCCTCGGTGTGTCGGGGCATGGCGCGAACGGGAAGCGCGGGACGGGAGCGGGGCGCGCCCGGGCCACCGCCGGCCGAGCGCCGCGCTGACGATCGCACCCCAGGGGCCCGGGCTCCACCCCCCGGCGTCCGGTCCCGGCCACTTCTTCCGCACACCCGTATGTAGATCGGTCCGCGCCCGCGGACGCTCCACCCCGCTCCCCACCCGTCCATGCCCCGTCCCGACCCTTCCGCCCCGCTCCGCCCCCGTCCTGGTCGCACCCGCGTCCGGGCCGGGTGGGCGGGCGGCGGGCACCTGCCCGCCAGCTTCCCCGCGAGGGCGGCCGCACGGCTCCGCGGGGCCGCGGTCGCGCTCCTCCCCCTCCTGGCGGCCGGGCTCCTCCCGTCCGGCGCCGCCGGCCAGACGGGGCCCGGCCGCTCCGTCGATCCGGACGGGCTGCGCCCCGGGGACACCGTCCTGGCCGCGCCGGCGGCCCGGTACGCCGCCAGCCCCGTCCACCGCTTCGTGCTCGGGGGCGGGCACCGGGACCTCTGGGACGTCCCGGTGCCGGTGGAGGTCCTGGACCTGGACGCCTTCGCCGGAGGGCTCACGGTGGAGGGACCGGGCGGCGGGAACCAGACGCGCTCGCTCCGCTTCACCGGGGCGGACGGCCGCCGCTACGCCTTCCGCTCGGTGGACAAGGACGCCCGGCGGACCCTTCCCCCGGAGCTCCGGCGCTCCGCGGCGGGCGCCGTCCTCCAGGACCAGATCTCCTCCCTCTTCCCCCTGAGCGCGCTGGTGGTGGCGCCCCTGGTGGACGCGGTCGGCGTCCTCCGCGCCGATCCGCTCCTGCGCGTCATGCCCGCCGACCCGCGCCTGGGCCAGCACGCCGACGAGTTCGCCGGAATGCTGGGCTGGATGGAGGAGCGCCCCGACGAGGCGAAAGGGGGAGCGGCCGGCTTCGCGGGGTCCCGCCGGGTGGTGGGGTCGGAGCGGCTCTTCGAGATCCTGGAGGAGGAGCCGGCCGTCCGGGTGGACGCCCGGGCCTTCCTCCGGGCGCGCCTGGTGGACGTCCTGGTGGGCGACTGGGACCGCCACCCGGGCCAGTGGCGCTGGGCGCGCTTCCCCGACGGCCCGGGCCACGTCTTCCAGCCCGTGCCCCGGGACCGGGACTGGTCGCTGGCCCGCATCGACGGGGCCTTCACCTGGGTCGCCTGGATGCCCTGGCCCCAGTACCTGGGGTTCGGCCCGGAGCTGGGGAACCCGTTCCGCCGCACCTGGAACGGCCAGGCGCTGGACCGGCGGCTCCTGGTGGAGCTGGAGCGGTCCGCGTGGTCGGAGGAGACGGCGCGCGTGGTCGCGGCCCTCTCCGACCCGGTCCTGGCCGGGGCCGTGGCCCGCCTCCCCGAGGCGTACCGGACCCGGGTCGGCGCCGACCTCCTGGCGGACCTCCGGGCCCGCCGGGACGCGCTTCCCGCCTTCGCCGAGGCCTGGTACGAGCACCTGGCCGGGTGGGTCGACGTCCACACCACCGACGCCGACGAGCGGGCCCGCCTGACCCGCCTCGAGGACGGACGGCTCCGCGTCGAGGTGACGGTCGTGGAGGAGGGTCGGGCCGCCGGCGCCCGGCCGTGGCGGCGCACCTTCCATCCCGACGAGACCCGCGAGGTCCGCCTCGACCTGCGGGGCGGCGACGACCGGGTCGTGGTGGAGGGCCCCGGCCCGGCCCGGGTGCGGATCCGGGTGGAGGGGGGCGGCGGGGACGACCACCTCGAGGACCGGACCGACGGCCGCGGCGTCCACCTCTACGGGGACGCCGAGGACGACCGCTTCCGCCCCGCTCCCCGCACCCGCGTGGACACGGAGAAGTGGGACGAGCCGTACGACCCCGAAGACCGCACCGACCGCGTGCCCGCCCGGGACTGGGGCGCCCGCACGCTCCCCCGGATGGCGGTCTCGTACAGCCCGGACCGGGGCCTCTCGGTGGCCGCCGGCGCCCAGCGCACGGCGTACGGCTTCCGGCGCTGGCCGTACCACTCCCGCTTCCTGGCCCAGGGGGGCGTGGCCTCCCGCACCGGCCGGCTGGTGGGCCGCCTCGAGGGCGACGTCCCGGTCGGGCGGACCACCCGCCTCGTGACCACGCTGGAGGCGCGGGGCGAGGAGGTCCGGCACTTCTTCGGCTTCGGCAACGACACCCCGGCTCCTCCCGACGAGGGCGCCGAGGCCCAGCGCCGGGAGCTCCGCCTGGCCGCCGCGCTCCGCCGTCCCGTGGGCGCCGGCGTGGAGGCGGGGGTGGGCCTGGGGTGGCGGCGCCTGCGGGACCTGGGCAACCCCGGGACCCTGGTGGAGGCCCAGGCCCCCTACGGCTTCCCCGACTTCGACCAGCTCGCGGTGGAGGCCGAGGCGGCATGGCGGGGGCGGCCACCGGAGACGCCCCTCCAGGCGGCCCGGTCCGTGACGGTCCGGGCGGCCTGGCACCCCTCCCTCCTGGACGTGGAGGAGCCCTTCGGCACCCTGGAGGCCGACGCCAGCGCCTCGGTGGCGCTGTCCGACGGCGAGGCCCGGGTGCCCCCCGTCCTCGCGCTCCGTCTCGGAGGCCGGAAGGTGTGGGGCCGGGCCCCGTACCACGAGGCGGCGCTCCTGGGCGGGAAGGAGACGCTCCGGGGCTTCCACGCCCAGCGCTTCTCCGGCGACGCGTCCCTCCACGGCAGCCTCGAGGCGCGCTTCGGGCTGGGGCGCTTCCTGCTCCTCCTCCCGGGCGATGTGGGCGTCTTCGCCTTCCTGGACGCCGGGCGGGTCTTCCACCCCGACGACCGCTCCGACGACGTGAAGACCGGGGTGGGCGGGGGCGTGTGGCTCTCCTTCCTCGAGACCTACTCCGCTCGGGTGGCCGTGGCCCGGGGCGAGCTCACGGGCCTCTACCTCAGCCTCGGCCTTCCGTTCTGAGGTAGGCGTCCACCGCGTCGAACTCCTCCCGGACGGCGGGGTGGAGCTCGGCCACGCCCTCGGCGTCCCCGGCCTTGGCCCGGGCTTCCAGCTCCTGGAGCAAGCCGGCCAGGGTGTTGGCGCGGATGTTCCCCGAGGACGACTTCAGGCTGTGGGCGCCGGCCCGGACCTCCTCCAGGTCCCCGGCCTCCACCCCCCGGTCGAGGCGCTCCATGAGGGTGGGGGACTCCTCCCGGTAGACCGCCACGGTCGTGTCGACGATCTCCTCGACGCCGGCCTCCCGCATGACGGCGCGGAAGGCCTCCAGGTCCACGGGCGGGATCTCGCGCTCCTCCATCGTAGGCTCCTCGTCGGGGGCCTCCGGGGCGTCGGGACCGGTCCGCGGGGGCGCGGGACGGGTCCATCGGTCCACCAGGGCGTACAGGTCGTCGGGCGTGAAGGGCTTGGCCAGGAAGTCGTCCATCCCGGCCTCGCGGGTCCGCTCCCGCTCCTCCGCGAAGGCGTGGGCGGTGAGCGCCACCACCGGGAGCCCCTCCCGCCCCGGGAGGGCGCGGATGGCCTCGGTGGCCTGGAGGCCGTCCATGACGGGCATCTGGATGTCCATGAGCACCAGGTCGAAGGGCTCCTCCTTCACCCGGTCCACGGCCTGCTGCCCGTCGGGGACGGCCACGACGTCGTACCCCCGCTTCTCCAGGAGTGCCACCGCCACCCGCTGGTTCACCTCGTTGTCCTCCGCCAGGAGGATCCGGACCTCCCGGTGGGCCTCGTCCAGCGTGGCCTCCGTGACCAGCGGACGCGTCTCGCCCTCCCCCTCGTCGGCGAGGAGCTCGCCCACCGCCTCGAGCAGATGGACCCGCCCCACCGGCTTGGTGAGGACCCCCGCGATCCCCGCGGCCCGCGCCTCCGTGGAGGAGGTGACCCCGGCGGAGCTGAGGAGGAGCAACGGCGGGTCCCCGTACGCCGCGTCGTCCCGGACCGCCCGGGCCAGGTCGAGCCCGTCGCGCTCCGGCATCATGTGGTCCAGGACCACGGCGTCGTAGCCCCTTCCCCCGGCGGCCGCCTGCAGGGCCTCCAGGGCCTCGCCCGCGTCGGCGGCCTCGTGGACCTCCGCCGCCCCCGCCCGGAGAAGCGCCTCCCGCACGATGTGTCGGGCGGTGGCGTGGTCGTCCACCACCAGGAACCGCCGCCCCCCGAAGTCGGCTCGGGCGGCCCCGGACGGCTCCGGGTCCCCCACCGGGTCCGGGAAGCGCAGCGTGAAGCGGAACTCGGAGCCCTCGCCCGGCGCGCTGCGCACCTCGATCCGACCCCCCATGAGGTCCACGAGGCGCTTGCTGATCGTCAGGCCCAGCCCGGTGCCGCCGTGGGTGCGGGTCGTGGAGGAGTCGGCCTGCTCGAACTCGTCGAAGATGCGGGCCTGCTTCTCCTCGGCGATCCCCATGCCCGTGTCCTGGACCCGGAACCGGAGGTCGGTGCCGTCGGAACCCCGCCCGACCCGCTCCACCCCCACCGAGACCGTCCCCCGCTCGGTGAACTTCACCGCGTTCGCCAGGAGGTTGGCCAGGACCTGGCGGATCCGCACCGGGTCCCCGTGCAGGCGCTCGGGCACGTCGTGCCCGATGTCCACCGTGAGCTCGAGGCCCTTGTTCGCGGCGCTTCCGGCAAAGACCCGCACCGCGTCCTCCACCACCTGACCGATCTCGAAGTCGATCTGCTCCAGGTCGAGCTGACCGGCCTCGATCTTGGAGACGTCCAGGATGTCGTTGAGGATGCGGAGGAGCCCCTGACCCGAGGAGCGGACCACCTCGGCGGACTCCCGCTGGTCGTCGGTGAGGTCCGTGTCCAGGAGGAGCTCGATCATCCCCAGGATGCCGTTGAGGGGGGTCCGGATCTCGTGGCTCATGCTGGCCAGGAACGCGCTCTTGGCCCGGGCCACCTGCTCCGCTTCGATGCGGGCGCGCTCCTGGGCGAGGCGGGCGTGCACCTGATCGGTGACCTCCTCGCCCACGAAGATCAGGTTCCCGGCCGCCGCCCCCGCCGCGGCGGTCCCGGACACCCGCATCCAGACCCGGTGCCCGTCCCGGTGCCGGAGCTGGACCTCCTCCACGACCCGCCCCCCGTCCGCCACCTCCTCCAGGAACGTGCCGAACCCCTCCCCGTCCACCGCGCCCACCAGGAGGTCCTTCAGGGGGCGCCCCCGGACCTCGTCGGGCCCGAACCCGAGCACCTCCTGGACGGCGGGGTTCGCCCGCACCACGCGCCCCTCCGGGTCCGTCACCAGGATCGGCGAGGGAGCCGACGTGACGAGCGAGTTCAGGAAGTCCCGCCCGTGGGCCGTCTCGGTCTCGCTGATCCGGAGGCGGGCCGCCGTGCGGATCTGGCTCACGAGGAGGGCGTGGGCGCGGCGGTAGACCACCACCATGAAGGGCCCGTACAGGCCGATGAGGAGGAGCAGGCTGACGTGGTCCCGGGTCCACCCGCCCAGCGCCAGCGCCGCGGCCAGGGGCGCCAGGAGGAGGAGCATGAATCCCCGGAAGGCGACCCGGTCGGCCACCAGGGTGGCCGATCCCGCGGCCACGAGCCCCGCGAAGATGATGCAGAGGACCGCCATGTCCTTGGTCGTGGCGCCCACCATGAGCAGGGCCCACCCGGCCCACATCAGCGCGGAGAGCCAGACGTCGCGCCGCAGGAGCCCGAGGACCGCGGCGGGCCGGCCTTCGAGGTCGGGCACGGCCTGCCGACGGTGGACGGCCCTCGCCGCGGTCGCGGCCAGGAACAGCCCCAGCCATCCCAACCCCATCCACCACGGGACCGCCGGCCAGAAGATGAGGACCGTGACGGCCGCCACCACGCTCTGACCCAGATCCGCCGTGCGGCGTCCGCCCAGGAGATGACGGGCGAGGGCCCCCCGGAGCTCGTCCGCGATGCGGGCCGGGTCCGGATCCCGCTCCGCCGACGCCGGGGCCGCGGCGGGCCCGGCGTCGGGCCCGTCCGAGAAGGGTGGTCGTGTCTCGTCGATCATGGGCGAGGGCGGGACGGCGTGAGGGAGACCGACCCGCGTGGCGGCGTGGGTTGGGGGGCCCGACAAGGTACGCGGGGCCCCGAGGCCCCCACCACCCCGTGCACGGGTCGGGGCGGGGGCCGTGCGCTCCCCGCTCCGGCAGGCCGGCCTTGGTCCCCGGGAGCCCACGCGTAGATTCACCCGATGAGCTTCGCCCGGAGCACCCGCGGTGCGGGACCGGTGTCCTTCGTCCAGGCGGTGCGCGACGGCCTCGCGCCCGACGGGGGGCTGTACGTGCCGGTCGCGCTCCCCCGCCTCGCCGACGGGCTTCCCGACCCCGCGGGGAGCTTCGCCGACTCCGGCCGGGCGGTGGCGCGGGCCTTCCTGGACGGCGAGCTCGCCCCGGAGGTCCTGGACGGGGTCGTGGACGGCGCGCTCTCCTTCCCCGCCCCGCTCGTGCCCCTCGAGGAGGGGCTCCACCTCCTGGAGCTCTTCCACGGGCCCACTCTCGCCTTCAAGGACGTGGGCGCCCGCTTCCTGGCCCGGACCCTGGCGGCCACCGACGACGACGCGGGGGTCCGCACCGTCCTGGTGGCCACCTCCGGGGACACCGGCGGCGCCGTGGCCGACGCCTTCCACGGGGTGCCGGGGCACCGGGTCGTGGCCCTCTTCCCCCGCGACGGGATCTCGGCGCGGCAGCGCCGCCAGATGACGACCCTCGGGGGCAACGTCCGGGCGGTGGCCGTGGAGGGCACCTTCGACGACTGCCAGCGACTGGCCAAGGAGGCCTTCTCCGATCCCGGCCTCCGCCGGGACGCGGGGCTGACCTCGGCCAACTCCATCAACCTGGGCCGCCTCCTCCCCCAGGCCTTCTACTACGCCCACGCGGCCGCCCGACTCGACCGAGGCGCGGCCCCCACGTGGGTCGTGCCCTCGGGGAACCTGGGCAACCTGTGCGCCGGGGTCCTGGCGGCCCGCGCCGGCGTCCCCGCGGCCGGCTTCGTGGCGGCCCTAAACCGGAACCGCGTCTTCCTCGACTGGCTCGAGGGCGGGCCGCCCGAGGCCGGGGACGCCGTGGCCACCCTCTCCAACGCCATGGACGTGGCGGCGCCCAGCAACCTGGAGCGGCTCCGGTGGCTCTCGGGCGAGGACCGGGCGGCCCTCGCCCGGGAGGTCTCCGCGGTCTCGGTGGACGACGCCCGGACCCGCGCGGCCATGGCCGGAGCCCTGCGCCGGTGGGGCCGGCTCGTGGACCCCCACACCGCCGTGGGCCTCGCCGCCTGGGAAGAGGCAGGACGCCCCCGCCCCGCCGTGGTCCTGGCCACGGCCCACCCCGCCAAGTTCCCCGACGTGGTGGCCGACGCCACGGGGCGGAAGCCCCCCACCCCGGACCGCCTGGCCCGGACCCTCGACGCCGACGAGCGGTGGGACGAGATTGCCCCCCGCCTGCCGGCCCTCCGCCCCCTCCTCCTCGAGGATCGCCCGTGACGACCGCCCGTCCCGCCGCCGTCCGCGTCCCGGCCTCCACCTCGAACCTGGGCTCGGGCTTCGATACCCTGGGGCTGGCGGTGGGGGTCTGGCTGGACGCCCGCTTCGAGCCCATGGGCGGGCCCGACCTCGAGCTCGTGCGCGAGGGCGGGCTGGCCGCGCTGGACGTGCCGCCCGAGGACGATCTGACCCTGGGGGCGTTCCGGAGGGCCGCCGGGGAACGGGGCGGCGAGCTCGGCGGGCGGCTCACCGTGCGCTCCGACATCCCCGTGGCCCGGGGCCTGGGCTCGTCGGCGGCGGCCCTGGTGGCCGGGCACGCGCTGGCCCGGGCCGCCCTCGGCGCCGAAGCGGACGCGGCCTCGGCCTTCGAGGCGGCGTGGAGGGCGGAGGGGCACGGGGACAACGCGGCCCCCGCCGCCTTCGGAGGATTCCAGGCCGTGACCGCCACCGAGGGAGGGCTCCGCGCCGTCCGCCTGGACCTCGCGCCGGGGATCGCCCTGGCGTACGCCGCGCCCGCGGCGGGGATCGCCACCGCCGAGGCCCGGGCCGTCCTGCCGGACCGGGTGGACCACGCCACGGCGGTCCGGGGCCTGGGGCGGCTCGCGGCGCTCGTCCGCGGGATGGCCGAGGGCGATCCCGAGCTGGTCCGCCTCGGCGTGCAGGACGAGCTCCACGTACCCCATCGCCTGCCCCTCATCCCCGGGGCGATGAACGCCGTGGGGGCGGGGTACGACGCCGGGGCGTGGGCGGTCACGATCTCCGGAGCAGGCTCCGGGCTGATCGCGGTGTGCGCCCGGGACGACGCGGAGCAGGTGGCCGCCGCCATGCACGGGTTCCTGGCCCCGGGGGACGACCCGGCCTCGGTGCGGCTGGCGCTGGAGCCCGAGGCGAGCGGCGTGCGGACGACGCGCGGCTGAGGGAGGACGGGATCAGCCGGCGTCGGGTCCCCCCGGCGCCCCGGTCCCGGTCCGCTCCGGAGCCGCCCCGTCCGCCCCGTCCGCCGCCGACCCCGCGTCCTCCTTCGGCGCCGGCGCCCGACCCAGCGTCTCCGCGGAGCGCGGGAGGAGGTAGAGGCTGCTCATGACCCGACCGCCGAGGAACGCCGTGAAGGCCGCCGTGGCGCCCACCCAGTCCAGCCCGAAGCCCAGGGCGGTGAAGAGCACGGCCACGGAGACGACCTCGATGCCCGTGGCCACGGTGATGGGCCGGGTCCGACGCCCCTGGACCAGGATGGCCCGCTGGATGGCGATCAGGACCGAGAGCGCCGGAAGGAGGACGATGATGCGGGCCGGCGTGAGCGCGATCCGGGTCAGCTCCTCCGTGAGGCCCGACACCGTCACGAACCAGACGTGGGCCAGGGGCGTGAACACCACCAGGGCCAGGCCGGCGGACGTGGCCAGCCCCAGGCCCAGGGCGAAGCGGGCCAGCTCCGGGAAGTGCTCGTGCCGCCGGCCGAGGAGCGCGATGGCCGCGTCCTGGAAGCTGAAGCCCACCGCCCGGAAGATGAAGGAGAGGGCGTTCACCACCGGGAAGACGGCCAGCGACTCCACCGGGAGGACGGCCCGTCCCATGAAGAAGGTGAGCATGGGGTGGACCGCCAGCCCGATGAGGGAGGTGAGGGCCAGCGGATAGTAGAAGCGGGCCATCTCCCCCCAGTCCAGCTCCTCCGAGCCCGGCTCGGGGTCCCGGGCGCGCACCTCCCGGATGGTGGGCCCCGCCATGATCCGGACCATCAGGGCCTCGCCCACCACCGCCGAAGAGAGGGCCAGGGCGCCGACCCAGGCACCCGGGATGTCGACGAGCGTGAAGCCGGCCACGGCCCCGCCGGCCATCGCCGCCACCCGGAACATGGTCGCGTACGCCACCAGACGGGTCTTGCCCGCCCGCACCAGGACGCCCTGGAGGAACCGCCGGTACCCGATGGCCGCCGGCCACGGGAGGAAGATCCAGAGCGCCCCGTACGTGAGGTCGGCCACCTCCTGCGGGAGGCCCACCAGGTCGAGCATGACGAAGCGGTAGACGGACGGCATCAGGACGACGAGGAGGAGGAGGGTCGTCCCCAGGTTCAGCGCGTGGGAGAAGGCCCGCAGCCGCCGGAAGCTCCGCCGGTCCTCGACGAGCGCCGTGGCGGCGCTCATGAGCATGATGACCGGCGCCTCGATGAGGACCGCGAAGGCGAACGCCACCCCGTGGGCCGCCAGGTTGTACGTCGGGTCCGGGAGGCGCGCGATGACCGCCGCCAGGAACGGGCCCTCCGCCGCGATCATGAGCCAGGTCGCGGCCAGGGGCGCCCAGAAGAGCAGGATGCGGCGCTGGGAGAGGGGCTGGGTCACGAACGGGGGGCCGCGGGGGACGAGCGTCGGGCGATTCCCCAAAGTTCACTCCGGAACGGGGGCGTGAGAACCCGGGGGTTCGCGGGAGGGCGGCGGAAACCGGATCGCGGCCGCCGCCGTACGGTCTCCCGCGTCGTGACCCCCCTCGCCTCCTCCCGAGAACGCCCATGCATGCCACCCTCCCGCTCCTCGGCCGCGCGGCGGTCCTGACCTCCGCGCTCCTCCTGGCGGCCACGCTCCCCGCCGCCGCCCAGCTCCCCAACACGGAGCACACCCTGACCCGCGACCCCGATCGGCCCCGTCCCACCGCGAGCATCGCCGACGCCGAATGGCTCATCGGCCGGTGGGAGGGCACGGGGCTCGGGGCCGCCGTGGAGGAGAGCTGGCTCCCGCCGGCGGGCGGCGCCATGGCGGCGGTCTTCCGCCTGGCCGGTCCCGACGGGGCCCGCTTCTACGAGCTCATGACCATCCGCGAGGACGAGGAGGGGTCCCTCACCTTCGAGCTCAAGCACTTCGGGCCGGATCTCCACGGGTGGGAGGAGCCGGAGCAGACCGTGGTCTTCCCCCTGGTCGCCCTCGACCCGACGACGCTCTGGTTCGACGGGATGACCGTCCGGCGTGAGGGATCCGACGCCATGCGGATCTGGGTGGCGCTGGAGGACGGGGAGGGAGAGGTCGGAGACGAGGAGTTCGTGTACCGGCGGGCGCGGTAGGGGGGCGGGGGGAGGAGCGCGGCGACGCAGCTCTCTCCGGCGGCCCCCGGAAACGACGAAGCCCCCCGGGTCCGTGCGGACCCGGGGGGCTGACTCGTGCTACGGAGCGGGAGGGATTCGAACCCCCAAGCCCTTTCGGGCGCTCGCTTTCGAGGCGAGTGCAATAGCCGTTCTGCCACCGCTCCAAACAAAAGGCCCGGATCGTCCCCGGCATCGCCGTGACAATCCGGGCCCGAGCCTAGCAGCGTGTGTGTACCGGAGCGAACCCTTCCGGTTCGACTCCGGGCTTCCTCGTTTCAATCGGGGCGCCCGGATGACCCTGCGGGCGGCGCCGACGCGCCGTCCTCGGTTACCTCGTCGTCCCGGCAGCAGGAGCGCATCGCGCGTGCCCTTGCCTGCTCCTCGGCTCGAACCTTCGGTTCGACTCCGTGCTTCCCTCATTTCAATCGGGGCGCCCGGATGACCCTGCGGGCGGCGCTGACGCGCCGTCCTCGGTTACCTCGTCGTCCCGGCAGCAGGAGCGCATCGCGCGTGCCCTTGCCTGCTCCTCGGCTCGAACCTTCGGTTCGACTCCGTGCTTCCCTCATTTCAATCGGGGCGCCCGGATTCGAACCGGGGACCTCTGCGACCCGAACGCAGCGCTCT
>CAZMTA010000046.1:0-22030 GCA_964569085.1 uncultured Gemmatimonadaceae bacterium | reverse complement strand
GCGTTGAAGGTGTGGAAGAACTCCTCCTGGGTCCGCTCCTTCCCCTCCAGGAAGTGGACGTCGTCCACCAGCAGGAGGTCCATCTGCCGGTACTTCCGGCGGAAGTCGGCCATGCTCCCGGACTGGATGGAGGTCACCAGCTCGTTGGTGAACTGCTCCGAGGAGACGTACGCGATGCGGCGGTTCGGGTCCTCCTCCAGGAGCCGGTGGCCGATGGCGTGCATGAGGTGGGTCTTCCCCAGCCCGACCCCGCCGTAGAGGAAGAGGGGGTTGTACATGCGGGCCGGCTTCTCGGCCACGGCCCGGCAGGCGGCCGCGGCCAGCTGGCTGTTGGGCCCCACCACGAAGCGGTCGAACGTGTAGCGCTCGTTGAGGCTCGGGCGGGGCGGGGGCGGGGCGTCGGACGCACGCGAGCGCGCCTGCGTGGAGGACGAGCCCGCGGTGCGCCCCGGCTCCTCGTCGGCCAGCTCCAGCGTGGGCACCGAGATGGGGGTGGTCTCGGCGTCGCAGCTCACCGACACGCGCAGGGGCCGACCGAGGACGTGCTCCGCGGCGCTCGCCAGGAGGGCGGCGTACTTGTCCTCGATCCACTCCACGTGGAATCGGGAGGGCACGGAGAGGACGAGCTCGTCGGAGGAGAGCGCGGAGGCCTCCGCCACCGACAGCCAGGTCCGGAAGCTCTGCTCCGGGATGGACGCCTTGGCCACCTCCTGGATCCGCGACCAGAGCTCCGCCGCGGTCAACTCCACGAACGCTCCTGACCGAGGGTCGCCGCCGCCGGGATCCGGGTGGTGCGAGGGTGGATCGGCGGGACGGAAGGCGTCATCCTCGGCGGGGCAATGGGTTCGGTTCGGGTGTCCCGGAGGCTGCTTCCCTCGGGGCGGGCGCCGAAGCTAGAGAGGCGATGTGGAAAAGTCAATCGAGCACCGAGGACGCTAGGTTCCCGGGGCTTTTCCACTATAACGGCGGGGAGGGCGTTGACCCCCTCCGGGGATGGAGGCTACCTTTCTAAGCTCGCTTCGAAACCGGCGAATCCAAGAATACAGGCCCCATCATGAAGCCGACATACAAGCCGCGGAACCGCAAGCGCAAGAACAAGCACGGATTCCGTGCGCGCATGAAGACCAAGGGCGGACGCAAGACGCTGAACCGTCGCCGCAAGCGCGGACGCAAGCAGCTCGTGGTGTCCGTCGGCGGGAAGTAATCCCGTCCGCGCCGATGGGCGGCGGGGAGGCCCTCCCCCGTATCGCCCGGATCCGGCGTAGCGGCGAGATCCGAGCGCTCCTGGAGCGGGGGAAGCGGAAGAGGATGGCCACCGTGGACGTCTTCTTCGCACCTTCCCCCGCTTCGCATTCCAGGCTCGGGCTCATCGTACCCAAGCACGGCCGCGAGATCGTGGACCGGAATCTGGTGAAGCGGCGCCTCCGAGAGATCGGACGCCGGCGGATCCTTCCGGCCCTCGCGAAGGCCGACACCCCCCGCGACGTACTCCTGAGGGCCCGTTGGAAGGCCTATGAGGCCAGCTTCGAGGAGCTGGGGCGGGAGGTGGAGGAGGCCGTGGAGGCGTTGTGCTCCGAAGAGTCCTGATCCAGGTCGTCCGCTTCTATCAGCGGGGGATCTCGCCGTTCACCCCGTCGGCGTGCCGGTACGTGCCGACCTGCTCGGAGTACGCCCGCCAGGCGCTGGAGCGCCACGGAGCGCTCCGGGGCGGCTGGCTCGCCGTGCGGCGCATCCTGCGCTGCCATCCCTGGGGCGGACAGGGCCACGATCCCGTGCCCGACCTGCCCGCGCGCGGTGGAGCCGCCGCCGCGCCCCCCGACCTGACGACTCCCGCCGGGACCGACCGTGGTCCCGTCCCATCGGACCGCCGATGAACTCTGAAGTCCGCTTTCTCCTCGCCATCGTCCTGATGCTCGGTGTCCTGGTGGGCACCAACCTGCTCTTCCCTCCGGTGCCCACGGAGGAGCCGGCCGCGCCCGACAGCACGGCGGTCGAGCAGGTCGAGCCGGCCCCGGCCCGGGGCAGCCTTCCCTCGCTGCCCGGCGACACGGGCACCGAGGCGGTTCGGAGCTCCGACACCGCCGACGCGCCCACCATCCCCGCCGGCGCCCAGCCCGCGGCCGGGACGACGGGCACGCCCGCGGCGGCCGACGAGCCGGTCCGGAACGTCACCGTGGAGGGCCCGCTCTACCGGCTGACCTTCTCGAGCCGGGGCGCCCGGGTGGTGGCGGCGGAGATGCTCCGCTTCGAGTCCTTCCAGCACGAAGGCCCGGTGAACCTCCTTCCCGCCGGCGCCGACGGCTACCTGGGGCACAAGATCGCCGTGGGGCAGGACACCGTGGACCTGACGGGCGTCCCCTTCCAGGTGGAGCCCGCCGAGGGCCTGGTGCTGGGGGAGGACGCAGGCCCCGACACCCTCCGCTTCGTCTACCAGCACCCGACGCAGCCCTTCCGCTTCGAGGTCGCCTACGGCTTCGACCCGGAGACCTACGCGGTGACGGTGAGGGGGCGGGTGACCGGGCTGGAGCGTCCGCTCCTGGTGACCCGCCTGGGCGCGGGGCTGGCCTACGCGGAGGCCGATTCGGCCTCCGAGGCCCGGAGCATGGCCTACGTGGCGAACCACGTCAGCGACGGCATCGACTCCTGGAACCTGGACGAGACCGAGTCCCGGGTCGTGGAAGGCCCGCTCCTGTGGAGCGCCTTCCGCAGCAAGTTCTTCGTCCTGGCGCTCCTCTCCCAGGAGACCGACGGAGCGGCGGCGGAGGGGGACTACTTCGGCGGGATGCTCGTCTCGGAGAGCGAGCTGGGCGGCCGCGCCGAGCTCCAGGTGACCCAGACGCCCCGGGCGGGCGGGGACTTCGCCTACCGGGTCTTCATGGGTCCCCAGGAGTACGCCCGGCTCTCGTCTCTGGGCGAGGACATGGAGGAGGTGAACCCGTACGGCTGGAAGTTCTTCCGGCCGATCGTGCGGCCCATCGTGGGCGTCATCATCGCCGTCCTGGGCTTCCTCCACGACAACCTCAGCATCGGGTACGGCTGGGTGCTGATCATCTTCGGGGTGGGAATGCGGATCCTCCTCTTCCCGCTGAACCACAAGGCCATGAAGGCGCAGCTCCGGAACATGGCCGTGCAGCCGCTGGTGCAGCAGATCCAGAAGAAGTACAAGGACAATCCGGAGAAGCTGCAGAAGGAGATGATGAAGCTCTACAAGGAGCACGGCTTCAACCCGCTGGCCGGGTGTCTGCCCATGCTCCTTCCCTGGCCGGTGCTCATCGCGCTCTTCTTCGTCTTCCAGAACGCCATCGAGTTCCGGGGCGTCGAGTTCCTGTGGCTCCCCGACCTGTCGGCGCCGGACCCGCTGTACCTGCTGCCCATCTTCCTGGGCCTGTCCATGTTCCTCATGCAGTACGTGAGCCTGAAGTCCCTGGACGACCCCAACCCGCAGATGAAGATGATGATGTGGATCATGCCGGTGATGATGGTCTTCATCTTCTTCAACCTCCCCAGCGGCCTGAACCTCTACTACGCCACGGTCAACCTGGCCACGATCCCCCAGCAGATCTGGATCGCCAACGAGCGGAAGAAGGTGAAGCCCGTCACGCTCTCCGACGCCTAGTCGGGCCGGTGCGGGCGTGAGCGCCGGCCTCGCCACGGACACCATCGCGGCGCTGGCCACGCCGCCGGGGCCGGGGGCCACCGCCCTGGTGCGGGTGTCCGGTCCCGGCTCCCACGACCTGCTCCGCGCCCTGGTCCCGGACCGGCCGGCGCTGCCGCCGCCCCGGCGGGCCACCCTCGTGGAGCTCCGTGATCCCGTGGACGCGTCCGCGCTGGACCGGGCGGTGGTCACCCTCTACCACGCGCCGAACAGCTACACCGGCGAGGACATGGTGGAGATCTCCACCCATGGCGGATGGCTCGTGCCGAGCCTCGTCCTGGAGGCCTGCCTGGAGGCGGGCGCCCGGGCCGCCGAGCCCGGCGAGTTCACCCGGCGCGCCTACCTCAACGGGAAGATGGACCTGGTCCAGGCCGAGGCCGTGGCGGATCTGGTGGAAGCCCGCAGCCGGGCGCTGCACCGGGCGGCCGTGGACCACCTGGACCGGGGTCTCTCGGAGCGGGTGGCCGACCTCCGCACCCGGATCCTCCAGCTCGAGGCCCGCCTCGCCCACCACCTGGACTTCCCCGAGGAGGACGACGCCCCGGTCCCGCTCTCGGACATCGTGGAGGCCGCGGGCGCGCTGACCGCGCGGCTGGAGCGGCTGCTGGCCACCGCGCCCGGCGGGGAGCTGCTCCGGGAAGGAGCGGTGACGGTCCTGGCGGGGCGGCCCAACGCGGGGAAGTCCTCCCTCTACAACGCGCTCCTCGGGGAGGATCGGGCCATCGTGACCGAGATCCCCGGCACGACGCGGGATGCCCTGGAAGCGGTGGTCCAGCTCGGCGGATACCCGTTCCGTCTGGTCGACACCGCGGGGCTGCGCGCCGCGGAGGACGAGGTGGAGCGCCGTGGGATCGAGGTGGCCCGCCGCGCCCTGGGCCGGGCGGACCTGGTGCTCCTGTGCGTGGAGGCGGGTCGCGATCCGGGGGCGGAGGAGCTCGCCTTCGTGGAGGAGCTCGACGGCGTGCCGGTGGTGCGGGTGGACACGAAGGTCGACGACGAGGCCGGCGCGGAAGAGGGCCCGGAAGAGGAAGGCCGGGACCGGGACGATCCGTCGGCGCCCTGGGCCGGGCGGGTGTCCACGTCGGCCCGGACCGGGCAGGGCCTCGACGCCCTCGGTGAACTCCTCCCGCGCCTGGTGTATGGAGGGCTCGTCAGCGCCGCCGGCTCGGTGCCGGTCCTGACGCGCCGTCGGCACACCCGGGCGCTGGAGCGGGCCCGGGACGAGGTGGCGGCCTTCCGGGGCGCTCTCGAGGAATCCATCCCCGCGGACGTGGCGGCCACCCACCTCCGGGGAGCCGAGAGCGCGCTGGAGGAGCTGGTGGGGGTGGTCGAGACCGAGGACGTGCTCGACGTCGTGTTCGCGTCGTTCTGCATCGGGAAGTGAGATGACGGACCACACCGAAGACCAGGAGCTCCGCGCCTTCCGGGTGACCGGTCGGGTGCAGGGGGTCGGCTTCCGCTGGTGGACCCGGCGGACGGCGGAGCGGTTGGCGCTCGCCGGCTCGGTGCGGAACTGCCCCGACGGGAGCGTCGAGGTGAAGGCGGCGGGTCCGCCGGGAGCTCTGGAGGAGCTGGCGAGGGCGCTCGAGTCGGGGCCCTCGGCGGCCCGGGTCCGGGACGTGGAGTCGCTGGAGCCGGACCCGAACACAGACCGAAAGTCGTTCCGGATCGAGCGATGAGGCGCCGCTACGACGTGGTGGTGGTGGGCGGCGGCCACGCCGGGACCGAGGCCGCGGCCGCCGCGGCGCGGGCCGGGGTCCGGACCCTTCTGGTCACCCCGGACCTGGGGCGCATCGGGCAGATGAGCTGCAACCCCGCCATCGGGGGCGTGGCCAAGGGCGTCGTGGCGCGGGAGGTGGACGCCCTGGGCGGCGTGATGGGCCGGGCCACCGACGCGGCCCGGATCCAGTTCCGGATGCTGAACCGTTCCAAGGGTCCCGCCGTGTGGGGCCCCCGGGCGCAGTGCGACCGGGCCCTCTACCCCCTGGCCGTCCGGCGCATCCTGGACGGGCTTCCGGAGCTGGACCTCTTCCAGGAGATGGTCGACGCGCTCGTGGTGGAGGGCGGGAGGGCCGTGGGCATCCGGACCCGGGGCGGTCTGGAGTTCGAGGCCGGTGCCGTGGTGGTGACGGCCGGGACCTTTCTCCGGGGGAAGATCCACGTCGGAGGAGAGGCGGGCGTGGCCGCCGGCCGGGCCGGGGAGGCCCCCTCGGTGGAGCTGGCCGAAGGCCTGGAAGGTCTGGGGCTCCAGGTCGCCCGCTTCAAGACGGGGACGCCTCCCCGGGTGGACGGGCGGACCGTGGACTACGCCGCCCTGGAGCGCCAGGACGGGGACGAGGAGCGGCGGGACTTCCGGTTCGCGTCCTATCACCGGGAGACGGTGCCGGAGCAGCGGCCCTGCTGGATCACCTGGGCGGGCCCGGAGCTGAAGCGGGTGGTGCAGGAGAACCTGGAGCGGAGCGCCCTCTACGGCGGCGCGATCTCGGGGCAGGGGCCGCGCTACTGCCCGTCCATCGAGGACAAGGTGGTGCGCTTCCCGGACGCGCCCCGGCACCAGGTCTTCCTGGAGCCCGAGGGGCTGCACACCACGGAGCTCTACGTGAACGGCCTCTCCACGTCCCTTCCCGCGGAGGTGCAGCTCGAGTTCCTCCGGACCCTGCCGGGGATGGCCGACGTGGTGATGACCAAGGTCGGGTACGCCATCGAGTACGACTACTTCCCGCCCCACCAGCTCCGGCACACCCTCGAGCTCCGGGGTGTGCCCGGCCTCTTCCTGGCCGGGCAGGTGAACGGGACCACGGGGTACGAGGAGGCGGCGGGGCAGGGGGTCGTGGCCGGGGCCAACGCGGCGCTCCAGGTCCGGGGCGAGGATCCGCTCGTCCTGGAGCGGGACGAGGCCTACATCGGGGTCCTGGTGGACGATCTGGTGACCCGGGGGGTGGACGAGCCGTACCGACTGTTCACGTCCCGGGCCGAGTTCCGGCTCCTGCTGCGCCAGGACAACGTGGTGAGCAGGCTGGGGCCGCTGGCCCGGGACCGGGGGCTCCTCACGTCCGAGCACGAGACGGCGCTGGAGGCCCGTCTCGCCGAGGAGGCGCGCGTGCGCGTGTGGTTCCGCGACACCTCCCTGGGGCCCGATGTCGTGGCGCCGATCCTGGAAGCCGCCGGCTCGCACCCGGTGGCGGAGCCCACCCGGGCCGGCGAGCTCCTGAAGCGCCCCGGCGTGCCCGGGTCCGCGCTCCTGGCCCGGGCGGGAGAAGCCGGCGTGCCGGACGTCCCGGACGCCCCGGACGACGTGGTGACCTCCGTGGAGGTCGCGGTGAAGTACGAGGGCTACGTCCAGCGGGAGCGGGAGCGGGCGCAACGGCTGCGGGAGCGCGCTAACTTCAAGCTGCGCAACGACTTACCGTACGCAGAGTTCTTGACGCTCTCCACCGAGGCCCGGGAGAAGCTGGCCCGGTCGCAGCCCTCCACCCTCGCCCAGGCGGGCCGGATCCCCGGCGTCTCACCCGCGGATCTCCAGAACCTGATCCTCGAGATCCGGAAGCTTCGCTCGAAAGAGGCCGCCGCCTCCGGGGCCTAGGCGTCCCGGGCCGGAGGGTGGGGCGCCGCCCTTGGAGTGGCGCCGGGCGTTCGCCCCCCCCGCGGCCCGCCTCTCCGGGCCTCTGGCTGTCCCTCTCGCCCGGCGGCGGCGCCGGGAGGCGCGGCCGCCGACCGTCGGGTCCGTCGGAGGATGTTCCCAGCTAGGTGGCGGGAGCTATCCGGGGCGGAGTCAGCGGGGGCGGTGGAGGGAGCACGGTGCTGTGCTCCGCCGGACGGAGCAGGATGGTCGCGCCTCGAGGGCTTCAGGCGGGCTGGCCGGGCCCCGACCCTCTGGCCGGGCGCCAACCCTCTGGTCGGCCCCAACCCTCTCGTTGGGCCCCGACCATCGGCCCGGTGGGATGTTTCACGTGAAACATGGCCTCTCCTCGACGGAGAGCGTTTCACGTGAAACAGTCGGGTGGTGGGAGTGGGGGTGTTCCACGTGAAACACCCAGCCGTGCCCCCTCGTGGGGCCGCCACCGCGCCAGAAAGCGGGGCAGGGGATGGATGGGCGGCCGATCTGCCCTTCTGGCCGGGTTACCGCGCCCCCGTCCTCGACGCCTCGTCCCCGGCGCTGCCCCCCATTCGCCCCGCCTCCGCCAGGCCGTCCCCGTCCCTCTCCTACTCTGTTCGGCGCCTGCACGCGCCCGCGCGCGCGAGGACCTACCGTCGCATGAACTCGAAGTGGGCGCGGGCCTCTTCGGGGGTCTGGTCCAGGTTGAAGTCGAACTCGGTGTCCCCGTCGAGGATGAAGCGGTCCCCCTGTACCTGGTAGGTCCCGGTGGTGGGGGGCTGGCCCGCAGGGGTGGACGGGTTGAGCGTGATCCGGTTCCCGTCCACGGTGATCTGGCCGATCTCCGTGAGGGGCTGGCTCTGGAAGACCAGGACGGCGGTGTACTGCCCGGACGGCTGCACGTTCAGGGTGAAGGTGGCGCCCGCCTCGATGAGGTCGGCCACCTGGGTCGGGTTCGCCACGTTGGTGATCTCGAGGACCGTGGCGTCCCAGTCGCCGACGAGCTCCGCCAGCGCCGCGTCCGGGCCGACGACCTCGGCGCCTCCGCACGAAGCGAGCGCGAAGGCGAGGCCGAGCGAGGCGAGGAAGCGGGGGAGGCGGCGGACGAAAGCCCCCGGATGGCGGGGAAGAACGGCTTGAAGGGGGTTCATGGAGGCGCGGGGCGGGAGGAATTCCCCGGCGGTCATGGTGGAGCCCCGGGGTCGGATGCAACCTCCCGGGGGCGCCCCCCACCGTCAAGTTCATCGCCTTACCTTACCCCTACCCGGCCGTTATCTTCGTCGGCCCTCCCCAGCACCCTCCACAGGCGGTCCATGTCTCGCATCATCGCCATTGCCAACCAGAAGGGCGGAGTGGGCAAGACCACCACCGCCATCAACCTCGGCGCCGCCCTGGCGGTGGCCGAGAAACGCACCCTGGTGGTGGACATCGACCCGCAGGGCAACGCCACCAGCGGCCTCGGCATCGAGGATCGTGAGAGCCTCCCCACCGTCTACGACGTCCTCGTGGAGGGCCGGCCCGTGTCGGAGTCCGTGGTGGAGGGGATCCACTTCCCCCATCTGGACGTGGTGCCCTCCACCCGGGACCTGGTGGGGGCCGAGATCGAGCTGGTCGAGCGCCCGCAGCGCGAGCGGATCCTCAGGGCCGCCCTGGACCGTGTCCGGGACGACTACGACTACATCCTTGTGGACTGCCCGCCCTCGCTGGGGTTGCTCACCCTCAACACCCTCACGGCGGCGGACTCGGTCCTCATCCCCATCCAGTGCGAGTTCTACGCGCTGGAGGGGCTCAGCCAGCTCCTGAACACGGTGCGGCTGGTCCAGCGGGGCCTGAATCCGCCCCTGGAGATCGAGGGCGTCCTCCTCACCATGTTCGATCGCCGCCTGAACCTCTCCAAGCAGGTGGCGGACGAGGCCCGGGAGTACTTCGGCGCCAAGGTGTACCAGAGCGCCATCCCCCGGAACGTGCGCCTGGCGGAGGCTCCCAGCTTCGGCCAGCCCATCGTGCTGTACGACGTGGGGTCCGCGGGCGCCCAGGCCTACCTGGCCCTGGCCAGGGAACTCCTGAGCCGGCGCGGCGAGCGACCGCCCGCCGAGCCGGAGATGGTCCCATGACGAAGCGGGACCGTCTGGGGAAGGGGCTCGGCGCCCTCCTGGGCGAATACCTCGATCCCGAGGCGCCCGAGGCCGAGATCCGCCGCCTCCCGCTGTCCCGGATCGTCCCGAACCCGCTCCAGCCGCGTCAGACCTTCACCGACGACGAGCTGTCCGAGCTGGCGGCGTCCATCCAGGAGAACGGCCTCCTGCAGCCCCTGGTGGTCCGCCCCTCGCCGAGCGCGGAGGGCCGCTTCGAGCTGGTGGCCGGGGAGCGCCGCTTCCGAGCCCTGAAGAGCATCGGGTGGGACGATGCCCCGGTCCTGGTCCGGGAGGCCAGCGACGAGACGCTCCTGGTGCTGGCTCTGGTGGAGAACCTGCAGCGCGAAGCGCTGAGCCCCCTCGAGGAGGCCGAAGGGTACCAGAACCTCGCGGAGAAGTTCGACATGACCCAGGCGGAGATCGCCCGGGCCGTGGGGAAGAGCCGTTCCGCCGTGGCCAACTTCCTCCGCCTCCTCAACCTGCCCCCGTCGGTGCGGAAGCTCCTGGAGTCGGGAGCCCTCAGCATGGGGCACGCCCGGGCCCTGCTCGGCGTCGAGGACCCGGTTCGAGCCGGTCGGTTGGCGCGGACGGCCGTGGACGAGGGTTGGTCGGTGCGGGAGGTGGAGGATCGGGTGCGCGCGCCCGTCGAGCCCGGCCCCAAGACCCGGCGGACCTCGGGTTCGGGAAGCTCCGGCGCCTCCAGGGATCCGGTGGTCCAGGCCCTGGAGACCGCCCTGCAGGAGGCGCTCTCCACCCGCGTGGCCATCAAGCCGTCCCGGGACGGGAAGGGGCGCATCGAGATCACCTACCTCGGCACCGAGGACTTCGAGCGGATCTTCGAGATCGTCACCGGGGACGCCGCTTCCGAGGTCGTGGGATGAGGCGGGATCGGGACCCGGAGGGCTGAGCCGTGGCCGGACACCCGAAGCGGGAGGAGGGCGAGCGGCACCTGACCGTCATGCTCCTCCCCGACGGGGCCCAGGACTCCCGGACCTTCCGGATCAGCTACCCGCGCCTGCGCGTCCTCCTGGTCGGGACCGCCGTCGTCGCGGTGGCCCTCACGCTCATGGCTGGGAGCTGGTGGTACCTGGCCGCGCGCGCCAGCCGCGTCGGGGAGCTCGAGGCCCGCGTGGAGGAGCTCTCCGCCCAGGAAGCCCGCATCCGGGCCCTGGCCGCCCAGCTCGAGGAGGTCGAGGCGCGGTACCAGGATGTTCGGTCTTTGTTCGGCTCGTCCCCCGAGGGGCAGCCGTCCGAGGTATGGCTGCCCCCCACCGGCGGCGGCGCCGCCGCCGGTGGCGCCGGGCCGGGAGCCTCCCTCCCCGAGAGCTGGCCCCTCACCGAGCGGGGCTTCGTCACCCAGGGCCTCCTGGACGCGGAGGTCGACCATCCAGGGCTGGACATCGCCGTCCCCACGGACTCGTACGTGCGCGCCGCGGGCGGCGGAACCGTGGTGGACGCGGGTGACGACCCGGTCTACGGGCGCTTCGTGGTCCTGGACCACGGAGACGGCTACTCTAGCCTGTACGCCCACGCCTCCACCATCCTGGTGGAGCGGGGCCAGCGGGTCCGGCAGAACGAGGTCATCGCCCTGTCGGGGTCGACCGGCCGGTCCACCGCCCCCCACCTACATTTCGAGATCCTCCTGAACGGCGAGGCCGTGGACCCTACGAGCATGGTCTCGCAGCCCCGGTAGACAAGGAACGCAGCGCATGGCACGGAACCAGAAGAGCAACGGCACCCCTCCCGAAGCCGTCATCTCGATCATCGGCCCCGGCATGAAGGTCGTGGGCGACTGCGAGACGGACGGCACCGTCCGGATCGAGGGGACGGTGGAGGGGTCGGTGCGGGCCGGCAAGGCCGTGGTCGTGGGCAAGGAAGGACTCGTCGACGGCGACGTGGCCACCCAGGACGCCGTGATCTCCGGACGCGTCGTCGGCACCGTGACGGCGGAGTCCCGTCTCGAGCTCCAGGCGACCTGCCGCATCGAGGGCCGGGTCCGCGCCCGCCGGATGCAGCTCGAGGAGGGCGCGCTCCTCAACGGGACGGTGGAGATGGGTGCGATCGAGGGCGAGGCCGCCGGTCCGGGCCTCGTGGAGGAAGCGCCGGCGGAGGCGGAGGTCGCCCTCTCCTGACGGAGGGGAAGGTTCCTTCCATTTCAGGGCTTCCCACGGGTTTTCCTCAATCCACACCGATCGGCACGCGAGGTTTTCCACCAAATGTTTGCTCCCGAAAACCGTTCTCGCACAACGCCTTTCGGGCTTATCCACATCGCGGCGTGACGACCCGGCCTCCGGATTTCTCCACTTTTCCACAAGTTGTCCACGTCCGTTTCCGACGCGGACGGGTGGCGCCATGAGATCAGAATCCCTGTTCCAATACATCGACGCGTACCTCTCGATCCCCGAGCACCCCGACTACCGGACGGCCCTCAACGGCCTCCAGGTGGAGGGTCCCGAGGAGATCCGCCACATCGTGGCCGCGGTGGACGCCTCGGAGGCCTCCGTGGCCGCGGCCGTGGAGCGGGGGGCGGACCTGCTCCTGGTCCACCACGGACTCTTCTGGGGCGGCCTCCAGCCGGTGACCGGTCGGCACCTCCGTCGGCTGAGGCCGCTTCTGGTGGAGGGCGTCGCGGTGTACAGCGCCCACCTCCCCCTGGACGCCCACGCCGAGGTCGGCAACTGCGCCCTCCTCGGGCGGGCCCTGGGCCTCCGCCTGGAGGGCACCTTCGGGGCGTACGAGGGCACGGACGTCGGTTGGTGGGGGGTCTGTCCCGAGCCCATGGACGCCGAGGGCCTGCGGACACGGTTCGCCGAGGTCGTGGGGGGGCCGGTCCACCTGATCCCGGGCGGTCCCGAGCGCGTCGAGCGCGTGGGCGTGGTGACGGGCGGCGGGGCGTCCTTCACGGCCGAGGCGGCCGAGCGTGGCCTGGACGCCCTGGTGACCGGGGAAGGGTCCCACCACACTCATGTCGACGCCATGGAGCTGGGCGTCCACGTCCTCCTGGGCGGGCACTACGCCACCGAGGTCTTCGGGGTGAAGGCCCTGGCCGCCCACCTGGCGGAGCGCTTCGACCTGACGTGGGAGTTCGTCGACCAGCCCACCGGGCTGTAGCCGCACCCCCGACCTCGGCGGGCCGAGGGAGCCCGGCTTCCCCGACCCACCCCGACGCCCCGGCCTACGGCCGCCGTCCCCCGGGGCGCGTTGCCGCCGGCAGGACCCTTCGATACCATCCGGGGGCCCCGAACCCACCGAAGTCCGGATCCAGGAGACCCCATGATTCGCCGGCTTTCCGCCCTCCTGTCCCTGGCCCTCCTCCCGGCTCTCCCCGCCGTGGCCCAGGACACCCCCACGCCCGCGCAGTACTTCGGATTCGAGCTGGGCTCGGACCGACAGCTCGCCGACTGGGACTCGTTCACCGGTTTCTACGAGGAGCTGGCCCGCACGAGCGACCGGGTGGCGTTGGACACGCTGGGCACGACGACCATGGGCCGTCCGTTCGTCATGCTCACCATCACCAGCCCGCAGAACCACGCCCGGCTGGACGAGCTCCACGAGATCCAGATGAAGCTGGCGGATCCCCGCACCATCTCCGGGGAGGCCGAGCTTGAGGACCTCCTGGAGCGGGGCCGCACCGTCGTCCTCATCACCCACGGGATCCACGCGACCGAGGTGGGAAGCTCCCAGACGGCGGGCAACCTGGCCTGGCGCCTGGCCACGTCCGACGATCCCCGGATCCTGGAGATCCTGGACGAGGTCGTCCTCCTGCAGATCCCGTCGCTCAACCCGGACGGGCTCCAGTGGGTGGCCGACTGGTACAACCGCTGGAAGGGAACCGAGTACGAGGCGGCGCCGCTCCCGTGGCTCTACCAGTTCTACGTCGGCCACGACAACAACCGGGACTGGTACGCCTTCACCCAGGACGAGACGATCCACACCATCCGGGACGCCCACAACGCCTGGCATCCCCAGATCGTCCACGACATCCACCAGATGGGCGGCTCCGGGGCCCGGATCTTCTTCCCGCCCTACATCGACCCCTGGGAGCCGAACATCGACCCGGCGCTCACCACCGCGGTGAACCAGCTCGGGACGTACATGGCGGCGGTCCTGACCAAGGAGGGCAAGCCCGGGGTCGTGGTGAACGGCCAGTACGACGCCTTCACCCCGGCGCGGGCCTACCAGCACTACCATGCCGGGGCCCGGATCCTCTCCGAGACCGCCTCGGCTCGCATGGCCACCCCGGTCACGGTGGACCCCTCGGACCTCATGGGTGAGCGCCGCAACTACAACTCCGGCACCCGCTCGTGGAACTTCCCCGATCCGTGGGAGGGCGGGGAATGGGGCCTCCCGGACATCGTGGACTACATGGAGTCCGGCGCCCTGGCGCTCCTGGAGAACGCCGCGAAGAACCGCCGCTTCTGGCTCGAGAACTACCACGGCGTCACCGGGCGGGCCGTCGAGGGAACCGACGGCTACCCCGAGGCGTGGGTGATCCCCGCCGGGCAGGCCAACGAGCCCGGCGTGGCGTACGCCCTCCGCGTCCTCACCCTGGGCGACGTGGAGGTGCACCGCGCCGAGGCCGGCTTCCAGGCCGACGGCATCCGCTTTCCCGCGGGGAGCTGGGTCGTGCCCATGGACCAGCCCTGGGCCTCCTTCGCCCAAACGATGTTCGAGGTCCAGGAGTATCCCGACCTCCGCCAATACCCCGGGGGGCCGCCCCAGCGGCCCTACGACGTGACCGCCCACACCCTGGGCTACCTCACGGACGTGGAGACCGTGGCGGTCTCCGAGCTGCCGGACGTCGCCCTCTCCCCCCGCATCGACCCCGTGGACTTCGACTTCCGCCTCCCGGCGGCGCTGTCCGGGGCCGACGCTCCCCGGGTGGCCGTCTACAAGGGGTGGCAGGAGTCCATGGAGGCGGGATGGACCCGGTGGGTCTTCGACGAGCACGGCCTCGCCTACGACACGCTCCACAACGCCGACCTCCAGCGCGGGTCGCTGGGGGACCGGTACGACGTGATCCTCTTCCAGGCCCAGGACGGCGAGTCCATCATGGACGGCTACGCCGAGGGTCGGGTTCCGCCCGGGTACGCCGGGGGCATCGGTCCGCGGGGCGCCGAGGCGCTCCGGGCCTTCGTCCGCGGCGGAGGGCGGCTGGTGGGAGTCGAGGAGTCGGCGGAGTTCCTGGCCGAGCTCTTCAACCTCCCCGTCGAGAACGCGGTGGCGGGTCTCCCCGACGTGGACTTCTACATTCCCGGCTCGATCCTGCGGCTCGAGCTGGAGGACGGGTCGGACGTGGGACGTGGCCAGGATCCGGAAGGCATCGCCTGGTTCTGGCGCAGCAGCCTGGCCTTCGACGTGGCGGACGACGCGCCCGGCGTCCGGGTCGCCGCCCGCTACGGCTCCGGCGATCCCCTCCTGTCGGGGTGGGTCCTCGGCGGTGAGGAGGTGGCCGGTCGGCCCGCCATCCTCGAAGCCGACGTAGGCGAGGGCTCCCTCGTCCTGTTCGGCTTCCAGCCCAACTACCGCGCCCAGACCGTGGCCACCTGGCCCCTCCTCTTCAACGCCCTGACGCCATGAGCGACGAGAAGTCCCAGAAGCACGCCTGTCCTGCCTGCGGGAAGGAGTCCCGCGGAAACTTCTGCCACCACTGCGGCGCCGCGCTCGGCGGGCGCTTCTGCAACCAGTGCGGCAACGAGCTGGCGGCCGGCGCCCGCTTCTGCAACAAGTGCGGCGCACCGGCGGGGAAGGGGGCCGGAGCCGCCGCCCTCGCCGCGGCGCCCGCCACCGGAAGGGCCGCGAGGGGCACGGCGACGAAGCCCGCCCGTGGAGCGGCCAGCCAGGCGAACGCGCCCAGCCGCCGGGAGGCGGCCGCCGAGACCTTCGGCGGGAGCAACCTCCCGTGGTGGATCGCCGGAGCGGCCCTCTTCGGGCTCATCCTGGTGGTCGGCTGGTCCATGGTCCGACCCGCCGGCCCGGTGGAATCCGCCGGCGGCGGGGCCGCCGCCGGGGCCGGGGGCAACCCCGCCGCCCAGGGCGTGACCGACATCTCCCAGATGACGCCCCGGGAGGCCGCCGACCGGCTCTTCAACCGGGTCATGACCGACATCAGCCAGGGCGACACGGCGGCGGCCATGGGATTCCAACCCATGGCGGTCCAGGCCTACACCCGGGCCGAGCCCCTCGACCTGGACGGGGTCTACCACCAGGCCCTCCTGGAGCTGCTCGCCAATCCGGCGGCGGCGCTGGAGTCCGCCCGGCGGATCCTCGACGAGGAGCCGGATCACATCCTGGCTCTGGGCGTCGCCGCCCGGGCTTCCCTCTCCCTGGGAGACGAGGAGCAGGCGGTGGCGTACTACCAGCAGCTCCTGGACGCCTATCCCGAGGAGTCCACCCGGACCCTCCCCGAGTACACGGGGCACGCGAACCTCCTCACCGACTACCGGGCCGAGGCGCAGGACTTCCTGAGCGGGCGCTAGGGGCACCGGCCCGCGCCAGCTCCGGCCGCCCGCTTCGTCGGGCCCGGGAGGAGCGCTCCATGCGAGTCTACATCACCGGGGCCACGGGCCTCCTGGGGTCCCACACCGCCGAGCTCCTCCGGGCGCGTGGCCACGACGTGGTCGCCCTCCACCGGCGACGGTCGGACACCACCTTCCTCGAGGAGCTCGGCTGCGAGCTGGTGGTGGGGGACGTGCGGGACGACGAGGACGCCCTGGCCCCGGGGATGGCGGGGTGCACCCACCTCGTCCACGGGGCCGCGCTCGTGTACTCGGGCGGGGCCTGGCCGAAGATCCGGGCCGTGAACGTGGAGGCGACCCGCACGGTGCTGGAGGCCGCCGCGCGGGCCGGCGTCGAGCACGCGGTGCACCTGTCCTCGGTGGCGGTCTACGGCACCGTCCGTGGCGAGGTGGACGAGGGCGCTCCGGTGGACACCCCCCTCCCGCCCCGGGACCTCTACGCCCGCTCCAAGCGGGAATCGGAGGTCGAGGCCCGGGCCGTCGAGGAGGAGCAGGGGCTGCCACTGGCGGTGCTCCGGCCCTCGGCGGTCTACGGGGAGCGGGACCGGCTCCTGGCGCCCGTGCTGGCCGACCTGGTGCGCCGACCCGTCTGCTTCCTCCTGGGCTCCGGGAAGAACCACCTGCCGGTGGTCTACGCCGGCAACGTCGCGCGCGCCGTGCTGCGCGCCCTCGAGGACGGCCGCGGTCGCGCCACCTGGGACGTGGGCCTGGACCACCCGGTCACCCAGCGGGGTCTCCTGGAGGGCATCGCGGCGGGGATGGAGCGGAGCCCCACGTTCGTGCCCCTCCCGGCGGGGGCGGTCCGCCTCGGCGCCGACGTCCTGGAGAAGGTGGGCGTCTCCACGCCGGGCGCGCCCCACCTCCCCCTGGGCCGGGTGGCCCGCCTGGCCCTCGACGAGAACCCGTATCCCTCGCGGACCATCCGGCGGGAGCTGGGGTGGGATCCTCCGGTCTCGGCGGACGAAGCGCTGCGGCGGACGGGACGGTGGTTGAGGGACCATGCCTGAGGGCGTCCCCCGACCCCGCCGGTCCCGCGGCCGTCCGACGCCCGCCCATCCGCCTGCATCCCGACGCCCCTCCATCCCGCGACGACCATGACCGAGCACGACTCCGGAGCCAACTGGGCCGAGCCCTTCCCCCGCCAAAAGAAGTCCCGCACCGAGGACGAGCGCCTCCTGGAGAGCATGGAGGAGCTCGAGACGCTGGGCCGGGACGCCTGGCGCGTCTTCCGCATCATGGGCGAGTTCGTGGAGGGCTTCGAGGAGATGGCGAACGTGGGGCCCGCCGTGTCGATCTTCGGGTCCGCCCGGGTGAAGGAGGACGACCCGTCGTACGAGCTCTGCGTCGAGACGGCGCGCCTCCTGGGGGAGGCCGGCTTCGGCATCATCACCGGCGGCGGCCCCGGGATGATGGAGGCGGCCAACAAGGGGGCGGTGGAGGCCGGCGCCCGCTCCGTGGGGTGCAACATCGAGCTCCCCTTCGAGCAGGGGACCAACAAGTACGTCCAGGAGGCGCTGTACTTCCGGTACTTCTTCGTCCGGAAGACGATGTTCATGAAGTACGCCGAGGCCTTCGTGATCTTCCCCGGCGGCTTCGGCACCATGGACGAGCTCTTCGAGGCCCTCACCCTCATCCAGACCGGCAAGGTCCGGAACTTCCCGGTGGTCATCATGGGCACCGAGTACTGGGGCGGGCTCTGGGAGTGGGTGGAGGACCGCATGGCCCGGGGCGGCAAGATCTCTCCGGAGGACATGGACCTGGTCCTCCTGACCGACGACCCCGAGGAGGCCCGGAACCACATCCTCCAGCGATACCAGCGGCGCCGGGCCGTCCGCGAGGGCCGGGCGGTCGATCCGGAGCCGGAGCCCAAGGGTCCCGCGCAGTGATCCGCGAGCCCCTCCTACTCGGGGCGCTGATCGCCGCCGCCACCCTCCTGGCGTTCTGGCTCGACCGGCGCGTGCCGGCGCTGGGGAAGGTGGGGGCGTCGCTCCTGGCGCTGGGGCTCGGGGCATTCCTCTCGAACACGGGGCTCGTTCCCGTGGACTCCCCGGTGTACGGCATCGTGGCGGGTCCGGTGACCCTCCTCGCCATCGCCTGGCTTCTCCTGGCGGTCCACGTGGGGGACCCTGCGGAAGGCCGGCCCGCGCATGGTGGGCGCCTTCGGCCTGGCCGCGGTGGGGACGGCGGCGGGCGCGTTCGTCGGAGCCCTCCTCTTCCAGGACTTCCTCGGCGAGCAGACGTGGCGCCTGGCGGGAACCCTCACCGGCACCTACACCGGCGGGTCCCTCAACTTCGTGGCCGTGGGCACGGGTCTGGAGCTCCCGCCCCAGCTCTTCGCGGGGGCCACGGCGGCCGACAACCTCACCACGGCGCTCTGGCTCGGCGCCTCCCTCATGCTCCCCCTCTGGCTGGCCCGGTTCTACCCGCCGGTGCCGACGGCCGCCACCGAGTCCGAGGGGCTGCCCGGCGATGAGGACGACCCCGGGGGCTCCGACGGGCGGCGCCACGACCTGCACCCCTTCTTCGCCCGGGAGGGGATCTCCACGCTGGACCTGGCGCTCCTGCTGGCGGTGGGGCTGGGGCTCCTGGCGGCCTCGGACCTCACCGCCGCCGGCCTCGCCTCCCTGGCCGAGGCCGGAGCGGTGCCCGGGTGGGTGGGGAGCATCCCCTCGGTGCTCTGGCTCACCACCTTCGCCCTGGTGCTGGGCCACACCCGCTGGTTCCACCGTCCCCCGGGCGCGCTCCAGCTCGGCACGCTGGCGCTCCACTTCTTCTTCGTGGTCATCGGGATCTGGTCCCGGGTCTCGGAGATCCTGGCCGTGGGCGTGGAGGTCTTCCTCTACACCCTCGTCGTGGTGGGCGTCCACGGGCTGATGGTGTACGGGGGCGGGCGGCTCCTGCGCATGGACCTGGGCTCCCTCTCGGTGGCGTCCCAGGCCGCGGTGGGCGGGCCGTCCTCGGCTCTGGCCGTGGCGGTCTCCCGGGAGTGGCCCGGGTTCATCCTCCCCGGGATCATCGTGGGGCTGGTCGGGTACGCGGTCGGGAACTACCTGGGATTCGGGGTCGGCTACCTTGTACGCGGGCTCGGGATCGGGCTATGATTCACGGCTCCCCCCACGGCGCGGCCGCGGAGGCCGGAACGCCTCTCGACAGCGCGGTCGGGAGGCGTTCTTCGTCTACAGATTCCCTCGACCGGTCGGTGTCCGGCCGGCAGGGGTTCGGAGGTACATCGGCGTGAGCGATACCGCCACGAAAACACCCTACGGCTACGCCCCCACCGGGAAGGACACCGGTCGGGTGAAGCCCAAGGGGAAATCGGCCATCCCGGCCCACGAGGGCCTGGACACCATCGACATCCGGTCCCGGAAGCCCGAGTGGCTGAAGGTCCGCTCTCCGGGTGGGGACAACTACCGCAAGCTCAAGAAGATGATGCGGTCCGAGTCCCTCCACACGGTGTGCGAGGAGGCCGGCTGCCCGAACATCGGCGAGTGCTGGGAGGCCGGCACGGCCACCTTCATGATCCTGGGCGACGTCTGCACCCGCGCGTGCAAGTACTGCGGCGTGGCCCACGGGATGCCGACGGAGCTCGACACCGACGAGCCCCGCCGGGTGGCCGAGAGCGTGGCCCGCCTCGAGCTGGAGCACGTGGTCATCACCAGCGTGAACCGGGACGAGCTGCCCGACGGAGGTGCGGGGATCTACGCCGACACCATCCGCAGCATCCACGAGATGGTTCCGGGGTGCTCGGTGGAGGTCCTGATCCCCGACTTCAAGGGGGACGAGGACGCGCTCCGCACGGTGGTGGACGCCAAGCCCCACATCCTGGGGCACAATCTGGAGACGGTGGACCGCCTCCACCCCGACGTCCGCCCAGGCGGACGGTACTGGCGCTCCATCTCCTTCCTGGGCGCCGTGAAGAAGATGGACGCCGGGATGCTCACCAAGACCGGGATCATCCTGGGCATGGGCGAGCGGGAGGAGGAGATCCGCCAGGCCATGGTGGACCTGCGCGAGGCCTCGGTGGACATCCTGACGCTGGGCCAGTACCTGCGGCCCTCGCCGATGCACATCCCGGTGGCGCGCTGGGTCACCCCCGAGGAGTTCGCCATGTGGAAGCGGGTCGGCGAGGACGAGCTGGGCTTCCGGCACGTGGAGTCGGGCCCGCTGGTGCGCTCCAGCTACCACGCCAAGGACCAGGCGCGCGAGGTGGAGGCGGGCGGCCCCGGCGCCATCACCGACGTCATGGAGGCCGACCTCCCCGCCCCGGCGGAGATGAAGCTGGACCTGGTCCAGATCGAGATGGGACGTCCGGGCACCCGGAACGGAGGAGCCTGAGCATGGCCGAGACGCAGACCGAGAACGAAGCCCCGGCCGAGCAGGCCGATCCCGCCGCCTCCGAGACCGCCGCCGAGGAGCAGGCCCTGGCCGAGCGGCAGGAGCAGGGCACGCCCGGCACCGGCCGCGGCGACGGAGCCCGCGACGGGTGCCGGCCCGAAGCCGTGGAGGTGGACGACCCCTTCGAGCACTACGGGATCGAGCCCGACCTCGCCGTGTCCCTCCTCCGGGAGATGCTGCTCTACCGGCGCTTCGAGGAGAAGGCCGAGGAGGCCTACGCCATCGGGAAGATCGGCGGGTTCTGCCACCTGCACATCGGCCAGGAGGCCGCGGCGGCGGGGTGCATCAAGCCGCTCCGCGAGGACGACTACGTCATCACCGCGTACCGGGAGCACACCCAGGCGCTGGCCAAGGGCGTGGAGCCCGGGCCGGTCATGGCCGAGCTCTTCGGGCGCGAGGGAGGAGCCTCCGGCGGGAAGGGCGGCTCCATGCACATCTTCTCCGCCGAGCGCCGCTTCATGGGCGGGCACGGGATCGTGGGAGGGCAGGTGCCGCTGGCCGCCGGCATCGCCTGGAAGATCCACTATCGGGAAGAAGACTCCCTGGTGATGTGCTTCATGGGCGACGCCGCGGTGAACCAGGGCGGCTTCCACGAGGCGCTGAACATGGCGGCGGTGTGGAAGCTCCCCGCCATCTTCGTCGTGGAGAACAACGAGTACGGGATGGGCACCGCGTTCTCCCGGGTGTCGGCGGTCCCGGTCTCGGAGCGGGCCAAGAGCTACGGCATCGAGTCGAGCTGCGTGGACGGCCAGGACGTGCTGGCCACGTACGCCCACTTCCGGGACCTGGCCGAGGAGGTCCGGGGCGGGGGAGGCCCCCGCTACGTGGACGTCCAGACGTACCGTTTCCGGGGCCATTCCATGTCCGACCCGGTCTCCGGGACGTACCGCTCCAAGGAAGAGGTGAAGGAGCGGACCGAGAAGGACGACCCCATCAGCCTGCTCCGTGACCGGCTCATGGAGGCCGGCCACCTGGACCAGGAGGCGCTGGAGGAGATGGACGCCGAGGTGCGGGAGATCGTGAACGAGGCCACGGACTTCGCCGACGAGTCGCCCCAGCCCTCGGCCGAGGCGCTCTACCGGCACGTGTGGGCGGAGATCAACGAGAACGGCCGGCTCTTCTTCGACGGCCGAGACCGCCCGGGCATGGGCGGAGGGGAGGACTGATGGCCACGATCACCTACCGCGAGGCGCTCAACCAGGCGCTCCGCGAGGAGATGGAGCGGGACCCGGACGTCTTCCTCATGGGCGAGGAGGTGGCCGAGTACGACGGGGCCTACAAGGTCTCCAAGGGGCTCCTGGAGGAGTTCGGCGACAAGCGCGTCGTGGACTCCCCCATCAGCGAGCTCGGCTTCGGCGGCCTGGGGGTCGGCGCGGCCATGGCGGGCCTCCGCCCCGTCATCGAGTTCATGACCTTCAACTTCGCCTTCCTGGCCATCGACCAGGTCATCAACTCGGCGGCCAAGATGCTCTACATGAGCGACGGCCAGTTCCCCATGCCCGTGGTCTTCCGCGGGCCCACCGGGGCGGCGCTCCAGCTCTCGGCCCAGCATTCCCAGGCGTGCGAGACGTACTACGTCCACGCGCCGGGCTGCAAGGTCGTGACGCCCGCCACGCCGGCGGACGCCAAGGGGCTCCTCAAGGCCTCCATCCGGGACGACGACCCGGTGGCGTTCATGGAGGGCGAGCTCCTCTACAACTTCAAGGGCGAGGTCCCGGACGACGACGACTTC
>CAZMTA010000045.1:0-23493 GCA_964569085.1 uncultured Gemmatimonadaceae bacterium | reverse complement strand
AAGGCCGTCCGACCGTTGAGGTCGGGCGGCCTTTTCCGGTGTGGGTCCATCCCGCCCGGGGGGGCGGCCGGATTCGCGGACACGCGGAGCGTGGACGCGCGGTCCGCCCGCGGCGGACCGCCCCCCCCTGCGTTGCCAACCCGGGCACCCCTGTCTAGCGTCAGGTCCGCACCCGACCCTCCTTCGTCCGCCGAGAGCCATGATCCCCTCCCGTCGCGCGCTCGTTCCCATGACCCTCGCCCTGGCCCTGGCCGCGGTGCTCCTCCTCCTGCCGGCGGCCCCCGCCGCGTCCCAGGACGCCCCCCTGGTCTACGTGGACCCGGGCCACGGCGGCGACGTCGCCGGGGTCGTCGTGGGCGACCTGGTGGAGAAGGACCTGGTCCTGCGCCTGGGCCTGGTGCTCACCGAGGCCTTCCAGGCCGCCGGGTGGGACACCCGCATGAGCCGCACCGGCGACGAGGCCTCCGGCTTCGAGGAGCGGGTGGCCGAGGCCGAGGCCCTGGGCGCCGACCTCTTCCTGAGCCTCCACATGACCCAGGACGAGGACCCGGACGAGTTCGGGACGGAGCTCTTCCTGGCCGAGGAGCTGCCCCACGCCGTCGCCGCCGCCCAGGCCATCGCCGGGGAGCTGGAAGCCATGGGCGGCCGGGCCACCCTCATCGGGCAGCCCTGGGACGTCCTCAAGTCCGAGGCCTTCCCCACGGTCATGGTCGAGCTGGGTCACCTCACCCACCCGGTGGAGCGCCGCCTCCTCACCTCGCCGGACTACTGGGAGGACGTCTCGGAGGCGCTGGTGCGGGCGGCGGCCGAGATCGTGGGCCCGGCCCGCGCGCCGGCGCAGCCGGGAGACACCGTCGACGTGCTCTTCCTGGGGAACAGCTACGTCTACTACAACAACCTCGCGGACCAGCTCCAGGCGATGTCGGACGGGCTTCCCCACGGGCCGTACCTGCGCACCGCGCACCACCTCCACGGCGGGTTCTCCCTGCGACGACACCTGGACGACGGCCACGTCCCGGGCGTCCTGGCCGGCCCGACCCCCGACGCCCTCCCCTGGGACCGGGTGGTCGTCCAGGAGCACAGCCGGCTCGGCGTGCCCTACGCCTCGGAGGAGGACGGCACCCTCGGCGATCCCACCCCCTTCCGCACCGCGGTGGCCGACGTGGTCGAGCGCGTGCGGGCCCGGGGCTCGGAGCCGGTGCTCTACATGACGTGGGCCAAGGAGGCCTTCCCCGACCAGATCGGCACGCTGGCCGCCGAGTACCGCGGGGCGGGGGAGCGCCTCGACGTCCCCGTGGTCCCCGTCGGCATCGCCTGGGACCGGGTCCGGAGCGAGCGTCCCGAGCTCGGCCTCTTCCACCCCGACGGCTCGCACCCGTCGGCGGTGGGCACCTACCTGACCGCCTCGGTGATGTACGCCGCCCTGACGGGCCGCTCCCCCGTGGGCGCGCCCACCCGGCTCATGGGCATCGCCATGGAGACGCCCGGGGTGGTGGTCTCCCCGGACCCGGTGGTCCTGGTGGAGCTGGACGCCGAGACGGCCGCCTACCTCCAGCGGGTGGCCTGGGAGACGGTCCGGGCCGAGGCGGCACGCTAGGGGAGGGGGCTCCCGGGCTTCATGCCTCCGGGGGAGCTGCTACGCCGCGGTCACACCCCTTCGTCCGCCCCGCCGGCGATCACCAGCTTGAAGCCCGTCGGATCCCGGAGCTCGAAGGTCCGGGCGCCCCACGGCATGTCGGCCGGCTGCGTCGCCAGGGTCCCGCCCCGCTCCTCGATCCCCCGGGCCAGCTCGTCCACGTCCTGCGCGGTCGTGAAGTAGAGCGACATCCCCTCGCCTTTGGCGCGGTCCCAGCCTTTCCCGCCGTCGTCCTGGTTGATGATCAGGTCGATGCCGCCGGCCTTGAGCATGACCGCCCGCAGCTCCCCGTCCTCGCCCCGGTGCTCCTGGGCGACGTGGAAGCCGACGACGTCCCGGTACCAGACCAGGCTCTCCTCCAGGTCGTCCTGGGTGAGGGAGGCCTGGAGGGCGCGCGCCCGGAAGCGCTCGGGCCCCGTCCGGCGCTCGCGGCCACTGTCTTCTCCGTCTCCGTTCTGCATCGCTTCTCCTCGGTCCGGACGGCGGCGGGCCGGGGCGCTCCCGGCCCGCCGTGCCGCCCTCTCGTCCATGTCAGCTCCCGGCGAGGCCCTCCAGGACCTCCGCCAGCGCCTGGAGCCGCTCCGCGTCGCCGCCCAGGGTGCCGCGGCGCACCGCCTCGGCGTCGGCCAGGAGCCGGCGGGAGGCGTCCCGCAGCGCGCCCGCGGACGCGTCTCCCTCGGCCGCGGCGTCCAGGAGGTCCCGCACCTCGTCGGCCCGAGCCTGCCGGATCCGGTCCCTGCGCTCGAGCTGGACCAGGTAGCTCCGCCCCACCGCCACCGTGGCGGGCCACTCCACCCGGGGCTGCACCTGGGCGTTGAACCGGTCCATCCGCACCGCTTCGGCGGCCTCGATCTCCGCGGCCGACAGGTGCTCCGACGGGACCAGCCGGAAGACGTCGATCCCCCGGGAGATCTCGGCCCCGTAGATCCGGCCGTTGTGCCAGTAGGCGGACCAGTAGCCGCCGGTGTGGAGCTCCTCGGCGCTCAGCGGTCCCCGGTCGAAGAAGGCGATCTCGTAGGGTCGGGCGGGGTCGGTGAAGTCCATGAGGGAGATCCCGCCCTGGTACCAGGCCTGGATCATGAGGTCGCGGCCCGGCACCGGCACGATGGAGCCGTTGTGGGCCACGCAGTTCTCGGTGTCCGTCTGGGGCACCGGGAGCTTGTAGTAGCCCGCCGGCTCCATCTCCCGGTCCCGGAGGGTGAAGATGGCGTTGGCGCCCCACGTGGGCGGGTCCGTGGGACGGCAGCGCGGCGCGGCGCCGCCCCCCCACTCGTCGGTGAAGACGACCTTGTCCCCGTCGTTGGAGAAGGTGGCCGAGTGCCAGTAGGCGAAGTTGGGATCCAGCACCTCGTCCACCCGCACCGGGTTCTCGGGGTCGGAGATGTCCAGCAGGATCCCGTTCCCGGAGCACGCGCCGGCGGCCAGACCCATCTCGGGGAAGACCGTGATGTCGTGGCACTGGTGGGTGCGCCGCGTGTCCTGGGTGCCCTCGCCGTGGTCCCCGCCGGCCCAGAGCCCGGCGATCTCGCCGGTCTCCCGATCGGCGAAGATCCGCGGCATGTTCACGATCTCCGCGTTCTCCGGCGCGTCCAGCGGGACCCGCACGACCTCGATGCGGAAGAGGGCCGTGTTGGGGTCCTCGTCGGGCTCCCCGGCGGAGCAGCCCGGCAGCTCGGCGGCGGGACGCACGGAGCTCGTCCCCTGGATGTAGACGTAGAGCGTGCGGGGATCGTCGGGGTGGGGCACCAGGGTGTGGGTGTGCGAGCCGCGGCACGACTGGACGGCCGCCACCTGGCGGGGGTTCCGCACGTCCGAGATGTCGAAGATGCGGATCCCGCGCAGCCGGGCCGTGCTCACCGAGTCCTGGACGCCCTCCACGCCGCAGTCCAGCCGGCCCCGGGTCTCCTGGGCCGACATGACCAGGAGGTCCCCCCAGACCGAGACGTCGCCCTGGCCGCCGGGGCACACCACCGAGACCTCGAGCTCCGGGCGGGCCGGGTCGGAGATGTCGTAGACCTGGAAGCCGTTGTAGTTGCCCTGGAAGAGGTAGTCCCCCTGGAAGCCGAGGTCCGTGTTGCTGAACCGGCCATCGCCCGGGGTCTCGGGGTTGTAGAAGCCCTCCGGACGCGGAAGGCTCGCCAGGAGCTCCAGGTTGCGGATGGCCTCCCCCGCGTCCCCCCAGCCGGGGGCCAGGCCGACCCGGGGATCGTCGGGGTCCCAGGTCATGCGGATCGTCGGGGCCTCGGCCGGCGTCTCCTGGGACGCGGCCGGGGCGGCCAGGAGGAAGGGAAGGGCCAGCAGGGCCGCCGCGGCGCCCGGCAGGGCCGCGCGGCGACGAGGGGAAGGCTCGGACGGGGTAGGGCTCATGACGGTTCTCGGCGAGGGTGGGGTGGGGAGTCCGGCGGAGGGGCTCACGGCGGCACCGGGCCGCCCCGGGCCTCGAGCATTCGACCCATGCGCCGGATCTCGATGCCCTGGTCCGCGTCCACGTCGGAGGCGAAGCGGAAGACCTCGGTCTCCTGGCCTCCGCCCGGCGTGGAGAAGAGCTGGCGCACCATGGTGAGGGCGCCCTGGTGATGCTGGATCATGTATTCGAGGAAGAGGCGCTCGAAGGTCTCGCCCTCGGCCGCCTCCAGACGGGCCATCTGCTCCGGGGAGAGCATCCCCGGCATGTGCGGCATCGCGCCGTCGGGAACGTGGCCGCCGTGTGCCAGCGCCGCGCTGGGCGGCACCCGCTCGCCCCGGGAGCGGAGCCAGCGGCTCATGAGGTCGATCTCGTCGGTCTGGGAGATCTCCATGCGGAGCGCCATGCGGCGGAAGCCGTCGTCGCGGGTTCGCCCGGGCACCAGCGCCGTCATGCGGAGCGCCTGGGCGTGGTGGGGGATCATGCCCTGCATGAAGCGGACGTCCGCGCTGGTATGGTCGACGCCGGCCAGCTCCGGGAGGGCGGCGGGATCCAGGTCCCGGGTGGCCTCCCCGGGCGCGCCGGGCTGCACCACGGGGGCATCCCCGGCCTCCGGAGCCGGAGCGGACGGGGGAGGCGGCGCCCCGCAGGCGCCGAGGGCCAGGAGGAGGAGGGCGCTGGGAAGCGGTCGGCGCGTCATGGGCTCCGGATGCGGGCGTGGGCGAGGCGGGCCGGTCGACCCGGGCTCGCGGGCGCGATCGGGGCAAAGCTACGCGTCCCGCACCCGCCCTGGAAAGGACAGGACCCGCTTGCGGGGCAGGGGCGCCGTCCGGCATCCTCCACCGGCCCCAGCCCACCACCCGGGAGACCCGTGACCTCCAGGCCCTGCGGACCGGACGCGCTCCGGAGCAGCTTCGGACGGATCGACATCTACGTCTTCGACCAGCTCCTCGAGGGTCGCCTGACGCCGGACATGCGGATCCTCGACGCCGGGTGCGGCAGCGGCCGGAACGTGCGCTACCTCCTGGCCTGCGGCGCCGAGGTCCACGCGGTGGATCGGGACGCGGGTGCGGTCGAGGCCGTCCGCGCCCTCGCGGAGGAGGTGGGGGGCGGCGCCGACCCGGAGCGGTTCCGGGTGGCGGAGCTGGACGACCTGCCCCACGCCGACGCCGCGTTCGACGCCGTCCTGTGCAGCGCCGTGCTCCACTTCGCGCGGGGCCAGGAGCACTTCGAGGCCATGGTCCGGGAGCTGTGGCGGGTCCTGGCGCCGGGCGGGCTCTTCTTCGCCCGCCTCGCCTCGTCCATCGGCATCGAGGAACGGGTTGCGCCGCTGGGGGACCGGCGGTTCTCCCTCCCGGACGGGACCGACCGCTTCCTCGTGGACGAGCGGTACCTCCTGGGTCTGGGCGAGCTCCTGGGCGGCGAGCTCCTGGATCCGGTGAAGACCACCAACGTCCAGAACCGACGCGCCATGACCACCTGGGTCCTACGGAAGGGGAGCGGCGGGGCGGGGCGGGGGACCCCATCCGGCGCGGAGCGTCCGCTGGGCCCCCTGCTGGCGCGGCTGGAGGACCGGCTGTACCGGCTCCCCGTCCGGACCGGGGACGAGGAGCCCCAGGGAGGGCCGGAGGTCTGGACGGCGGAGGAGGAGGCCGCGGTGGAGGAGGCCGCCGGACGCTACGGGCCCGAGGTGGAGGAGCTGGCTGCGGAGCTGGTCCCCGCCCTCCGGAAGGTGCGCCTGGCGCGGACCGGAGAGCCCGAGGGGGACGTGCCCGAGGCCCCGCCCGACGAGGAGACGGAGCCCGAGTCCTACCGGCGGGCGCGGGACGTGGCCATGGCCCGCCTCAGCGCCCTCAGAATCCTGGTGTCGATGCGGGACGCGCTGCCGACAGAGGGACCCGAGCGGTCCTGAGCTCGGCGCCCGGACGCCGGGGCGAAGCCTCGGGCGCCGGCGCCCGACCCTCGAGGTGCTGCAGCGCGCGGCCCACCAGGCGGGTGTGGAAGGCCCGGTAGTCCGAGGAGGAGAAGGTCTCCCACTCGTCGGGGAGCGCGGGGTTGGACTCCAGCACCTGCCCGTTGGGGCGCAGGGCGTTCCCGATGGTGTACTCGAAGCGCACCACGGGCTGCTGGGTCCCGGGGAAGCGGAGGACCTCGCCGTACGTCCAGGTGTTGCTGAAGCCGCCCGGGGTCATCCCGACCAGGTGCGCCATCCCGTTGTCCTTCAGCATGGCCGCGAAGAGGTCGAGCTCGGAGCCGCCCCGGGGGGCGAAGAACGCCACCATGGCGCCCCGGAAGTGGACCGGCGCGGGGTCGATCCGCTCCCCCGGCCGCACCTCGACGTCACCGGCCGCGGCCAGCGTGGCCGGCACCGGGTTGGAGTACGCCGCGCCGGCTGCCAGGGAGTCCCGGACCTCGTGGCGGAACCACTCGAGCATCCACGACCCCTCGGTCCCGGTGCCGGGCAGCCCGGCGGCGGTCGGGGGCGCCTCGGCCAGGCGGGCCTCGACCCACTCGGCGGCGGCGTCGCTCAGACGGAGGTTGCCCATGGAGGGACGGAAGGACTGGGGGCGCAGGCGGCGCAGGGCGTAGATGGCGTCCTTCCCGCCCTCGGCGTCCGTGGCGTCCAGGATCAGGCCGTGGTCGAGCCAGCCGCGACGCCGGGCCAGGTCGACCAGCGTGTCCACGTCCTCCCGGAGGGTCTCACCGAAGCCGTGCCACGCCAGGAGGAGCACCTCCCGCTCCGCGTCCTCGGGGAGCCACAGGTCCCACGTGGGCGTCGAGCGGGCCTTCCGGAAGCCGGGGTAGACGGGCTCGGCGAAGCCGGCCCAGTCGATCTCGTCCCGGTCCAGGTAGGGGAGCCGCATGGTCACCGTCTCTCCGTCGGGGTTCTCCACCGTCAGCTCGAGGCTCACGCCCCGGATGTGGGCGGGGAGCTCCGCCGAGGGGCTGCCGATGCCGCGGGCGATCAGCCACCGCTGGTTGGGGCGGTAGGAGGCGCGGTGGTAGGGCTCGACCATGGCCACGTAGTCGGCGATGTCCACGCCGTCCACGGCCACGACCCGGGCCCCGGGCTCGGGGCGGCCGGTGGGAAAGTGCTCCTCGTCCCCGGACAGGTCCGCCACGAAGTAGGCGGTCGTGTCCCGGTAGTCGGGGTAGACCCGCACCGGGGCCTGGAGCCGCGCGTCGGGACCTCCTTCCAGACCGCTGTCGTCCAGCACCCGGAGGCCGCCCTCCACCCGGGTCACGTCCAGATGCCGGTCCCGGCGGAGGTTGCTCACCCGCCGGAGGGCATAGAAGAGCTCCTCCTCGGTGTCCGCGCCCACCACGTCGTCCCGGAGGTCGTCCAGCCGCGCCAGGGCGTCCTCGCCCCAGTGCTCGCCCTTGAAGGGGGAGCGGGCGTCCCGGCGCTCGATCCGGGCGCGGAGGGTGTCGAAGAGGGCCTCGCGGAGCTCCGCGGTCCCCACCCGCTGGGGCGGTCCGTCGGGCCCGCACGCTCCGGCGGCGAGGAGCGGAAGGAACCAGCTCAGGCGGGCCCAGCGGTGGGCGAAGGTGGTGGTGGCGGTCATGGCGGTCTCGTCTATGTCGTGCCCCGGTTCTCCGGGGTCGGTAGGTCCTGCATCCACCCCCCTTGAGTGCAAGAGGCTTGCCAGGTCTGCCCCATGGTCTTGCGCGACCGGGCACGATTCCGGACAATCCCCGTCCCACGGGGTCTTTCGGCCCCTCCGCATCCGTCGTCTCGTCAACCCGAGCACCCCATGCGCCTTCGCTCCGCCACCGTCTTCGTCTTCCTCGTCCTCGCCGTCCTCGGCGCCCGTCCGGTCGCAGCCCAGGAGGCGGCCTACGCCGAGCAGGTCCGCGCCCTCATGCAGGAGCCCGCGGTACGGGAGGCGCTGGAGCACGTCGAGGCCACGGACGAGCAGACCATGGCCGACCTCCGGACCCTCACCCAGATCCCCGCGCCCCCCTTCATGGAGGAGGCCCGGGGGCGGGCCTTCCTGGAGATGCTCCAGGAGATCGGCGTGGACAGCGCCTGGGTGGACGACGAGGGCAACGTCATCGGGCTGCGGCGGGGCACGGGCGGCGGCGAGGTCCTGGCCATCGCCGGCCATCTGGACACGGTCTTCCCCGAGGGGACCGACGTGAGCATCAGCCAGCGGGGCGACACCCTCTTCGCGCCCGGCATCGCCGACGACACCCGGGGCCTCGCGACCGTGCTGGCCATCCTCCGGGCCCTCAATGCGGCCGACGTGGAGACGGCCGGCGACATCCTCTTCATCGGGAACGTGGGCGAGGAGGGCCTGGGCGACCTCCGGGGGATGAAGCACCTCTTCCGTGAGGGCGGCCCCCGCATCGACTACTTCATCTCCGTGGACGGGACGGGCGCCGAGGGCATCACCCACATGGGGCTGGGCTCCCACCGGTACCGCATCACCTACCACGGGCCCGGCGGCCACTCCTGGGGCGCCTTCGGGCTCGCCAACCCCCACCACGCCCTGGGCCGTGCCATCCGGTACTTCCAGGACGGCGCGGACCCCTACGTCCGCCAGGCGCCCTTCCGCACCAGCTACAACGTGGGCCGGATCGGGGGCGGGACCTCCGTGAACTCGGTGCCCTTCGAGTCGTGGATGGAGATCGACATGCGCTCCGAGGGCGTCCAGACGCTCCAGGACGTGGACGCCATCCTCCAGGGTGCCGTGCAGCGAGCCCTGGCCGAGGAGAACCAGCTCCGCCAGCGCGGCGAGCCGCTCACGGTGGAGGTGGACATGATCGGGCTCCGGCCGTCCGGCGAGATCGCCCAGGACCACCCCTTCGTGCAGCGGGCCGCGGCCGTGACCCGGGCGCTGGGCGGGGAGCCCCGCTTCGGGCGCTCCTCCACGGACAGCAACATCCCCATCTCCATGGGGATCCCCGCCATCACCATCGGCGGGGGCGGGCAGGGGAGCGGCGCGCACTCGCTGGACGAGTGGTTCCGCAACGTGGACGGGCCCACCGGCGTCCAGCGGGCGCTCCTGATCGTGCTGTCCCAGATCGGGTTGGCCCAGGCGAGCTGAAGTCGTTTCGGGGTCCGGGGCCGGGGCTTCTCAGGCCCCGCCCTCAGCTCCCCAGGTGCACCACGCAGCGCCGGGTGCGTCCCCGGGCGCGGTGCTCCCAGAGGTAGACCCCCTGCCAGGTGCCCAGCGCCAGCGCGCCCTCGACCACGGGGATCGACAGGGTCGTGGCGGTCAGCGCCGCCTTGATGTGGGAGGGCATGTCGTCGGGGCCCTCGGCGGTGTGGGTGAAGTGGGGGTCGTCCGGGGGCACCAGCCGCTCCAGCCAGCCTTCCAGGTCACGGGCCGCCGACGGGTCGGCGTTCTCCTGGATGGTGAGGCTGGCGGAGGTGTGCCGGACCATCACCGTGCACAGCCCCTCGGAGAGCCCGCTGTCCCGCACCAGGGCGTGGAGGTCGCGGGTGATCTCGTGGAGGCCGGGCCCCCGGGTGCGGACCTCGAGGTGGCGGATCATGGCGGCGTGCGGGGTTCGGGCGGGAGAAGGGCTCTCCAACGGCTAGGGCGCCTTCTCCTCCGCCGCCACCCCGGCCCCCCTCCGGAACGAGGAGAGGCGGCGACCGGATCGCTCCGGCCGCCGCCTCGGGTCCCGCTCGACGGGGCGTGGGCTCAGCGCCGCACGGTGGTCTGGATCACCCCGACCTCCTCGGCGCGGTCGAGCCGGCGCTCGAGCTCCGCCCGCTCCGCCGCCGCCAGCCGGGGCGAGCGCGCGAGCTGGCTCGCCCGCGTGGCCAGGTCCAGGGCGGTCCGGTGCAGCCCGTCCTCCCGGGCCAGCCAGGCCGCGTCCAGGAAGGAGCGGGCCGCGAAGCCCACCCGGCCGTAGGCCAGCGCCGACTCGCCGGCACGGCGGAGGTCGTCCCCGGCCCGGTTGTCCCCGGCGTAGTAGGCCATCCGACCGGCCTCGGCCCATGCGTCGGCGGCCTCGGGATCGGTGGCGTAGAGCTCGGCGGCCTTCCGGTAGAGCTTGGCGGCGGCGCCGTAGGCCTGCTGGTTCTCCGAGACCTGGCGGGCCTTCACCACCAGGTCCGCGGCCCGCTCGATGCGGGGGTCGTCGTCGGGGCCCTGAGCGGCGTCCAGGGGTCCGGCCGTGGCGGCCAGGGTCAGCGCGGTCAACGCGAGCAGCGTGGCGCGAACGGTCTTCATCGTCGTCCTCCCATCCCATTGAAGTGCGACCCGGCAACCGGGTCGGGAGGCCCCCGGCGCCCTTCGCCGGCGGAACCTCCTCTCTCGTGGCCCGGGCGCCTTCGCGCTCCGGTCCGTATTTCCTAGGACGAGACGAGGCCCGGAAAGGTTTCCCGGGCCTCGTTCGACGCGCTCTCGAGTGGCGCGTGCCCCGGCGGGGGCGCGCGGTCTCCGTCAGTCGCTGACCGACTCCTCCTCGGTCTCCTCGGCGGGTCGCTCCCAGGGCTCCCAGTCGATGCCCAGGGTGTGCTTCTGGATCCACCGGATCTCCTCGACGTCCCGGATCCGCTGGTGTCGGGGCTCCCGGAAGCCGTGGGGCTCCCGGGGGAAGCGGATGTAGCGCACCGTCTTCCCCTGATCCTTGAGCGCCGCGTAGAACATCATGCTCTGGGGCTCGGTGTCGGTGCGGTCGTTCATGCCGTGGAGGAGGAGGGTGGGGGTGGTGACGTTGGAGGCGTGGGTCAGGGGCGACCGCTCCCGCCAGTCCTCCGGGTTGTCCCAGGGCGTCCCGCCGATGTACCACCGGCTCACGTCGAAGTTGAAGCCCGGGCCGTACTCGGAGGTCCAGTCCGACACCATGGCCCCGAGGGAGGCCGCCTTGAAGCGGTCCGTCTGGGTGATGGTCCACCCCCCGAGGATGCCGCCGTAGCTCCACCCCCGGACGGCCAGCCGGTCCGGGTCCGCCACGCCTTCCCGGACGACGTGGTCCACCCCGGTCATCAGGTCCTGGTAGTCGCCTCCGCCGATGTCGTACATGTTGCCCCGCAGGAGGGCGTCCGAGTAGCCGCTGGAGCCCCGGACGTTGGGCATGAGCTGGGCGTATCCCAGGCCCGCCCACACGTGGTACTGGCTCCGGAAGGAGTTGGTGAAGACGCCGGCGGGCCCGCCGTGGATGTGGAGGAGGAAGGGAAGGGCCTCCTCGCCGTCCCACCCGGCGGGCGTCATGAGCAGCCCCTCGATCTCCAGGCCGTCGGCGCTCTCCCAGCGGACCACCGAGCCCTGGCCGAAGGCGATCTCGGCCTCGAGCTCGGGGTTGGCCCGGGTGAGCCGGACCGCGCCCGAGCCGTCGGGAGCCGCGGTCCAGAGGTCGGGCGGCGTGTCGAAGTCCTCCAGGGTGTAGACCATCCGCCCGTGGTCCGCCGAGAGGTCCGACGCGCTCAGCGTCCCCGTGACGTCGGTGAGCCGCTCGACCTCGCCGGAGGCCACGGACACCCGGTAGAGGTTCGAGTCGGTGCGCGCGAGCCCGTTGAAGACGAGGGAGGCCCCGTCCGGCGCCCACCACCAGCCCCGGATGTTGCCCTCGAAGGCCCCGGAGACCTGACGCGTCTCGCCGGTGGCGGGATCCATGACCCAGAGCTTGTCGTTGCGGAGCTCCCACTCCCGGTCGTCGGGAGCCGTGTACGCCAGGCGCCGGCCGTCGGGCGCCCACCGGGGCGTTCCTTCGGGCGCCGCGTTGTCCGTGAGCTGCCGGACCTCGCCGCTGGCGGTGTCCAGGAGCCAGAGCTCCGACAGGTTCCCCTGATTCCGCCGATCCTCCACCCGGCGGGTGTAGGCCACCCGGCGTCCGTCCGGAGAGACGTCGAAGCCGCCCAGGATGTGCTCGTCCTCCGTCACCCGCACCGCCTCGACCGGCTCGGCGGGGAGGGAGACGTCCACCCGCCAGAGGTCGTTCCAGCGGCCCGCGCCCTGCCCGTTGGCGGCCTCGTCCACGAAGATGGCGTCGGCGCCGTTCTCGATCTCCTCCTCCAGCGCGGACTCCCGGGGATCGTCGGCCAGGAACCAGATCCGGGCCTCGTCGTCGCTCCACACGTAGCGCCCCACGGACCCGCCGTGGTCGGTGAGCTGGACGGCCTCGCCGCCGGCGGTGCGCATCAGGAAGAGCTGGCGCTCGTCGTCCACGGAGCGGACGAAGGAGAGGTACGTCCCCCGGGGCGAGAACTGGAAGGAGCTCCCCCCGTCCTCGCCGATGAAGGGGAAGGGGTCCCCGCCGCCCGCCTCCACCATCCAGTAGCTCTCGTCCCGCTCGTTGTCCTCCCAGTCCAGCTCCGAGAGCGAGTAGAAGACCCACCGGCCGTCGGGCGAGATCATGGCGTCGCCCACCTCGACCATGGCCAGGCCGTCGTCGGTGGTCATGGCTCGACGGTCCTGGGCGCCGAGGGGGACGGCCGTGGCGAGGACGAGGAGGGCGAGGAGGAAGCGCGTTGCACGGCGCATGGCAAGGACTCCGCGGGGGTGGACCTGGGGCGATGGCGGGAAGGTGCGGCGCCGGCCCGGCCCTCGCCAGCCCGGCGCGACCTCGGTCGGTCGGGTGGGACCCGCCCGCGTCAGGGGAGCTTCGTCGCCCAGTGGTCCTCGGACACGATGGCGACCTTGCCGCCGCGCTCCCGGAGCCGGACCACGTCGTCCACCTCGCGCCCGAAGCCTGCCTGGGTCCAGTCCTCGGCGGCCAGGCCGCCGATGACGAGGTAGTCGGTGCGCCGCGTCACCGTTCGATCGCAGCGCCCCCCCAGCTCCTCGACCTCGCGCTCGCACGCGTGGCGGGGCCCGTAGGAGAGCTCGCCCGCGAAGACGAAGGTCTGTCCGGAGAACCGGATGTCCGGGGCGGGATGGTCCACCGGCAGATCGGTGGCCAGGCCGGCCAGGCTCCCCCGGTTCTCGGCGAGCTGGCCGAGGATGGACTCGAGAAGGCGGCGCTCCCGGGCGTCGACCCGGCCGTCCCGGAAGATGTACTCGAGGCGCCGAGCCAGCATGTCGGCCGGCCACCGCTCGGCCAGCTCGGGGTGGTTCCGGGTCCACTCCACCAGGTGGGTCGCCTCTTCGCTGGAGACGTGGCCGTCGGCCACGACGCCCCGGATGATCCCCACCAGCTCGGCCAGGTAGCCGTCCATGAGGCGGCGGTCGCGAAGGGCCCGGGCCCGGGCGCCGGCGGAGGGAGCCACGGGTCAGCCCGGGAGGGTCATGCAGGATTCCTCGACCAGCCGCCGGTAGCGGCCGTCGTTGGCCAGGGTCCGGAAGAAGTCCTCGTAGTAGTCCAGGGCGTCCTCCCGCAGGTCCGGCGTCAGGACCGAGCTCTCCCGATAGAGCGCGGCGACGGGGGCTTCGAGGTCCTGGAAGAAGCGCCGGTGGGCCTGGTGGTCCGTGCCCGTGTAGCAGAAGCCCCGGTAGACCCGCTCCCGGACGTTCCGGATGCCCAGCTCCTCGGGCGGATCGGCGTAGCGGGCGTTGACGACACCCGTGAAGTCGAAGTCGTACGGCACCGGGACGTACCGCCCTCCCTCCCACGTCCGCACCATGTCGGTGTTGTGGAAGAAGGGCTGGGACCAGTCGGTGTTGCCGATCATGTACTGGAAGAGCGCCATCCGGGCCGCGTCGTCCTCGTCCACGGCCCGGGGGTGCCACTGGTCGAACTCGGCGAGGAAGGCCCGGTTCCGATGGGCCATCTCGATGTCGGCCTCGATGAGGAAGCCCAGGACCTGGCGGGTCTCGAAGCGACCGTCCACGTCCTCCATGGTCAGGGCCACGGGCCGGACCCGGTAGCTCATGGGCGTGACCAGGTTGTAGACCCGGTAGGCCATGTACTCCTGGAGGACGTACTCCTGGTAGTCGTCCCGGCCCAGGCGGCAGGGCGTGACGAGCTTGAGCTTGTCCTGGTTCTCGAACGCGGTGCCCGCCACCCGGCTCCGGGGAAGGTCCAGGCGGAGGGGCGGGAAGGAGCAGTTCCGCTTCTCCCGCCGGAAGTTGCCCCGGGCCCGGACCTCCACCTCGACGGTGTCCACGCCGCCGTCGGCCCGACGGACGTGGAGGAACCCCTCCACCTCCTCCTCGTCGGGACGCTCGTCCTCCAGGTAGTCCAGGCGCGTCCGCAGGGTGAGCTCGAGGGGCTCGTCGGAGGCGAACAGGGGGGCGTCCCGTGCCGCCTCCGCGAGGGAGTCCAGCGTCGCGGGCGGGAAGGCGCCCGGATCGTACTGGAATCCCGCCACGGCCGGAGCCGCCACGACCAGGAGGCCGAGGGCCGGTACGACCGAGCGGAGGAACGAGGGGAGCATGGCCGGTCCTTCGTGGAGGGGGCGCCTGAGGACATGGTACCCGACAAGCCGGGCGGGTGTCCAGGCTCCTGCCGCGGCCCTCGTCTTGCTCGGGGCCAGCCCCCCCCGGCATGATGAGGGCGTTCCCCTCACCCGAGCGTCGGCCCCCACGCCCCTGGAGCCCCCCATGGCCAGCACCGATCCGTCGAGTCGACGTGGGCTCGCCCGCGTGGGCGCGTACTACGTCCTCCTGGGCGCGGTGGTGGCGGTCCTGGTCCGCTACGTGCCGCTCGTGCGCGAGGTCGTCTCCGGGGGACGGCTCCAGGAGCTCGGTGCGGCGGGGGCGGAGTTCCTCGGGTCCGGAGCCCCGGGGGTGGGGGTGCCGGTGGCGGAGACCCCCTGGTCGGGGGCCGTCCTGGGCGCGCTGAGCATGGTCGGCGCCCTGGCCATCATGGTCCCGGTGACCTGGATCTACGTCACCACCCGGGGTCGGCGGGGCTACGACGAATCGGTGGTCCACGCCCTCCTGATCCTCCCGGTGACGGTCACCGGGATCGTCATGATCGTCCAGAACAGCCTGGCGCTGGCCTTCTCTCTGGCGGGCATCGTGGCGGCGGTCCGCTTCCGCACGACGCTCAAGGACACCAAGGACGCGGTCTACGTCTTCCTGGCCATCGGGGTGGGCCTGGCGTCGGGCGTCCAGGCCCTGGGTCTGGCCGTGGTCCTGACCCTCGTCTTCAACGGCGTGATCCTGGCGCTGTGGTGGACCCGCTTCGGCAACGTCTACGCCGACACCGGCGTCGGCCCCGGCGGGCTCACGCTCGGCGACGCCATGGCGGGGCCGGAGTCGGCGCTGTCCGCCCGCCACGTGGGAGACCCCGCCGTCCTGGACACGCTCTCGCCCCGGGACTTCGGCGAGGTGGCCGAGCGCTCCCTCCGCCTCGAGCGCTACATCTCGGAAGAGCGGGGGAAGAAGAAGCGGAAGCGCGTCAACGCGCTGTTCCTCGTCCACGCCGACGCCGCCGCGGCCGCCCAGGCGGTGGCGGAGCCCCTCCTGGAGGAGCTCGCCACCCGCTGGAAGCTGGCGGAGATCCTCCCCGAGCCCGCCGGGGGCGTGGTGCTCGAATACCTGGCCCGGCTGGACGGCCCGGGGGTGGAAGGGGCGATCCTCGAGCGCCTGGGCCAGGCGGGCGGAAGCACGATCCGCGGCGCCGAGTTCCGGTCCCTCAAGGGCCTCACCAGGCGCTCGTGAGAGCTTCGACCACGCTCGTCGTAGCGGCGCTCCTGGGCTCGCTGGGGACGTGCGGCCCGTCGGAGCCCGCGCCGTCCCGGGACCAGGAGGCGCCGGCGGAGGCACGGCCGTCGGGGTCGTCCGCTCCCCGGGCACCTCTGGCCGAGCGGTGGGACCTGGACCGGCCGGAGGGACGGCTCGAGCTCCCCGGCGCGGTCGTGGAGGCGTCGGGCCTGGCCTTCACCGCCGACGGCACCCGGCTCCTGGTGCACGGGGACGAGGCGGCCGCGGTGGTGGTCATCGACCCCGTCACGGGACGCATCGAAGGCCGGTTCGACGTGGGTCGAGGGCCGGTGGAAGGAGACTTCGAGGGCGTGGCGGCGGTCGGACCCCGCCTGTTCCTGGTGACGAGCCCCGGGCTCCTCTACGAGTTCCGGGATCCGGGGACGGGAGGCCGGGCCGACTTCCGCCTCACCGACACCCGGGTCGCCGACCGGTGCGAGGTGGAGGGGCTCGACCACGACCGGGCGGGAGGCCTTCTCGTCCTCGCCTGCAAGACCGTGGCACCCCGGGGCCGGTGGGCGGTCCTGGAGCGGGTCCCCGTGGACCCGGAGGCTCCCGCACCGGGCCCGGTGCGGATCGCCCTGGCGGAGCTGGAGGCCCGGGGACACCGCGCCCGGCTCCACCCCTCCGGCGTGGTCGTGGACCCGGCCGGGGGCTTCCTGGTCGTGGCGGCCCGGGAGGGGCTCCTGGTGGACGTCGCCCCCGACGGGACCGTCCGCTCCACCGCGCGCCTGGACGCGGACCGCCATCCCCAGGCGGAGGGGCTGGAGGTGGGGCCGGACGGGCGGCTCTGGGTCGCCGACGAGGCCGCGGGGCGGGACGCCGCGACCCTGACCTGGTACGCGCCGCGTCGCGCGGCGGGGGACGACGCATGATCCGCCGCGCGACCTTCACCGCACCCGACCCCCGGACCCTGGAGCGGCTGGCCGTGGCGAGCCGGGTGCTCGGGCTGCCCGCCGGGAAGCCGACCCACGCCCTCCTCCGGGACACCTTCTTCGACACCACGGACGGGGTCCTGCGGGACCGGCGCGTGACGCTGCGGGTCCGGGTGCAGGCCGACGGCTCCCAGAGCCTGGTCTTCACCGAGACCTCCGCGGTGAGCCTGTCCGGGATCTGGGAGGAGGTGCGGATCTCCACGCCGGTGGTGGGGGAGGGGCTCTACTCGACGCTGGCCGCCGACTCGGAGGTGGCGCGCCGGGTGTGCGCGCTCACGGACCCCGTGGCGCTCCGCCCCCAGGCCGCGGTGGACGTGGACCGGGAGGTCCGGGACCTCCGCTCCGGCATCCTGGGCGGCCCGGTCCACCAGATCTACCTGGACCGGATGCTGGCCCACGTGCAGGGCATCACCCGACCCCAGCAGGAGCTGACCCTCCTGGAGCTCACGCCCGGCGAGCCCACCCTGGAGGCGCTGGCCCGCCGCCTCACCGAGGAGGAGGAGCTCATCAACGACGGGCTCGACGTGGTGGAGCGGCTCCGCCAGGAAGCCGTCGGCGCCCGGGAATGGAGCACCAGTGCGGATCCGGACGCCACCCTCGGCCTCGCCCTCCTGCTGGTGCGGGAGGACGGACGGGTGGCCCTCACCCGCGCCGGGAACGAGCTCGTCTTCCCGGCGACCCTCGCCTCCGGGGACGGGGCCGCGGCGGACTACGCCGAGCGGGTCCTGCCCGGCGCCCCACGCGACGACCCGGAGCGTCTCGGCTTCGCGCCGGTGGCGGGCCCGGGTCCGGATCTGGAGCTCTGGTACCAGCCGGTCGATCCCCCGGCGCCCGACGCCGTGTCCGACCTGCTGTGGATCCCCCTGGACCAGCTCCTGGAGCGGGTCGGGGTCCCGCGTCTCCGGAGCCCGGCGCTCATCGCGTGCCTCACCCTCCTCGTCCGCTCGGGGACCGCCGAACGGATCCTCCCTTCGTGCCGCCGCGGCCCGGAGCCTCCGACGCCCCTTCCCGTGCTGCCCCGGTCGGCCGGCCACGCCCCCGGGGACGACCCGGGAGACTGGTTGGAACAGAAGCTCAGCATCATGGACTTCAACGCCCGGGTGCTGGAGCTGGCGGAGGATCCCGGCGTCCCCCTCCTGGAGCGCTTCCGCTTCCTCTCCATCTTCTCCGCCAACATGGACGAGTTCTTCGTCGTCCGGGTGGGGCGGATCAAGGTGCGGGTGGAGCACACCCGCCTCGGGAGCCGCGTGCGGCACGAGTCGGAGCTCATCCTGGACGCGATGGCGGTGCGGAGCTGGGCTCTCTTCGCGCGGCAGTACCGGTGCCTTCGCGACGACCTCCTCCCGGCGCTGGCCGAGCGGGGTCGGGGATTCCGCCGGTGGGCGGAGCTCGACGAGGAGCAGCAGGCGGTGCTCGGCCGACACTACCGGACCGAGATCTTCCCCCTGCTCACGCCGCGGTCCATGACGCCCTCGCCGGGGCAGCCCTTTCCCAGGCTCGAGAACCTGGAGCTCTCCCTGGCCGTGGTCCTCCGGGACGAAGAGCGGGACCGCACGGCCCTCGCCCACGTGGGCATCCCGGGGGAGATCCCGCGGCTCCTCCTCGTCCCGGGCACCCGCGACCTGATCCTCATGGAGGAGGTCGTCCGCGCGCACCTCCCGGACCTCTTCCCGGCGGTGGAGGTGGTGAGCAGCCACGCCTTCCGCATCTCCCGCTACCAGGACGTGGAGATCGACGAAGGCGTCGAAGGCTCCCTGCTGGACGCCATCGCCGACGAGGTGGAGGCGCGGCCGTTCAAGCCCGTGATCCGCATCGAGGTGGACGACGACATGCCCCAGGACGTCCGGGCGTTCCTCCTGCGGGAGCTCCGGACGGAGCGGGGCACGGGGCAGTCGGTCCTGAACCGCAGCGACGTCTACGAGGCGCCGGGGCCCCTGGACCTGGGCGCCTTCTCGGAGCTCGTGCAGGTGGAGCCCGAGGGTGAGGTCTGGAAGCCCTTCCCACCGGCGCGCCCGGTGGGGGACGAATCCTCGATCTTCGATCGGCTCGATCGGGGCGACCTCCTGGTCCATCACCCCTACGACGCCTTCGACGACACCGTGGGGCGGCTCCTCCGCGAGGCCGCGCGCGACCCGGCGGTGGTGGCCATCAAGCTGACGCTCTACCGCACCGGACGGGATTCCCCGGTCATGGAGGCGCTCCTCGAGGCGCTGGAGCGGGGCAAGGAGGTCACGGTCTTCGTGGAGCTGAAGGCCCGCTTCGACGAGGAGAGCAACATCACCTGGACCCACCGCCTCACCGAGGCGGGCGGCCATGTGGTCTACGGCCTGGTCGGGTTCAAGACCCACGCCAAGACCGCCCTGGTCGTGCGTCGGGGCGAGGGCGGAGAGCTCCACCGGTACGTGCACGTGGGAACGGGCAACTACAACGCCGCCACGGCCCGCCTCTACACGGACCTCGGCCTCCTCTCCGCCGACCCCGAGCTGGGGGGCGACCTGAACGACTTCTTCAACGAGCTGACCGGATCCGCCGGCCCCCCGCTCAAGGACTACCACCGCCTCTGGGTGGCCCCCAACTCCCTGGCGAGGGAGCTCCTGGCCGCCATCGAGGACGAGATCCGTCACGCCCGCGCGGGCCGGCCCGCGCGCGTACGGGCCAAGATGAACGGACTCTCGGACCGGAAGGTGGCCAAGGCCCTCTGCCGCGCGTCCCAGGCGGGCGTCGAGGTGGAGCTCGTGGTCCGGGCCATGTGCACCCTCCGGCCCGGCGTCCCGGGTCTGTCGGAGCGCATCCACGTGCGGAGCCTCCTCGGGCGCTTCCTGGAGCACGCCCGCATCTACCACTTCGAGAACGGCGGCCGCGCCCGGTGGTTCATCGGCTCGGCGGACTGGCGCAAGCGCAACCTCCGGCGCCGCGTGGAGGTGGTCACCTCGGTCACCGACCCCGACGCGCAACAGCGGCTGTCCTGGATCCTGGACACCGAGCTCGCCGACCCCCGGGCCTGGGTGCTCCGGGGCGACGGCGCCTGGGAGCGCCTGGCGGGGGAGGGGCCCACGGCCCAGGAGCGCTTCATGGAGGAGGCGGGTGCCCGGGGCGAGGGCGTGCGGGCCGACGAGGCGGAGGCATCGGCCCGCTGACGTGGCACGTAGCGTGCAGCACCTTCGGGATGCCGCTCGAACCCCCCTCGCCCCCCGAAGGCCACCCATGAGCCGACCCTCCACGCCGCACGCCTACCGTCGACGGCTGCCCGTCCGTCGGGGCTTCCCCGGCCTCCTCTTCGCCACCGCGCTGTTGGTGGCAGGCTGCACGCCGGTCGGAGGGCCGGGGACGCCGCCGCCGCCGGACGAGACCGAGCCGCCCCGCGCGCAGCTCGAGAGCTTCGAATACGGCGGCACGGTCTCGGTGCAGGGGTCCCGCCTCCCGGTGGTCCTCTCCATGCTGGTCCGGGGCGAGGACGTCCAGGACGTCGTCCTCCGCATCCCCGAGATCTCCATGGTGGCCCGGGGAGACGGCTCGCTCCGCGACGGTCGCCTCGAGCTGGACCTGGACTACGGGGACGACTGCGCGGGGGAGGCCCACATCCTGGGCCTGGTGGAGCAGCAGGGGCAGGTCGTCCACGGCACCCTCGCCGCCGAGGACTGCACCGGCTCCGAGGAGGGCGCCCTGGACCTCCGGGTCCGGTAGGGGCGGCATCCGGGGCAGGGCGCGCCCCGGTGCCCACGCCCCCCGGCCCGGCCCCGCGCGCGGGATCGTTGAGCCCACGGGCCTTCGGACCTAGCTTCCGGGCGTCCGGCTCCCGCCGGCTCGGCGCCTGTAGCTCAGCTGGATAGAGCATCGGCCTTCTAAGCCGACGGTCGTAGGTTCGAGTCCTACCAGGCGCGCTCCATCGAAGGCTCGCCGGGCCCCCGCCCGAGCGGCCGCCACGGCCCGTCCGCCAGCGAGAAGGGACGGGCCGTGGGCCGGACGCGCCGCGATTCTCCCCGACGCAGCCTGCGCGGCCCGGCCGCGTCGGGGGCCGACCCCCGGGGCGTCACCCGCTCCCGGAGTCGGATGCCGCAGCGTCCTCGCCCCCGGCCTCCTCGGTCCGCACCTCCACGCCGGCCTCGAGGGTGCGGTGGACGGGGCAGCGGTCGGCGATCTCCATGAGCCGCGCGCGCTGCGCCTCGTCCAGGGGACCGACCAGCTCGACCTCCCGGTCCACCACGTCGAGGCGCCCGTCCCGACCCCGCGCGCACTCCTCCTCGTCCTCCCGGTGCACCCGGCGATGCCGAAGGCGCACGCGGGCCTCCTCGAGCGGCCATCCCTTCCGCTCGGCGTACATGTGCAGCGTCATGGACGTGCACGCGCCGAGGCCCGCCACCAGGAGGTCGTACGGGGTCGGCCCCTCGTCCCCGCCTCCCACCGACGTCGGCTCGTCGGCCACCAGGGCATGGCTCCGGACGCGGACGTCGGTGCGGAAGGACCCGGCCCGGGTGCGGGTCACCACCCGCTCCCCGGCCCTCAGCTCCTCCACGTCCCGTTCCGTCGTTCCCGTGTCCACGTACCGCCGCGCCCAGGCGGCCAGCACCGCGCCGGCATACCGGGCGTCGGCCGGATCGGTCAGGAGGTGGTCGGCGTCGTCCAGGGACACGAAGCTCTTCGGGTGGCGGGCCATGCCGTACAGGCGAGCGGCGTTCTCCACGTCCACCACCTCGTCCACGGGAGAGTGGAGCACCAGCAGGGCCCGCCCGAGCCCGGACACCACCTCCTCCATCCGCTGGGCCTCGATGTCCCGCAGGAACTGGTCGGTGATGGTGAACGGGCGCCCGGCGAGCCGCACGGTGGCCCGGCCGCGGGCCTCGATCTCCTCCCGGGCCTCCGAGACGTGACGGAGGACGTGGGCCGGATCGGCGGGTGCCCCCACGGTGGCCACGGCCCGCACCGCGTCCAGATGGGCGGCCGCGTGCAGCACCGCCGCCCCACCCAGGGAGTGCCCCACCAGGAGCCGCGGCGGGCCGTGCTCCTCCTGGAGGAACCGGGCCGCCGCCACGAGATCCTCCACGTTCGACGAGAAGTTCGTCTCGGCGAAGTCGCCCTCGCTCTCGCCGAGCCCCGTGAAGTCGAAGCGGAGCACGCCCATGCCCTGCTCGGCGAGGGCCCGGGAGACGTAGACCGCCGCCTTCGCGCTCTTCCCGCACGTGAAGCAGTGGGCGAAGACCGCGAAGGTCGAGGCCCGTCCGTCCGCGGGCATCTCGAGGCGCGCCGAGAGCTCCTGGCCCTCGGCACCGGGAAAGGTCAGACGTTCGGTGGGCACGGGGCTTCTTCTCCGTTGGCTCGGGGGAGGGCGGCAGGCCGGTTTACGGTCCCCACCCGATTGCTTAGCTTATCCCGCTCGCCGAGGTAACACACGGCGAGTCGTCCCCGGATCCATGCAGGACCCGGACCGCGGGACCCCTGGTGGGCGTAGCTCAGTTGGTTAGAGCGCCAGGTTGTGGCCCTGGAGGTCGCCGGTTCAAATCCGGTCGCTCACCCTCCTGCCCTCGGACGCGAAGAAATTCCGAAGAGGGTGTTGACACGATCCGAGGCTTTTATAGCTTGGATGTCTCGCAGCGAGTGGCGCTGGACTGGCCGCCCGCTGCGTTTCGCTCCTCGGGAGCAGCCGGAAGGCGAGGCCCCCGAAACGAGCGAGCAGGACGCTGGAGATCGACCCCGAAAGGGTGTTGACACGAAAGAAGCGCTTCACTAGCTTCTTTTTCTCGCAGCGAGACGGCGCTGGACCGGCCGCCCGCTGCGTTTTTCTCCCCGGGAGATCGGCGCTGAGCCGGACACCCGATGCGAGAGAAACCAAAAGCTGATTGAAAACTGAGGTTTTGAGATCTGAGCGGGCCCACACACCCGAAGGGCACTGTGTCCTTCCGGGTTCGACCCTCGAGGTCGAGTGGGTTTTGAACACAGATAATTCTGAACGGTTATCGGTTAATTACCGAGACGCCAGTTCGACTAGAGCTACATCAAGTTTTTCATCCAATGGAGAGTTTGATCCTGGCTCAGGACGAACGCTGGCGGCGTGCTTAACACATGCAAGTCGTACGAGGACCAGGGAGCTTGCTCCCTGTAGCCGAGTGGCGGACGGGTGAGTAACACGTGACCAATCTATCCCAGGGCGAGGGACAACCGGGGGAAACCCCGGCTAATACCGCATGATGTGTGACCTCCGCATGGAGTGTCACATCAAAGGGAGCCTATGCTTGCAAGCTTCCACCCAGGGAGGAGGTCGCGGCGCATCAGCTTGTTGGTGGGGTAACGGCCCACCAAGGCTACGACGCGTAGCGGGTCTGAGAGGACGACCCGTCACATTGGGACTGAGATACGGCCCAGACTCCTACGGGAGGCAGCAGTGGGGAATATTGCGCAATGGACGAAAGTCTGACGCAGCGACGCCGCGTGTGGGAGGAAGCCCTTCGGGGTGTAAACCACTGTCAGGAGGGAAGAACGCCGACTGGTCCAACAGGCCAGGCGGGTGACGGTACCTCCAAAGGAAGCGCCGGCTAACTCCGTGCCAGCAGCCGCGGTAAGACGGAGGGCGCAAGCGTTGTTCGGAATTACTGGGCGTAAAGCGCGGGCAGGCGGCCTGTTAAGTCTACTGTGAAAACCCGGAGCTCAACTCCGGGAATGCAGTGGATACTGGCAGGCTAGAGAATGGTAGAGGCTAGCGGAATTCCTGGTGTAGCGGTGGAATGCGTAGATATCAGGAAGAACACCTGTGGCGAAGGCGGCTAGCTGGGCCATTTCTGACGCTCATCCGCGAAAGCGTGGGGAGCAAACAGGATTAGATACCCTGGTAGTCCACGCCGTAAACGATGGGCACTAGGTGCCGGGTCTCTAGACGGATTCGGTGCCGTAGTTAACGCATTAAGTGCCCCGCCTGGGGAGTACGGTCGCAAGGCTGAAACTCAAAGGAATTGACGGGGGCCCGCACAAGCGGTGGAGCAT
>CAZMTA010000044.1:22182-24235 GCA_964569085.1 uncultured Gemmatimonadaceae bacterium | reverse complement strand
CCCCATCACCATTCCGCCGCTTCGGGAGCGGCGGGAGGACATCACCCCGCTCACCCTCCACTTCCTCGAGTCGCTGGCCCGGGACCTCCGCCTCCCGGGACGGGGGATCGAGCCCGACGCCCTCGCCGCGCTGGAGGCCTACCCCTGGCCTGGAAACGCCCGTCAGCTGCGCAACGTGCTGGAGCGCGTGCTCCTCCTCCACGACGAGGCTCCGGTTCGGCTCCATCACCTGCCGCCGGAGATCTACATGGGCGAAGGGGCCCCCCTCGGGATCGGCTCCAGCGGCTTTCCCCTCCCCCGGACGGGCGTGGAGATGGAGGAGCTGGAGCGGGACCTGCTGCGACAGGCCCTCGACCGCACCGGAGGCAACAAGAGCGAGGCGGCGCGTCTCCTGGGTCTCTCCCGGGACACCCTTCGGTATCGGGTCGAGAAGCACGGGTTGGAGGACTGAGCGGAACGCATCGTCTCCGACGTCGCCGTCCTGGGCGACCGCGGGAGCGGCCGTCCACGCCAGGAGCGCCGCAAGGGCGACGAGGACGGGGCGTGACAGCCCCGCTTCCGGCGTCTCCCCACACGCCCGTAGGGGATCTCCCGGCATCGGGTGAAGGCAGGCTCATGGCAGCTTAACGATGGCGTCATGGGTCCCGTCCCATGTTATGGACGCCCGACGCCCCCGAACGATGATTCCCGGAGGACTCCATGTTCCGCCCGTCCCGCCTCTCCGCTCTCCTGCTCCTTCTCCCCCTGGCCTCGGCCTGCGCGGAGGAGGACCCCACCGCCCTCGAGCCGCCTCCGGCCCTCCTCTCCGTGGCGCCCCAGGACGGCTCCGTGGGCGTGGATCCCGCCGGGGACGTGGTCCTCGAGTTCGACCACGCCCTCCGGCCCGGCATGGAGGCCTACGTCGATCTCCACGAGGGGGACCTGACGGGTCCCGTGGTTCCCGGGGTGTGGGTCCTGGCCGACGGCGGACGGACGCTCCGCTTCACCCCCGACCAGCCGCTGAAGCCGTTCACCGGATACACCATCCACGTGGGGGGCGGGATGTGGGGCGCCGACGGCCAGCCCGTGGACCTCGAGCGCCACCGCACCGTCCACGGCGGCGCGTGGGCGCCGGGCTCCATGATGGGCGAGGGCTGGGGCGGACCGGGGTACGGCGGCGGGCAGGGCCCGGCCGGCGGACACCACGGCCCGGGTGACGGTCCCTACGGCCCGGGCTACGGCCCCCACGCGGGAGAGGGTTGGGCCCACCCCGACAACGGCACCGGTGGCATGACCTTCACCTTCACCACCGGGGCCTGAGCGCCCCTCCGGCGCCGGACCCGCCCCCGGGATCCGGCGCCTCAGACCTCCTCGAAGCTGTGGGCCCGCAGAAGTGCCGCGTGCCGCGCCCGGAGCGATCCCTCGCCGGTCTCGAAGGGCATCTGGGCCAGGAAGGCCTCGACCGCCCGCCGGAGGACCCCGGAGGCCTCGGGGGAGAGGGTCTCCCCCGACGTCATCTCGATCAGAGCCCCCACCTGGACGGTCAGGGCCCGCTCGGGGTCGCCGTGGAAGTAGTGGAGGATCGGGTACTGCTTGTGGGCGACGTTCACCGCCGAGAGGTCGGCGGCCAGGTCCAGGGCGAGCCAATCCAGGAGGCGTCCGTCCCCCCCGTGGCCCGGCACCCGCGTGGGCCCTCCGTCCGCCGCTCCTGGGAAGAGCCCGTGGATGCGGAGCGCCAGCCCGGCCTCGTCGGTGTACCGACGATAGATCGTGAGGATGTACGTGATGCTCCCCGAGAAGAGCGCGAAGCCGAGCGCGGCATGACCCACCGTCGCCAGGCGCCACGTCCCGCCCCGGGGGATCACGTCGCCCAGGCCCAGCGTGGTGGTGAGGTACCCGCTGTAGTAGAGGGCGGTCAGCCAGGACGGCACCTCGGCCGGAGGCTGGACGGAGAAGCCGTCCACCACCGGCTGGTAGACGAGGGCGAACCCGAGCGTCAGGAGAAGGAGCCACCCCAGGGGCGTGGCCATCGCCATGACGGGGGCGGCCATGGGGAGGACCCGGCGCCGGACCC
>CAZMTA010000044.1:14996-22082 GCA_964569085.1 uncultured Gemmatimonadaceae bacterium | reverse complement strand
GGACCCGGCGCCGGACCCCGCGCCCCAGCCCGGCCAGCCGCCGGGCGGCGGCCCAGATCACCCGGTTCTGTCCCGCCGTGTACGGGCCCGCCCCGGAGGATGCGTGCAGGAGGGTGAGGAAGGCGTCCACCACGAGGAGCGCCAGCACCCCCACCCCGGCGGAGGTCCAGAGAAGACTCACTGGCCCTCCCCGTAACCGAAGGCGCAGGGGACGAGCGACGGGACGGATGGGTGCATGGGCGAGCCGTACGGGGGGGACGCGGGGCGGATCACCCACCGAGCGAGCAAAGCCCATGCCCTCGTACATGAAGATCCCTTCATCGGGGGTTCATGGTGCCGTCACCCTCGCCGCGCCATCTTGGGACCCGGCGAGCCGGCTCCGGGTAGGAGCCCGCATCCGCCCTCCGGTCCCGTTCCCACCCCCAAGGATCCGACGATCATGACGCGACGCACCCTCACCGCCGCTCTGGGCGTCCTCTTCCTGGCCGCCTGCGGCGGCGCCGAGTCCGCCGACGCCCCGGCTTCGTCCGACGCCGGCATGGCCGCCGCCGAGACCCCGGCCCGCACCGCCTCGACCGAGCTCTCCGCCGACGAGCTCCCCTCCATGGTGGTCTACAAGAACGAGTTCTGCGGCTGCTGCAACGGCTGGATCGAGCACCTCCAGGAGGCCGGCTTCGACGTCGAGGCCCGGAACGTCCAGGACCTGGTCTCGGTGAAGGTGGACGCCGGCGTGCCCACCGACCTCTCGTCGTGCCACACGGCGCTCATCGACGGCTACGTGGTCGAGGGCCACGTGCCGGCGCACGTCATCAAGCAGATGCTGGCGGAGCGCCCCGAGGTGGCGGGGATCGCCACGCCGGGGATGCCGGTGGGCTCCCCGGGCATGGAAGGCGCCAACGCCCAGCCCTACGAGGTCATGGCCTTCGAGGCCGACGGCTCGCGGACGACGTACGCCGAGGTGGACCCCCGCTGAGCGGGCGGTCGCCGGCCCCCGCGGCCGGCCGATGCACGAAGGGGCCGCTCCCGTCGCCGGGGGCGGCCCCTTTCTCGTGGGCGGGGAGGCGGGTGCGGCGCCGCCTCACATCTCCTTCAGCAGCCCGACGCGGAGCGCGAAGCGCACCAGCTCCGAGCGGTGGTTCAGCTGGAGCTTGTCCATGATCCGCGACCGGTACGTGTCCACGGTCTTGGGGCTGATGAAGAGCTTCTTCCCGATCTCGCGGGAGCTGAAGCCCTCGGCGGTGAGGGCCAGGACCTCCTGCTCCCGGGTGCTCAGGTCGTGGAGCCCGGCCTGGTCGTCGCTCTCGGCGGCCTTGTAGCGCTGCAGCAGGAGCGTGGTGGCCTTGGGCGGCAGGTAGACCTCGCCCCGGGCCACGATCTTGATGGCCTCGATGAGGTCGTTGTCCGCGCTGGTCTTGGTCAGGTAGCCGCTGGCGCCGGCCTCCACCACGGGCACCAGATACTCCTCCTCGGCGTGGACGGTGAGGACGAGGACCTTGGTGTCCAGCTCCAGCGCCGCGATGCGACGGGTGGCCTCCAGGCCGTTGGAGCCGGGCATGGAGAGGTCCATGACCACGACGTCGGGCTTGAGCTCGCGGACCTTGTCCACGCCCTCGTCCCCGGAGGAGGCTTCGCCCACCACGTGAAGGCGGGACTCGGACTCCAGGAGGGCCTTGATGCCCGCCCGGAACATGGCGTGATCGTCTACGAGAAGAATGGACGTTCCGTCAGGCATTCTGGGTCTCCACGGCGGAAGCTGGAAGCTCGATCTCGACCTGCGTGCCCTCGCCGGGGGACGAACGCACCTTGACGTGGCCGCCGAGCATGACGGCCCGTTCCTGCATCCCCACCAGGCCCAGGCCCCCGCCCTGCTCCGACGCCCGGTCCAGGGAGAATCCACGGCCCTGGTCCCGGACCACGGCTCGGACGCGGTCCTCGTGGGCCCGCGCCACCACGACGGCCTCCTCGGCCCCCGAATGACGCACCACGTTGCTCAGCGACTCCTGCACGATCCGGTAGAGGGCGAGCCGGCCCTCTTCCGAAAGGAGGTGGTCCACGTCGTCCATGTCCACCTCCACCTCGATTCCGGTGCTCTCCCGGAGGCTCCGGGCGTGGGCCCGCACCGCGCTGGCCAGCCCCACGTCCTGGAGCTCCGGAGGCCGCAGGCCCCGGGCGATCCGCTTGACGCCCTCCGCCGTCTCCAGGATCTCCTCCCGGATCTCGTCCAGGCCGGCCAGGCGCTCGTCGGGGTCGTCGATGCGGGAGAGGATGCGGATGCGCACCAGGAGGGTGGCCAGGCGCTGGGCCGTGTCGTCGTGGAGCTCGCGCGCGATGCGCTGGCGCTCCTCCTCCACCGACCGCAGGGCCCCCTCCGAGAAGTCGCGGAGGCGCTTCCGGTCCGAGATGTCCCGGACCGTGCACACGACCCGCTGGCCGCCCTCGAGGTCCGTGTACCAGGGGCTGAGGCTGATCTCGACCGGGAACTCGGAGCCGTCCTTTCGGCAGGCCCGCAGGTCCAACCCGACCCCCATGGGCCGGGAGTGGGGGTTCTCCATGAACCCGGTCCGGTGGGCCACGTGGTCGCGCCGGAAGGTCTCCGGGACCAGCATCTCGACCTTCTCCCCCAGGAGCTCCTCCCGGGCGTACCCGAAGAGCGTCTCGATCTGCGGGTTGCAGTCCTTGATGATCCCGTCGCGGCACACGACGAGGACCCCGTCGGGCGCGGCCTCGAAGACCGCGCGGTATTCCTCCGCTGTCAGCAACCCGCCCTTCCTGCTGGAAATTCACCTGGGATGTAGAGAAAAGCCCCACACCCGCCCCGGCCCTTCTCCCACCGGACCGCACACCGTCCTCCCTACGGCAGCGAACGGCCCGGGAGGCAAGAATCTATAGCAGGTTCGGAAGGTCGCGACAGCCGACCTCCGGTCCGACGAGCCTCGGCCCCTTGTCCGACGGGAGCCGCCCTACTCCCATCCACCGACCCGCGCCGTGCCCACCACGCCCGAGGCGGAGACGAGCCGTCGTACCCCGGCGTCCGGCATCCCCGCCGGAGGGAACGCCTTCTGGAGCTCCCTCCTCGGCCTTCCGCTCTTCTGGAAGATCATCCTGGCCAACCTGGCCGTGGTGGCGGTGGGCACGACCGTGGGCGCGGTGGCGCTTCCCACCCTGGGCCCCGGCGCGGCCACCGGCTGGGTGGCCCTGCTCGGCGGGGCGCTCCTGGTGGCCGGCCTCTGCGTCAACGTGATCCTCGTCCGCCTGGCCCTCTCCCCCCTGGAGGACCTGCAGCGCACGGCCGAGGCCATCCGCGGCGGGCGCCTCGAGGCCCGCTCCCCCACCTCGCCCTTCTCGGATCGGAAGCTGAGCCAGCTGGTGTGCGCCTTCAACGGGATGCTGGACGCCGTGGACCGGAACCGGGAACGCCAGCAGGAGCTGGCCCGGCGGGTCCTGGAGGCCGAGGAGCGGGAGCGGGAGCGGGTGGCCCACGAGCTGTACTCCCGCACCGCCCAGACCCTGGCCGCCGTCCTGGTCCGCCTGAGGCTGGCCAGGAAGCAGCTGGACTGCGACCGGGAAGGGGCGCTGGAGGAGATCCGCGCCGGCGTGGTGGACGCGCTGGAGGAGATCCGGGGTGTCGCCCGTCGACTGCGTCCTCCCGAGCTCGACGAGCTGGGCGTGCAGGCCGCCCTGGAGGCCCACGCCCGCTCCCTCACCGAGGGCTCGCCGGTCGAGGTCTCCTTCGAAGGGGGGCTCCCCGAGCTGGACCGCGAGGCCACCCTGGCCCTCTTCCGCATCGTGCAGGAGGCGATCACCAACGCCGTCCTCCACGGCACGCCGGACCGGGTTCGCGTGTCCTTCCGGACCGCCGACGGACGACTCACCGCCGAGGTGCGGGACGACGGGGTCGGGTTCGATCTCGACCGGGCGCTCATGAGCACCTCGCAGAGCCTCGGGCTCTTCGGCATGCACGAGCGGGCAGGCTATCTTGAAGGAGAGCTGTCGCTGGAATCCGGGCCGGGCTCGGGCACCGCCGTGCGCGTCTCGCTACCCCTGGAGCGCGCGATGGGCGGCCGCACGGCCCCGGACGGCGCGGTGGAGCGACTGGTGGACGGGATGGTGCCCGCCCGAGAAGACGCTCCAGCCGGACCGGTGACGGCCTGACGGACCCGAGGGGCGCGGCAGGGTGCCGCCCCCCTCCGGGCCCAGACCGAGGAGGTCGCGATGTACCGGCAGATCCTGGTCCCACTGGACGGCTCCCGCTTCGCCGAGTCCGCGCTGCCCCTGGCGCTGGACGTCAGCCGGCGCACCGGCGCCGCCCTCCACCTCGCCACCGTCCAGGAGCCCATCCCCTCCTTCGCCTACGAGGAGTGGGAGGCGGCGGCCGCGGACTGGAGCGAGGACTACCTCGAGAACGTCACCGAGCGCATCGGGAGCGGGGCCGGGGGGACGGTGACCACGGCGCTCCGCACCGGACCGGTGGTCGACCGCCTCCGGGAGGAGGTCGAAGAGGTGGACGCGGACCTGGTGGTCATGGCCACCCACGGCCGCGGGGCGCTCTCCCGGGCGTGGCTCGGCAGCGTGGCCGACGCCTTCAGCCGCTGCTGCCACCGGCCGGTCCTCCTGGTGCGCCCCGAGGACGACGCGGAGCCCGCCGCCGAGGAGGTGTCGGCGGAGGCGGCGCCCCGGAAGATGCTCGTCCCCCTGGACGGCACGGAGCTGTCCGAGGCGGCGCTGGACCACGCGGTGGAGTTGGGCGCGCTCTTCGGGTGCTCCTACCACCTCCTCCGGATCGTGCCGTATCCCATGGACATCGCGAGCCCCTACCTCCCCCACACGGTCCAGATGAACCAGGGGCTGGTGGAGGACGCCAAGCAGGCCGCCAGCGAGTACCTGGAGGCCCAGGCCGGCCGTCTGTCCGCCCGGGACCTCGCCGTGGAGTGGAGCGTCCTCGTGGACGCCCAGCCCGGCCACGGCATCCTGCGGGAGGCGGAGGAGCGGGCCTGCGACTTCATCGCCATGACCACCCACGGCCGCTCCGGGCTGACCCGCGCCATCCTGGGGAGCACGTCGGACAAGGTCCTCCGCGGGACCCACGTGCCGGTCCTGCTCTACCGCCCGGACGAGTCCTGAGGAGCCCGCCATGCTCACGATCCGGGACATCATGCAGGCGAACGTCACCACCGCCGCCCTCGACATGACGGTCCGCCAGCTCAGCCGTCACCTGGCCGACGCCGAGGTCTCGGGCATGCCCGTGGTGGCGAGGAGCGGGGCGCTGGTGGGCGTGGTCTCCGCCACCGACGTGGTCCGCTTCGCCGCGGAGCAGGCCGGCGTCACCGTGGCCCGCACCGGCATCGAGGCGAGCGCGCTGGTCCGGGACCCCGACGACGACGAGCCGGAGGAGGAGGACCCCTTCGGGTTCTTCCTGCCCGAAGACGCGCCGACGGGACGACGCCTGGAGCTGGAGGGCATCACGGAGGAGCGCTTCGACACGGCCACGGTGGAGGACATCATGACGCCGGTCACCTTCACCGTGGAGCCGGACATGACCCTCCCCGAGCTGGCGGACTTCCTGGTGCGCGGGCGGATCCACCGCGCCGTGGTGGTGGAGGGGGGTCGGCTGGAGGGCATCGTCACCTCCAGCGACGTGCTCCGGGCCGTGGCCGAAGGACGTCTCGGAGAGTAGCCCCCGGGGCGTTCGCGGCCCTCAGGGCCGGCAGATCCGGATCCCGATCTGGTCGGCGTCCATCAGCAGCCCCTCGTCCGCCCCTCCGGTGAGCCGGCGGCGGACCTCCTCGTCGGGGATCACGAGCTCGAAGCTCAGGAGCCCGGGCGCGCGGTCGGGACGGGCGCGCCCCGCCGAGTCCCACACGTTCACGCCCACGTGGTGGTGGTAGCCGCCCGCCGCCAGGAAGAGGGCGCCGGGGTAGCGTCGGCTCATGACCTCGAGGCCGAGGCGGCCTCCGTAGAAGGCCTCCGCGGTCTCCAGGGAGGACACCCGCAGGTGGACGTGGCCCACGCGGGTCCCGGCGGGCATGGTCGGCGCCGGCTCGGACCCCACGGAGAGGAGGCCGTCCAGGTCCAGGGGCTCGGTGGTGAGGAAGATCTCGCCGTCCACCGTGCGCCAGACGTCCCGGCCCCGGTCCGCGTAGAGCTCGAGCCCGTTGCCCTCCGGGTCCGACAGGTAGGCCGCCTCGCTCACGTTGTGGTCCGCGAAGCCCTCGAAGGACCAGTCCGCGTCCTGGACCCGACGGATCATCTGGCCCAGGGCGGCCCGGTCCGGGAGGAGGAAGGCCACGTGGAAGAGACCCGGGGCCCGGGGATCCCGGGGCGAGGCCTTGCGCGCCGCGTGCAGGACCAGGAGCGGGGGCCCCTGGGGGCTCGCGGCGAGGGCGACGGTGGCGGCGTCCTCGGCCAGGACCTCCATCCCCAGGACCTCCTGGTAGAAGTGCGACACGCTCTCGGGGTCGACCACCCGGAGGTGGACGGTCCCCACGCGGGTGTCGCGAGGCAGCGGGCCGGGGGTGGAGGGAGTCATGGCCCCCCAAGATAGGACGACGGCCCGGCGGCGCTACGCCCGGCGCCACACCGCACGATAGACGCACCGGAGGCGCCGTCCGTGGGGGTGCCCCGTGCGCTCGGGGAGACCCCTCAGGAGGGGCCGTCCTCCCGGGTCAGCACCACGAAGTCGGCGAGGCCCTCGTGCTCCTCCTCGTCCCAGGCGCGGACGTCGTCCTCGGGACGGAGGACCACCGTCACGACCCGCGCCCCCGGACGGTAGCCCCGCACCCGCTCCGGCACGCCCGTCCCCCGGGCCACGTGGAAGGAGCCCACGTAGTGGAGCACCAGCGCGCCGGGATGGCGCGCCAGCGCGCTCGCGACCGCCTCGCCCATGGCGGCGTCCCAGAGCGCCTGGGCCTGGAGCGCTTGCCCCAGGTCGTGGCCGGGATCCTCCGGCTCCTCCATGGGAGGATGGCCCGCGGGGAGCTCGCCTCCGACGGGCGGAGCGGCGTGGGGATTCTCGGGCGCGGCGTGGGGGCTCTCGGGCGCCGCATGGGGGTTCTCGGGCGCCGCGTGGGGGTTCTCGGGCGCCGCGTG
>CAZMTA010000044.1:0-14896 GCA_964569085.1 uncultured Gemmatimonadaceae bacterium | reverse complement strand
CGGCCCCTTCCTCGTCCGCCTCCATCATCCCCGCCATGAGCGCCTCCCACTGGGCCCGGTAGGCCTCGGACGGGCCCGGGTAGGGGAGCGGAGGGAGGTGGCGCAACGCCTCCTCCGGGAGGTCCCGGAGCGACTCCGGCCCCAGACGGCTCACCCGGTTCACGTACCGGCGGGGGGCGTTGGCGGCCACCACGGGGAGGCCGTGGGCCCGGGCCAGCTCCACCATGGGCCGGTAGTCGGTGGCGTACCGGTCCCAGGGGCGGGCGTCGTCCAGGAAGTGGTCCTCGGTGATGAGCCCCGCCAGGTACTCGTCCAGGATCGGCTGCACGTCCCGCTCGAACATCTCCAGCGAGAGCACCACCGGGCGCTCCGCCTCCGCCCCCAGCGCGCCGAAGCGCTCCGCCGCCCGGGCCAGGAGCTGCGCCTCGACCCCGTGGCCCACGTCGTCGTCGTGGGACTCGCCCACCAGGACCGCGTCGGCCCGGTCGAGCGCCTGCAGGATCTCCGCGAAGGAGGAGCGGTCTCCGTCCCCCTCCCAGACGAGGAAGTCCCGGCCCTCCACCACGCTCCCCGTCATGGACGAGCCGTGGGGGGACTGGGCTCCCAGGGGAACGACCCCGGCCAGGAGGAGCAGCGTCGCCCCGGGAAGGAGGCTCGCGGCGGGGGAGCGGAACGGGCGGCGCGGCGACGGGGCCATGGCGGAAGCGGTCCGGACGGGGTGGACGGTCCCCTGAAGCTAGCACGCCGCCCGTGCCCGGCGCAGGCCGGGACGGGCGGCTGGCGACCCCCGCACGGACGGCCGACATTGCGGCATGACCCATCCCATGCACGACGTGCCCACCGGGGCCGCGCCGCCCGACGAGCTCAACGCCTACGTGGAGATCCCCCGGGGCTCCCGGAACAAGTACGAGCTGGACAAGGAGACCGGCCTCCTCCGCCTGGACCGCCTCCTGTACTCGTCGGTCCACTACCCGGGGGACTACGGCTTCCTCCCCCGGACCCTGGCCGACGACGGGGACCCCCTGGACGTCCTCGTCCTCACCACCGAGCCCACCTTCCCGGGCTGCCTCATCTCGGTGCGCCCCGTGGGCCTCTTCATCATGGAGGACGAGAAGGGGCGGGACGAGAAGGTCCTCACCGTTCCTCTGGCCGACCCCCTCCGCCGGGAGATCCGAGGCCTGGACGACCTGCCCTCCCACTACCTGGAGGAGGTCCGGCACTTCTTCGACGTCTACAAGGACCTGGAGGACGCCAAGGTGGGGATCGAGGGGTGGCAGGACGTGGAGGCCGCCCGGGAGCTGGTCCTGCGGTGCATGGAGGCCTACCCGGGCCGCTGAGCCAGGCGGCGGGCCGGCCCCCTCCGGGGGCGGTCTCCCGTTCGCGGGGAATCTCCCCACGCGGACCTCCGGTTCTTCCCGACGGGACGGGGCGTCCGGCCCTATTTAGGATATGGACATGCGAAAATCGCCTGTTCCCTCCGCTCCCTCCTCCCCCGCCACGGCTCCGTCCGTGGGCACCGTGCTCGCCCCCGGGGCGAGCCCGGCGGGCGGCCCCCTGGCGGGAGCGGGCACCCCGCCCCTCTGGCTTCCCGGGAGCCACTTCGCCGTGGCGCTGGCCTGCCTCGTGGCCGGAGGCGCCGGCCTGGTGTGGACGGCGCCGGAGCTGGCGTCCGGCTCCTTCCTCTCCCCCCGGGTGACGGGCATCACGCACCTCTTCACCCTGGGGTGGATCACCACGTCCATCATGGGGGCGCTCTACCAGCTCCTCCCCGTGGTCCTGGGGCAGGCGGTGCGCTGGCGGGCCCTGGCCGTGGCCACGCTCGCGGCGTGGGTCCCCGGCCTGGCCCTCTTCGTGACGGCCCTGGCGCTCCCCCGCCCGCCGCTCCTCCTGCCCGGGGCGGCCCTCCTCGCCCTGGCGGTCCTCCTCTTCCTCACGAACCTGGGGGCCACCCTCCAGGCGGCGCCGCGGCGGGACGTGACGTGGTGGGCCCTGGCCTCCGCCGGGTTCTTCCTCTTCCTGACCATGCTGGTCGGCGCCGCCCTGGCCACGAACCTCCGGATCCCCTTCATGGGCTCGGGACGCCTGGTGGCCCTCGCCACCCACATCCACGTGGCGCTGGTGGGGTGGGTCCTGATGGTCGTGGTGGGGGTGGCGCAGCGCCTCCTCCCCATGTTCCTCCTGAGCGACGAGGGGCCGCGTCGCCTGGGCGGGCTCGCCGTGGGCCTGCTGACCCTCGGCACCCTGCTCCTCTTCGGCCTGCACCACGCGTCGGGCCGGGCCCCCCGCCTCGTGCCGCCGGCCCTCATCCTGGCGGGCGGGCTCTGCTTCCTGGTCCAGGCCGGGTGGTTCTACCGGACGCGCCGGCGCCCCGCGCTGGACGCCGGGCTGCGGGGAGCGGCCGCGGGCCTCGTCCTCCTGGCCCTCGGCGCCGGGCTGGGCCTCCGCCTGCTCCTGGGGACCTTCACCCCGACGCTGGCCACGGCCTACGTCCTGACCCTGGTGCTGGGCATCACGCTCTTCGTGGCCGGGCACCACTACAAGATCCTCCCCTTCCTGGTGTGGCTGCACCGCTTCGGCCCCCTGGCGGGCCGGCGGCCGGTGCCTACGGTGGCCGAGCTCTACTCGGCCCGGGCCGCCGGCGTCGCCACGGCGCTCCTGACCGTGGGGGCGGCGGGGATGGCCGTCTCGGTGATCCTCGGAGCGGCCCTCCCGGCCCGCGCCGCGGCCGTCCTCTTCGCGGGCGGAGCCGCCCTCCAGGCCCTCCAGCTCGCCGGGGTCGCCCGGCGGAGGCCCTCGTGAGCCCCTCTCCCGCGCCGACCCGCGACGCCGCCCTCGACGCCCTCCGCCGGGTGATCGACCCGGAGGCCGGGCTGGACATCGTGACGCTGGGCCTCGTCTACGACCTCCGCGTGGAGGACGGGACGGTGCACGTCACCTACACCCTCACCACCCCGGGATGCCCGCTGGCGGACGTCCTGACCCGATCCATCGAAGCCACCCTCTACGCCCTCTCCGGCGTGGAGCGGGTGGCGGCCGACCTGGTCTGGGAGCCCCGCTGGACTCCGGACCGAATCTCAGAGAACGCATGGAGCGACGCATGAAGCCCGAAGCGCTGAAAGCCGTGGACCCCGCCCGTTTCCTCGATCTGGACGTCCGCGCCGACCTGCGGAACGGCCGGGAGCCCTTCCGCCGGATCATGCACGCCAAGGAGGCGCTGGCGGACGACGGCATCCTCCGCCTCCGCGCGGTGTTCGAGCCCGAGCCCCTCTACGCCGTCCTGGGGCGCGAGGGCTTCCTCCACTGGACCGAGCGCCTGGCCGACGACGACTGGCGCGTCTGGTTCTACCGCGAGGGCGTGGCGGCCCGGGACGCGGGCCGTACCGTGCGCGTCCCGGCCCGGGACGGGTGCGGCTGCGGGGGTGGGGGCGGCTGCGGCGGGCACGGCGCCCGCCCGGGCGGTGGCGCCCGCCCCGCGTCGGAGGACGTGGGACCCGAGGTGCGCACCCTGGACGTCCGCGGGCTGGAGCCGCCGGAGCCCATGGTCCGCACGCTCGAGGCCCTCGAGGACCTCCCCGACGGGCACACGCTGGTGCAGCGCAACGTCCGCGTGCCCCGCTTCCTCTTCCCCGAGCTGGAGTCCCGGGGCTACCGGTGGCGGATCCTCGAGGAGTCCGAAGGCGAGGTCCGGGTGGCCATCACCCGGAACGCCGACGGCAACCGTCCGGGCGCGCCCGGCGCCGTCTGAGGAGCAGGCGATGCGCACCCTGTACCACGTCACCGTCTTCCTCCACGTCTTCGCCGCCGTGGTGTGGCTGGGCGGCATGTTCGGCCTGGCCCTCATGGCGCCGGTCCTCCGGCGCGCCGGCGACCCCGCGCTCCGCCAGCGCCTCTTCCAGCAGGTGGGCACCCGCTTCCGCACCGTGGGCTGGGCGTGCATCGCCGTCCTGCTGGTGACCGGGATCGGCCAGCTCCACTTCCGGGGCTGGTGGGGGATGGACATCTGGGGCTCGGCGGCCTTCTGGGCCACGGACATCGGCCGGGCCCTCGGCTGGAAGCTCGCGGTGGTGGCGGCCATGCTGACCATCCAGGCGGTCCACGACTTCCGCCACGGTCCCCGGGCGGGCACGCTGGATCCCCGCAGCGACGAGGCCGCGGCCATGCGCCGCCGGGCCTCGCTCCTGGCCCGCCTCAACGCCGTGCTCGGCATCCTGGTGGTATGGTTCGCCGTGGCGCTGGTCCGGGGGCTGTAGGGAGGCCCGAGGGACGGCCCCCGCGCCGCGGGGGCCCCACCCGCCCCGCCCCCCCGGGCCGACTCCTGTGGCCCGGGCCGGAGCGGGGCCGTAGCATGGAGGCATCCGCGTCCTCTCCCATCCGGAGCCTCCCGTGCGCCCAACGAGCCCCGCCCCCGTCCTCCTCCTCCTCTCCCTCCTGGCGGCCTGCGCCGCGCCCGCCTCCGACGGCCCCGAGGGCGGCGCCTCCGACCAGGGCGCCGCGGCCGACAGCGTCCTGGCCGTCCTGACCCGGGTGAACGCCGCCGCCACGGCCAAGGACGCCGACGCCTTCATGGTCGAGTGGGCCCGCACGGAGGAGCTGGCCTACACGCGGTCCGGGCGGACCTTCCTGGGGTGGGAGGAGGTGGCCGAGGAGCACCGGAGCGCCTTCCAGGCCCCGGAGCCGTGGCGCTTCGAGACCTCCGAGAGCCACGTCCGCGCCCTGGGCCCCGACGCCGGCGTGGGCACCGTCTTCATCCGCACCGCCAGCGGCGAGGCCGGGGAGTGGAGCGGGTGGTTCACCCTCACGGCCGTGGTGGCCCGCACCGCCGAGGGGTGGAAGATCGTCCAGGCCCACGGCTCCTATCCGCCCCCGGGCTTCGGCCCCCGCGGCGAGGAGGTCCCCGTGGACGAGCCCGCGGTGGAGGCGTCGGCCCCGGGGGCCGGCTCGTGACGGGGACGACCTCGACGCGACGGCCGGGCCGCCCCCGGCGGGCGGGCCGGCTCGGGTGCGCCCTCCTCGCCCTGGCCGCCGCCTCGGCGCCCGGTCTCGCGGCCCAGACGCCGGAGCAGGCCGACAGCGCCGCCGACGCGGCCCGGAAGGCCGAGGGCCTCTCCCTCATCCCCACCCGGACCCTGGACTTCACCACCGACCGGGCGTCCTTCCTCCACCTGGACCTCTCGCCCGACGGGCGCACCCTGGTCATGGAGATCCTGGGCGACCTCTACACCCTCCCGGTGGAGGGCGGGGAGGCCACGCGCATCACCAGCGGGCAGGCCTACGACATGCAGCCCCGCTACTCGCCGGACGGCGAGCGCATCGTCTTCGTCAGCGACCGGAACGGCTCGGAGAACCTCTGGGTGGCCGACGCGGACGGCCGGGGCGCCCGGGCCCTCACCGAGGACGAGTCGGAGAACCACATGTCCCCGGAGTGGACCCCCGAGGGCGACTACGTGGTGGCCGTGAAGGGCACCGACCTCTGGCTCTACCACCTGGACGGCGGCTCCGGCGTGCAGGTCACCGGCCACGACGACGACGACCCGGCCGCCATCGGCCCCGCCTTCGGCGCCGACGACGGGACGCTCTGGGTCAACCTCCGGGGCACGCTGGGGACGGGCTTCCCCACCGAGACCGCGTGGGAGGACGCCCCCGACGCGCTCCACGGGCGCGGGCTCTACGCGGCCGCAGGCGAGGGCGGACCGGGGTCCGTCGACGACGCGCCCCGCTCCTCGGCGCGCCAGGTGGACGCCTTCCAGGTCGCGCTCCTCGACCGGCGGACCGGCGAGATCCGGGTCCGTACCCACGAGACCATGGGCGCCTTCCGCCCGGTCCCGAGCCCCGACGGCCGCTGGCTCGTCTACGCCACCCGCTACGACGACCGCCCGGCGCTGAAGCTCCTGGACCTGGAGACCGGCGAGGACTCCTGGCTCCGCCTGGACGTGCAGCGCGACGACCACCAGGGCGGCGGCATGCGGGACCGGGACGTCTACCCCGGCTCGGCCTTCACCCCCGACTCCCGGGCGCTCTACACCTCCTGGGACGGGCGGATCTGGCGCGTGGAGGTCCCCTCCGGCGAGGCCACGGAGGTCCCCTTCACCGCCCGGGTCGAGCAGGAGCTCGGGCCGCTGGTGGACTTCGACTACGCCGTGGACGACGACGAGCTGACCGTCTCCCAGATCCGGGGCGCCACGCCCTCCCCCGACGGGCGGCGCGTGGCCTTCACGGCGCTGGACCGCCTCTACGTGGCGGACCTCCCGGGCGCCGGGTCCGGCGGCCTCCGGGCAGGGGCCGGGGGGCCCGTGGTGCTGGCCGACGCCCGCCCCCTCACCGGCGGCGCGCCCGTGGAGCACGACCCGGCCTGGTCCCCCGACGGGCGGTGGATCGCCTACGTGACGTGGAACGACTCCGCCGGCGGCGACGTCTGGCGGGTCCGCTCCGACGGGAGCGGCGCGCCCCAGCGCCTCACCCCCGAGTCCGCCTTCTTCGACAAGCTGTCGTACAACGGCGACGGCACCCGGCTCCTGGCGGTGCGCGGCTCGAAGATGCACCGCATGCGCACCCTGGAGGACTTCGGGCGCCACGCCTCCTCCGCCGAGATGGAGTACGTGTGGCTGCCCGCCGAGGGCGGCGAGCCCACCCGCATCGCGTGGGTGGGCCCGGGGCCGACCCAGCAGGACCGGGCGGTCCCCCACCCCGGCCCGGACCCGGACCGGGTCTACGTCTGGGCCGGCACGAACGGGCTGGTCTCCATGCGCTACGACGGCACCGACGTCCGCACCGTGGTGAAGGTGACGGCGCCCTCGGTGGGACGGGGCGGCGGCGGCGGCGTGCCCGACGAGGTGGTGCTCTCCCCCGACGGGGAGCGCGCCCTGGTCCGCTGGAACCGGAACGTCTGGATGATCACGGTGCCCCCGGTGGGCGGCGAGGCTCCCACGGTCAACCTCTCCCGGAGCTCCTCCATGCCGGTGCGGCGCCTCACGAAGGTGGGCGGCGACTTCGCGGGGTGGAGCGCCGACGGCGGGGTGGCCCACTGGTCCATCGGCCGCTCCTTCTTCCGCTGGGACGTGGCGCTGGCCGACTCGCTGGTGGCGGACTCGGTGGCCCTGGCGCGCCTCGAGGCCGACGCGCCCGAGCCCGACAGCGCGGAGGCGGAGCCCGACGAGGCCGGCGCGGAGGAGGAGGGGGACGACGACGCCCCCGCCTACGAGCCGTGGCGCGCCGACGTGGAGCTGGTGGTCGCCAAGGACAAGCCCGAGGGCGTGATCGCCCTCACCGGCGCGCGGCTGATCACCATGCGCGGGGAGGAGGTCATCGAGTCCGGCGACCTCGTGGTGCGGGACAACCGCATCGAGGCCGTGGGGCCGTCGGGCAGCGTGGCCATCCCCGAGGGCGCCGAGGTCCTCGACATGACCGGGAAGACCATCTACCCCGGCCTCGTGGACATCCACGCCCACACCTGGGTCGCGTGGGGCGTCCACCGGAACCAGGTGTCCCAGTTCCTGGCGCAGCTCGCCTACGGCGTGACCACGCAGCGGGACCCCCAGACCTCCTCGGCGGACGTGGTCACCTACTCCGATCGCATGGAGGTGGGGGACTTCATCGGCCCGCGCCTCTACTCCACCGGGCCGGGCATCTTCGGCTCCGACGACATCGGCAGCCTGGACGAGGCCCGGGACGTGCTGCGGCGGTACGCGGAGCACTTCAACACGCTGACCATCAAGCAGTATCTGGCCGGCGACCGGAAGATCCGGCAGTGGGTCATCACCGCGGCCCGGGAGCTGGGGCTCACCCCCACCACCGAGGGGGGCTCCAACTTCACCATGAACCTGACGCTCATGCAGGACGGGTACTCGGGCCTCGAGCACTCGCTCCCCATCAGCCCCTTCTACGACGACGTGGTGGAGCTGGGGGCGTTCAGCGGGCTCACGTACACGCCCACCTTCATCGTGGCGTACGGCGGGCCGTCGGGGCGGCAGTACTACCTGACCCGCACCGAGATGGACGAGGTGGAGCGGCTGCGCACCTTCACGCCCCACGACGAGATGGACAAGTGGCGGACCACCCAGTGGCACCGGGAGGACCTGTATCCCCACTTCCTCCACGCCGAGCAGCTCGAGAAGTGGATGGACGCCGGAGGGAAGGCCGGGCTGGGCTCCCACGGCGAGGTCCAGGGGCTCGGCACCCACTGGGAGCTCTGGATGATGGCCTCCGGGGGCATGGACCCGTGGCGGGCGCTCCACATGGCGACGCTCATGAGCGCCGACGCCGTCGGGCTGGACGGCGACCTGGGCTCGCTGGAGCCCGGGAAGCTGGCGGACCTCCAGGTGCTGGACTCCAACCCCCTGGACGACCTCCACAACACCACCGACATCAGCCACGTCATGAAGAACGGCCGGCTCTACGAGGCCGGCACGCTCACCGAGATCTGGCCTCGTCGCCGGGCACTGGAGACCCAGTGGTGGTGGCGGGTGGAGCCCGAGTCGGTGGAGCGGGGCGCGGGGGCCGGGCGGTAGGTCGGGCCTACCCTTCCCGCCCCAGCTCCTCCAGCTCCTCCAGCTCCTCCAGCGTCCGGGGCCAGTCGTCTCCCAGGAGGCGGCTGAGCCCCCGGTCCGCCAGCACCTTCCCGTCGGTCTGGCAGGCCGCGCAGTAGTTGGTCTCCTTGTCGGCGTACCGGATGCGCTGGATGGGCGCGCCGCACACGGGGCACGGCTCCCGGTGCTTCCCGTGGGCCCCCATCCGGGGATGGAAGGCGGTGATCTTCTCCGGGAAGCCCTCGCCGGTCTCCTCCCGGAGGACCGCGGTGAACTCCTCCAGCCACGCCCGGGCGGTGTCGTGCAGCCGCGCGATCTCGGCGTCGTCCAGGTTGCCGGTGCGCTGGAGCGGGGAGAGGCCCGCGCGCAGCAGGATCTCGTCGGAGTGGGCGTTGCCGATGCCCGAGAGGACGCGCGGATCGGTCAGGGCGCGCTTCAGCGTCCGGTTCTCCCGCCGGAGCGCCTTCGCGAACGCCTCCGCCGTCGAGCCCGGCACCTCCAGCCCGCCCGGGTCCAGGGCCTCCAGCGCCGCCTCCCCCCGCACCACGTGGAGGGAGGCCCGCTTGTGGGTGGACTGCTCGGTGAGGAGGACCGTCACGTGCTCGAAGTCGAAGGCGCCGTGGGCCCGCTTCTTCGGCACCGGCGCCCCGGGCTCCCGGAGGTGGAAGCGCCCGGTGATCATGAGGTGGAAGACCAGGAACAGGTCGTCCTCCAGCACCCAGACGACGCGCTTCCCGATCCGCCGGAAGCCCTCGACCCGGCGCCCCTCCGCCTCGGAGAGCGGCGGGTCCCAGGTCCGCAGCAACGAGGGCGAGCGGAGCCGGACCCGCTCCAGGACCCGCCCGCCCACGACGCGCTCCAGCCCCTCCAGGTACGCGGTGATCTCGGGGAGCTCGGGCATGGCGCGGGGCGTGGCGGAGGGGGCGATCGGGGCCTACTCTCGGTACGACTTCAATCGGGAGGGTGACGGCATGGCGCGCAACATCACGGCCCTGGTCCTGGGCTTCCTGGTGACCTTCACGGTCGTCTTCGCCGTCCTGGCCCTGAGCGCGCTCCTCTTCCCTCCCCCGCCGGGCCTGGATCCCAGCGCGCCCGAGCCCGGGGCGCTGGAGGCGTACACCGCCACCCTCCCCGTCGCGGCGTGGGCGCTGACCTTCGGAGGCGAGGTCCTGGGGGCCTTCCTGGGCGCCTGGGCGGCCGGCGCCGTCGCCGGCTCGCGCCCGGTCCGCTTCGCCGGGGCCATCGTCGGCCTCGCCCTGGCCGGCTCGATCATGAACTGGCTCGCCTTCCCCCACCCCCTCTGGTTCATGGTGGGCCAGGTGGCGGCCTACGGCGTGGCGTTCTGGGCCGCGGTGCGGCTCCTGAGAGGGCGGCAGGGCCCCGACGCCCTCGCCCGGGACGAGGCCCCGGCCTGAAGCCGTCCCCTAGGGAACGCCGGCCGGCGCCCGCAGCTCGATGAGGTCCCGGGTCACCAGGTCGGCGTAGCTCTCGAAGGGCTCGCCCTCCCGGGCCCGCACCACCGAGGCCGCCGGCTGCAGGAGCTGGGTGGCGTAGTAGCCCGGGAGCGCGGAGGGGTGGCGGCCCAGGTTCGGGAAGTAGCTCCGGATGATCACGGCGTCGTCGGCCAGGGGGAGCGAGGCCAGGTTGTCCGCCCACGCGTCGAAGGTCCCGCCCCGCCACAGGTAGAACTCCACGTTGGACGTGTAGACCGCCTTCATCTCCAGCCCCGCCTCCCGGAGGACGACCCCGGCCTCCCGCACCGCCCGGGGCCCCGCCAGGTCCGCCACCACCGGCACGATCCGGTTGGCGAGCTGGAGCGCCCGCACCACCCCGTAGCGCTCCGCCGAGGCCAGCCACGAGACCCGCCGTCCGTCGGCGTCGGTCTCCAGGAGGAGCTCCCGGTAGGTCGGGTAGTACGGACGGGGGGCCCGTCCGTAGGAACGGAAGCGGAGGTCCGGCCCCTCGTCCACGAAGCTCCGGTGGAAGCGGCGGACGGTGGCCAGGTCCTCGTCCGAGAGGGGGATGCCCCAGCTGGCGACGGCCCGGGCCACCTCGGCCTGGAGCGCCTCCACCACGGCCGGATCCGCCTCCCGGTCGTCCACCCACCCCACCACGTCCTCCACGCTCCGGCCCGCCCACGCCTCGGGATCCGGGGGCGCTTCCCGGCCGTGCAGCCCCGCCAGGAACTCCACCCGCGTCGGAGCCCGCTCCACCAGCGCCTTCAGCAGGAGGTGGTGGAGCGCGTTGTCCCGGCGGATGTCCCCGATGAAGGCCAGCTCCGGCCGGAGCTCCGCGATGTACGAGAAGTTCTGGTCGGGTCCCACGCCCAGATAGCCGCCCCCCTCGAGCCCCAGCCGCTCCAGCGCGCCGACCACGTTGAGGTAGCCGGTCTCGTTGGAGATCAGGTTGTCCGTGTCGAAGAAGCCCCCCTCCTCGGAGACCCGGGCGTGGAGCGCCGCGAAGGTCGAGTCGGGGAGGGTGTCGGTGCGGAAGGGGGCGGCGGCGCCGGGGGAGCGGCCCGCGTCCCGCCCCACCGCGGCTTCGGAGCCGCACGCCGCCGGGAAGGCCAGGCCGAGGAGGATCGCGGGGAGCCACACCCCCCCGGCGGGCCGCATGGCGTCAGCCCTCCGGAGGGGGCTCGGCCGGGTCGCCGGACGGCAGCACCGCCACCTCCGCCGCCGCGGCCTCCACGGCGTCGGTCAGGCGCTGGAGCCGGTCCTCCCAGAACGCCTCCACGAACCGCCACACGAAGCGCAGCCCGCCGTAGACCACCACCGCCATGACGAGCATGGTGAGCAGCACGCCGGGCTTCTCCAGGCCCAGCAGCCCCCCGCCCAGGAGCCCGCCCAGGGCCATCCCGCCCATGGGCACGCCCATCCCGAAGACCAGCCCCGCCTCCCCGCCCCGGCGGCCGGTGACGTCGATCTCGGTGGTCCCGTCCCGGCTGGCGACCCCCACCATGATGGGCCCCAGGCCGTCGTCGTAGCTCCACTCCATGCGGCCGTAGACGTCCTCGATCTCGCCCTTCTGGCCGATCACGCCGCGGATGGCCCGTACGATCCGGTCCCGGTCCTCCTCGGGGACCTCTCCGGGCACGGTCCGGTGGATGGCCCACGAGTACGCCGTCCCGATGAGCGGGCTGTGCTCCCGCTCCGCCGGACCGTGCACCCGGTCGGCGGCCAGCTCCACGTAGCGGGGATCGATGCCCACCTCGGCGGCCACCTGCCGGAGGTCCTCCAGCGTCAGGCCGCGGCCGCCCCCGACCCCGCTCCCTCCGCTCCCCGAGGCCGAGCGCTCCTGGAGCTCGGAGGCGGAGCGGAGGATGCGCGCCACCTCCTCGTCGGTGAACTGGCGGGCGGGGGCCGCGGGCCGGCGCGGCGCGGGCACCCCGGCGGAGCCGGCCGGCGCGTCGGCGGCGGGCTCACCGGAAGCGGGCGGGGAAGCGCTCCCCGGGGGACGCTCGTCCATCACCCCCCCGGGGGCCGCCGGGGGATGGCCACGGGCTCGATGTCCGCGGCCCGCACCCCGGCGGCGGCCATGTCCCGCTGCAGCGCCGGGAGCCGCTCCCCGACGAAGGCGTTCACCCGCTCCACCACGGGGGGCACGTTCTCCCATCCCGCCTCGGCGGCGTACCGCTGGTCCGCGGTGGGCGCGCCGGCGTTCCCCTCCACGCCGTTCAGGCCGTCGGGGTCGGCGTCGTCCAGGTCCTCCTCCAGGCCGTCCAGCTCCTCCAGGAGCCCCCGGGCCCGCTCCAGGAGCGCCTCGTTTCCGTCTCCCTCCTCCAGGAGCTCGACGGCGTCGTCCAGGCGGTCCCGCGCCTCGTCCAGCGCGTCCTCGGCCCGCTCCACCATGGCGCCCAGGAGCGCCGCGCTCCGCGCCACGTCCTGGCGCATCTCCAGAGCGGTGAGGTCCGTCTCGGCCCGGGGATCCATGCGCACCTGGACCTCCTGCTCGGACAGCCCGGCGTCGGTCTCGAGGCGCACGAGGTACGTGCCCGGCAGCACCTGGGCGCCGGCGGCGTCGTCGTCCTCGGCCAGCTCCTCCGGGAGGCCCTCACGGAGGTCCCAGACCACCTGGTGGAAGCCCGCCTCGGAGGGGGCCTCGAGCCGGCGCACCGTCTCGCCCACGGGGGAGCTCACCACGAGGGAGAGCTCCTCCATGTCCTCGCCGAGCCAGTAGCGGATGAGGGCGCCGTCGGCCGGGTCGTCCCCGACGAACTCCTCCCCCAGGAAGCCCCAGTTCCCCAGGCGGAACCAGTGGGTGGCCCGAGGCACCGGGAAGAGGAAGGCCTCGCTCTCCACCGACCCCCGGGCCAGCGCCTGGAGGGGCGACACGTCGTCCAGGATCCAGACCGAGCGGCCGTGGGTCCCCACCACCAGATCGTTCTCCCGGCGCTGGATGGCCAGGTCGTCCACGGGCACCGTGGGCAGGCCGCCCAGGCGGTGCCACGAGCCGCCCCGGTCCACGCTGGCGTAGAGCCCGATCTCGTTGCCGACGAAGAGGAGATCCGGCGTGTCGGGGTGCTCCCGCACCACGTTGAGGGACTCCTGCGGGAGGTTCGCGGCCAGGGCGCGCCACGTGGCCCCGTAGTCCTCGGTCACGTAGACGTAGGGCGCGTAGTCGTCGTCGTAGTGTCCGTCGAAGGCCACGTACGCCCGTCCCGCCACGTGGTGGGACGGCTCGATGCGCGTCACGTAGCGCGGCCCGGGCAGCCCGGGGACGTTCCGCACGACGTTGGTCCAGCTGTCCCCGCCGTCGCGGGTGACCTGGAGGTTGCCGTCGTCGGTCCCGGCCCAGAGCACGTCCTCCTCCAGCGGCGACTGCTCCAGCGCCGTGATGGTGCCGTAGTCCGAGATGCCGTCGTTGCCCGAGGGCGTGTCGTCGGTCACCGGCGCACCCATGATGGGGACGGTGTCCCGGTCCACCTGCCGCGTCAGATCTGGGCTGATCTCACGCCACGTCAGCCCGCGGTCCCGGGACTCCATGACGTGGTTGCCGCCCACGTACACCGTGCCCGGCGTGTGCCGCGAGGGCGCCACGGGGGTGTTCCAGTTGAAGCGGTACTCCTCCTGCCCCTCCTCCCGGGGGGGACGGGCCAGGGGCTGGATCCGCCACGTCTCGCCGCTGGCCAGGTTCAGCCGGCCCACGCGCCCGTTCTGCGACTCGGCGTAGAGGACGTTGGAGTCGGCCATGTCGAACTCGGCGTAGAAGCCGTCGCCGCCCCAGATGGCGTCCCAGTCCTTGTTGCGCAGGCCCTCCCGGGCCAGGCTCCGGTTGAGGCCGCACCAGGAGTAGTTGTCCTGGAGCCCGCCGCAGACCCGGTAGGGGTCCGAGTCGTCCACCCCCACCTCGTAGAACTGGGCGATGGCGAGGTTGTTGTGCTGCTGCCACGAGCGGCCGCCGTCCCACGAGCTGGCGATCCCGCCGTCGTTCCCCAGGAGGAGGTGGTCCGAGTCCGCCGGATCGATCCACAGGGCGTGGTGGTCCACGTGGATCCCCTCGGCGGCGTCCCCGGGCCACCAGGTCCGCCCGCCGTCGTCGGAGGCGCTGAACTGCACGCCGCCGACGTAGACGCGCTCCGGGTTGTTGGGGTCGATGCGCACCAGGCTGAAGTACATGGGGCGCGGGTTCCGGTCGCTCACCTTCTCCCAGCTCTCGCCGCGGTCGGTGGAGCGGTAGAGGCCCCGGCCCTCGTCGTCGGACTCCACCAGGGCGTAGACCAGGTCGCCGTCCCGACGGTACACGTCCAGCCCGATGCGCCCCTTGTCCCCCTCGGGGAGGCCCTCGGTGAGCTCCACCCAGGTGTCACCGCCGTCCAGCGTCCGGTAGAGGCCGCTCCCGGCCCCGGCGGCGCTGAAGCCGAAGCCCGTGCGCCGGCGCTGGTACATGGCGGCGAAGAGGGTGTTGGGGTCCTGCGGGTCCATCACCAGGTCGATGGCGCCGGTGTTCTCGTCGAGGTAGAGCACCTTCTCCCAGCTCTCGCCGCCGTCGGTGGTGCGGTAGACGCCCCGCTCCTCGTTGGGGCCCCACAGGTGGCCCACGGCGGCCACGTACGCCACGTCCGGATCCGAGGGGTGGAGCGCGATGCGCCCCACGTGGCGCGTCTCCTCCAGGCCCACGGAGGTCCAGGTGCGCCCCGCGTCGGTGGAGCGGAAGACGCCGCACCCGTAGGGCGAGCTCTGGCGGTTCTGGGGCTCGCCGGTGCCGACCCAGACCACGTTGGGGTTGGCCTGGTAGACCGTGACGTCGCCGATGGAGGAGCACGGCTGGTCGTCGAAGAGCGGCGTCCAACGGGCGCCGTGGCTCTCGGTGCGCCACACGCCCCCGGTGGCCAGCCCCACGTAGAAGGTGGACGGGTCCGACTCCACCGCCGC
>CAZMTA010000043.1:15030-24389 GCA_964569085.1 uncultured Gemmatimonadaceae bacterium | reverse complement strand
TCTAACTCCCTCTATACCAACTCCCCCGCACCCACCCGAGGGAGGTATCCCGCTGCGTTCCCCGCAGCATAACACGCGACCCCCTCCCCCGCACGCACGCCAGGAAGCCGCGATCGGCTGCGCCGATCGCGGCTTCCTTCCGCTTCACCTAATGCGATTAGGCGGCCTCCGGTGTGTCGGATTACGGACCGGCCTCCGCGTCCGGGCCGGTACGCCTAATACTCCGAATCCAGGTCCAGTGGGCTGACGACCCCGCCTCCGGCCATCTGGGGGTGGAGGTAGATCATGGTGGTGCGGAGGCTCTTGTGGCCCATGAGGGTCTGGACGGTGCGGGGGTCCATGCCGGCCCGGAGGGCATGGGTGGCGAAGGAGTGCCGGAGCGTGTGGGGGGTGATGACCTTGGGGATGCCGGTGCGGCGGGCGGCCAGCTTCACCGCTTTCTGAAAGGTCGTGGTGGTGCGGTGGCTGCGCCCCGTGCGCCCGGTCTTGGGGTCGACGGTCAGCTTCGGGGACGGGAAGACGTACTGCCACGCCAGGCTCCAGCCTTCCTCGGGCTTGGAGCGGTGGAGTGCGCCGGGCATCGGGGCCCAGCCGGCGCCGGCTTCCTGGTCTTCGCGGTGGAGGGCCCGTCGCTCGGCCATGTGGGCGCGGAGGGCGGGGAGGGTCGCGTTGGCCAGGATCGTCGTGCGGTCTTTGCGACCTTTTCCGTCGCGTACGGTGAGGGTGCGGGATTCGAGGCAGAGGTCCTTCACGCGCAGGGTCAGGCATTCGTTGATGCGCAGACCGCTCCCGTAGAGGAGGCTCGCCACGAGGCGGGGCAGGCCGTCGAGCTCGTCCAGGAGGTGCCGGACCTCCCGGCGGGTGAGCACCGCGGGCCTCCGGGTGCGGGTCTTGGGGCGGGTGAGGTGGCGGGTCCACCCGCCGATCTCCACGCCCAGGCCGGCGCGGAAGAGGAAGGCCAGCGCGGAGGCGGCCTGGGACACGGTGCTGGGGCTCAGGGCGGCGTCCTCGCCGAGGGTGCGGAGGTACCGGTTCACGTCCTCGACGCCCAGGGCGGCGGGGGGACGCGGGCCGGCCTCGCGGAGGAAGCGACGCGCCCAGCTCAGGTACATCTCCTCGGTCCGGGGGCTGTAGCCTTTCTGACGGATCCGGGCCTGGACCCGTTCCAGGATCTTCGCGCGCTGGGCCTGGATCCCCGGGGGGACGGGGGCGGGTCCGGGGGTCCGGTCGTGGGCCCGACGGGGCGGGTCGAGGCCGGGTCCGGCATGGGTTCGGCGTGGCATCGCCGGAGAGATGGGGCGGTGGAAGGGGTTGGGGAATGGCGGCATGGGTCGTCTCCGCTGGGGTGGACGGGGGGAGGCCGGGCGCCCGGGGCCTTCCCGGGGACGGGACGGCTGGCCGGAACGTCGGCCGACTCCTAGGCTGATCCTCTCCCCGACCCCGCTCCTCGCTCCGGGATCTCGCCATGTCCGGCTTCCGCCTCCGTGCCCTCGCCTCGGTCCTTCTCCTCCCCGCCCTCGCCCTCCTCCTGGCGCCGGCGCCTTCCCGGGCGCAGGCCCCCGACGGGCCGCCCTGGGAGTGGTCCGAGGAGGAGGTGCGCGACGCGGTGAACCGGGTGCGCGCGGGGCGGGACCTGACGCCGGAGAGCTGGCCGGGGGGCGCGCGGGTGGCGGTGCTCCTCTCCTTCGACGTGGACAACGAGACGGTGTACGGCCTGCGGGACGGCGAGGTCAGCGTGGGTCCGCTCTCCGAGGGGGAGTACGGTGCCCGGGTGGCGCTCCCCCGGGTCCTGGACCTCCTGGACGAGCGGGACATCCCGGCGTCCTTCTTCTTCCCGGCGTGGAGCCTGAAGCTGGCTCCGGAGCAGGCCGACCGGATCCAGGCCGCCGAGGAGGGGCACGAGATCGCGGTCCACGGCTGGATCCACGAGCGCAACACGGAGCTGGACGCCGACACGGAGCGGCGGCTCCTGGTGCAGGCGGTGGAGACCCTCACCGAGATCACCGGGGAGCGGCCGGTGGGCTACCGGGCCCCCTCCTGGAACTTCAGCCCCAACACCCTCGACATCGTGCGGGAGCTGGGCTTCCTCTACGAGTCCTCGCTCATGGCGGACGACCGGCCCTACGAGCTCCTGGCCCGGGGAGAGCCCACGGGCCTCGTGGAGCTGCCGGTGAGCTGGACGCTGGACGACGCGCCGCCCTTCAATCCCCGGGGCGCGAGCTACGCGAATCCTCGCGAGATCATGCGGGTCTGGATCGACGACTTCGATCGGGCGTGGGAGGAGGGGACCATGTTCCTCCTCACGATGCACCCGCACCGCATCGGGCACCGCTCGCGCATCGTGGCGCTCCGGGGGCTCATCGAGCACATCCAGTCCCGCGAGGGCGTGTGGTTCGGGACCCACGAGCAGGCGGCGCGCTGGGTGCGGGAGCAGGCGGGGATGGGCCCGGCGCGCTGAGGCGAGGCCCGACGCGCGCGCCGAGGCGAGGGCCCGCGGGCGACGCCCGTCCCCGACGGTCCGGCGCCGGTCGGCGCGGCTCGCCCGGAACGAAAACCCCTGCGATGGCAGAAAAGGCGCCTTATCTTGCCCGGACACGCCTGGCCTCGGGGGGATCCAGGTATGCAGCCGACCATCGCAGACCGGAAGCTCTGGCAGTGGACGCTCGGGTACGTCGCGGGCGCCTGGGTCGTGCTGGAGGCCACGGGAGAGATCTCGGACCTCCTGCTCTGGCCCCGGGTGGTCCAGCTCGTCGTCCTGATCCTCCTCCTCTTCGGCCTCCCCACCGCCGTGGTCCTCGCCTGGTACCACGGGGAGAAGGGGGCCCAGCGGGTCACCCCCACCGAGATGCTCCTCATCTCGGCGATCACGGTCACCGGGGTGTCGACCGCGTTCGCCGTCGCCCGGGCCACCCCCCGGGCCCTCGACTCCCTGGAGCCCGTGGCGGCCCGCCTGGGGGACCCGGAGCTGAGCGCCACGCGGTACGCCGTGTTCCCCTTCCGGGGCGAGGCGGGGGAGGACGTTCCGGCCCTGGGGCTCCTCCTCCGGGACGCGCTGGCGCGCTGGCAGGGGATCGAGCTGGTGGATCCGGCGCTCCTCGAGGACGCCCTGGATCCCGAGGCGCCGACGGTGGCGTACCTCCAGGACGCCCGCGAACGCAGCCGGCGGCACGGGGCCGGCCGGCTGATGGTCGGAGAGGTGGGGTCCGTCGGCGCGGGGCTGCGGGTCCGGATGGAGATGCGCGACACGCGGAGCGGGCAGGTGCTGGCCGACACCACGCTGCGGCTGGAGACGGCCTCCGACGCCGACGCCAGGCTGGCCCGGGTCGCGGAGGCGATCCTCTTCCGTGCCGAGGGGCTCGCGGCCCCCGACGCCGGGGGCGCGGGGACGTCCTCCTTCCCCGCCCGGGTGGCCTTCCTCGAGGGGATGGAGCGCCTGGGGGAGTGGCGGATGGAGGAGGCGGTGCGGCGCTTCGAGGAGGCGGGTCACCTGGACCCGGGGTACGCCCGCGCCCACCTGTGGCACGCCCAGGCGCTCCACTGGAGCGCGCCGACCGGGCCGAGCGTGGCGGCGCTGGCCGAGCGCGCGCTGGCCGGGGGCTCGGGGCTCTCCGACCGGGAGTCCCTCCTGGCCCAGGGGATCGTCCGGATGGGGGAGGGCGAGTGGGACACGGCCTGCCGGTCCTACGCCCTGCTCCGGGACGAGGACCCGCGGGACTTCGCGGCCTGGCTGGGTCTCGGCCACTGCCGGTACGTCGACCCCCGGGTGGTCCGCGACCCGTCGAGCCCGACGGGGTGGAGCTTCGTGTCCAGCCACCACGCGGCCTCGGAGGCGTACCGCCGCGCGCTGGCGCTCGTCCCCTCCCACTTCCGGAGGCTCTCCGGGTCCTTCTTCGAGCAGGCGCGGGACCTCCTCTACACGCGGCCCACCCAGGTCCGGGTGGGCCGTGCGGCCGCGCCCACGGGGGACCTCTTCGCCGCCTACCCGACCCTCTCGGGGGACACGCTGGCCTTCATCCCGACCCCTCTGGAGGCCTTCAACCGGGGTGAGACCCCGGGGGTCACGCCGGGCAGCCACTGGAGCGCCGTGGAGCGCCAGCGACGGGTCCTGCGCGACCTGTCGGCCGGGTGGCTGGCCGCGTTCCGGGACGATCCCGAGGTGCTGCGGGCGTACGCGCTCACCTTGGACCTCCTGGGCGACCCGGCCACGCTGGACACCCTGAGCCGGGCCCGGGTCCTGGCCGACACGCCCGCCCTGGAGCGACGCCTGGCGCTGGAGCTCGTGCCCCGGATGGTGAAGTACGGGGCGCCGGACCAGCTCGGCGCGCTCCGCCGTGCCCGGGCGCTGGCCGACTCGGTGCTGGCGGACTCGACGGGGGCGGCGCCGACCCCCGCGCTGGCGGCCATCGCCGGCCTGGTGGGCCGGGTCCACCTGGCCGCCGAGGTCGAGCGGACGCTGGCGGAGCCCATCCGCTTCCCGGTGGAGATCCCGGCGCTGGTCCAGGCCCCGGCGGCCGCGCTCCTGGCCTACGCCGCCTTCGGCGGACCGGCCGACAGCATGGCCGTCTACGAGGACCGTGTCGTGGATGCCGTGGAGAACCGGATCCCCCCTGGGGAACGGGAGCGGGCCCTTCACGAGCTCCTCGACCGGCCGGCCGTGCTGGCCGTCCTCACCAGCCCGCTCCGGCGCACCGTGGGGCTCTCGGAGTCCACGTCCGGGCCGACCCTCCAGGCGGTCGGGCTCCTGCTCCGCGGACGGATCGACGACGCGCGGGCCGTGGCCCGGGACCTGGAGGTGGACCAGACGGAGTCACGAGCCGCGGACCGCACGCCGGACGTCCTTCTCCCGTCCGCGTGGCTCGCGGTGCAGCTCGGCGACACCGCGGCGGCGGTGGAGGCCCTCGACGCGACCCTGGGCTCCATGCGGTGGCTGGAGCCCCGCGCCCTGGAGCGCGTCGTGATGGTGGCGCCCCTCGTCCGCGCCATGGCGCTCCGGGCCGAGCTGGCCCACGCCCGGGGCGACCCGGAGACCGCGGCCCGCTGGGCCCGGGCCGTGGCCGTGCTCTGGGACGACGCCGATCCCCCGCTCCAACCCCTCGTGTCCCGCATGTGGACGTTGGCCCGGACGCCGGGCACCGACCCGGGCGGGCTCGCTTCATCCTTCGAACCCTGAGGAGGTTCACCATGACTCTCCCGAAGCCACGCCTTCCCCTGCCCCTCGCGCTCGCGGCGGGGCTCGCCCTCCTCGTCGGCGCGTGCGATCCGGAGTTCCCGCCCCCGGTCCAACGCGGCGCGGCGCCCGCCCAGGGCACGGGCCAGCAGGCGCTCGACGCCGCGCTCGCCGACGGGTGCGACAGCCCGGCCTTCATGCACGCGGTGGAACGCTTCACGATCGCCCACCGCGCGGCCATCGAGCGCACCGACGTCGGGACTCCCACGTACTCGCAGATCCTCGAAGCCGAGCAGGCGCCCCGGCTGGACCAGGTCTTCCTCGCGTCCACCAGCCTCGTCATGAACGAGATGCACGACTGCCAGCGGCTCATCGTCCCGGCGGGCGCCGGGTGGCGGTACGGCCCTCTGGTGGGCCTCTTCGCGGACCCGGTGCGCCTGGAGCACCCGGACCCGGAGGGCGCGGTGGTGGCCGAGGCCTACAACTTCGGCGGGGGCGACTACACCGCCCTGGGTCTGACGGCCGGCTCCAACTGCATCTGGCTCGAGGAGAAGAGCGGTGCGTGGAGCGCCACGATGCTCGTGCCTGCCCCGAACCCCGGCGGCCCGCCCTGCGCGGTGGCCACGCCGAGCAACGCCCTGAGCGCCACCTCCCTCCCCACCGCCACCCGCAGCGTCCCGGGCGGGGGGGCGGACGCCTATCCCAGCACGACCCGGTGGATGTGGGACGACGCCGCGGGGCTCCAGTACCTCGGGCTCCGCTGCGAGAACGCGTGGTGCGAGGTGGTGCCGGCGACGGTCACCCCGAACACGTCCGCCTTCCCCAACGCGGCCGCGGTCCCCGGATGGTCCGACAGCCAGTACCTCGCCTGGGTCGGGCCGCAGGACACCCTCATGGTCTCCGACCTCTTCGGGACCATGGAGCCGGGGCCCGCGGTGAAGCTCTCCGCCACCGCCCAGCGGCAGGCCCTCCTGGCCGCCCCGGGTCTGGCCGCCGAGGTCACGCTGGAGGGATACGCCCCGGCCGCGCGACAGGCCTACCGGGAGAAGATGGACTTCCACGCGACCCCCCCGGGAGCCTCCACGACCTCCGTCGAGCGGATCTGGATGCGCGTCCAGGCCGGGTCGCCCGACGTATGGCGGGCGTGGACGGACAGCCGCGGCCAGGCCGCGGCCCGGGACCTGGTGCGGGCGATCGACATCGACCACTCCGGGTCCGGCACGGTCCGATGGCGCTGGCTCGAGGACGACGAGGCGGGATGGCTCTGGTGCCGCCAGGGGTGCTGCACGTACGGGCTCATCTAGGGAGTCCGCCCGCTCGGGCCCGGTGGGGGGGCGGCCCCGCCTTGCCCCCGCCTCCGGTCCGATCCCATGATCCTGCCGGGATCGGGCCGGCCCCCGGGCGGGGCGCCGCGGCACTTCGGAGGGAGCGATGACGGAAGAAGGCGGTGAGGATCGGATCGCCGGGCTCCGCCAGCTCTGGAGCGAGCTGAAGCGGCGGCGCGTCGTCCGCACCTCCCTCTGGTACGGCGGGGCGTGCGGCGCGCTGATCCAGGGCGCCGACCTCTTCGTCGACTACCTGGGGCTGCCCGCGGCCACGGTGCGGATGCTCGCCGTGCTGGCCCTCGCCGGCTTCCCCCTCGTGGTGGTGGCGTCGTGGGCCTACGACATCTCCTCGGGAGACGCCGGGCCGTCCTCGCGCGCGGGGCGCTACGCCCGGGGCGCGGCCCTGGCCGGGGTGGCGGTCCTCTCGGCGGGGGCGGCCCTCTTCCTCCTCCGCGCCGTGGATCCGGGCGCGGGCTCCGGGCAGGACGTGGCCGCGCCGCCGGCCCGGGTCGCCGTGCTTCCCCTGGCGGCTCCGGACTCGGACCCGGAGCTGGTCCGCTTCGCCGGTGACCTCCACGCGCGCCTCATCGACGGGCTCAGCGCGTCGGGCGTCGCGGCGGGGTCGTCGGAGAACCGCCTCCGCGTGATCTCCCGGGCGGGGATCCTGCCCTTCGGCGGAGGGGCGGTCACGACGGACAGCATCCGTCGGGCCCTGGACGTGGGAACGCTCATCGAAGGCGAGGTCGAGCGGGACGCGTCGTCGGCCCGGGTCCGCCTCCGCCTCACGGACGCGGCCTCGGGGGACGTTCTCGGGGTCCACGTGGCCCGGGCCGCGCCGTCGGATCTCCTGGCGCTCACCGATTCGGTGGGGCAGGCCCTGGAGGAGCTCCGCCTGGAGCTGGGGGCGAGCATCTCCGCCCGACAGCGCCTCCTGGAGACGGGGAGCCGGGACGCCTACCTCACCTTCATGGCGGCCCAGGCCACCCGGGCCGACTTCGAGGCGGCCTTCCGGGCCGGCAGCGTGGACCGGGCGCACGCCCTCCTGGACGAGGCCGACTCCCTCTACGCCAGGGCGGCCCGCCTCGACCCGGCCTGGGCGGAGCCGGTGGTGGCGCGCGGGGCGCTGGTCTACGACCGCACCCTCCTCGGCTCCATGTCCGGGGCCGACCCCCTTCCCCACGTGCGCGGCGCGCTCCAGCTCGCCTCCGACGCCCTGGAGCGGGACGGGGCCCACCCCTCCGCCCTCGCCCTCCGGGGGGCCATGCGCTCCGAGCTCGCCCGGCGGTCCCCCGACGAGACCGAGGAGCTCCTGCGCCAGGCCGAGGCGGATCTGCGCCTGGCCGCCCGGACGAGCCCGCGCCCCGCCTCCGCCCACCGCCGCCTCAGCGAGCTCCTGGCCCGCCAGGGCCGCCTCGAGGAAGCCCTCCTCAGCGGAGACCGCGCGTACCAGGAGGACCCCTACCTGGACGACACGGCCATCACCCTCCTCCGCCTCTTCGAGTACTCGCTGGCGCTGGGGCGCGACGACGAGGCGGCGGGGTGGTGCGCCGAAGGCGGCCGCCGGTTCGCCCTCCCCTACTTCCAGGACTGCGCCCTGGTCCTCATGGCGTGGTCCGACGCGGCGCTCGCCGATCCCGACTCGGCCGAGGCCCTGGTGGAGCGGGAGCTGGGCGCCTACCCCGGGCCGCTCCGGCCTCGCCTCGAGCCCCGCCTCCAGGCGCTCCTGGCGGCCACCTGGGCCCGGGCCGGCCGGCCGGACACGGCCCGGGCGCTCCTGGCCCGGGCCCGGGCCGGCGGCGACCGCTCCTGGGGGGTCCTGGGCACGACGGCCGGGGTGCTCTCGCTGCTGGGGGACACGACGGCCGCCGTCGCGCTGGTGGACAGCGTCCTCCAGGCCATGCCGCCCCGGGAGCGCCCGGACCTCGAGCGCGCCCCGGAGCTGCGCGGCCTCCAGGGGCATCCGGGGCTCGCGGCCCTCCGGGAGGGCGGGACCCCCTGAGGGGCCCCGCCCCCGCCGGGGCTCGCCCTACAGCCCGCCGCACTCCCAGCTGCTGCCGGACCACCAGCAGATCGGCGCGTCCGAGATGGGCGTGTCGGGGTGGAGGTCCCCCACCGGCGTGCATTCACCCAGCTTCGGCGGCTGCTTCAGGAACGGCCCGTTCTTCCCCTGAGGCGGATTTCCCCGGTTCGGCGGGCCGGTCTCCTTCCAGGTGAAGCCGTCACACGAGGCGATGTTGATCCAGGCGCAGTAGAGCTGCGTCTCGCCCTGGTCGTCCGTCTCCTTCCAATAGATCTGCACGGCCTCCAGCGACGGGGGAGCCTGGAGCGTGTCCTTCTCGGGGGCGTCGGACGATCCGGTCATGATGGCCTCGGGGGCGTGGGGAGTGGGGGCTGCGCCACGGTACGGGCCGGAACCGGAGCGGACAAGCTTCGCACCGTGGCCGCTCCCCTCCCGGCGCGCCGACACCCTGGAGCGGGAGCGGCGCGCCGGGTTCCCGTCGGGTCCGGGCCTACGGGGCCACGCAGCTCGTGATCACCGTGAGCATCATGCCGAAGGGGCTCTGGTTGCGGACCCGGACCTCGTAGGTGTCGCTCCGGGGGTAGGTGGAGGACTGGAGGTCGACCGGGTGGTCCAGGAGGTTCACCCGCCACGAGCCCCGCACCGCCACCTGGCCGCCCGGGCAGACCGCCGTGCCGTAGATGACGGCGCCCGGCTCGATGGGGTAGGTCTCCACCACGATCCCCAACGGACCGAGGCCTGCGGGTCCTGCCGGGCCCTGCGGGCCGGCCGGGCCTGTGGGTCCCGCGGGGCCCTGGGGGCCGTCCGGGCCTGTGGGTCCTGCCGGGCCCTCCGGTCCTGCGGGGCC
>CAZMTA010000043.1:0-14930 GCA_964569085.1 uncultured Gemmatimonadaceae bacterium | reverse complement strand
GTCCTGCGGGGCCCTCCGGTCCGGGAGGTCCTGCCTCGCCTGCCGGTCCTGCGGGACCCTCCGGTCCTGCGGGGCCTTCCGGCCCTGCGGGGCCTTCCGGTCCTGCGGGCCCTTCCGGTCCTGCGGGCCCTTCCGGTCCTGCGGGGCCTGCGGGCCCTTCCGGCCCGGGAGGTCCTGCCGGTCCTGCGGGCCCCGGAGGCCCGCTCACGCTCCAGGAGATCGTCATGTGCCGGCCGTGGCACTCCTCGGGCGCGGCCTCGGCCCCGACGATGTAGAGGGTCCCGGCCCCCGGCGTGTAGCAGGCGTGGACCTCCCCTTCCTCCGCCCCGTGGGAGACGGCGGCCGCGGCGGCCGCGGCGACGGCCCCGGCGTCCTGGGCCTCCGCCGGCGCGCCCACCAGGGAGAGGGCGGCCAGCAGCGCGAGGGGCGAGCCCCGTCCCACCCGGCCCGCGCTCACGACGCGCCTCCGATGCTCCGCTCCGCCACGAGGCGGACGGCGGTGGCCAGCAGGTCGAGGGCGTCGGCGTCGGGCGCTTCGGCCCCTCCCGCCTCCACCTCCGACGCGAGCGTGGCGCGGAGGCCCGCGGCGGCGGCCTGGAGCCGTCCGGGGAGTCGGCTGTCCAGCGCGCCTTCGAGCTCCGCCAGCGCCCGGCCCACCTCGTGCGCGCGGGGGGCGGGAAGCTCGGTGGCGAGGGCGGGAAGGACGCGGTCGGTGGCGTCCCGGGTGGCCAGGACGAGGGGCTCGAGGGCCGCTTCGGCCAGGGGCGACTCGCCGGGATCGGGAGCCGCGGGTCCGTCGCCGCAGCCGGCCAGGGCCACGGCGGTCAGGGTGAGGAGGCGTCGCATGGGAGTCTCCGGGCTGGGCGGGTCCGCCCTGTCCCTCTCGCGAGGGAGACGCCGGACGCCGCCGGATACGAGAACCGCCAGCGTCGACGCGAGCGTCGTGCTGGCGGACCGGCCGGCAGGGCGTCCCCGGGCGGGGGCGCTTCAGCCCCGTGACTCTGCGGAGTCGTCTTTCGACGACGGTGCTCTGAGCAGCGTGCTGTCGGTCGGAGCGGAGTCGCTCCTCCTCCTCGCTACGGCCGGAGGACCGCCGGTGTCAAGCACTCCGTCGGTGCCCGTTTCGACCCCGCTGCAACCTCCGGCCCTCCTTCTCCGTCCATAGAAGGGAGATCGGCGTCCAGGGGGGGCGTCGAGCCCCGACGACGACGACGACGAAGAAGAAGAGACGCCATGGCCGACCTCAAGCACGCCTTCCGCACCCTCGCCAAGACGCCGTTCATCACGGCGGTGGCCGTCCTCTCCCTGGCGCTGGGGATCGGGGCCAACGCGGCCATCTTCTCCCTCTTCGACCAGATCCTGCTCCAGTCCCTCCCCGTGGAGGCGCCGGAGCGGTTGGTGAACTTCGCGGCGCCGGGGCCGGCCTACGGCTCCACCTCGTGCAACCAGGCCGGCGGCTGCGACGAGATCTTCAGCTACCCCATGCTCCGCGATCTCCAGGAGGGGGAGACGGGCTTCTCCGAGATCGCCGGGCACCGGGCCTTCGGCGCCAACCTGGCCCACGAGGCCCAGACCACGAACGGCGAGGGCATGCTGGTCACGGGCAACTACTTCCGGGCGCTGGGCGTGCGCCCGGCGATGGGGCGGCTCCTGACGCCCGCCGACGACGAGCAGGTGGGCGCGCACTTCGTGACCGTCCTCTCCCATCGCTACTGGCAGAACCAGCTCGGCGGCGACCCCGGCGTGCTCAACTCCAGCATCGTCATCAACGGGAAGTCCTTCACCATCGTGGGCGTGGCCCAGGAGGGCTTCGACGGCACGACCTTCGGGTCCCAGCCCGACGTCTTCGTGCCCATCACCATGCGCTCGGAGCTCTTCCCCACCTGGTCGCGCTTCGAGGATCGCCGCGGCTACTGGGTCTACCTCTTCGGCCGCCTCGCGCCGGGCGTGGACCAGACCCAGGCGGACCAGCGGCTCAACGCCCTCTACTCCTCCATCATCAACGAGGTCGAGGTGCCGCTCCAGGAGGGGATGACGGAGCAGACCATGGAGCGGTTCAAGGCCAAGCAGGTCCTCCTGGCGCCGGGCCACCGGGGGCAGAGCTCCACCCACGCCGAGGCCGGGACCCCCCTCAACCTCCTCCTGGCCATCACCGCCTTCGTTCTCCTCATCGCGTGCGCCAACGTGGCCAACCTCCTCCTGGCGCGGGGCGCGCAGCGGGGACAGGAGATGGCCATCCGGTCCTCGCTGGGCGCGGGCCGGGGCCTCCTCTTCCGCCAGCTCATCACCGAGTCCCTCCTCCTGGCGATGCTGGGCGGGGTCGCGTCGCTGGCGGTGGCCCGGGCCACCCTGGCGCTCATGGAGCGGCTCCTCCCGGCACAGGTCGGGAGCACCATCGCCTTCACCCTGGACCCGACGGTCATCGGGTTCGCCGCGGTCCTCTCCCTCGGCACGGGCTTCCTCTTCGGGTTCTACCCGGCGCTGCACAACACCAGCCTGGACCTCACCACGCGCCTGCGCGACGCCAGCGGGCAGCCTTCGGGCTCCCGGCGGGCCGCACGCTTCCGCAGCGGGCTGGTCACGCTCCAGATCGCCCTCTCCCTGGCGCTCCTGGCGTCGGCGGGGCTCTTCCTGCGCTCGCTCGGGAACGTGAGCCGGGTGGACCTGGGCATCCGCACCGAGGGCGTGGCGACCTTCGCCGTCTCGCCGGACCTGAACGGCTACGAGGGCGAGCGGAGCCAGCAGCTCTTCGCGGAGCTGGAAGAGGAGCTGGCCGCCCAGCCCGGCGTGGAGGCGGTGGCGGTGTCCCGGGTCCCCCTCCTGGCCGGGAGCTCGTGGGGCACGAGCGTCACGGTGGCGGGCTTCGACTGGGAGCCCGGCGTGGACGCCGGGACCCGCTACACCTGGGTGGGCCCCGGCTTCTTCTCCGCCCTGGGGATCCCCCTCCTGGCCGGACGCGAGTTCACCGCGAGCGACGGCCCCGGCGCGCCCGAGGTGGCGGTGGTCAACGAGACCTTCGCCGAGAAGTTCGGTCTCGACGGCCGGGCCGCGGTCGGGACCTACATGGCCTACGACGGGAGCAACGAGGACACGCTGGACGTCCAGATCGTGGGCGTCATCCCCGACGTGGGCTACAACAACGTGAAGGCCGAGAGCCAGCCCGTCCTCTACCTCCCGTACAAGCAGGACACGAGGATCGGGTCCGTCTTCTTCTACGTGCGCACCGCCGGGGATCCGGCGCCGACGCTCCGGGCCATCCCGCGCGTGGTGAGCGGGCTCGACCCGAACCTCCCGGTGGAGCAGCTCAAGACGCTGGAGGCGCAGATCGAGGAGAACGTCTTCCTGGACCGCTTCATCAGCATCCTCTCCGCCGCCTTCGCGGTGCTGGCCACGCTCCTGGCCGCCGTGGGGCTCTACGGGGTGCTCGCCTACACCGTGGCCCAGCGGACCCGGGAGATCGGGCTGCGCATGGCGCTGGGCGCCGGGCGGGGCAACGTGCAGTCGCTGGTCCTGAAGCAGGTGGCCCGCATGCTGGTCTTCGGCGGCATCCTGGGGCTGGTGGCGGCGTTCTTCCTGGGCCGTGTGGCCCAGTCGCTCCTCTTCGGCATGGAGGGAGTGGACGCCGTGGTCCTCTCTACGGTGACGGCGCTCCTGGCGGCGGTGGCGCTGGCCGCCGGCTACCTCCCGGCGCTCCGCGCGTCCCGCGTGGATCCCATGGAGGCCCTGCGCTACGAGTGACGCCCCGGGGTCCCCTCCGGGGCCCGGGACACCTCCGAGACGCCTGGGGGACGGCGCCGGGACGAGGCCCCGTTAGGCTCTCGGCGGGCGTGTAGGAAGCAGCACTCGCCGAAGCGTCCAGTGCCGGGTGTCCCGCGGGGGGCGGGGCGCCCGGCCGAAGCTTCGGCTTGCCCAGCGGGTCGCCCAGGGATCCCGCGGTGCGGATTCGACCGCCCGTGCCCCTCGGGCCCGACCGAAGCTCCCGATGACCTGTCGCGGTGGAAGGGCCCTCGCAGCCCGTTCCCCACCACGCAGGAGCCACCACCATGGCCATCGGACTCCAGGGCACCTGGAACGTGTCCGTCACCGCCAAGAACGCCGCCTGGGACCAGCGGTACGCCGTCGAAGGCTCGGACAACGGCGTCGACGGCACCTACGCCGGCGTCCCCACCACCCCCGACCTCCTGGTCCAGGGGAGCCAGTGGGGGGTCACGATCCAGAACAACCCGACCGGTCCCATCTCCTGGCGCGACTCCCGCGCCCGCCTGACCAACTTCCGGGTGGACGGCGGCTTCTTCCGCGTGGACGTGGAGTCCGAGGACGCGGGCACCGGCGGCGACGCCGACTTCAACGACCTGGTCCTCACCCTCTCGAAGCCGCTGAGCGCCAGCGAGTGGATCGTGTACGGGACGGCGCGCTCCTACCGGGGGCTGTGCCGGTTCAACCCGTGCTTCCCCTACCCCTGGGTCGTGATCGACACCCCGCTCCAGCTCGAGGCCCTCCTCCGCTACGAGCAGGTGGCTCCCATCCTCCGGCGGGCGTACGGGGACGACGTGGCCCGCCTCGCGGAGCGTATGCGCTTCACGCCCCTCGTCCTCTCCCGGGGAGGGAGCCCCCAGGGCGGCTTCGCGGTGAAGGGCTCCACCGAGGTCGAGATGCAGGAGGCCGAGGACGACGACGGCCCGGCCGAGCGGGCGACGGCCCGGGAGGCGGCGCAGGTGCGCGCCGCCGCGTATCCCCAGTTCCGGGCGGACCTGTCGGTGGACGACGCCAGGATCCTCGACCGGCTGCGCCCCATCACCCCGTGCCGGGTGGAGCCCATCGCCCAGGCCCTCCTGCGCTTCGCGGAGTACGACCGGACCGACTCCGAGCTGGGCGGCGGTGCCTACACGGGCTTCGGCCACCGGGAGGCGCTGGGGCTCACCGCCACCGACGAGGAAGGCGGCTACGTCTTCAGCTTCACGCGGACGCTGGCGCAGCTCGTGGACGAGTCCTCCCAGGACGCCCCGGCCGGGAGCGACCCGGCCACGGAGGCCCGGCCCGACCTCCTGATCCAGTTCGTGGACGACCCCGAGGGCGTGGCCGTCCACGAGACGGCGCCCTACTACAACATCCCCAACGTCCGGCGGATCGACCTCTGCATCCCCGTGGGCGCGCTGGTGCCCAAGCCCTGCCGCGGCGACCGGGTGCTCCAGTACCTCGGCGACATCCCCATCGTCTCCAACCCCGGCTCCCAGCTCCACGCCGACGGCACGATCACCAACGACCCGTCGCTGTCCGAGTCGGGGCCCGGGATCGAGCACGGTGCGTGGAACGGGACGCTGGATGTCTTCGGGTGCTTCGAGGACTCGGATCCGGCGGTGGAGCGCTACACCGTGCAGTACCGGGTGGACGACGGGAGCTGGAACTGGCTCTCGGTCCCGGCCCGGGGGCTCCGGCAGCAGGGCGACGGCACGTGGACGAGCGAGGCGTACGGGCCGGACCCCACCGCCCTCTCCGTGGGCACGGTGCCGGCATACCGGAACATCGAGCTGGAGAGCGGCTGGTCCCTGGAGGTCCAGCACCGGAAGATCCGGGTGGGCCTGGCCGGGCTCCTTGCGCCGGACCTGGAACGGAAGGTCGGGGACGTGCGCTTCTGGATCCGGGGCTGGGACGGGAGCGGGAGCTACGTGCCCGGGACCTCGGACTGGGTCAAGCTGCGGGTCGACGCCCAGCCCTCCACCGGGGACATCGCCTCCATCACCGTGCCCGGCGGCGCGGATCCGGGCGATTGCGGCATGCTCACGCTGCCGTCGGACACGACGCCGTTGATGATGCGGCTCCGGGCGCTGGACCCGGACGGCTTCCTGAGGCAGTGGACGCTGTCCGCCGTGCGCGGGTCCAACCACGCGGTGGGGCTCGTCGACGGCGCCACCTCCGGCCCGCCCGGCGAGAGCTACCCCGGCGCCACCGCGGACGACCGCTTCTACGGGACCGTGGAGCAGACGGGCGCCGACGTGGACGGCTACGTCACCCTCAGCGTGACGCCGGCGTCCGGCGGGTGGCTGGAGGGCGTGGACTTCTGCGGCTACAGCTTCGAGCTCTCCGTGGCCGACCGGACGACCAACGGGAAGGGCACGCCCGGCTCCCGGACGGTCTGGGACGAGGTGCTGGGGCTCGAGTCGGGCTCGGCGGGAGGCGGCGGGAGCTGAGGGGCCCGCCCGCTACTCGACGATCTCCACGATCTCGGCTTCCCACTCCGGCCCGTCCACCCGGAGGAGCGCCACCGTGACCGGCAGGCTGAAGCGCTTCGGTCCGGCGCTCCCCGGGTTGAGCCAGAGGACGCCGTCCTTCTCCTCCAGGGAGGGCTCGTGGGTGTGGCCGGTCACGACCACGTCGATCTCCGCCGCCTCCGGGTCCAGCGCCAGCTCCTCCCGGATGTGGAGGACGTAGGCCACCGGGCCGTGGGGACCGTCGTCCAGGAAGGCGCCGTCCTCGGAGCCCAGGTCCACCATGGCGTCGTGGTCCAGGAGCTCGCGAAGCGCCCCCCCGTCGGTGTTGCCGTAGACGGCGTGCACCGGCGCGATGGTGCTCAGCTCCTCCAGGATCGACACGTCCCCCACGTCCCCGGCGTGGAGGATCAGGTCGCTGCCCTCGAGGGCCTCCATGGCCTCGGGTCGGAGGAGTCCGTGGGTGTCGGAGATGACGCCGATGGTGCGCATGGTCGGTGGGGGTCGGAGGCGGAAGGAGGGGGCGGCTCCTAAGTTAACGACCGGCCCCCGCTCCCCCCGACCCCCACCCGGACCCGCCCGTGACGTGCAGCCAGTGCCGCGGCATCGAGGACTTCTTCGACGACGGCACCGCCCGCCGCGACCTGAAGCGCTACCGGAGGAAGGGCCCCGCCCGCACCACCCGCCTCCTCCTGGAGGAGCTCGAGGCGCTGGGGGTGGAGGGACGCACCGTGCTGGACGTGGGCGGCGGGGTGGGGATCGTGCAGCACGAGCTCCTGGAGCGGGGGGCCGCCTCGGCGGTCCACGTGGACGCCTCCCCGGCGTACCTCGAGGCGTCCCGGGAGGAGGCCCGGCGCCGCGGTCGGGCCGACCGGGTGCGCCATCTCCTGGGAGACGCGGTGGACGTCGTCGAGGAGGCGGGGGAGGCCGACCTGGTCACCCTGGACCGGGTGGTGTGCTGCTACCACGACATGGAGGGCCTGGTGGACGCCACCGCCTCGCGCGCGCGGGAGGGCTACGGGCTCGTCTTCCCCCGGGTCAACCTCCTCACCCGGGCGGGCTTCGCGCTGATCAACCTCTTCCAGCGGCTCCGGGGCCACCCCTTCCACGTCTTCCTCCACGACCCCGACGCGGTGGAGCGGCGGGTGGCGCGCCACGGCCTCGCCAAGCGCGCCCACCGCACGACCTTCCTCTGGCAGATCGTGGTGTTCGCCCCGTGACCGAGCTCGCCTTCCACACCCTCGACGTCTTCACCGACCGGCCCTTCGGCGGGAACCCCCTGGGCGTCTTCCCCGACGCGGCCCACCTCCCCACGGAGCTCATGCAGCGCGTCGCCCGGGAGATGAGCCTGTCGGAGACGGTCTTCCTGGGTCCGCCGGAGTCGGGCGGCGACGCCCGGGTGCGCATCTTCACCCCGGCGGTGGAGCTCCCCTTCGCGGGCCACCCCACGGTGGGAACGGCCTTCTTCCTGGCGGGGCGCCTGGAGGACGCCCCCGGCGAGGGCGCGCGGACCCTGGTCCTGGAGGAGAACGTGGGCCCGGTGCCGGTGGAGGTCCGCTTCGAGGGCGGCCGAGCCGTCTTCGCGCGCTTCACCTCGGCCCTCCGCCCGGAGCACCGCCCGTCCCCGTTCTCCGAGGCGGAGCTGGCCGCGATGGTGGGGCTGGAGGCTGGGGACGTGGGGGGCGACCTCCACCCCGAGATGGTCTCCTGCGGCGTTCCCCACCACGTGGTTCCGGTGCGGAGCGTCGACGCCATGCGCCGGGCCGTCCTGGACCTGGGGGCGTGGCGGCGGATGCTGGCCGACTCGTGGGCCCACCACGTGTACTTGGTTTGCCCGGAGGCCGAGGGGCCCGGGGTGGACGTGCGGGTGCGGATGTTCGCGCCGGGCTCGGGGGTGGCCGAGGACCCGGCCACCGGTTCGGCGGCGGCGGCGCTGGGCGGCTACCTGGCCGCGGCGGACGGACGCGCCGAGGGGACGCTGGCGTGGACCGTGGAGCAGGGCCTGGAGATGGGACGCCCCAGCCTCATCGAGGTGGAGGCGGACCGGGCCGCGGGCGAGACCGTGGCCGTCCGGGTGGGCGGGCGCGCCGTGGCCGTGAGCCGCGGCACGATGCGGGTGCCCGACCCGGCCTGACTCAGGAGGCCTTCCGCAGCGCCTTCCGCAGGTCGTTCAGCGAGCCCAGGACCTCCACCCCCGGGGGGAGCTTGTCCAGATCCAGGTCCGCCGCGGCCGCGCCGCCCACCACCAGACGGGTGGCCGCGGGGAGCCGCTCGCGCAGCTCCACGATGGCCCGGAAGGCCGCTCCGTTGAGCGCCTTGTTGACCAGGCTGAGGGCCACGACCTGGGCGTCCACCGTCTCCGCCCCGTCGGCCACGCTCGAGGTGGGCAGGTCCGTGCCCATGTCGCACACCTCCCACCCCTCCATGGCCGCGGTCACCGCGGCGAGCTTGGCCCCGAGCCCGTGGCGCTCGTTGGGGAGGGTGGCCACCAGCACCTTGGGGCCGCCGTTGGCGGGCATGGGCTCGGTGACCCACCCCAGCACCCGCTCCACCACCTCCGTGGCCACGTGCTCCTGGCCCGGGTTGAGATCGCCGGCCACCCACGCCGAGCCGATCCGGTGCAGCAGGGGGGCCACCACGTTCTCCATGAAGGAGGCGGCGCCCAGGGTGACGACCGCGCGGCGGAGCGTGTACTCCAGCTCGCCGGCGTTCATGGTGTGCACGAAGTGGTACGCGGTGTCCACCATCCGGTCCGGCGAGACGCTGTACCCCGTGGGCCGGGGCTCCGGCGCCTGGGCCTCCCGGTCCTCGGCCAGGAGCGCCTCGGCCTCCTGATCGCTGAGCTCGGCCACCTGGCTGATGGCCCGCCCCGCCTCGGTGAGGAGGCGCAGGCGCGTGAGGCGCTCGATGTCGTGGTCGGAGTAGAGCCGCTGTCCGCCGTCGGAGCGGTCGGGCTCGACCACCGCGTAGCGGCGCTCCCAGGCGCGCAGGGTGGCGGGGGTCAGGCCGGTGCGCTGGGAGGCGACGCGGATGGGATGTCGGGGTGCCTTGGATTTGTCCATGGAGGGACGATATCAAGACGTAGAGGCTTTGTCAAACTATAGACCTCGACAAAACCTTGACGCACCCCGTGCGATGGCGCACAATTCCTGCACGAACGCTGTACAAGCTGGTCCACTGAACGCAGGAGTACCGAACATGCTTCGCAAGATCGCCATCTTCGGCCTGGCCGCCGCCACCGTCTCGCTGACGTCGCCCGCCGCCACCGAAGCGCAGATGAACGAGAAGGACATCGTGACCGTGGCCGTGGAGGCGGGCTCGTTCACCACGCTCGCCACCGCGCTGGAGGAGGCCGGCCTGGTCGCCACCCTCCAGGGCGACGGCCCCTTCACCGTGTTCGCCCCCACCGACGCCGCCTTCGCGGCGCTCCCCGAGGGCGCGCTCGAGGGGCTGCTGGCCGACCGTGAGGCGCTGACCCGCGTCCTCACCTACCACGTCGTCGCCGGCGAGGTCACCTCGGACCAGGTCGTGAACCTGGACTCCGCCGAGACGGTGGCCGGGCTCACCCTGCCCATCGAGGTCCGGGACGGCGAGGTCTTCGTGGGCGGCGCCAAGGTCGTCACGGTGGACGTGCAGGCCTCCAACGGTGTGATCCACGTCATCGACTCCGTCCTGCTCCCCGGGAGCTGACGGACGTCGGTCGCGCCGGGCCCGTCCCGGCGCGACGGTGGAGGGACACGTGCGCGGCGGTCGGCCTCCAGGCCGGCCGCCGCGCTCGCGTTCGGGGGTGGGGGGCGGGTGAGGGTGGGCGGCCAGCGGACGGGAGGCCCGCTCGACCATGGAGGCGCCCCGCCCGACCGGCGACCCTTCGGGTGGCGGAGGGGGTGGTGGGCCCCGCCCCACCGGCCCGGCGCCCCCCTACCCCTCCGCCAGCAGGTCCCGCGCCTTCGCGTACGCCACCAGCGAGTCCAGCCGGCGCACCTCGTCGGCCAGCGCCGCCCGCCCGGCGCCGGTGAGGGCGTAGAAGCGCCGGGGCGGCCCCCCGGAGGCGGGCTCGTCCGCCGGGGCCGGGACCTCCTCGATGCGGCCCGCCTCCTCCAGGCGGTGGACGGCCTCGTACAAGGTTCCCGAGCCCAGGCGCACCCGCCCGTCGGTGCGGGCCTCCACGGCCTGCTTGATCCCGTAGCCGTGGAGCGGGCCCTCCAGGAGGGCCAGGAGGATCTGGAGGGTGCGGGGGCTCATGGGCGCGTCGCGCGTGGGCATGGGGTCACTCCTCCCGGAGGGTGGCGGCGGGGTCGGTGCGGCCGGCCGCGGCGGCAGGGATCCAGGCGGCCACCAGCCCGGCGAGGACGACGGTGGCGCCCACGGCCAGGTACGTCGGGGCGTCCCGGGGATCGAGATGGTGGAGGCGCTCGGCCAGGAAGCCCGCGCCCGCCGCGGCGGCCCCGAGCCCCAGGAGGACGCCGAGCCCCACCGAGGCGGCCGCGCCCGACACCAGACGGCGCACCACCTGTCCGCTCCGGGCTCCCAGCGCCAGGCGGATCCCCGCCTCCCGCAGGCGCCGCCGGGTGGCGAAGGAGGTGGTGCCGTAGACCCCCACCACGGCCAGGAGGAGCGCCGCGGCGGCGAAGGCGCCGAAGAGGACGGCGTAGAACCGGGAGGCGGACAGGCCCTCGGACGCCATCGCCTCCAGCGTCTGGATGCGGGAGACCGGGAGCCCCGGATCCACCTGACGGACGGCGTCGCGGAGCCCGCTGGCCAGGGCCGCGGCGTCCCCGCCCTCGGCCCGGACCAGGATCTCCATCTGCCGCCACGGGGAGACGGCGAGGGGGAGGAAGACGTGGGGGGACGCCTCCCGTCCGGGGCGGACGTTCACGTCCTCCATGACCCCCACGACGCGGTAGGCGGCCTCGTCCTCCTCCCCCTCGGCGAGCGTCTTCCCGACGGCGCTCTCCCCCGGCCAGTACTCCCGGGCGAAGGCGTCGTTGACCACGGCCACGGGAGGCCCGGACCCGTCGGCGGCCCCCAATGCGCGGCCCTCGACGATCCGGCCGTCGAGGGCGTCCAGGTACTCGCCGGCCACGGCGACGGTGACCGCCATGATCCGGTCCTCCCCCTCCCCGCCCTCCCATCCCTCGGGGCGGTAGCTGGAGACCGTCCGGGAGCCGTCGTAGGGCGCCTGGGTGGCCACCGCCACCGCGCCGGCGCCGGGGACGGCCTCGACCTGCTCCAGGAGGCGCTCCCAGGTGGGCGCCCACTCCTCGGGGCCGAAGCGCGGGGCCAGGTCGAGGGTCAGGACGGCCATCCCCTCGGCCCGGAAGCCCGGATCCTCGGAGGCGACCCGCGCCAGGTCGTGGGCCAGGAGCCCGGAGCCCACGGCCAGGACGACGGCCAGGGCGGTCTCCAGCGCCACCAGGCCGCCGCGCAGCCGCCCCTCGCTCCGTCCCGCGGTGCTGCCCCGGGGGCCCGACCAGCTCGCGGCCAGCCCACCCGTGCTCCGGAGGGCGGGCAACGCGCCGAAGAAGAGGACCGTGAGGCCCGCCACCCCCAGCGCGAAGGCCAGGCCGCGCCCGTCCACCGCCACCTCGGCCAGGCGCGGGAGGGTGCTGGGCGCGTAGCGGCGGAAGAGCTCTACGGACGCCCAGGCCAGGGCGGCCCCCGCGGCCCCGCCCGCCGCGGCCAGGAGGGCGCTCTCGGCCAGGAGCCGGCGGACCAGCCGAACCCTGGGCGCGCCCAGGGCGGTGTGGACCGCGAGCTCGTGGCGGCGCTCCGCCCCCCGGGTCAGGAGGAGCCCGGCCACGTTCACGCAGGCGATGGCCAGGAGGAGGAAGACGGCCGCCAGGACCCTGCCCAGCGTTCCGGCCAGGGGGCCGACCACCGTGTCCCGGTACGGCTCGACGGCGGCTCCGGCCAGGAACGCCGGGGCCTCCTCCCCGCCCAGCTCGTAGATCCGATCGACGACCTGGTCGGCGTGGGCGTCGAGCTCCTCGAGGGTGGCGCCGGGACGGAGCCGGGCGACCCCGGTGAGGGTGAAGCTCCCCCGGGCTTCCCAGTCCATCTCCAGCGGGGTCCAGTAGTCGGGCGCCTCCACCAGCTCGGGCGGCGTGTGGAAGCCCGCCCCCACGACCCCCACCACGGTCCGGAGCTCGTCGTCCACCCGCACGGCGCGCCCGACGACGCCCGGGTCGCCCCCCCACCGGCTCGTCCAGACGTCGTGGCCCAGGACCAGGACCGGCTCGGCGCCGGCCTCGTGGTCCTCCGGGCGGAGGAGGCGTCCCACGGCGGGGGTCGCCCCGAAGAAGGGGAAGAAGCCTTCCGAGACCCCGGTGGTGCGCACCCGCTCCGGATCGGGCCCCTCCCGGAGGACGACGTCGAACCTCCGGGCCGCCACCACCGCCTCGGCGGGGCCGGGCGCGTCCTGGAGCGCGCGGAAGAGGACCGGGCTCAGGGGCCCCCGGGTCTCGGCGAAGAACTTCGGGTCGATCCCCGTGAGCACCATGCGCTCCGAGCCGGGATAGGGGAGCGGGCGGAGCACGACGCGGTCCACCACGGTGAACACCCCGGCCGTGGCGCCCACGCCCAGCGCCAGGGTGGCCGCGGCGAAGACGGCGAAACCCGGCGCCCGCCGGAGCGAGCGCGCCGCGGCTCGGAGATCCTCGAAGACCGGCGTCCAGCGTCCCATCCTCCCCTCCCTCCCCCCTGCCCGCACCGCCCAGGCGGCCTCGGCGTGGTCCAGGACGAGCCGCGCCCAGAAGCGCGGCCCTCCCCCGGCCTCGGTCCGCTCCCGACGGAAGAACGCCTCCATCTCCCGACCGTACCGCTCCCGGTACGCCCGTGGGTACAGGCGCAGGAGGAGGCGGAAGGCGAGGGAAGGGCGGGAGGCGGGCACGGCGGGTCTCGTGGTTGGCTATGTCGACACACGACTGTCGTTGACCGACATAGTATGGGAGGGGGTCGGCGAGGGAAAGGTTGCGGCCCCCGCACGCGTCCCCCGGCTCCCGGAATTGCCGCCCCCGCCGCTCCGCCGCACGTTGGCCCCCTCCCCCCTTCCCGTCGCCGGATTCTTCCCGGAGCCGCCATGCGCCCCCGTCCCGCCGCCGTCCGTCCCTCCCTCCCGCGCCCCGCCCTCCGTCCGTCGGTCCTCCTGGGGGCCCTTCTCGCCGCCCTCCTGGCGGCCGGCCCCGCCGCGGCCCAGCAGCCGTCCTCCGGCGCCGACGCCCGCCGCACCCTGGAGGTCGACGACCTCTTCCGCATGGCCCGGGTCGGCACGCCGGTGGTGAGCCCCGACGGGACGTGGGTCGCGTACACGGTGAGCCGCACGTCGTTGGAGGAGGAGGAGACCACGACCCGGCTCTGGATGTCGGCGGCGGACGGGTCGGCGCACCTCCCCATGACCCGCGATGACGGGTCGGTGGGCTCGCCAGCGTGGAGCCCCGACGGCCGCTGGCTCACCTTCACCGCCTCCCGGGACGGGGGCGAGACCCAGGTCTGGGGGCTCGACCGGAGGGGCGGGGAGGCCGTGGCGCTCACCGAGGTCGACCAGGGGGTGCGGGACTACGCGTGGTCGCCCTCCGGCGATCGCCTGCTCCTGACCCTCCGCGACCCCGAGGAGGACGACGCCGACGAGAGGGAGAACGCGCCCCGGGACCCCTGGGTGATCGACCGGCTCCAGTTCAAGCGGGACGGCCAGGGCTATCTCACCGGCGATCGCAGGACGCACCTGTACGTCCTGGACCTGGCCTCCGGCGAGCTCCGGCAGCTCACCACCGGCCGCTGGGACGAGTCCGGGGCGGTGTGGAGCCCCGACGGGACCCGGGTGGCCTTCGAGAGCAACCGCACCGAGGAGCCCGACGGGAACGTGGACACCAACCTCTGGGTGGTGGACGCCGACCTGGACGAGCCCACCGACGCGCCCCTCCAGGTGACCGACGACCCCGGGTCGGACCGGTCCCCGGCGTGGAGCCCCGACGGAGGGTCGCTGGCGTACGTGGCCACGCCCGACGTGGACGCCATCTGGTACGCCACCGGCCACCTGGCCGTGGTGGACGTGCCCGCGGCGGGCGCCCCCCCCGCCCCGCCCCGCCTCCTCACGGAGTCGCTGGACCGGAACGTCCGCTCCCCCCGCTGGAGCGGGGACGGGGGCTGGATCTGGTTCGGCGTCGAGGACTCGGCGGAGGACCACGTGGCCCGCATCCGCCCCGACGGGAGCGCCTTCGAGCGGCCCGTGGCCGGGGCCCGCTCGGCCTCCGGCTTCGACTGGGCCGGCGGCACCTTCGCGGTGCAGGACAACGCCCTGGACCGCCCGGCCCACGTGGCGGTGGCCCGGGCCTTCTCCTCCGGCGCGGCGGCGGGGAGCGCGCCCGCCCTCGCCCGACTCACCGAGCACAACGACGCCTGGCTGGCCGAGCTCGACCTGGGCGAGACGCGGAACGTCCGCTTCCGCTCCGCGGACGGCACGGAGATCGAGGGCTTCGTGGCCTTCCCGCCGGGGTACGATCCCGACGCCGCCGACCGCGCGCGCCTCCCGGTCCTCCTGCGGATCCACGGCGGGCCGGTGAGCCAGTACCGCCACGACTTCAACTTCGAGGCCCGCCTCTTCGCGGCCCACGGGTACGCGGTGGTCTACACCAACCCCCGGGGCTCGTCGGGGTACGGTCAGCCCTTCAGCCAGGCCATCTTCGCCGACTGGGGCCAGAAGGACTTCCAGGACGTCATGGCCGGCGT
>CAZMTA010000042.1:0-25674 GCA_964569085.1 uncultured Gemmatimonadaceae bacterium | reverse complement strand
TCCTCATCGGCGAGAGCTACGGGACCACCCGGGTCTCCGGCCTCGCCCGGGCCCTGCAGGGCCGGCAGTGGATGTACCTCAACGGCGTCATCCTGGTCTCGCCCACGGGCCTGGGCGTCGACCGGGACGGCCCCGTGGGGGACGCCCTGGCGCTGCCCAACTACACGGCCACGGCGTGGTACCACGGGCAGCTCGAGCCGGCCCTCCAGGAGCGGGACCTGGTGGACGTGCTCGACGAGGTCGAGGAGTGGACGCTGGACACCTACCTCCCGGCCCTCGCCCGCGGGGGCGCCCTCCCCGTGGCGGAGCGCCGCGCCATCGCCCGAGCCGCGGCCCGCTACGCCGGGGTGTCGGAGCAGTGGTTCCTGGACCACAACCTGCGTCCCAGCGTGGGCGAGTTCCGGAAGGAGCTCCTGCGGGACCAGGGGCTGACCGTGGGGCGCCTCGACGCCCGCTACAAGGGGGTGGACCGGGAGGACGCCGGCGAGTCGTACGACTACGATCCGGCCCTCTCGGCGTGGAACCACGCCTTCGCTCCCGCCATCAACGACTACCTGCGCAACGACCTGGGCTTCGAGACCGACCTCCAGTACTACCTCTTCGGGCCGGTCCACCCGTGGAACCGGAGCGGGGACGACACGGGGGAGGACCTGCGCCAGGCCATGTCGGAGAACCCCTACCTGCACCTCTTCGTGCAGAGCGGCTACTACGACGGGGGGACGGACTACTTCAGCGCCAAGTACACCATGTGGAACCTGGACCCCGCGGGCCGGCTCCAGGACCGCATGCGGTACGCGGCGTACCGGAGCGGGCACATGATGTACCTCCGCGCCGAGGACATCGTCACGTCGAACCAGGACATCCGGGACTTCATCGGCTGGGCCCTGGACGCCACCGAGGCGCCCGCCGGATACGGGATTCCCGGCCGGTGAGGCGCATCCTCGTCACGGGCGCCGGGGGCCAGATCGGCTCCTGGCTGGTCCCCCGTCTGCGCGAGATCTACGGGGAGGCCCAGGTTCTGGCCACCGACGTCCGCACCCCCGCCGGCGAGCTGGTGGAGAGCGGGCCCTTCCAGGTCCTGGACGCCACGGACCCGAAGGCGGTCGGGCAGGCCGTCATGCGGCACCACGCCGACACGGTGTACCACCTGGCCGCCATCCTCTCGGCGGTGGGGGAGCGGGACCCCCGGCTGGCCTGGCACGTGAACATGGGCAGCCTGGAGGCCGTCCTGGAGGTGGCCCGGGAGCAGGGGTGCGCGGTCTTCACCCCCAGCTCCATCGGGGTCTTCGGCCCCGAGAGCCCCAAGGACCCCACGCCCCAGGACACGGTCATGCGGCCGCGCACGGTGTACGGCATCACCAAGGTGGCCGGCGAGCTCCTGTGCGACTACTACCACGCGCGTCACGGCGTGGACACCCGGGGCGTGCGGTACCCGGGCCTCATCTCCCACGGGGCGCCGCCCGGGGGGGGCACGACGGACTGGGCCGTGGACATCTTCTACCAGGCCGTGGCGGAGGGACGCTACACCTGCTTCCTGGAGCCCGACGCCCAGCTCGACATGATGTACATGCCCGACGCGGTCCGGGCGGCCATCGAGGTGATGGAAGCCGACCCGGCGAGCCTGGAGCACCGCAACGCCTTCAACGTCACCGCCATGCAGCTCTCCCCCGAGGGCCTGGCCGCGGTGATCCGGGAGCGGATCCCGGAGTTCGAGATCGACTACGACGTGGATCCGGTCCGGCAGGCCATCGCCGAGAGCTGGCCGGACCGCATCGACGACTCCGCCGCCCGGGAGGAGTGGGGGTGGAGCCCGGAGTACGACGCCGGGGCCATGACCGACGACATGCTGGACAACCTGCGATAGGAGCCCGAAGCACATGCCGATGGACCGACTGAGCAGCGTCCTGGAGCGCCACGTCTCCGAGCTGGAGGAGGCGGGGACCGCCAAGGGGGACGAGAGCGTGGTGGTGGGCGTGATCCGTGCCGGAGGGGACCGCGGCCCCCGCTTCCTCCTGGAAGGCGAGGGCACGAAGGAGTTCATCCGCATGAACTCCAACTCCTACCTGGGGCTGGGGCTCCACCCCGAGGTGATGCGCGCCGAGGAGGAGGCCACCGCCGAATTCGGCGCCGGTCCCGGAGCGGTCCGCTTCATCAGCGGCACGTACCGCGCCCACGTGGAGCTCGAGGAGACGCTGGCCCGCTTCCACGGACGGGAGGCGGCCATGGCCTTCTCCTCCGCCTACGCCACCGTCGTGTCCACCATCGTGCCCCTGGTCTCCGACGAGACGGTCCTGATCTCCGACGAGCTCAACCACAACTGCATCATCAACGCCATGCGCCTGGCGCGCCCGGCGGGGAAGGCCATCTACCCCCACAACGACGTGGACGCCCTGGACGCGGCCCTCTCCGAGTGGCGGGGCAAGGCCAGGCGCGCGCTCGTCACCACCGACGGGATCTTCTCCATGCGGGGGGACCACGCACCGCTGGACGAGCTCGCCGCGGTGTGCCGGAAGCACGACGAGCACTTCGAGGAGAACGTGGTCCTGGTCGTGGACGACTCCCACGGCGTCGGGGCCTTCGGGGCGACGGGGCGGGGCGTGGAGGAGTACACCGGCGCCGAGGGAGTGGACGTGCTGGTGGGCACGCTGGGGAAGGCGTTCGGGGTGAACGGCGGCTACGTGACGGCCAACGCCGCCACGGTGCGCTATCTCCGCGAGAGCTCGATGATGTACATCTACTCCAACCCCATCACCGTGGGGGAGGCCGCGGCGGCGCGGCGCTCCGTGGAGATCGTGGACTCCGACGAGGGACGGGCCCTGCTGGACCGGCTCCGGCGCCTCACCAGGCGCTTCGAGGAGGGGCTCGGACGCGTGGGCATCGAGACGATCCCGGGGGAGCACCCGGTGGTCCCCCTCATGATCCGGGACACCGCCCGGACCCGCGACATGGTGCGCCACCTCTACGAGAACGGGGTCCTGGTGACCGGCCTCGCCTACCCGGTGGTGCCCCGTGGCGACGAGGAGATCCGGGCCCAGGTCAACGCCGACCACACCGAGGCCGACGTGGATCGCGTGCTGGATATCCTGGCGGCCTACGAGGGCTGAGGGAAAAGCGGAAGCCTTTTCCACGTAGGGGTAAGGCCGTACCCTGTACTCTGGACCCCGGGGTCCGCGGCCGCAGGACGGCCGACCCTCCCACATCCGCAGCAACGCCAGGAGAATCCATGCGCTCGATTCGACCCACCTCCTTCCTCGTCGGGGCCACCGTCCTCGCGCTCGCCGCGTGCGGAGGGGACTCGGCGGAGATGGACGACGCCGAGGGCGGCGAGGCCGCCGCCACCGAAGCCGCCGCCCCCGCCGAGACCGCGTCCGCCCAGGGCGCGGACATGATGTCCCAGTGCTTCGTGCGCGGCAGCATGGACGAGGCCGGGGATCGCCCCAGCCCGCTCCAGACCACCGCCATCCCCGTGGGCGACACCACCGCGGTCCTCTGCTACGGCGCGCCGTCGGCCCGGGACCGGGAGATCATGGGCGGGCTCGTGCCGTACGACACGCCCTGGCGCATGGGGGCCAACGAGGCCACCGCCATCCACCTCCCCGTGGCCGCCACCATCGGCGGCGTGGAGCTGGAGCCCGGCAGCTACTCCCTCTGGGCCGAGCCCGGTGAGGAAGAGTGGACGATCCACGTCAACGAGAACCACGAGCGGTGGGGCATCCCCATCAGCGACGAGGTCCAGGCCGCCGACGTGGGGACGTTCACGCTCCAGCCCGAGAACCGGGACGACATGACCGAGACCCTCACCTACGAGTGGCACGAGGGGATGGGTCACCTGCTCATGACCTGGGAGAACGTCCGGCTGCACATCCCGATCTCCGCGTCGGGCTCGAGCATGTAGCTCGTCGCCGCCCTTCCGGTGCGGTAGCTTGGAGCCCGCGGTCCCCGTTCGAGGGGGCCGCGGGCTCCTCCGCGTCCGGGGGTGCCCGTCCCACCCGCTCCAGGAGACGCCATGCGCCGGGCCGCCGCCTTCGTCCTCCCCTTCGCGCTTCCCCTCCTCACCGCCGTCGGGGGTTGCGGGCCGGCCGCCCCCGAGACCGAGGAGGGCCCTGACCCGGTGGCCGGGGTGTTCGACGGCTCCGGGGGGCGATGGATCGACCTGACCCATCCCTTCGACGAGCGGACCGTCTACTGGCCCACGGACACCGCGGGGTTCCAGCTCGAGCGACTCGCCTTCGGGGAGACGGACGGCGGGTGGTTCTACAGCGCCAACGCCTTCTCCACCGCCGAGCACGGGGGCACCCACCTGGACGCGCCCATCCACTTCGCCCGGGGTGGCCTGGCGGCCGACGAGATCCCCCTGGAGGGGCTCATCGGGCCCGCCGCGGTGGTGGACGTCTCCGGCGGCATCGACGCCGACTACCAGGTCTCGGTCGAGGACCTCGAGGAGTGGGAGGCCGAGCACGGCGAGCTCCCCGACGGCGGCATCCTCCTCCTGCGGACGGGGTGGGGGGACCGGTGGGGAAACCGCACCGCCTACCTGGGCACCGGCGAGACGGGGCCCGACGCCGTGCCGGAGCTCCACTTCCCGGGGCTCGCGCCGGAGGCGGCCCAGTGGCTCGTGGACGAGCGGGGGGTGGTGGCGGTGGGGATCGACACGCCGAGCCTGGACCACGGCCAGTCCTCCGACTTCCGGACCCACGTGATCCTCTACTCGGAGAACGTCGCCGGCTTCGAGAACGTGGCCTTCCTGGACTTCCTCCCGGCGGCGGGGGCCTACGTGGTGGCGCTCCCCATGAAGATCGCCGGAGGGAGCGGCGGGCCGCTCCGCATCGTGGCCTTCGTTCCGGGCTGACCGGAGGGGGGCGCCGGGGTCGGGCGGGTTGACGGGGGCCGGGGCACCCGGGCTACCCTGGCGGGAAGGCTCCCACCCCGAAGGAGGAGGTCCCATGCTCCGTCGTCCCCGCGCCCACCCCCGCTCGCTCCCTGCCGGCCGTGTCCTCGGCCCGGTCCTCGCGCTCCTCCTGGCGGTCGGCTTTCCGGCCCTGCCCGGGGCGGAGGGGGCGTCCGCTCAGGAGCCCTACGACCTGGTCATCCTCGGCGGCCGGGTCATGGACCCGGAGAGCGGCCGGGACGAGATCGCCAACGTGGGGGTGCGCGGCGAGCGCATCGCGGTCGTCACCACGGACCCCATCGAAGGGCGGCGCGCCATCGACGCCACGGGCCACATCGTGGCCCCGGGCTTCATCGACATCCTCTCGGGCATCGCGTCCCGGCGGACGGCCCACGAGGACAAGGCGGCCGACGGGGTGACCACGACCTTCGGCATGCACGGCGGACCCCTGGACGTGGAGGGGTACGTGGCGGAGCAGAGGGCGGCCCGCCCGGTGGTGAACTACGCCAAGACCGTCGACCACCGGGCCGTCCGGGAGGCCGCCGGCGCCACCGACCGCTACGCCCCGGCGGCCCCGGAGCAGATCCCGGTCATGAAGGAGCTGGCCCGCCGGGCCATCCGCGCGGGCGCCGTGGGGATCGGCTTCGGCCTCAACTACTCGCCGGGCGCCTCCTACGAGGAGGTCTTCGCCATGTTCGAGGTGGCCGCCGAGGAGGGCGTGCCGGTCCACCTCCACGCCCGCTACAAGGGAGACGTCTTCCCGCTCACCATGAGCCTGGCCGCCATGGAGGTCATCGCCATGGCCGCCGCCACGGGGGCCCAGGCCCAGCTCGCCCACCTCATCTCCTCGACCGTGGGGTCGGCGCCCCTCACCATCGCCATGGTGGAGGGGGCGGCCGCCCGGGGCGTGGACGTGGGGTTCGACTTCCACGTCTGGACGCGGAACCAGACCACGCTCCAGTCGGCGCTCTACGACGAGGGGTGGCAGGAGCGCTTCGGGGGCGCCGACTACTCGGACCTCTACGTGGCCCGGACGCAGGAACGGCTCGACAGCGCCCGCTTCGTCGAGCTCCGGGCCGAGCCGGAGCCCATCTCGGTGCAGACCGAGTTCATCCCCGAGGAGGAGATCGTCATGGGGCTGGAGAGCCCTCTGGGGATCGTGAGCTCCGACGGCGGCGGGCTGGTGGACGGCACGGGGCACCCCCGGAGCGTCGGGACCTTCGGCCGCTTCCTGGGACGCTACGTCCGGGAGCTCGGCGTGGTCGACTGGATGGAGGGGCTCCGGAAGATCACCCTCCTCCCCGCCACCCGCCTGGAGCGGTCCGTTCCCCGCATGCGGCTCAAAGGCCGGCTCCAGCCGGGGATGGACGCCGACATCACGATCTTCGATCCCGGGACGGTGGACGCCCGGGCCACCTACGCCGAGCCGGCCCGGCGCTCCGCCGGGATCCCGTGGGTCATCGTGAACGGGGTGCCGGTGGTGGCCGACGGGGTGGCGGTCGAGGAGGCCGCGCCGGGGCAGTGGCTGCGGCATCCCGCGACCCGCCCCGTGTCCCAGGAACCCTGACGGGGTCGGGGGCCGGACGCCTGGCCGGAGCGCGGGCTCCCGCTCCCGCGCGTTCGCCCCCGACGCCTTGCCGCGTCGCCGCCGTCCCGGCATCCTGACCCACTTCCCGCCGGATCCGCCCGACCCGTTCCACCCCTCCGGAGAACACCGAATGCGCCGAACCGTCGTCCGCGGACTGCTGTCCGCCCTGCTCGCCCTGACCTTCCTGGCTCCCGCCGCCGCGGCCCAGGACCTCGAGGAGCTCAAGGAGGAGGCCATCGAGCGTGTCGAGGACAACGCCAAGATGGTCCAGGAGATCATCGACATGCTCTTCTCCTTCGGGGAGCTGGGCATGCAGGAGTTCGAGACCCAGCGCTACCTCACGGGCCTCCTGGAGGACGAGGGCTTCGAGATCGAGCTCGGCGTGGCGGGGATGCCCTCGGCGTGGACGGCGCGCTGGTCCAACGGGGACGGCGGCCCGGTCATCGCCCTGGGGTCCGACGTGGACGGCATCCCCCAGTCCAACCAGAAGCCCGGCGTGGGCTACCGGGACGCGGTGGTGGACGAGGCCGCCCCGGGCCACGGGGAGGGCCACAACTCCGGCCAGGCCGTGAACATCGTGGCGGCGCTGGCCGTGAAGGAGATCATGGAGGAGGAGGGCATCGAGGGCACGCTCCTCATCTGGCCCGGTGTGGCCGAGGAGCAGGTGGCCTCCAAGGCCTTCTTCGTGCGCGAGGGCGTCTTCGACGGCGTGGACGTGAACCTCTTCACCCACGTGTCGTCGAACTTCGGCACGTCGTGGGGGCAGTCCGGGGGCAACGCCCTCTGGAGCGTGATGTACACGTTCAACGGGGAGACGGCCCACTCGGCGGGCTCCCCGTGGCGTGGCCGCTCGGCCCTGGACGCGGTCATGCTCATGGCCCAGGCGTGGGAGTACAAGCGGGAGCACCTCCGCCCCGCGGCCCGCTCCCACTACATCATCGTGGACGGGGGGGACCAGCCCAACGTGGTCCCCCAGCAGGCCACCATCTGGTTCTACTTCCGTGAGCGGAACTACGAGCTCACCAAGGAGCAGTACGACGCCGCGGCCAAGATGGCCGAGGGCGCGGCGCTCATGACCGGGACCACGCTGGACACCATCATGACGGTGGGGGCCGCCTATTCCCGCCACTTCAACCGCCCCGTGGCCGAGGCCACCTACGCCAACATCGAGCGGGTGGGGCTCCCGGAGTGGAGCGAGGACGACATCGAGCTGGCCAACGCGCTCCAGGAGGAGCTTGGGCAGGAGCCCCGGGGGCTGGCCACCGAGATCCGGGAGCTGTCCGGGCCCGTGGACCTGTCCGAGTCGCTGGGCGGCGGCTCCGACGACATCGGCGACATCTCGTGGAACATGCCCACCGTGACGCTCCGCTACCCGTCCAACATCCCCGGCGGCCCGGGACACAACTGGGCCAACGGGATCGCCATGGCCACGCCCGTGGCCCACAAGGGCGCCGTGGCCGGGGCCAAGGTCCAGGCCCTCACGCTCCTCGACCTCCTCACCAAGCCCGAGCTCATCGAGGAGGCCTGGGCCTACTTCAACGAGGACCAGACCTCGGGCGAGGACTCCTCGGCCGACACCGGGTACACGCCCTTCATCGCCGAGACGGACGAGCCCGCCATCTGGCTCAACGCCGACATCATGCAGCGGTGGCGGCCCCTCATGGAGCCGTACTACTACGACCCGGAGCGGTTCGACTCCTACATGGAGCAGCTCGGGATCGAGTATCCCACCACCCGGGACCGGCCGGTGAGCCAGGAGCAGGACGGCGCGGCCCAGGGGGCCGGCTCCGGGGGCTGAGGCCCGGGCGCGATCCGAGGACGGCCACGGGCCGGCGGGGACCTCCCCGCCGGCCCGTCGGCGTTCCCCCATTCGAGGGTCGAGGGCGTCCCCGCGCGACGCCCCCCGACCCCGACGCCGGATTGATCGCGCCCCCCCGCAGCCTCTACCTTTGCGGGTCCCCCCAGCATCCGTACCGACTGTAGCGAGAGGTAGCCGTGGCCGGTCACAACAAGTGGTCCAAGATCAAGCGGAAGAAGGCGGTGAACGACGCCAAGAAGGGTCGGGAGTTCACCAAGATCATCCGGGAGATCACCGTGGCCTCCCGCGAGGGCGGGGGCGATCCCGACTACAACCCGCGCCTCCGGCTGGCCATCGACAAGGCCAACGAGGCCGAGATGCCGTCGGAGAACATCGAGCGCGCCATCAAGAAGGGCACCGGCGAGCTCGAGGGGGTCAACTACGAGGAGGTCGCGTACGAGGGCTACGGGCCCAACGGGGTGGCCCTCTTCATCGAGTGCCTCACGGACAACACGAACCGGAGCGTGGCCGACGTCCGCCACGTCCTGGGGAAGTACGAGGGCAGCCTGGGGCAGAGCGGCTCGGTGGCGTGGCAGTTCGAGCGGAAGGGGCAGATCGTCGTGGACGCGTCCCGCTACACCGAGGAGTCGGTGTTCGAGGCCGCCATCGAGGCCGGAGCCGAGGACGTCCAGAAGGACGGGGACGAGTTCGTGGTCCTGGCGGAGCTCACCGAGTTCCACGAGGTGAAGCAGGCCATCGAGGACGCCGGCATCGACACGGTCTCCTCCGAGCTCACCCGGATCCCCAAGAACGAGATCGCCGTGGCGGGGAAGCAGGCGGAGACGCTCCTCAAGCTCCTGGACGCGCTGGAGGAGCTGGACGACGTCCAGAAGGTCCACACCAACGCCGACATCGACGACGCCGTGGTGGCGGAGGCGATGTAGCCCGGGTGGACCGGGCCGACGACGAAGGGACGCTGGTCCTCGGGATCGATCCGGGCACCGCGGTGACGGGGTTCGGGGTGGTGCGCCGCCACCCCGACGGCTCCGTGCGCCTCGTGGAGTGCGGCGTGATCCGCACCTCCTCGCGCAAGTCCCTCACCGACCGCATCCGCGAGATCTTCGAGGAGGTGGACGGGCTCATGGAGCGGCACCGGCCCCACGCCGTCTCGGTGGAGGACGTCTACCAGGGGAAGAACGCCCGGAGCGCGCTCACGCTGGGACACGCCCGGGGCGCCATCCTCCTCGCCGCTTCGCTCCGCGAGCTCCTCATCGCCGAGTACACGGCGCCGGAGATCAAGAAGGCGGTGGCCGGCACCGGGCGCGCCACCAAGAGCCAGGTGGCCTACATGGTCAAGCAGCAGCTCAAGCTCCGGGAGGAGCCCACGCCCGAGGACGCCGCCGACGGCGTGGCCGCGGCCCTCGCTCACTGTCTCATGGGAAGCTTTCCCCGATGATCTCACGACTCCACGGCACCCTCCTGGTCCGCGACCCCGACGGCGTGGAGGTCGAGACCTCCGGCGGCGTCGTCTACGAGGTCGAGGTCCCCCTCACCGTCTTCCAGCGGCTCCCCCGGGCCGGCGACCCCGTCCAGCTCCGGACGGTTCAGGTGGTGACCGACACCTCGGTCTCGCTCTACGGGTTCCTGGACGACCTGGAGCGCCGCCTCTTCAAGCGGCTCCTGGGCGCGTCGGGGGTCGGCGGGAAGCTGGCGCTCAGCATGCTCAGCACCTACACCGCGGAGCGCCTGGCCCGGGCCCTGGCCGAGAAGGACATCACCGCCCTCCGCCAGGTGAGCGGCGTGGGGAAGAAGACCGCGGAGAAGCTGGCCCTCGAGCTCAGCGACAAGGTCGAGGACCTGGCGATCCTCACGCCCTCGGGCCAGGGGGGCGCCCCCTCGGTGGCCCAGGACGCCGTCCAGGCGCTGGTGGCGCTGGGCTACTCCTTCGCAGACGCCGACCAGGCGGTCCGGGACGTCCTGGAGGAGGGCGACGCTCCCAGCGCGGACGAGCTCATCCGCCGGGCGCTGGCCAGCCGCTGAGCCGGGGGCGTCGGATCGCCCTCTGGGCGCTGGCGGTCCTCTTCGTGGCGGCGGGCGCCAACCACTTCCTCCGCACCGAGACGTACGTGGGGATCATGCCGCCCTGGCTGCCCTGGCACCGGCCGCTGGTCCTCCTGAGCGGCCTCCTGGAGATCGCCGGGGGGCTGGCCGTCCTCCCCCGACGCACGCGGCCGGCGGCGGGCTGGTTCCTGGTGGCGCTCCTGGCGGCCGTCTTCCCGGCCAACCTCCACATGGCGCTCCACCCCGAGGCGTACCCGGAGATCCCCGCGTGGGCCCTGTACCTGCGGCTGCCGCTCCAGGGGGTGCTGGCGTGGTGGGCGTGGTGGGCCACCCGGCCCGGGGCGCGTTAGGCCCGCCCCACCACCAGCGCCGCGTTGCTCCCGCCGAAGGCGAAGGAGTTGGAGAGGACCCGCTCCAGCCCCGGGGCGGACCGGGCGTCCCCGCGGACCAGGTCGAGCCCCTCGGCGGCCGGATCGGGGTCGTCCAGGTTGGCCGTCGGAGGGATCCGGCGGAGGCGGAGCGCCTGGACCGCCACGACGAACTCCACGGCGCCGGCGGCTCCGATGAGGTGGCCCAGGGCGGCCTTGGGCGCGCTCACGGGCACCTCGGGCGCCGCGTCCCCCAGCACCCGACGGAGGCTCTCCAGCTCCACCGGGTCCCCGGCGGGGGTGCCGGTGGCGTGGGCGTTGACCCAGCCCAGGGCGCCGGCCTCGATCCCGGCGTCCTCGAGGGCGGCGCGGATGGCCCGCTCCTGCCCGTCCGCGTCGGGCTCGGTCAGGCTGTGGGCGTCGCTGGAGGCTCCGTACCCCTGGAGCTCGGCCAGCGGCTCCGCTCCCCGCTCCTCCATGGCGTCTTCCGTCTCGAGGACGAGGACCGCCGCGCCCTCGCCCAGGACCATCCCGGTGCGGGCGACGTCGAAGGGACGGCAGGAAGCCTCCGGGCCGTCGGGGTGCTCCTGGGCCAGGACGCGGAGGTTCTCCCACCCGGCCATGGATCCGTCGGAGAGGAGGGCTTCGGTGCCGCCCGCCAGGGCGCGGCGGACCCGGCCGCTCCGCAGCGCTTCCAGGGCCTCCCCGAGCGCCACGGCCGAGGAGGAGCACGCCACGGAGTAGGTGAGGGTGGGGCCGCGGATCCCCCACCGCATGGAGAGGTGCGCCGCGGGGCCGTTGGCCATGATGAGCGGGACCGACAGCGGCGAGCCGCGGCGCGTGCCCCGGGCGTAGAGCCGGCGGGCTCCGGTGTCGATGGCCTCGGTGCCGCCCATGCCGCAGCCCATGTGGACGGCCGCGTGCTCCAGGGGGGACGGATCGTCCAGGAGCCCGGCCTGGGTCAGGGCCTCATGGCCCGCCACGACCGCCATCTCCGAGACCCGGGCCATGAACATCCGCTCCGGCCGGGGCAGGAGCTCCGACGGATCGAAGCCGTCCGCCGGGGCCATGAGCAGGTCGCTGGGGAGGTTGGGGGGACCGACGGTGACCATGCGGACCGGGGAGGTCCCGGCCGCCACGTTGCGGAAGAGGGTCTCCGCGTCGTTGGCGCCGGGAGCCACGGCGCCCATCCCGGTGATGAAGACCCGGGGCCGCTCCCTCCCGGACACGGGGCTCAGCCCTCGGCGTCGGTCTGTTCGGCGACGATCCGGTCCAGGAGGTCGGCGGCCTCGCCCAGGGTGGCGAAGTCCGCCTGCTGCTCGTCCAGCTCCACGCCGAGCTCCTCCTCCAGCTCGAAGACCAGCTCCACGGCGGAGAGGGAATCCAGACCGAGGTCGGCGAGCGTCGCGTCTCGGCTGATCCGCTCGGCCTCGATCCCGAACTCCGTGGTGAGCTTCTCGACGATGAGGGGATAGGCCTTCAAGGTGGTCTCCGGAATGGCGGAACGGTGGATCGGCGGGAACCGACCGTGATGCGTGGGAAGGTACCATGAGCATCTTTCCCGATCCAGCAGCGCGGGGGGGGTGAGCGGGGACCGGTGGGCCACGTCCTGGGGACCTTGTACATTCCCGGCATGAGCGAGCGAACCGAGGTCACCACCCCCGAAGCGCTGGAGGAGGACGAAGGCGCGGAGCCGTCGCTGCGGCCCCAGCGCCTCTCCGAGTTCATCGGGCAGGACAAGGTGCGGGAGGCCCTCTCCATCGCCATCGAGGCGGCCCTCCAGCGGGACGAGCCCCTGGACCACATCCTCTTCCACGGTCCTCCGGGGCTGGGGAAGACGACGTTGGCCTCGCTCCTGGCCCGGGAGATGCGCGTCAACTTCAAGACGACGTCGGGACCGGTGCTGGAGAAGCCCGCCGACCTGGTGGGGATCCTCACGAACCAGCGCGAGGGGGACATTCTCTTCATCGACGAGATCCACCGCCTCCGCCCCATCATCGAGGAGTTCCTCTACCCGGCCATGGAGGACTGGCAGGTGGACATCCGCCTGTCCGACGGGCCCAAGGCCCAGACCATGACCATGGCCATCGAGCGCTTCACGCTGGTGGGGGCCACCACGCGCTTCGGGCTCCTGACGGCGCCCATGCGAGCGCGCTTCGGCATCGTCCAGCGGCTGAACTTCTACCCGCCGGGGGAGCTCGCGACCATCGTCCGCAGGAGCGCCGAGATCCTGGAGGTGGAGGCCACCGAGGACGGGGCCCGGGAGATCGCCAAGCGGTCCCGGGGAACGCCCCGGGTGGCGAACCGGCTCCTCCGGCGGGTGCGGGACTACGCCCAGGTCCGCGCCGACGGGGTGATCGACGCCGAGGTCGCCCACGAGGCCCTCAAGCTGCTGGACGTCGACGAGTACGGCCTGGACGAGATGGACGCCCGGGTCCTGAAGACGCTCATCGAGAAGTTCGACGGCGGTCCGGTGGGCCTCCAGTCCCTGGCCGTGGCCATGGGCGAGGACGCCACCACCCTGGAGGAGGTCTACGAGCCGTTCCTCATCATGGAGGGCTTCCTGATGCGCACGCCCCAGGGCCGGACCGCCACGCCCCGGGCCTACAAGCGCTTCGGGTACGAGCTCCCCGCGGACCGCCGCGGACGCCCCGGCGACGGCCAGGGCACGCTTTTCGCAGGCGGATGAAGGTGTCGTAAGGCGGGGCGCCTTGCCTACATTCGAAGGGAGGGTGCCGTAGCCGCGGCTCCGCCCCCCACGTTCGCTTCCACCAGACCCCAGCGGATCACCGCCATGGCCGTGCTGTCCCACAAGCTCAAGGATGCCCGCATCCTGATGGTGGACGACGAGCCGGCGAACCTGGATCTGCTGGAGCGGATCCTCACCCCCATGGGCTTCGGGCGGCTGCACCGCACCCTGGACCCACGGGAGGCGCCGACGCTCTGCCAGGATCTGGAGCCGGACCTCCTCATCCTCGATCTCATGATGCCCGGGATGGACGGGGTCGAGCTGGTCCAGGTCATCCGGGAGCAGGGCGGAGACGACGACTACCTCCCGGTCCTCATCCTCACCTCGGACCACTCCCAGGACTCCCGGCGTCGGGGCCTGTCGGCCGGGGCACAGGACTACCTCACCAAGCCGCTGAGCCCGGCGGAGGTGCGGCTGCGGGTCCGGAATCTCCTGGAGACCCGGTTCCTCCATCTGGCCCTTCGGGACCAGAATCGGAACCTCGAGGCCCGGGTGCGCGCCCGCACGGCGGACCTGGAGCGGGCTCGCCTGGAGATCCTGGACCGCCTGGCCCGGGCGGCGGAGTACCGGGACGACAAGACCGGGGCCCACACCCGCAGGGTCGGCGAGAGCGCCGGGGCCGCGGCGCGGGCGCTGGGGCTGGACGAGGAGTGCGTGGAGCGCATCCGCCGGGCCGCGCCCCTCCACGACGTGGGCAAGATCGGGATCCCGGACTCGATCCTCCTCAGCCCGTCGCGGCTGGCGCCCCACGAGTTCGAGATCATGAAGACCCACACCACCATCGGCGGGGACCTCCTGGCGGGGAGCGACTCGGCGCTCCTCCAGACCGCCGAGGCCATCGCCCGGACCCACCACGAGCGGTGGGACGGAGGCGGCTATCCCGTCGGCCTGGCGGGGGACGACATCCCCCTGGAGGGGCGGATCGTGGCGGTGGTGGACACCTTCGACGCGCTCACCCACAGCCGGCCGTACAAGCGGGCGTGGAGCGTGGAGGAGGCCCTGGCGGAGATCCGCGCCCACGGGGGCACCCACTACGATCCGGACGTGGTGGACGCCTTCACCGGCATGGTGGGCCGGCACGGCCCGCTGGTGGCGTAGGCCGCTCCCCGGGAATGCGCGCGCGCCCTCCACGTCGGGCCGGAGCGGTGGCCCTCCTCCTCGCGGCCGGCGCCTGCGGGCTCCCGCTGGGTGGGGGCGCGGGCCCCGCCGGAGGGGGCGGCGACCGGTTCCAGGCCGGGATGGAGGCCCTCGACCGGGGCGCCTTCGAGGAGGCCGACGCCGCCCTCCGCGCCACCGCGGCGTGCGGCGCCGACGGGGAGGCCCAGACCGCCCTCCTCCTCCTCGCCTCGCTGCACCAGGACCCCCGCTTCCCCCGGGCGCACCCCGACTCCGCGGCCCTCATGGCGGCCCGGTTCCTCCACCTCCCCGGGACCCGCCCCGAAGGGCGACGCCTGGCCGAGGCGCTCTACGTCCTGGCCCTGGACCACGGCGGCGACCCGGGCCTCCGCCCCGCGGCGGGCCGGGCGTTGCTGGAGGTCGGGCCCGGCTGTCGCTCGGCGGTCCGGGCGGACGGCGCCCGCGCCCTCCCGGTGCTCTCGACGCCGCCCTACGGGCTCCGCCTCCGCCGGGCCGAGGCCCGGGCGGATTCGCTGGCGCGCCGGCTGGACGGCCTGTCCCGGGACGGGGGCGCCGCCCGGGCCCGGGTCGAGGAGCTCGAGGCCGAGCTGGCCCGGATCCGTCGCCTCCTCCAGGAGCCGGACACGGTCGCGGGGCCCCCTCCCGCCCCATGACCGTCCGCGCCCGTCTGCTTCTCGCCTTCGCCGCGGTGGGGGTGGTCCTCCTGCTCCCCTCCCTGTACGCCGTCGTGCGCCTGGGCGACCTCCGGGACCTGGCGGTGGAGAACCGCGCCCGCCACGCCGGTACGATGGTGGCGCTGGGCGAGGTGCCGACGCACCTGGCCGAGGTCGACCGGTTCGTCCGGAGCTACGCGGCCACGCCCTCCGGAGCGCTGGAGGCCCGGGTGCGGACGTCGGTGGACGAGCTGGCCCGGGCCGCCGGCTCCGTGGCGGAGATGGAGGAGGAGGGGGCCGCGGCGGCGCTGGAGGAGGAGGTCGGAGCCTTCCGGGCGGCGGTGCTCCAGGTGCTCGAGCTGGTGGACGAGGGGCGCATGGCGGCGGCCACCGACAGCGTCCTGGCGCTCGAGAGCCGGGCCCGGGCCGTCCAGGCCCAGCTCCGGACCGTTGCGGCCACCGTGGACGCCCGGGCCGACCGGGAGTTCCGTGCCGCGGACGGCATCGCGTCCGCGGGGCGCAGGTCCGTGATCCTGGGCACGGGCGGGGCGGCGGCCGTGGCGCTGCTCGTGGGGATGTGGACCACGGGGATGCTCGCCCGCCCCCTCGAGCGCCTGGGCGAGGCCATGGGGCGCGTCTCGGAGGAGGAGGGCTTCCCCATCCCGGCGGACCTGCCCTACGACCGCAGGGACGAGATCGGGGCGCTGGCCGAGAGCTTCCGTTCCATGACACGGCGACTGGCCGAGCTCGACCGCCTCAAGGTGGAGTTCCTCGGGATCGCGAGCCACGAGCTCAAGACCCCCCTCAACGTGGTGCGCGGCTACTCCGAGCTCATCCAGGAGGAGCTGGCCGGCGAGATCACCGAGACCCAGCGGGACCTCCTGGAGCGCATCGGGGAGCAGACCCAGGTCATGTCCCACATGGCCAGTCGCCTCATGGACCTCAGCCGGCTGGAGTCGGGGACGCTGGGGATGCAGCCGGAGCCGGTGCTGGTGGCCGACCTCCTCACGGGCCTCCGGCGGCGCTTCGAGTTCGTGGCCGGGGAAAAGGGGATCCGCCTGGAGCTGGAGGAGCGGCCCGACGCCCCCGACCGGCTGGAGGCCGACGTGGACCTGGTCCGGGACGAGGTCCTGGGGAACCTGGTGTCCAACGCGCTGCGCTTCACGCCCGAAGGCGGGACGGTGCGGGTGGAGGCCCGGGGCGCCGAGGACGGCGCCCTCTTCGAGGTCTCGGACACGGGCCCCGGCGTCCCCGAGGAGCACCGCGCCCACATCTTCGAGCGCTACTACCGCGCCGAACGGGCCCGGGGCCTCGGCACCGGGCTCGGGCTGGCCATCTGTCAGCAGGTGGTGGAGGCCCACGGGGGGTGGGTCCGCCTGGCCGACGGCGCCGCTCCCGGCGCCACCTTCCACGTCTTCCTCCCCCGGAGCGTGGACGCCCGGGCTGTGGGCCCGGAGCGGGCCTCCCCGGCCGGGGAGGACGCGTGAGCGGCGGCGGGGGGGGACGGGTCTCCGACTACGACTACGAGCTTCCCGAGGGCCGGATCGCCCGCTACCCGGCCGAGCGGCGCGACGAGAGCCGGCTCCTGGTGGTCCCGCCCGACGGCGGGCCCTTCCGCCACCTCCGCTTCAACCGGGTGGGGGAGCTCCTCCGCCCGGGGGACGTCCTGGTGGTCAACGAGAGCCGGGTCCGTCCCGCCCGCCTCCTGGGCCACAAGCCGACCGGGGCCGCCGCCGAGGTCCTCCTGCTCCGCCCCGTCGAGGACGGCGACCCCGGGACGTGGACGGCGCTGGTGCGCCCCGGCTCCAAGCTCAAGCCGGGACGGACCGTGGTGGTGGCCGACGACCTCCGCATCCAGATCCTCGACTCCGCCGAGGGGGGCGGCCGGATCGTCCGCCTGGACACGCCGCTGGATCCCGACGAGGCGCTGGAGCGCTACGGCCGGATGCCCCTGCCGCCCTACATCGACCGGGAGGCCGAGGCGCTGGACCGGGAGCGGTACCAGACCGTGTACGCCCGCGCCCCGGGCTCGGTGGCGGCGCCCACCGCCGGGCTCCACTTCACCGAGTCGCTCCTGGAGCGCCTGGAGGAGTCCGGGGTGCGCCGCGCGTCGGTGACCCTCCACGTGGGCATGGGCACCTTCCGGCCGGTGGAGGCCGACGACCCCGCCGCCCACGAGATGCACGCCGAGCGCTACGAGGTGGGGGAGGAGGCCGCCGCCACCATCGAGGAGGCCCGGGCCGCCGGGGGGCGCGTCTGGGCGGTGGGCACCACGGCGGTGCGGACGCTGGAGTCGGTGGCCGACGCGGAGGGGCGGGTCCGGGCGGGGCGGGGCTCGACGGAGCTCTTCATCCGCCCGCCCTACCGCTTCCGCGTGGTCGACTGCCTCCTCACCAACTTCCACCTGCCCCGCTCCACCCTCCTCATGCTCGTGGCCGCGCTGGCCGGCTACGAGCGCACCATGGCGGCGTACGCCGAGGCCGTGGCGGAGGGGTACCGCTTCTACTCGTACGGGGATGCCATGGCGGTGGTGGGGACCGGGTAGGGCGGGTCCCCTCCGGCGCCGCTCACTCCGCGGAGAGCACCCGCACGGCCTCCACCCGCGTCGCCCGCCGCGCCGGGAGCCATCCCGAGAGGAGCGCCACCCCCAGGAAGACCGCCACGGTGATCACCCAGGTGGCGGGATCGCCGCTCCCCACCGAGAAGAGGAGGTCGTCCAGGAGGTCGGCGCCCACCAGCGCCCCCGCCAGCCCCAGCGCCACCCCGGGGAGGGTGAGGGCCGCGGCGTACCCGAGCACCATGGCCCGGACCGACCCGGGGTCGGCACCCAGCGCCATCCGGATCCCGATCTCCCGTCGCCGGGCGGCCACCGAGCCCGCCAGGACGCCGTAGGTCCCCACCAGCGCCAGGACCAGCGCGAGGAGGGCGAAGGCGCCCATGAGCACGGTGGCGAACCGGTCCTGGGCCCGGGCCGCGCCCACCACGCCCTCCAGCGCCCGGGGCCGGTGCAGCACCAGCGCCGGATCCAGCGCCCGGAGCTCGGCCTGGACGTCCTCGCGCACGGCCCGCAGGTCCCGGTCGGCCTTCACGGTCTGGATCAGGGCCCAGTTGCGGTCGTCGGCGAACTGGGCGTGGGGGACGTAGGTGTGGGGGGTGACCCGGCCCCGGGCGTCCACCGGGACGTCCTCGATGACGCCCACCACGCGGCGCACCGCGTTCGCGGCGCCGATCTGGCGGCCCACCGGATCGACCTCGCCGAAGGCCTCCCGGGCCATGGACCGGCTGATCCAGGCCACGGGCTCGGCCTCCAGGTCCACCTCCCCGGGGCCGCGGCCCCGGACCACCTCCAGCCCCACGCTCTCGAAGTAGCGCCCGGTCACCATGCGCATGTCGGAGCCGAACCAGCGGTTCTCGTCGTCCCCCCAGACGCCGGGATTGGCGGGGTCGTAGTAGGTGCCCCAGATGTGGTAGCGCCCGCTGAGGGGGAGCCAGGAGACGGCGCCGGCGGCCTCGACGCCCGGGAGGGCCTCGATGCGGCGCTGGAGCCGGTCGTGGAAGTCCTGGCGCGCCGCACCGTCGGGGTAGCGCGCCGCCGGGAGGTTCACCTCGAAGGTGAGGACCCCCTCGGCCTCCACCGTCAGCGGCACGTCCCGGATGGCCGCGAAGCTCCGGGAGAGGAGGGTGGCGCCCGCCACCAGGACCAGGGCGGCGGCCACCTGGGCCACCACCAGGCCGTCCCGCACCCGCCGGGAGGCGCGCCCGCCGGTGGCGGCCCGGTCCCCCGCCCGGAGCACCCGGGCCGGGGCCGTGCCGGCCAGCCTCCACGCCGGCGCCAGCCCAAAGAAGAGGAGGGCGGCCCCCGTGAGGCCCAGGGCGAAGAGGAAGACCGTGCCCCCCAGCTCCGGGGCCGCGGCCCGGGGGAGGGCGTCGGGGGCGAGGGCCATGAGCCCGCGCACGCCCGCCCATCCCAGCGCCAGCCCGAGCGCGCCGCCGGCCACGGCCAGGAGCAGGTTCTCCAGCACCAGCGCGGCGAGAATGCGGGCCCGCCCCGACCCCAGGGCGGCGCGCACCGCGACCTCGCGGTGACGACGGAGCCCCCGGGCCAGGACCAGGTTTGCCACGTTCAGGCAGGCGGTGAGGAGCACGAGCCCGGCGGCCCCGGCCAGGATCCAGAGCATGGAGCGCCGGGTCGGGCCGACGATGTCGGCGTGCAGCGGCCGGACCTGCGGCCCCCAGGACCCGGCGTCGGGGTTGGCCTCGGCCAGCCCGCGGTAGAGCGCCGCGGCCCGCTCCTGCGCCATCTCCGGGGTGACGCCGTCGGCCAGGCGCGCCACGCCCGAGAGGTAGTAGTTCCCCCAGTTGTCCAGGTGCGGGGTCAGCGCCTGCGGGATCCAGGCGTCGGCGTCGGGGCCGAAGGGCGGCTCGAAGCCGGCCGGCATGACGCCCACCACCGCGTACGCCACGTCGTCGAGGCGGACCGTCCGCCCCACCGCGCCCGGGTCCGCCGCGAACCGCTCCTCCCAGAGGCGGTTGCTCAGGATCGTCACCGGCACCGAGGACTCGCGGCTCACCGCCTCGGCGCCCTCGGGCGGGAAGGTCTCCTCCTCGGTGAAGGCGCGGCCCAGCATCGGGGGCACGCCCAGCGCCTTGAAGTAGCCCTCCGTCACCGGCACCACCGTGATCCGCACCGGCCGGTCCCCCTCGGTGAGGTCCGCCCCGCGCTCCCGGTAGGTGTAGAGGGCCCCGAAGGCCTGGAAGATGTCGCGCGCCTCCCGGTACGCGGCCACGGTGGGGGCGCGGAGGTAGTTGTAGCTCGTGGGGTCGTCGGGCGGAGCCGAGTAGACCCGCACCAGCCGCTCCGGCTCGGGGTAGGGGAGGTCCTCCAGGAGGACCGAGTTCAGCACGCTGAAGATGGCCGTGTTGGCGCCCACTCCCAGCGCCAGCGTCAGCACCACCAGCGCCGCATACCCCGGCGCCTTGGCGAGCGTGCGCGCGCTCCGTGCGGCCTCCCCGACCAGCGTCTCCACGTCCATCCACCACCTCCCGTCGTCTCCCTTCCGTCGGGCCCGGTCTCTCCGGGCCTCGCCCATGGACCGCCCCGCGGCCTCGGGGCTGCCGAACCGCCGGGCCAGCTCCTCGGGGTCCGCGCCGGCGTCGAGCCCGTCCTCGAAGTGGGCCCGCAGGTCCCGCTCCACCTCGCCCCGCTCCGCCAGGTCGAGCCCCGTGGCGGCCACGGTCCGCGCCACCACCTCCTCGAGGGGGGGCGGGAGGCGCCCCGGGCTCACGAGCCCGCCTCCCGCTCCCCCGGCACCGGCACGCCCAGGAGGCGGAGCCCCCGGACGAGCTGGGCCACCTGGGCCCGCTGCGCCTCGAGCCAGCGCCGCCCGTCGGGCGTGATGCGGTAGTACTTCCGGCGCCGCCCCGTGGGGGCCTCCCGCCAGATCGGCTCCGCGTGACCCTTCCCCTCCAGGTTGTAGAGGAGGGGGTAGACGGTGGACTGTCCCATGGCCAGGATGCCGCCGCTGTCCCGCTCCAGCGCCTCCACCAGCTCGTAGCCGTACATCTCCCGGCTCTCCAGGAGCGTCAGCACGGCCAGGGGGGCCGCGCCCCGCACCCACTCGCGATCCAGCGTCATGCCCGGGCCTCCGTCTCGTCGGTCTGGTTGGTGGTACATGCTATGTAATACATAGTAATCGTCCCGAGGGTGTCCGTCACGAGCTTGGACGGCGGGAGGGGGCGGAGGGTTGGAACGCCCCGGGATCGCGAGTCGCGGAGGGGCCGCGGGGGCGCGTGGGGTGGGATGCCCGCCCGGGGGGTGGTTGGGCCGCGCGGTGGTCGTGGGCCGCGCGTCGATATCCCACGCGCGGTCTGTCGGACACCCGCGTTCCAGATCGACCGCCTGGAGCGACGTCGAGGCCCCAACGGACGGGGAGACGCGTCGACGCGTGCGGCATCGACCGCGCCCAGCGACGTCGATCGCCCGACGGTGGGCCCTCAGACGTGGGTTGGGGGATCGACGCGGGGCCGGGCGGCGCCGCCGCCGTGCTGCTGGGGCCCCACCACCCCCTCCGCCACCCGAAGGGTAAGCCGGACCTCCGGGCCCCGGAATGGCCCGATCGGCCCCGTTCCACCCCCCCGCCCTCGCCCGATCCCGCCGCCCCGACGTGTTACCTTCCGGGCCCATGTTCGACTACCAGCTGGAAGCCGAGGACGGCGCCGCCCGCGCCGGTACGTTCACGACCCCCCACGGAGCGGTCCGCACCCCGGCGTTCATGCCGGTGGGCACCCTGGGGACGGTGAAGGGGCTGATCATGGAGGAGGTGGAGGAGCTGGGGGCCCGCATGGTCCTGGCCAACACCTACCACCTCTACCTCCGCCCGGGCCACGAGCTGGTGCGGGAGCTGGGCGGGCTCCACGAGTTCATGCGCTGGGACGGGCCGATCCTGACGGACTCGGGCGGCTACCAGGTCTTCTCCCTCTCGGACATCTCCCAGGTGGAGGACCGGGGCGTGGTCTTCCAGAGCCACATCGACGGCTCCGAGCACCTCTTCACCCCCGAGTCGGTCATGGAGATCGAGCGCACGCTGGGCGCCGACGTCATCATGGCCTTCGACGAGTGCCCGCCGGGGGGCGCCACCCGCGCCGTGGCCGAGGAGGCCAACCGGCGCACCCTCCACTGGCTCGGGCGATGCCGGGCGCGGTTCGAGGAGCTGGAGGACGAGATGGACGTCCCGCCCCAGGCCCTCTTTCCCGTGGTGCAGGGGAACGTCTACGACGACCTCCGCCGCCAGCACGCCCGCCAGATCCGCGAGGCGGGCGACTGGGAGGGCTACGGGATCGGCGGCCTCTCCGTGGGCGAGGACAAGGAGGACATGTGGCGCACGCTGGAGCTCCTGGACGGCGAGCTCCCCGCGGACCGGCCCCGCTACCTCATGGGCGTGGGCTACCCGGACGACCTCCTGGAGGCCATCGCCCGGGGCTGCGAGCTCTTCGACTGCGTGGCTCCCACGCGGAACGCCCGCCACGGCACCGCCTGGACGAGCGAGGAAGGCCAGGTGAACTTGAAGGCGGCCCGGTTCCGCGAGGACCGGCGGCCCATGGACCCCGGCTGCGACTGCTACGCCTGCCGGCACTACGACCGGGCCTACATCCGCCACCTGGTGGTGGCCAACGAGTGGCTGCACGTGCGCCTGGTCTCGATCCACAACCTGCGCTTCCTGGTCCGGCTGGCCGAGGAGTCGCGGCGACGCATCCGCGACGGGTCCTTCCACGGCTGGAGCCGCGACTGGCTGGAGCGCTACCGGAGCGCCCGGTCGTGAGCCGGACCTCCCCGAACCCCCCGAGCCTCGACTCCGACGGAGAAAGACGGTGACCCAAGCGTCCCTCACCCTGCTGATGGTCCCCCGGGAGGGGGGCAGCGCCACGGCCGTGTTCCTGATCCAGATGGTGGCGATCTTCGCCATCTTCTACTTCCTCCTCATCCGCCCCCAGAGCAAGGAGCGGGAGCGCCACGAGACGATGCTGAAGGGCATCTCCAAGGGGGACGAGATCGTGACCAACGGGGGGATCGTCGGAACGGTGGTGCACGCCCAGGAGGACCGCCTCACGGTGCGCACCGGCGAGAACACCCGCCTGACGGTGGAGCGCGGCCGGGTGGCCCGGGTGATCGACGGCAAGACCCAGAAGGAGCAGGAGTAGGAGGCCCCGTGGCGCTCCGCGAGATCGTCCTCATGGGCGACGACCCCGTCCTGCGGACCGAGGCCGAGGAGGTCGAGGCCTTCGACGACGAGCTCCTCGACCTGGTGCAGGACATGTGGGAGACCATGTACCACGCCGACGGCATCGGGCTGGCCGCGCCCCAGGTGGGCGTGTCCCGCCGGGTCCTGGTGGTGGACCTCCGCCGGGACGACGAGCCCGAGGCCCGGGTGGCGCTGGTGAACCCCCGCATCGTCTGGTCCAGCGAGGAGCGGGAGAAGGCGCCGGAGGGATGCCTCAGCATCCCCGGGATGGAGGAGGTCGTGGAGCGCCCCGCCGAGGTGCGCGTCGAGGGCTTCGACCCCGAGGGGAACCGGGTGGAGGTGGAGGCCGACGAGCTCTTCGCCCGGGCGCTCCAGCACGAGATCGACCATCTGGACGGGATCCTGTTCCCGGACCGGCTGAGTCCCCTCAAGCGCCGCATGCTCCTGAAGAAGTGGCGCAAGCAGCAGGCGCGGGAGGAGTGAGCGTGGCCGCCGACGCCGACGGATCCGCCTCCGGGGCCGGGGACGTCCCGGGCTCGCTGCGCATCGTCTTCTGGGGCACGCCGGACTTCGCCGTGCCCTCGCTGCGGGCGCTGGACGAGGAGGGCTTCGAGGTGGTGGCCGTGGTCACCCAGCCCGATCGTCCCGCGGGGCGCGGTCGGACGCTGACGCCCTCGGCGGTGAAGAAGGCCGCCGAGGAGATGGGGTACCCGGTGCTCACCCCGGAGCGCCCCCGGGGCGAGGAGTTCCTGGCCGAGCTCCGGGCCCTGGAGCCGGACCTCTCGGTGGTGGTGGCGTACGGCCACATCCTCCGCCCCGAGGTCCTGGAGCTCCCCCGCCTGGGGTCCATCAACGTCCACGCCTCCCTCCTCCCCGCCCTCCGGGGTGCCGCGCCCATCAACTGGGCCGTGGCCCGGGGCCACGAGGAGACCGGGGTGACCATCATGCGCATGGTGGAGGCGATGGACGCCGGACCCGTCCTCCACCAGGTGCGGGAGCCCATCCTCCCCGACGAGAGCGCGACCGAGCTCTGGGTCCGCCTCTCCGAGGTCGGCGCCGAGGCCCTGGCCGAGGCCCTCACCCTCCTGGCCGTGGGCGCGCTGAAGGAGGAGGAGCAGGACCACGACCGGGCCACGTACGCGCCGAAGGTGGACCGGGAGACGGCCCGGATCGACTGGTCCCGGCCCGCCACCGAGATCGCGTGGCACGTCCGGGGCATGGACATGGTGCCCGGGGCGTGGACCACGCTGGACGACCAGCCCATGAAGCTCTTCCGTCCCGTGGTGGCCACCGACGACGCCCTCCGGGAGCTGGACGACGGGCCGGGTGGCTCCGAGGCGGGAACCGGGGGGCCGGAGGCCGGGACGGTCCTGGCCGCCGACCCGGACCGGGGGCTGGTGGTGGCCGCCGGCGAGGGCGCCGTGCGCTTCCTCGAGATCCAGCCGCCGGGCAAGCGCCGCATGGAGACCGAGGCCTGGCTCCGTGGGCACGGGCTCGAGCCGGGCACCCGGCTGGGCTGAGCGGTGGAGCGCCCGCTACCCCGCCTGCACCTGGTGACCGACGACGCGATCCTGGCGCACCCGGCCTTTCCGGCCCGCGCCGCCGCCGCCCTGTCGGCGGGGGGCGCGGGCGTGGCGCTCCACCTCCGTGGTCCGGGCACGCCCGGCGGCCCGCTCCTGGAGCGGGCCCGGGCCCTTCTGGCCGCGGCCGACGAGGCCGGCGCCCTCCTGGTGGTGAACGACCGGGTGGACGTGGCGGCCCTGGCCGGGGCGCACGGGGTCCACCTGGGCGCCCGGTCCCTCCCGGTGGACGTGGCCCGGTCCCTCCTTCCGCCCGAGGCGGGGGTGGGGCTGTCCGTGCACGGCGCCGAGGAGGCCCGGGCCGCGGCCGCCGACGGCCCGGATTGGGCGTTCGTGGGTACGATCTGGCCCACCCGCTCCCACCCGGGCCGGGAGGGCGCGGGGCCGGAGGGCGTGGAGCGGGCCGTGGCCGCCTGCGGGGGGCTGCCCCTCCTGGCCATCGGCGGCGTCACGCCGGAACGGGTGGCGTCGGCGCGAAAGGCCGGGGCGTGGGGCGTGGCCGTGCTCCGCGGCGTCTGGGAGGCGCCGGACCCCGGGGCGGCCGTGGAGGCGTACCTCGAAGCGCTGGAAGGAGCCGAAGCTTGAGCGAGACCGAGACCATCGAGGTGCGGGTGAACGGGAAGGACCGGGCCATCGCGCCGGACCACACCGTGCGCTCGCTCCTGGAATCGCTGGACCTCCACCCCGCCCTGGTGGTGGTGGAGCTGAATCGAGAGATCCTGGCACGGGACTCGTACGCCGAGACCCCCGTCCGGGACGGAGACACCCTGGAGCTCGTCCACTTCGTGGGCGGGGGCTGAGAGACCATGACCGAGACGACCGAGACGCTGGAGCAGGCCCGCGGGCTGGACGACGGTCCCCTGGTGATCGGAGGCGAGGAGTTCACCTCCCGCCTCATCGTGGGGACGGGGAAGTACGCCACCAACGAGGTGATGGGGGACGCCATCCGGGCCAGCGGCGCCGAGATGGTCACCGTGGCGGTGCGCCGCGTGGACCTGGACCGGACCAGCGAGGAGGGCATCCTCCACCACCTGGACCCCGACGAGTTCTTCCTCCTGGCCAACACCGCCGGCTGCTACACCGCCGAGGACGCCGTGCGCTACGCCCGGCTGG
>CAZMTA010000041.1:0-27211 GCA_964569085.1 uncultured Gemmatimonadaceae bacterium | reverse complement strand
GCTGCCCTTCCTCCTCCTCTTCCTGGGCCTGGGCGCCCCGGGACCGCTCTCCGGCCAGGAGGGCTCCCGGCGCGTGGACTACCTGGCTCCCCGCGGAGACGTGGCCCTCACCGCCACCCTCGACGCGCCGCCGGGAGACGGGCCGCACCCGGGGCTGGTGCTCCTGACCCTCGCCGGGGTGGAGGACCTGCGGGCGCGCCTGGTGGCCGAGGGATGGGCCGTCCTCGTTCCCGAGCTACGCGGCATGGGCGGCGCCCCCGAGCTCCAGCTCCGGGCGAGCTTCGGGGACCTGGCCGGGGACGTGTCGGCGGCCCTGGCTTGGCTCCGGTCCCAGCCCGCCGTGGACGGGGGCCGGGTCGGGCTCGTGGCCCAGGGCGGCGAGACCCCCGTGGCGACCCTGGCCGCCGTGGCGTCGCCGGAGCCCGCGTTCCTGGTCCTGCTCTCCGCCCGGGGCCTCCCCGGGGACTCGATCTTCCGGGTGACGCAGCGGCGCGGCGCGGCACGGCGCGGGCTGACGCCGGACGAGGCCTTCGAGCTCGATCGGATCGTGGACCGGCTGGCCACGGTGATCCGCACCTCCCGGGACCCGTTCCAGGCGGCCAGGCGGGTGCGGGTCGTCCTGGCGGCCGCGCCCGTCCTTCCCCACCAGCCCTCCTCCTTCCCCTCGAGCCGGGAGGGCCAGGTGCGCTTCTTCTCCTCCCGGTGGTGGAAGGACCACTTCACCTTCGCGCCGGACACCGTCCTGGCCCGGGTGGCCGTGCCGACCCTGGTGGTCCAGGGGCTGGACGGGGGGGCGGCTCCGGTGGACGAGAACCACGGCGCGGTGGCGCGGGCCCTGGCGGCCGCTCCCTCCCCCGAGGTCACGCTCTGCCGGGTCGAGGGAAGCGTCGAGCACGGGCTCCCCGAGCCCGTGGTGGAGGCGATGGCCGGCTGGCTGGCCCGCCGGGGCGGGCCGGACCCGGCCGGCGGGGCCTCGGAGCCGGTCTGTCCGTAGACCGCCCGCCCCGGACGGCCCTCCCCAGGAACGCGTCTTGCTCCCCATGGTGGCCCCTGCCCCCGGACGGGGGGCACGGGAGGATCCACGCGAAGGAGACCCCGAGGTGACGACGCTCCCATCCCCGCTCGAACAGTCGATGGCGACCCTGGTGGCGGTGGCCGCCCTGGCGGGGTGCGACGCCGGTCCGGGGGATCTCCCGGGCCCGGGGGAGGGTCCTCCCCCGCGTCCTCCGTCCGGAGGGACGGACGGAGCCCCGGTCGTGGAGCCGCCCACGGTGGGGCAGGCGCTGGACACCCTCCCGGAGCCGGTGCGTCGGGCGCTGCCTCCCGCCGTCCTCGAGACGGTGACGGGGGAGGCCACCTTCTACGCCGACGTCTTCGAGGGGCGGCGGACGGCCAGCGGCACCACGTTCCGGCAGACGGACCTGGTGGCGGCCCACCGGGCCTTCCCCTTCGGGACGGTCCTCCGGGTCACCAACGTCCGCAACGACCGGTCCGTCCAGGTCCGGGTCGTGGACCGGGGCCCCTTCGGCGCGCGGGCGGAGGCCCGCAACACCATCCTCGACCTCTCGCGTCGGGCCGCGGAGGCGCTGGACTTCATCGACCAGGGACGGACGCCGGTCCAGGTGGACGTGGTGGACTGGGGCCCCTGACTCCGCCGGAAGACGTTCGGAGAACCCCCGGTGGACGGATTCGAGACGCCCCGGGGCGCATCATGGGCGGGTCGCGACTCTCCAAACCCATGGAGGTACCCATGCTCAAGCGACCTCTGACCCTCCTCGCCCTCCTCGCCTTCGCGGCCGGCTGCGAGTCCCCCACCGACACCGCCCCACCCGCGCTGGATCTCGACGCGGCGGCCGCCATGCACGCGCCGCCCGCCCACGCGGCCAACTCGGTGAAGCTGGATCTCTTCCGGGACTGCGACGTCGGCGGCTGCACCGCCGACAACCCGCTCGACATGCAGGGTCCGGACGACCAGGGATGGTTGATCTACCGTCAGGATCACGAGACCGGAGATCTGGTCCTGAACGTGAAGATCAACAAGGAAGCGTCCGCCGGTGAGACCTACGAGCTCTTCCTGACCTGCGGACCCGGGGGTGTCGGCACGACGCACCTGGAGTCGTGCGGCTTCCTCTCCGCGGGGACGGCCACGGCCAACGGGGCCGGCAACGCCCACGCCACCGTCACCGTGGACAAGTGCGCCGCCGACGCGCTCATCAGCGGCAACCCCTTCGGCGGCGGCCAGCAGGCCCACCTCGATGTCCTCCGCGGCGTGGGGGACCAGGGGGCCGGCGTCTTCGTGGCCACGCCCATCGACTTCGACCCGTCGGTGGGACCGGCGTGCGCGGGCATCTCCACGCTGAGCGTGTTCCGCAGCGCGGGAGACCCCACGGGCTGAGCCGTCGAGGCACGGTCCGCGGCGGGGGTTCCGGATGCGTCCGGGACCCCCGCACGGGGCCCCTGGCGGCTCGACACGCGGTCCCTCACATTCGGACTCCGCCCCCCCGGGGGTCGCCTGCCAAGGGATCCCGTCCATGTCCGAAGCGTCGTCGCCGTCTCCGCCGTCCACCTCCGGCCCCAGCCGTGCCCCGCGCGTCCGTCGCGGGGGAGGAGGAGAGGACGGCACCCCGCCCCACGTCGCCCACGTGCGGGAGCATCTCCGCCGCCTCGAGGACGGGACCCTGGCGGTGCCCAACCCGGAGGAGATCTTCCTGGGCGAGGTGGGCGAAGGCCTCTTCCAGGAGGTCGTGGGGATGCGCATGGAGGGCAACCCCATGGTCATCCTCGGGGCCTTCCGCTTCCGGCGTCACGAGTTCCCCGGCGAGGAGCACGGTCGGGAGTCCCTGACGGCCTACTTCTCGTCCCCGCCCACCACTCCGGGCGTGGCCTACCCGGGGGCCGTGGCCGGCGAGGTCAGCGCGCTCCTCCCGCGCTGGCACGAGCGGATCCCCGTCTTCCTGGGCCGCCTGCGCGCCGGGGCCCACTACGTCCCCGTGCACTTCCCCACCGATCTGATCCAGGTGGCCTTCGACTTCCGGGTCCGGAACCCCTCGGCCCTGGAGACCGAGCGGCGTCGGAAGGGCCCCATGATCCCCCACCTCTTCCGCACCCGGGCCGGCCACATCCTCCGGGGCAACAGCCACGGGCGGCAGCGGAAGCGGGGGGACGACCACTTCATCGCCGTGACCGAGTGCGAGCAGCTCACGCCGGACGGACCCGTCCGGCTCCCCTCGATCATGCTCAACCGGGCCTTCGTGGCCATGTCGGTGCCCCTCACCGACGAGCGGACGCGGCTGGCCGCGCCCAACTGGACGCCCTTCCTGCACCGCACCGGCACGCGGCGGCACCTCCTGCTGGGCTGAGGCCCTGCCGCTCGGGCCCGGGCCGCTTCGGTCCGAGGCGCCTCAGTCCCGCGCGTTCGTCACCGCGGCGTTGGCTTCCGCCAGGCGCTCGGCGGTCCCCACGTCGATCCAGAGCGCGTCGCCCACGTCCCACGGCACGATGCGCTCGCCCGCCTTGGACAGGCGCAGGTAGGTGTTGATGATGGAGAACTTCCCGTCCTCCTCGAAGAGGGAGAGCAGGCGCGGCGACACGACCTGGACGCCGCAGAAGTCCCACCGGTCGACGGCGCCCCGGGGCTCGCGCACCGTCTTCTCCTCTCCCCCGTACGCGTAGCCCAGCAGGCCGTCCTCGTCGAAGAGGAGGTAGCGGTCGGTCTCGACCTCGCGCACGGCCAGGGTCGCCAGGTGGTCGGGGTCGTGGGCCGCGTGGAGCCCCGCCAGGTCGATCTCCGTGAGGATGTCGGCGTTGTGCATGAGGAAGGGCTCGCCGGTCCGGAAGAGGGGGGCGGCCTTCTTCAGACCCCCGCCGGTCTCGAGGGGGCCGTCGGGCTCCTCGGACACCCGCACCTCGGCGCCGAACCCGTCCTTCTCCTCGATGAACGCGCGGATCTTGTCGGCGTGGGGCGAGACGTTCACCACCAGGTGGCGGACGCCGACCTCCACCATGCGGCACGCGACGTGCTCCAGGAGGGGGGTGCCCCCGACCTCGACCAGCGCCTTGGGCGTCTCGAGGGTGAGGGGGCGGAGGCGGGTGCCGAGCCCCGCCGCCAGGATCATGGCCTCTCGCGGACCCTCTCGAGGCGGCTCGGCGCCCCGGGAATCACGAGAAGAGACAAGGAGCGCGTCATCGCCACCATCGGAATGGCCCACGGATACGGCCTCGGGGGTTCGGGGAGCAACCTGTGGACCCGGGAGGTCGTCCGGGCCCTCTGTCGGGAGGGCCACGAGGTGCACCTTCTGTGCCAGGAGAGCCGTCCCGAGCGCCTCGACTTCGTGTCCGAGGCGTGGGGATGGGACCCCACCGAAGGGCGCCGGGTCCTCTTCCGGAGGAGCGAGGACGACGAGTCTCCCTTCCCGGGCCGCTGCGTCGTCCACCGGCCGGACCTGGAGGTGCTTCCCACCTACGTCCGTCCCCAGGAGCCGTCGGAGTACGTCCACAGCATCCTGGACCTGGACGACACGCGCCTGGACGGGTACGTCCGGCGGAACGAGGAGGTCATCCTGTCGGTGGCCGAGGAGCACGGGATCGAGGCCTTCCACGTGAACCACGTCCTCCTCCTCTCCGAGGCCTTCCGCAGGGCCCGGGCCCGGGGTGGTCCGCGCTACGCGGTGCTCCCCCACGGGAGCGCCCTGGAGTACGTGGTGCGGAAGGACCCCCGCATGCGGGAGACCGCGGCGTCGGCGCTGCGCGCGGCGCACAGGATCCTCCTCCTGAACGGGGACGTGGGGCGCCGGCTCCGGGAGGTCTTTCCCGACCTGGACTTCTCCGACCAGCGGACCCGCACCGTCCGCGCCGGCGTGGACACCGACCGCTTCCGGGTGGTGCCCAGGGGCGAGCGGGACGAGGCGTCCGGGGACGTCACCGCCGCGCTCTCGGGCGTCCCCCGGGGGCGGGACCCCGAGGCCACTCGCCGGCTCCTGGCCGACGTGGACGGGGTGGCCGACGGGACCGACGCGCCGGCGGGGGACGCCGACGGGGACGACGACGGCCTGTTCGAGGCGCTCCGGGACGCGTTCCGCCGGGCGGCGGACCATCCCCGGGGGCGCCCCGACGAGGACGCGGAGGAGCGGCTGGCCCGGGTGCCCTGGGGCGAGGCCCCGGTGGTCCTCTACGTGGGCCGCTTCGTGGGCGGGAAGGGGGTCCCCTCGGTGGTGACGGCCTTCCCCCGCATCCTGGAGCGGCACCCCGGGGCCCGGCTCCTCATGGTGGGGGCCGGGCCGCTCCGGGAGCCGCTGGAGGCCCTGGTGCACGCCCTGGGCTCCGGGCGGCACGACCTGGCCCGGGCGATCCTCCGGGACGGGGACGCCGTGGACCCCGACGGCTACCCGGCCTTCGAGGCGTCCCGCAGCCGTCTGGCGGAGCTCGAGGAAGCGGGCGAGCTGGCCGACTGGTTCGAGGCCGCCCGCGGGCTCGACGCGGACCGGGTCGTGTTCACCGGCTACCTGGAGCACGACGTCCTCTCCCGGATCTTCCCCCTCACCGACGTGGCCGTCTTCCCGTCGGTGGTCGCCGAGGCCTCACCGCTGGTGGTGGCGGAGGCCGCCGCCTCGGGGTGCGTCCCCGTGGGCACGGACTTCGCCGGGATGGCCCGCACGCTCGACGCCATCGGGTCGGGGCTCGACCCGGACGTGCGGGCGCTCATGCGCGTGCGCCCCGAATCCGAGCACGTGGTGGCCGACATCGAGGACCGGGTGATCGGGCTGCTCGACCGGCTCGGTCCGTCCGACGGCGAGGCCGACCGGATCCGTCATCGCCTGCGGGAGGTGGCGGTGGAGCGCTTCGACTGGCGGAGCATCGGGGCGGACCTGGTGGCCGCGCTCCAGGGGCTGGCGGAGGCGCCGGAGCCCGCGGACGCGTCCGCGCCCGCCGGCTAGGCCGCGCGGGGGGGCCGCTTCACTCCTCGGCGGCCGCCCGTGCCTCGGGCTCGCCGGCCGCCTCCCGGTCCGCCGCCTCCTCCTGGGCCTCCTGGCGTCCGGCCTCCCGCGCCGCCTGGGCCTTGGCGCCTCCGGCCGCGCGTCCCGCCGGGGGGTCCACCAGGGGGATGAAGAGCCGGATGGCGGTGCCCCGGGGCTCCACCGGAACGATCTCGATGTGGGCGGACATCTCCTCGGCCACCTGCTTCACGTAGGTGAGCCCCAGGCCCAGGTGGTCCTCCTTGCCGGACACGCCCGGCTGGAAGAACCGCTTCACCGAGTCCTCGGGGATGCCGGCACCCTCGTCCCGCACCACCAGCGTCCCGTAGTTCCCGGGATGGATCCGGGAGAGGACGCCGTCCCGGGCCTGACCCACGGACGCCAGGTCCACCTCCACGGTCACCCCGCCGTCCTGCCCTTCGTCCGCGGTGACGGCTTCGGCGGCGTTCTTAAGGAGGTTGGCCAGGAGGCGCCGGAAGCGGATCTCGTCGCACTCGATCCAGGGGTCGGACTGGGCCACGAAGACCAGGCGGTCGGCGGGGAGGAGCCGGAGATCGTTGTGGAAGTAGGCCACTTCCTCCCGCACCACCCGGGCCAGGCTCATGGGCTCGGCGGCGTCGGGGTCCGACGTGCTCAGGATGATGGCCACGATCCGGTCGTACGCCGACTCCATGGAGCGGTCGTGGGCCAGGAACTCGGCGAACACCTGGCGGCCCTTGGAGAGCATCTCCACGACCTGGTCCGGCGCCGCGCCCTGCTCCACGGCTCGGAGCGCCTCGGTGAAGAGCTCCTCCAGCCGCTCCAAGACCATGGCCTTCAGCTCCCGTCGCCCGGCGTACAGGTGCATGTGGTCCCGGATGTCGTGCAGCTTCATCCGGGACTCGAGGTTCAGCTCCTCCACGGGCGGCCCCTCCTTGGGGTGACGAGATCGAAGCTCAAGGCTAGGCCCGCCCTCCGACCCGGACAAGCCCGCGGCGTCTCCCCCTGCCGGTTGACATATGAACGAATGTTGATGTATCATCGTCGGCATGAGCCTCGACACCGTAGCGCCCCCCGACCTCCTCCAACGCTTCCAGGCCGTGGCGGAGGAGACCCGCTTCGAGCTGGTCCGCCTCCTCTCCGGAGGGGAGCGCTGCGTCTGCGAGCTCCAGACGGAGATGGACGCGGCCCAGTCCAGGCTGTCCTTCCATCTGAGGAAGCTGAAGGACGCCGGCGTGGTGTCCGCCCGGCGGGACGGCCGCTGGGTCTACTACGCCCTGGTGCCCGGCGCGCTGGAGGAGATGCGGGCCTTCCTGGGCGAGGTGAAGCCCGAGGCGTGGCACGGGAGCGGCCCCCGGGGGGAGCCGTGCTGCGAGTGAGCGTGGGGCACGCCTTTTTTTGTCCCAACACATCAACATTCATTGATATGGAAACGCCATGAGCGAGAACGTGAAGGACGTGGTCCGGGAGAAGTACGGGAACGCGGCGGTCCGCGCGGCCCGGGGGGAGAAGGGGACGTGCTGCGGGACCTCGGACGAGTGCGGGGCGCCGGGGGATCTCACCGACCCCATCACCCGGGATCTCTACGACGAGGCCACCTCCTCGTCCCTTCCGGAGCAGGCGGTCCTGGCCTCGCTGGGGTGCGGGAACCCCACGGCGCTCGCCGAGCTCGCTCCCGGCGAGGTCGTCCTGGACCTGGGGAGCGGCGGCGGCATCGACGTCCTCCTCTCGGCGCGGCGGGTCGGACCCGACGGGAAGGCGTACGGGCTCGACATGACCGACGAGATGCTCGAGCTGGCCCGGGCCAACGCCGCGGCCGCCGGCGCCGAGAACGTCGAGTTCCTCAAGGGGGAGATCGAGGAGATCCCCCTCCCCGACGGGAGCGTCGACGTGATCATCAGCAACTGCGTGATCAACCTCTCGGGAGACAAGCGGCGGGTGCTCGAGGAGGCTTTCCGGGTGCTCCGCCCCGGCGGCCGCTTCGCGGTGTCGGACGTGGTGGTGCGGGGGACCCTGCCCGACGAGGTCCGTCGGAACATGGAGCTCTGGGCCGGCTGCGTGGCCGGGGCTCTGGAGGAGGGCGAGTTCCGCGCGCTCCTCCGGGAGGCCGGCTTCGAGGACGTCGAGGTGGAGCCCACCCGGGTCTACGACCCCGAGGAGGCCCGGGGGATGCTGGAGGAGGCGGGCGTGGACGTGGACGGCCTGGCCCGGGACCTGGACGGCCGCCTCATGGCCGCCTTCGTCCGCGCGCGGAAGCCGGGGTCGGAGGGAGCCTCGTCGGGGGACGCCTGCTGCGCCCCGGGCTGCTGCGCGTGAGCGCGGCGGCCTCCTCCGGGGCGGTCACCCTCCGCCCCGCCGTCGTGGGGGACCACGGCCCCGTGACCCGCCTGGTGGAGGCGGCCGGGCTCCCCCTGGACGGGATCCCGCCGGGGCTCGAGGGGTTCGTCGTGGCCGAGGCCGACGGACGGATCGTGGGCGCGGCCGGGCTGGAGGTCCACGGCGGCCACGGCCTCCTGCGGTCCGTGGCGGTGGATCCGTCCCGCCGGGGCGGTGGGCTCGGCGCGGCGCTGGTCGAGCGCGTCGAGGACGACGCGCGGGCCCGGGGCCTGGAGGCGCTGTGGCTCCTCACCACCGACGCCGCTCCCTGGTTCACCGCCCGGGGCTTCCGCGAGCTTCCCCGGGACCGGGCCCCCGAGGCCCTGGAGGCGAGCGTCGAGTTCCGCGGCGTCTGTCCGGCCTCGGCCACGCTCATGCACCGACCCCTGGATCGGTCCGGAGGATCCTGACCATGCGGTACGCCCTCTTCAGCGACGTCCACGCCAACCTGCCCGCCCTCGAGGCGGTGCTGGGAGCTGTGGACGCCCGGGACGACCTCGACGCCGTCCACCACCTGGGGGATCTGGTGGGCTACGCCCCGTGGCCCGACGAGGTCGTGGCGCTCCTGCGCGAGCGCGGCGTGAGCGGGGTGGCGGGCAACTACGACTCCACCGTCGCCACCGGGTACGAGCACTGCGGGTGCCGGTACGACGATCCGCACCAGCAGGAGCTGAGCCGGCTCAGCTACGCGTGGACCCGCGCCCACGTGGCCGCCGGGACCCGCCGCTGGCTGGCCGCGCTCCCCTTCCGTCTGGACCTCCGCCCCCTGGGCGGGCACGTGTCCGGTCCGCGCCTGATCCTCGTCCACGGAAACCCGGTCCTCAACACGGTCTACTGGACCGAGGACCGCTCCGACGACTTCTGCCGGAAGATGGCGGGCCACCTGGGCGCGCGGGCCGGGGACGTGGTGGCCTTCGGGCACACCCACGTCCCCTGGGACCGGGACGTGGACGGGGTGCGCTACGTGAACACCGGGTCGGTGGGGCGGCCCAAGGACGGCGATCCCCGGGCGTGCTGGGTGACCGTGGACATGGACGGCGAATCGGTGGAGGTCTCGGTGGAGCGGGTGGAGTACGACGTGGGCAGGGCGGCGGACGCCATCCGGCGCAGCGAGCTTCCCGACGAGTTCGCCGCCTACCTGGAGACCGGCGGGCGCCCCGCGGGGACGGACTCGTGAGCGCCCCGGGCGTGGCGGGCCGCATGTCCGTCCTGGACCGGTGGCTGACCCTCTGGATCGCCGTGGCCATGGCGGCCGGCGTGGGGCTGGGGTGGCTCTGGCCCGAGGGGGTGGCGGCGCTGGACGACGCCACCCGGGTGGGCACGACCTCCCTCCCCATCGCCGTGGGGCTGATCCTCATGATGTACCCGCCTCTGGCCAAGGTCCGCTACGAGGAGCTGGGGGACGTCTTCCGGGACCGGAAGGTCCTGGCGCTCTCCCTGGTGCAGAACTGGGTCCTGGGGCCGCTCCTCATGTTCGGCCTGGCGGTGCTCTTCCTCCGGGACCGGCCCGAGCTCATGGTGGGGCTGATCCTCATCGGCCTCGCCCGCTGCATCGCCATGGTCATCGTCTGGAACGACCTGGCCGACGGGGACCCGGAGTACGCGGCGGGGCTGGTGGCCTTCAACTCGGTCTTCCAGGTGCTCTTCTACTCGGTCTACGCCTGGGTCTTCATCGCCGTGGTGCCCGAGTGGCTGGGGCTGGAGGGCACGGCGGTGGACATCGGCATGGGCCAGATCGCCGAGAGCGTGGCGGTCTACCTGGGGATCCCGTTCGTGGCCGGGATGGCCACGCGGATGGTGCTTCGGAGGGTCCGGGGGGACGCCTGGTACACGGAGCGGTTCCTGCCCCGCATCGGGCCGCTGACGCTGGTGGCGCTCCTCTTCACCATCGTCGTCATGTTCTCCATCCAGGGCGAGGCCATCGTGGCCCGACCCCTGGACGTGGTGCGGGTGGCGGTCCCGCTCCTGATCTACTTCCTGGCGATGTTCGCCCTGACGTTCTTCATGAGCCGCTGGGCCGGGGCGGACTACCGCCGCACCGCGACCCTCTCGTTCACGGCCGCGTCCAACAACTTCGAGCTGGCCATCGCCGTGGCCGTGGGCACCTTCGGCATCGCCCACGGCGCGGCCTTCGCGGCGGTCATCGGCCCCCTGGTCGAGGTGCCGGTGCTCATCGGGCTGGTGCACGTGGCGCTGCGCTGGCGCGCCCGCTTCTTCCCCGGGAGCGAGGCCCGGGTGGAGGTGGTGGCCAACTGCGCCGTGCCCTCGGGGGTGTCCGCCCCCGAGTGAGGGAGGAAGCGGCGCGCCCTTCGACGCGCCGCCTCCCCGGCTCCTCTAGGGCGTGAAGACCAGCTCGCCGCACCCCACGATGGTGCCCATGGCGTCGGTGGACTGGTGGATGTTGATGTAGTACGACTCGTCCGGATCCAGAGCCACGGCGAGCTCGGCCGTCTCGGTCACGTCGGCGTCGGGGCCGGGGTGGAGCTGGGGATAGGCGCTGCCGCTGCCCACCACGCCGCCGCCGGACCCGCAGGTGCCCCGGTGCACGTGCCACGGGTGGTGCCCGCCCGGCGAGCCCCGGTCGAGGGTGACCTGGACCACGGTCTGGTCCCCGTCCAGCCAGGCGGCCGCCGTGCCGCCGTGCCCGTCGTCCACGAGGGGCGTGATGGTGGCGGACCAGCTCGGGCCGTCGCCGTCCACCGAGGGCGGGTTCATGTCCCCGGTGTCGGCCTGGTTCGAGGCGCAGGCGGTGAGGACCGCGGCGGATAGGGTGAGGGACAGAAGGGTCTTGGCGGCGCGCATGGGTGCTCCTGGGTCGCGTTGATTCGGATCCCCGGCGCCCGGGAAGGGCGTGGCGGAGGGTGCCCGCACGAGACGGGCGGCGGGGGCCTCCAACGCAAGATCCACGCCGTGACCCGCCGTGCGGCACGGGTCTTGCCGCTTCTTTCCCGCGACCGACCCGTGCCCCGATTCCAGGAGAAGCCCATGTCCCTTCCTTCCATCCGTCGCCCCTTCGCCCTCCTCGCCCTCGCCGTCCTGGGCCTGACCGCAGCGGCCTGCGACCGCGGGGACGTGGCCGAGGCGGAGCGGGAGGCCCAGGAGGCCGTGGACGCCACCGCCGAGGCGGCGGGGATCGTCTCCAGCGGGACCCGCCGCGTCCTGGGCGAGGTCGACGCCGAGCTCCAGGAGCTCGAGGCCGAGATCCGGGAGAGCGAGGTCGCGGCCGACATCTCGGTGGACTCGCTCCGCCGGGAGTACCGCGAGATCGAGCGCCGCATGGCCGCCATGGCCCGGGAGACCGACCAGGCGCTCCAGCGCAGCGAGCGGAACGTGCGGGACGACCTGCTCGACCTGGAGTACGAGATCGCCCACGCCCGCCTGAGCCTCCGCGAGGAGCGGGACGAGTTCGTCCGCCACGCCAACTCCATGCTCACCGCCATGGAGCAGGACATGGAGGTCCTGGAAGGCCGGCTCGCCGCCGCCGGGGACGACGTCGAGGCCGACGTCCGCGAGGCGGTGGACGACGCCGCGGCCGACCTGGAGGACGTGCGCAGCGATCTGGACGCGACGGCCGAGGCGGCCGACGACGAGTTCGACGAGGCCCGCATGGGCTTCGCCGAGCAGCTCGCCGAGCTCCGGCGGGACCTCCGCCACCTCGAGCTGACGGTGGACGTGGAGGGCTAACCCTCCGGCGGTCCCCCGTCGAAGCGGAAGCGCACCCGCTCCCCGGCCCGGTCCTCGGCCACGAGGAACCGGGCCGGGAGGCCCACGCCCAGCGCGCCCCCCTCGTCCAGCGCGTCGGGAAGGGGCACGAGGTAGAGGCCCGACACGTCCAGGGTGTCCTGGGCTTCGTAGCCGCCCAGGTCGCCCACGTCCCGGATCGTGCCACCCTCCTTCAGGAGGGGGCGCGCGTAGTCCACCAGCACGTCGGCGCGGAGCGTGGCCAGCCCCGGGACCGCCACCGTTCCGCCTTCGAGGAGCAGGTCGGGCACCCGCCGCCCGTTGTAGGCGAGGGCTTCGTAGGTCTCGGGCCCGTACGCCTCGTACCGCCCGGTGGCGATGGCCTCCAGGGCGTCCACGATGCCCACGAAGTTCGTCCGGCGGAGGTGCTGCTTCTGGGGGTCGTCGGCCCACCCACCGGACTCGATGAGGACGGTGCTGGCCCCCCACATCCCCATGAGATCGCCGAAGGCCCGGGGGTTGAAGGTGTCGTCGTACTTGGCGATGTGGTCCCCCACCAGCGGCTCCATGGAGCGCACCAGGAGGGACGCCACCTGCATGGCCCGGCGCCGCTTGGCGTCCACGTCCCGGGCCTCGTTGAAGGCCGGGGCCAGGAGCGCGATGGCGGCGCCCCGGTCCGAGTCGCCGACCCGCGAGGCCGGGTCCTGGTCGTGGAGGTTGAAGCCGAAGTCGGGCTCCACCGCGTCGCGCACCGCCTTCAGGGTCCGCCCCTCCGGGGTCACCAGGCGCCGGGCGTCCCGGTTCACGTCCACGCCCTGGGCGTTGCGGCGCTGGAAGCGCTCCGCGCCGTCGGGGTTCAGCATGGGCACCAGGTGGACGGTGCTTCCCTCCAGGATCGTCTCGACCAGGGGATGGTCCGCCCAGTCGTGGACGAAGCGGATCAGGTCGGCCAGCGCCATGGAGGCCGTGCTCTCGTCCCCGTGCATCTGGGACCAGAGGAGCACCTGGACGGGCCCGCTCCCCGCGGTGAGGTGCCGGATCTCCCGTCCCTCCGCGGAGCGCCCCGCCACCTCCACGCTCCAGGGGCCGCCCAGGTAGGGGGCCACGGCGCTCCAGTACGTCTCGTGGTCGAAGCGGCGGTCCTCCAGGCCGGGCACCGTCATGGCGGCGTGGATCCGCACCAGCTCCTCGGTGTCGGCGGCGGCGGGCGGGGGTGCCTCCGGCGATGCGGCGGGCGCGCACGAGAGGGCCAGGAGCAGGGAGACGAGGAGGGCTGGGCGCATGGTGGACGGGGGCACGGGCGGTGGAGGATTCCGGGTCGGTCGGGGCTCGGCGGACCCCGTCACAAGACGGCGGGCGCGGTCGGGCCGCAAGCCGGGGGACCCCCGCCGTCGTGCGGGGGGCGGCCCGGCCTCCGTCGCCCGCGCGGGAGGCCTACCCGACGCAGACCGGCTCGCCCGCCGCGGCGGCCTCCAGCAGCCCCACGACCTCCTCCAGGGTGGACGCGCCGCCGTCCCGGTCGTACCAGAGCATCTTCCCCTCGTAGAGCGTGCCCTCGCCCACCTGGTGGCGCTCCTCCTCGATCCACGCCTTGAGGGGGCGGGGCCGCTCGACGAAGCAGCCGGCGTCCTCGAAGTCCCCGTCCAGGAGGACGACGGTGGGGGTGGCGGCCCGGCCGTCGGCGGTGGGGCGGGCCTCCATGAGCGCCCGTCCCTGGTCGGGGTGGAGGACCCGGAGCTCGAGGCCGGGGACCGCCTCGGCCAGGAGCGCCAGGAAGGGGATCGTGTTCACCGAGTCGGAGCAGGCGTCCACCGCCACCGCCAGGAGGCGCCAGGTGCCGCCCACCGCCCCGGCCCGCGCGACCAGCTCCGGGGGCACCTCGCCCTCGCCGTAGTTCCGCGCCCACAGCTCCCCTCGGCGGGACACGGTCTCCATGAAGGCGGGGAAGGGCGTGGCCGCCTCCCAGTAGGCGCGCAGGGCCTCGTCGGTGGTCCGCGCGTCCGTCCCGTGGGGCCCGGACCCGCTCCGGACCGGCAGAGGAATCGGCGGGGCGCCGGGATCGAGGCACGGAAGGTCGGCGGCGGCGCCGCCCAGGAGGAGGGCGAGGAGGAGCGCGGTCACGGGAGTCTCCGGGAGTGGGTCGGTACGCCCCAGATTCGACGCGCCACCGGGGAAAGTCCAGCACGGCGCAGGAAGGGGCGCGCGCGAGCGTCCTCCCGTCGGTGGCCCGACCCGGCCGCGCACGCTACTCTTGCCCGCGTCCTCACCGGCTCCTCCCCCGATCTCCTCATGGACCTCCCGACCTTCTGGTCCGAGCTGCAGCGCCGCCGGGTCGTCCGACTCACCATGATCTACGTCGTGGTGGGCTGGGTGGTGATCCAGGCGGCGGACACGATCTTCCCGGCGCTGGGGATCCCCGACTGGGGGATCAGCCTCATGGTGGCCATCGTCCTCCTGGGCTTCCCCGTGGCCGTCGTCCTTTCGTGGATGTTCGACGCGTCGTCGGACGGCATCCGGCGGACGGGCGGCGGAGTCGACGCCCCCCTGGCGGCGCCCGAGCCCGCCCCCCTGGCGGCCGGCACCCTGGAGCGCTCCATCGCCGTCCTCCCCTTCGTCAACATGAGCGACGACCGGGACAACGAGTACTTCAGCGACGGGATGACCGAGGAGATCCTCAACGCCCTGGCCAAGGTCCGGGACCTGCGGGTGGCCTCGCGGACGTCGTCCTTCGCCTTCAAGGGCACCGACGCCGACGTCCTGGAGCTGGCCCGGAGCCTCCGGGTCGAGCACGTGGTGGAGGGGAGCGTCCGGAAGTCGGGGAACCGCATCCGGGTCACCGCGCAGCTCATCAGCGCGTCCGACGGCTACCACCTCTGGTCCGAGAGCTACGACCGGGAGCTGGAGGACGTCTTCCAGGTCCAGGACGACATCGCCCGCTCCATCGTGGAGGCGCTCAAGGTGGAGCTGGGCTCGGGGCAGGAGGGGCACCTCGTGGCGCCCGAGACCGAGGACGTGGAGGCGTACACCCTCTACCTCAAGGGCCGCTTCCTCTTCAACCGCTACCGGGAGACCGACCTCAAGCGGAGCCTGGAGCTGTACCGGGACGCGCTGGACCACGACCCGTCGTACGCCCGGGCCTGGGCCGGCATCGCCGACACCTGGATGCAGCTCGCCGACGACTGGGCCCCGCCGGACCAGGCGTATCCCGAGGCCCGCCGGGCGGCGGAGAAGGCCATCGAGCTGGACCCGGGGCTGGCCGAGGCCCACACCGCGCTGGGGAAGGTGCTGGGCTGGTTCGAGTGGGACTTCGACGGGGCGGAGCTGGCGCTGCGCCGGGCCGTGGGCGCGAACCGGAAGTACGGCGACGCCCACTGGGGGCTGGGGAGCATCCTCCCCGCCACCGGGCTCCTGGACGAGGCCATCGCCGAGATGCGCCTGGCCGTCTCCATCGACCCCCTGTCCCCGGTCTTCAACTACTGGCTCTCCCGCTTCCTCTACTTCAAGCGGGAGCTGGACGAGGCCATGGAGGAGGCGCACCGCTCCATCGAGCTGGACCCGGGCTCCTTCCGACCGCGCCTGATCCTGGGCCTCTGCCACCTCCTCCGGGACGAGCCCGACGCGGCGCTGGAGGCGTTCGAGGCCCATCCCGTGAAGGGAGTGGTCTCGGGGCGGATCTTCGTGGCCCGGGCGTACGCGGCCGCGGGCCGGACCGACGAGGCCCGGGCCATCCTGGAGGACCTCTCTGGCGGGAACGAGTACGTCCGCGGCGAGTTCATGGCGGCGGGCTGGGCCGCGCTGGGGGACCTGGACCAGGCGGTGGCGGCGCTCGACCAGGCCTACGCCGACCGCTCCGCCGGGCTCATCTACCTCCACGTGGACCCGAGCTACGACCCCCTCCGGGGCGATCCCCGCTACCGCGCCATGGTGGAGCGCATCGGGCTGCGCACCGGCTGAGCCCGGCCCCCGGCGGGCCCGCCCGTCGGCCCTCGCCGGAGGCCCCGCCTCCTTCCGCCCTCCGGCGCCCCGCGCGCTACATTTCGTCTCCGTGCCCTCGCCCGACCCGGAGCCGACCCCGTGAGCACCGACCTGGAGTTCCTGGAGCCCTACTTCCTGGGCCCCGCCGCCGAGAACGAGGACCTGCTGGAGTCCCTGGTCCTGGAGTTCCTGCGGGACCACGCCTACTGGCGCAGGAACTTCCACCCCGAGGACGGCCAGCGGATCTCCCCCGCGTCGCGGCACCGGGAGTCCTTCCTGGCCTTCCAGGACCGGGTCCGCACCGAGCTCTACAGCCTCTCCGCGGAGCTCAAGCGGGCGGTCCCCTTCTTCCACCCCCGCTACCTGGGGCACATGACCGGGGACCTCCTCCTCCCCGGCCTCGTCGCCAAGCTCGTCACCACGCTCTACAACCCCAACAACGTGGCCGAGGAGGCCGCGCCGGTCACGCTGGAGAAGGAGCTGGAGGTGGGGGAGCAGCTCGCCCGCATGTTCGGCTACGCCACCGACCCGGCGGCCGAGCCGTGCGCGTGGGGGCACCTGACGAGCGGCGGCACGGTGGCCAACTACGAGGCGCTCTGGAACCTCCGCTCGGTGAAGTTCTACCCCCTGGCCCTCCAGGCCGGGGCCGCGGACCAGGGCCAGCGCTTCGAGGGGGTGGGGCCGCTGGAGAAGGAGCTGGGGGCGTACACGCCCTGGGAGCTCCTGAACCTCTCGGTGGACCAGACCATCGAGCTGCGGCGCCAGGTGGCCCGCATGCTCCGGGACCGGGTGGACCGCCAGGGCTTCCACGACTTCGCGGCGGCGGTGCGCGGATGCCGCCTGGAGAGCCTGGGCACGGCCGGCTTCTTCACCGCCCACGGCGCCGAGGTGCGGCCGCCCCGGGTCCTGGTGTCGGCCTCGGCCCACTACTCGTGGGAGAAGGCCATGAAGGTCATGGGGCTGGGCACGGCCAACCTGGTGAAGGTCGCCGTGGACGACCACATGCGCATGGACACCGGGCAGCTCGCGGCCTGCCTCGACCAGGCCCGGGAGGAGCGGGTGCCGGTGCTGGCCGTGGTGGGCATGCTGGGCACCACCGAGTTCGGCACCGTGGACCCCATCCACGAGATCGTGGCGGAGCGGGCGCGCTGCCGGGAGCTCGGGCTGGACTTCGGCATCCACGTGGACGGCGCGTGGGGCGGCTACCTGACCAGCGTCTTCCGCGCCCCCGACGGCGAGATGGAGCTCCGCGGCAAGGTGGGCAAGGGCTTCGAGTACTTCCCCAGCGACACGGTCTACGAGGCCTTCGCGGCTCTCCCCGAGACCGACTCCGTCACCGTGGACCCCCACAAGCTGGGCTACATCCCCTATCCCGCCGGCGCCTTCGTGGCCCGGAACCGGGAGGTGGTGGACTTCATCGCCCAGGAGGCCGCGTACGTCTTCGACCTGGGGGACGAGGAGCGGGAGATGCCCCGCCGGGAGAAGCTCCGGAAGCTGGGCCAGTACATCCTGGAGGGCTCCAAGCCCGGGTCGGCCGCGGCGGCCGTCCACGTCTGCCACAAGGTCCTGCCTCTGGACTCCCGGGGGCTGGGACGCCTCCTCAAGGTCACGGTCCGGGCGTGCGAGCGCTTCTGGGACACGGCGCGGGAGGCCGCGGAGCGGCTGGAGGGGCGGGTCCGGCTGGTGGTGCCCTTCGAGCCCGACTCGAACCTGATCTGCCTGGCGCTCAACCCCGAGGGGAACGACAGCGTGGCCCGGGCCAACCGCTTCGGGCGGGCGGTCTTCAAGCGCATGCGGGTGGAGGCGGACCGGCCGGTGCAGATGAAGACCTTCATCGGCTCGTACACGTCCCTGACCCACGACAACCTCCCCGGGGAGCAGGCGCACCGGATCCTGGGCGAGCTCGGGCTGGACCCCGCCACCTTCCTGGCCGTCCCCGACGACGACGCGGTGGAGGCGGACCACCTCTTCATCCTCCGCCACACCCTCATGAACCCCTGGCTCCTGGCCGGCCCCGGCGACGAGAGCTACATAGACCGCTACTGGCGGTACCTGGAGGAGGTCGTGGACGAGGTGCTGGCCGAAGGCTCCTTCACCGGCTAGGAGCGAGACGTGTTCCTGGGACACTACGGCGTGGCGCTGGCCGCCCGGCGGGCCGCTCCGCGGGAATCGCTGGGCACCACGGTGGCCGCGGCCCAGTGGCTCGACCTCCTCTGGCCGGTTCTCCTGCTGGCGGGCCTGGAGCGGGTGCGCATCGATCCGGGGCGCATGGCGGCGAGCTCGCTGGAGTTCGTGAGCTACCCGATCTCCCACTCGCTGCTGGCGGTGGTGGGCTGGTCCGTCCTCGCCGGCGCGCTCTGGCTCCTCCTGACCCGGCGAGGGCGGGGTGCCTGGATCGTGGGCCTGCTCGTCCTGTCCCACTGGTTCCTCGACCTCCCCATGCACGAGCCCGACCTGCCCCTCCGGCCGGGGTCGGCCACCGAGCTGGGCTTCGGGCTCTGGGGGTCCGTGGCGGCCACCGTGGCGCTGGAGGTGGGGATCCTGGCGGCGGGGCTGGCGCTCTATCTGCGGGGGACCCGGGCCCGGGACGGGATCGGTCGGTGGGGCCTCGGCGTGATGGTGGCCGTCCTGGTGCTCTTCTGGGCCTCGAGCTTCGTGGCGCCGCCCCCGTCGGAGGAGGCGCTGGCGTGGGGCGGGCTCGTCCTGTGGGCCTTCGTGCCCTGGGCCTGGTGGGTGGACCGGCATCGGGACGATCTGCCGCACCCTCCCGCCTCCGGCGAGGACGGAGCGGCCGGCGCCGGCGGTCGGGGGGGCGAGGCGTGAGCGGGCCCCGCCTGGTGGACCTGAGCCACAGGGTGGAGGACGGGATGGTCACGTACCGGGGGCTCCCCGCGCCCGTGGTCTGCGACTGGATGGCCCACGTGGACTCGGGCGCGCACTACGCCCACGGCACCGAGTTCCAGATCGGGGAGATCCGGATGGTGGCCAACACCGGGACGTACATCGACGCCCCCTTCCATCGCTTCCGGGACGGGCCCGACGTGGCCGACTTCCCGCTGGAGGCCGTGGCGGAGCTGGACGGGGTGCGGGTGCGGGTCCCGGAGGCGCGCCGGACGGGTGGGCGGGCCGTGGAGGCGGAGGCCTTCCGGGGGCTCGACCTGGCGGGGCGGGCCGTCCTGGTGGAGACGGGGTGGTCCCGTCTCTGGGGGACGGACGCCTACTTCGAGGGCCACCCCTTCCTCAGCGGGGAGGCCGCGCGCCTCCTCCGGGACGAGGGCGCCGCCCTGGTGGGGATCGACTCCCTGAACATCGACGACACCGACGACGGGACCCGCCCGGTGCACACCGCGCTCCTGGGCGCCGGGATCCCGGTGGTGGAGCACCTCACCGGGCTCGACGCCCTCCCGGACCGGGGCTTCGTCTTCCACGCCGTCCCGGTGAAGGTGCGGGGCATGGGGAGCTTCCCGGTCCGGGCGTGGGCGCGGGTGGGCTGACGCCTCAGTCCGCCTTCTTCGCCCGCTCCAGCGCCTGCTCGGCGTCGAGACGCCCCACCGGCCCGCTGGCGTAGCTCGCCAGGACGATCCGTCCCCGGGAGTCGAGGACGTACTCGGCGGGCTGGACGTGGGTGCGCTCGTCGTCGTCCCGGACCCAGAGGCCCAGGCGCTCCTCCATGTCATGGACGTCGAGGCCGTAGAGGATCGGGAAGCTGATGTCCTCGGCGTCCTGCATGGCGCGGGCACCCTCCTCGTCGTCGGCGGAGAGGGCCACCACCTCGACCCCCGCCTCCTCGAAGGCGTCCAGGTGCGCTTCGAAGCCGGCCAACTGCCGGCGGCAGTGACTTCACCAGTGGCCCCGGTAGAAGATCACGACGGCGGGCTCGCCCCCGAGCTCCTCGGGGAGGGCCATGGGCTCCTCCTCGTCCAGGGCGGAGGCTTCGATGTGGGGGAGGCGGTCGCCGTTCTCGAGCTTGGGCACGGGTGGCTCCGGGGGCGGAGGGTCGGGGATGGGGCGCACCCTCCAGCGATGCAATGGCGGTGCCACGCCCCCCGGGCCACGGGGAGACCGGGAAGGACGGCGGGCCTCAGCTCGCCCGCCGCAGCCCCGTGGCCGCCGCCGTCGTCCGGGCCCGGGTCAGGAGCGCGCCTTCCACCAGCACGCCCGGGGCGCGCCAGGGGAAGAAGCCGCCCAGGAGCGCGACCGGCGCCGACGCGGCGCCGCCCAGGCTCCGCCCGGCCACGACCGCCTCCGACGCCCCCACCACCCAGAGGCGGTGCGGACGCAGGAGGGCCTGGACGCCGCCCGTGGCCGGCGGGGCCTCGTCCCCCGAGCCGGACCCCCGCACACGGAGGCCGACCCGCGGGCCCGATCCCGCCGGACCCCGGATCTCGAACGAGACCCGCTCCACCTCGGCGTTGGCCAGCCGGGTCAGGGGGGAGGAGCGGAGGTGGAGGGTCCACGTCAGCCCGGCGGCGGGCGCCCGCGCCACCAGCTCCCGGCCCCGCCGCGTCACGTGGGCACCCTCGTGGGTCGTCCACCCGCGCCCCGGCGCCCGGTGCCAGACCTCCGCCCCGCCGGGCCCCACCCGGAGCGCCAGGAGGTCCCCCGAGGGAAAGCGGACGGGCGGGACGCCGTAGCCCTCCTCCAGGGACCATCCGTCCCACGGGCGCGTCCCTGCGGGGCCTGTCGTTCTCGCTCGCTCCATCACCGTGTCTCCTCCGCCGTGCGGGGTCCGGGGGCCTGCTGTCGGGGGAGGATGCGCGGGTCGGCCCCGGCACCGGCCACGGGGGCCGGACGCGCGGGCCCATGTCCGGTGGGCCCCCGGTCCCGCGCAGGGACGCGTGGACGCGGGGAGGAGGAGGTCGTCTCCCCGATCTGTCGCGCGCCCACGGCGCCCCGCATATTCGACTTTCCGAGGCCGGTGAGTCCCGCCCGGCCTCCAGGAGCGCCCATGACCGCGAACCAGAGCCCCGACAGCCGCTCGGTCACCCATCTCCTCCGCGCCGCTCGCGAGGGGGACGAGGTCGCCATGGACCGCGCCCTCGCGCTGGTCTACGAGGACCTCCGGGGCCTGGCCCGGGGCCACATCGGCCGGGAGCGCGCCGGCCACACCCTGGGCGCCACCGCGCTGGTCCACGAGTCCTACCTCCGCCTGGTGGGGAGCGCCGCCATGCAGGCGGTGGACCGCGCCCACTTCCTGGCCATCGCGTCCCGCTCCATGCGCCAGGTCCTGGTGGATCACGCACGGAAGGTCCAGGCCGAGAAGCGCGGGGGCGGCCTCCACCACACGACGCTCCAGGACGGCTCCGCGTCCATCGAGCTCAACCCCGAGGAGCTCCTGGCGCTGGACGCCGCCCTGGCCACCCTGGAGCCGCGGCAGCGGCAGGTGGTGGAGTACCGCTTCTTCGGCGGCATGGAGGAGACGGAGATCGCCACGGTCCTCGACGTGTCGGAGCGGACGGTGCGCCGGGACTGGGTGAAGGCCCGGGCCTGGCTCTACAGCGCGCTGTATCCCGACGGCGAGGGGCCCGGCCCCGCCGACGCGCCCGCCGCCCCGGCGTGACCGCGTCGCAGCCGGGGGCCGCGGAGCGCCGGGTCCGGGTGGAGGCGCTCTTCGAGGCCGCCCTGGACCTCCCGCCCGACGGCCGGGACGCCTTCCTGGCGGAGCGCTGCGCGGGGGACGACGCCCTGGCCGGCGACGTCCGGCGGCTCCTCCGGGCCCACGACCGGGCCGACGGGCTCCTGGACGACGACGCGCCGGCGTCGGCGGCGGGCCTCCTGGACACCGGGGTGTGGGGGGCCGGGCGCAGCCGGACGGAGGAGCGCATCGGGCCGTACCGGATCCGGGACGAGCTGGGCCGGGGCGGCACGGGCGTGGTCTACCTGGCGGAACGGGACGACGGGCAGTTCCGCCGCCGGGTGGCCATCAAGGTCATCCAGGCCGGACACGACCCGGAGCTCAGGGCCCGGGTCCTGGCCGAACGCCAGATCCTGGCGTCGCTGGAGCACCCCAACATCGCCCAGCTCCTGGACGCCGGGATCACCGACGACGGCCGCTTCTACCTCGTCATGGAGCACGTGGCCGGCCTGCCGCTGGACCTGTACTGCGATCGCATGCGGCTCTCGGTGCGGGAGCGGCTCGACCTCTTCGTGACCGTGGCGGAGGTCGTGGAGCACGCCCACCGCAACCTGGTGGTGCACCGGGACCTGAAGCCCTCCAACATCCTGGTGACCCCCGAGGGGCGGGTGAAGCTCCTGGACTTCGGGATCGCCAAGCTCCTGAACCCGGGGCTGGCCGGGGTGGACGCCCCCGTCACGCGCCGGGGGAGCCTGGTCCTGACGCCCGCCTACGCGAGCCCGGAGCAGCTCCGGGGCGAGTCGCTCACCACGGCCACGGACGTCTACTCCCTGGGGGTGATCCTCTACCGCCTCCTCTGCGGACACGCGCCGTACGAGACGGGCGGGCGCTCGGCCGCGGCCGTCCTGGCCGCCATGTCCGAGAAGGACCCGCCCCGCCCCTCCCAGCGGGCCGGGCTGCCCCGGCGGGAGGAGGCCCCCGACGGGAGCGAGCGGACGGTGTCGGCGGAGGAGATCGCCGCGGACCGGAGGAGTACGACCGGGCGGCTCCCCCGGACGCTCCGTGGGGACCTGGACGCCATCGTGATGAAGGCGCTCCGCAAGGAGCCCACCCGCCGCTACGGGAGCGCCGAGTCGCTCGCCGAGGACATCCAGCGTCACCTGAAGCGGCAGCCGGTCACCGCCCACCGTGACTCCCGGGGCTACCGGCTCACCAAGCTGGTGCGCCGCCACAAGGGAGAGTCGGTGGCCGCGCTGGTGGTGCTCCTCTCCCTCGTGGCCGGGGTGGCGGCCACGGGGTGGCAGGCCCGGGTGGCCGGACGGGAGCGGGACCGGGCGGCGGAGGCGCTCCTCCAGGCCGAGGGGGCGCTGGCCCAGTCCGAGGAGGTGTCGGACTTCCTCATGGAGCTCTTCCAGGCGGGCGATCCGCTGGCGGCCGGCTCGGAGGAGGTCACGGCCCGCGACCTGGTGCGCCGGGGGTTGAGCCGCGCCGACGAGCTGGCGGACCAGCCCGTGGTCCAGGCCCGCATGCTGGGCGTCCTGGGCGAGATCCAGCGCCACTTCGGCGCCACCGACGAGGCGGTCGGGCTCCTGGAGCGCTCGGTGGCGCTCCGGCGGGCCGAGCTGGGGCCCGACCACCCCGACCTGGCCACGGGGCTGCTCGAGCTCGCCCGGGCCCGACGGGACCTGGGGCGCCCCCGGGAGGCCCGGGCCGCGGTGGAGGAGGCGCTGGACATCCGGGCGCGCCTCTGGGGCGACCCCCACCCCGCGGTGGCCGAGGCGTACTTCGAGCTGGGGTGGCTGGCCCAGGGGGCGGAGCAGGAGCGTCTCTACCGGGAGGCGCTGCGCCTGCACCGGGAGGCGGGGGCGGAGCCAGGCACCGAGGGGGCCATGCTCGAAGCGCTGGCCACCAACCTCCGGCGCCAGGGTCGTCTGGAGGACGCGCTGGCCACGGCCCGGGAGGCCCTGGCGGTGCGGGAGGCCGCCTTCGGACCCGACGACGCCCGCACGGCGGTGGCGCTCTACCACGTGGCGGACCACGTCCGGGACGTGGAGGGCGACTACGAGGAGGCCGAGCACCTCTACCGCCGGGGCATCGCGGCCCACACCCGGGCGTACGGGGAGTTCAGCCTCCGCCTCATCCACGGGTACACCGCCCTGGCCACCCTGGAGGCGCGTCGGGGACGGCACCAGGAGTCGGAGGCGCTCTTCCGCAGGGCCCTGGCCATCCGGGAGGCGGCCACCAGCCCCGACAACCCGGCGCTGGCCCGCTCCATGGGCCCGGTGGCCATGGCCCTGGCGCGCCAGGGGCGTCTGGACGAGGCGGAGGCCCTCCTGCTCGATGCCCTGGCCCACGTGGAGCGGACCCTGGGGCCGGACCACGTGGCCCGCTACGCCGGGCTGGCGGATCTGGGCGAGGTCCGGGCGCTCCAGGGGCGCTGGGACGAGGCGGCCGACGCGTTCCAGGGGTCCTTCGCGCTGCGTCTCCGCGCCGGGGGGCCCGACGACATCGTCCTGGGCGAGATGCGGCGGCGGTGGGGGCGGATCCTCACCGGCGGGGGCCGCTTCGCCGAGGCCGAGGCCCACCTCCGGGCCGCCCTGGAGGGGCTGGACCGGGTCTACGGGCCCGAGCATCCCAACCACGTCGACGCCCGGCGCGCCCTCCACGAGCTGTACACCGCCTGGGGCCGTCCGGCCGAGGCGGCGCGCTACCAGGTGCCGCCGGGGGCCTTCCACCCCTACTGACGCCGGGGTCGACGGTGGCGCGGCCCGGGCGGCCGTCGTGTCCTCCGCCGGCCCCGTTCTCCGCATCGGGAAGTGGGCCGCTCGGGCCCGAATCCCTTCCACGGAGACTCCCCATGCCCCGCCCCACCCCCGCGCTTCCTCCCTCGCTCCGGGCCGACGCCCCGCGGGAGGCGCGGTGAGCGTCCGCCGGGCCCCGCGCGCCCTCGCCGAGACCATGGAGCGGCGGCGCCGCCTGCCCGACAGCCCCGGCGAGCACGTCACGGGCTACGGAGCCCTGGGCCTCCCCTTCGAGTCGGGGCACGTCCTGGCCTTCCGCAGGGTGGTGGCGGCCTCGCCCGGCTCGCCCGGGATCTCGCTCTGGCATCGGGAGCCCTCGGGACGGTGGACCTTCTACGTGAACGTCGAGCCCCGCGCGAGCTGCGCGCGCTTCTTCGGGTCGGCGGTGGACGAGCTGGTGGTCACCGACATCGAGCTGGCGTGGACCGGCCCGTACACGCTGACGCTGGCCGTGCCCCGGCACCGGATGCAGTGGGGGCTCCGTCTCTGGCAGAGCCCGGCCACCTGGATGACGAACCGGCTTCTCGCCGGCCTGCCCGGGGCGGTCTGGTCGAGCCCGGGGCTCCTCCGGGCCATGGAGCCCGCGGCCGTCCGGCTCCTCGGCGTGGCGGGGCTGGCCCTCACCGGCACCCTTCCCAACGGCCAGGCGTTCCGCGCCCGGCCGACCTCGCTCTGGCGGGTGGAGGGGAGCGTGGCGGTGGTCCGCGGCGAGGAGCTGGGGCGCACCCGCCCCCTCGCCGAGGCACCCACGGTGGGTGGCTTCCCGGTGGCCAACGGCGGTCTCATGGGCTTCGGCCGCTCGGTGCAGGAGCCCTTCGATCCCGAGCGGCACGCCGGGATCCTGTCCCGGGAAGGCGCGGCGCGGCGGGACGGCCCCTGAGACGGCGGGACCGGTCCGGAGCGCTCGCGGAAGGCCCGGAGGGTCCCTACAATCGGGGCGGCCCGCCCATCCCGATCCTCTCCCGGACCTGCCCATGCACGCCGCCCTCCTCCGCGTCCGCGCCGCCCTTCCGGGGCTGCTCTCCGTCCTCGCCCTGGCCCTGATCCCCCTGGTCCTCCCGGCCGCCGTGGCCGCCCAGACCGGCCAGGACCCGGGCCCCTGGCCCGGCCGCTTCGGGCGTCCCGGGGACGGCCTCCCGCCGGGTGAGCGGGGCAGCCCCAACATCGAGGTCGTGGGCCACCTCCCCCTGGGCGGCTACCTCCACGTGGCCGACGTGGAGGTCGAGCAGGACCTGGACCGCCCCTTCGCGTACGTGTCCAAGCGCTTCACGCCCACGGGCATCGACGTCATCAGCCTGGCGGACGAGGAGAACCCCGAGGTCATCTGGCGCTGGCGGATCGAGAACGCCGAGCTCCACCTGGGCTCCGGCGCGCTGGACGGGCGGTACTTCAAGCACGACGGGCGGGTCTACCTGGTGCAGTCCTTCCAGTTCGGGCAGGGCGGGCCCAACTCGGACCTGGGCGCCATCGTCTTCGACGTGACGAGCCTGCCCGACACCTCGGGCGTGCGCGAGGTCGGGCGGATCCAGAGCCCCGAGATCCAGGGGGGCTTCCACAACATCTACATGTACAAGCACTCCGACGGCCGGGCGCTCCTCTTCACCACCACCCGGGACCCCTGGGCCAACGTCTACGACATGGGGGCCTTCGTGGACGGCGCCACCTCCCACGACGAGGCGCTGGTGGGCCAGGTGCCGGTGCCGGAGAACCGCTACTGGGCCCTCACCGGCGGGCAGGGGAGCTACCACGACTTCTACGTGGGCTACGACCCGGCCAGCGGGCAGGACCGCTTCTGGGGCGGCGGCACCGGGGGCTACTTCGTCTTCGACATCACCGACGTGGACACCCCCGAGCTCCTGGGCACCATCGTCGGCACCAGCGGGGTGAACTGGGGCCACACCTTCACCCCCACCCCCGACGGCCGCTTCGCCGTGGGCGAGACCGAGTACCAGTACGCCCCTCTTCGGATCTTCGACATGCGCCCCATGTGGGAGGGCGAGGTGACCAACATCCGCCAGCCCGCCTCGGCCTGGACCGCCAACTGGCGGAACCTCTCCCACAACCACGAGATGCGCTGGCCCTTCGTCTTCGTGAGCGGCTACGAGGACGGCTTCCAGGTCTTCAACATGTTCGACCCGTACGCGCCGGTGACGTGGGCGTACTACGACACCTACGGCGGCCCCCACGAGTCCCGGGGCGAGAACAACGTGAACACCGGCGCCTGGGGCGTGGACATCCGCAACGCCGACGGCCTCATCGTCGTGAGCGACATGGTCACCGGCTTCTGGGCCTTCCGCATGGAGGGCTTCGACGGCTGGAACGGCATCGACTGGGGCATGCCCAACATCTCCAGCGTGCAGGACTGGGAGAACGGGCCGGCCGTGCAGGCGCGGACCCGGGCGGACGGGAGCACGATGCGGTAGGGGGGCGGGGGCGCGGGCGGACCGCTGCCCAGTGGGCGGGCGGGCCGGGTAGTGTCCGAGCGGAGAGGGGCGTGCCCCGGGCCCTCGGGCGTCCCTGGCGATCCGACTTCGCAGCCAAGGATGCTCCACTCCGGCTGCCCGGCTGCGTTCTCGGCCCATGGCAACGACTTCGCAGCCAGCGCTCCCGATCCGGCCGGCGTCGGCTGCGAAGTCAGCGTATAGCGACGACTTCGCAGCCAGCACCCTGTCCGCCATCGTTCCTGGCTGCGTTTTCGGTCTCCGGGCCCGGGTCGGCCCGGCGCCCGCCCCTCCGGGCCGACGCCTCGCCGCCCCCGCCCCTACCGCGCGCCCGCCGCGCCCGCGCCCCCCCCCGGGCCCCCCCCGCCCCCGCCTCGTCGCGCCCGCGCGCCCTCCTGGCCCCGACCCCCC
>CAZMTA010000040.1:0-28511 GCA_964569085.1 uncultured Gemmatimonadaceae bacterium | reverse complement strand
CCCGGGCGGAGCGGGCTCCCCCCGCCCACGAGCCCCGCGGAGCTCACCGTGTGGTGCGGCGCCCGGAAGGGGCGGCGGGCCACCAGCGCCCGTCCCTCCCCCAGGAGGCCGGCCACGGAGTGGACCGCCGTGACCTCCAGCGCCTCCTCCAGGCCCAGCGGAGGGAGGATCCCGGCCAGCCGCCGGGCCAGCATGGTCTTTCCCGACCCCGGGGGCCCCACGAGCAAGAGGTTGTGGGCGCCGGCGGCCGCGATCTCCAGGGCGCGCTTGGCGGCCTCCTGGCCCCGGACGTCGGCCAGGTCCCCACCCCGGGGTCCGCCCCCGCCCAGGAGGGAGGCCGTGTCCACCCGGACCGTCGCAAGCGCGTCCTCCCCGGCGAGCGCCGCCCGGACCTCGTCAAGGGAGCCCGCGCCCCGGACGCGCAGCCCGTCCACCACCGACGCCTCCTCGGCGTTGCCCCGGGGCACCACGAGCCCCCGGACGCCGGCCCGGGCGCACCCCAGCGCAAGGGGGAGGATGCCGGGCACCGGGCGCAGCGAGCCGTCGAGGCCCAGCTCCCCGACGAAGGCCGTGTCCTCCATCCGGCCGGGGTCCACCATCCCGCCCGCGGCCAGGAGCCCCACGGCGATGGGCAGGTCGTAGCCGCTCCCCTCCTTGCGGACGTCGGCCGGCGCCAGGTTCACCGTCACGCGGCGCGGGGGGAGGGGCCACCCGGCGGCCCGGAGCGCGGCGCCCACCCGCTCCCGGCCCTCGCGGACGGCGCTCTCGGCGAGCCCCACGACGGTGAAGGAGGGGAGCCCCTGGGTGAGGGCGACCTCCACCTCCACCATGTAGCTCTCGAGACCCCGGAGGGCGGCGGTGCGGACGCGGGCGAGCATGGGCCACGATGGCCCGGCTCGGGGGGCGCGCCCATGGCGCGGCGGGACCGGTGAGGGGGCCCGCCGGCCCTCGCCGGAGCTACGCCTCCTCGGACTCCCCCTCCAGGAGATCCTCGTCGTAGTAGTCCAGCTTGTGGAGCGGCATGACCACGCCGGAGAGGATGTTCACGAGATGGGACTGGATCCGCTTGTAGTACCGGGCGGCCAGGACCATCGTGACGGTGGTGGCCGCGTCGTAGTCGCTGGCGGCGATGCGGCCCACCAGGGCGTCGCAGCGGGAGCTCACGTCCCGCCCCCGCCGGATCAGGTCCAGGGCGGCCTCGGTGTCCGACTCGGTGAAGACGTGCCCCACCACCTCGAAGGTCTCCTCCACCACCCCGCGGATCTCCCGCAGCTCGGCCTCGCACTCGTCCTCGGGGAGGGGGCCGCCCCCGTCGTCGTAGACCTCGACGAGGTTCTTGCAGTAGTCCCCGATCCGCTCCACGTCCTTCACGAGGCTGTTCAGGAGCAGGCAGTACGGCGCGTCCCGCACCGTGTCGCCCAGGGTGAGGTGGGCGATGATCTGCTTGCGGATCTTCCGCTGGAGCTTGTTGACCTTCACGTCCTGCTTGTAGATGGCGGTGCGCTCGTCGGGCGTGGCCCGCTGCTCGAAGCAGAACCGCCCCGCCGCCAGGGTGAGGGTTCGGGTCAGCTCCAACATCTCCGAGAAGTCCCGGGCCATGCGGGTGATGGCGTCGTTGGAGCCGAAGAGGCTGAAGAGGTCGCGTAGCATGGGTCCCACCTATCCGAATGCGTGGCCGAAGAAGGCGAAGAGGGCCGGAATACCGTAGAACAGGACGACGACGTAGAGGACCGCCGCGGTCCGGGAGCGCACCGCGACCTCCCCGAGCTTCCGGGCGGCGTCCAGAGGGATCTGGCGCACCCGCGGGTGCGGGTAGATCAGGAGGATCCCGGAGAGGTTGAAGAGGAGGTGCACCAGGGCCACCGTGAGCCCGGCCGAGGCGTTGGCCCCGGTGGCGGCCAGCGCCGCCAGGAGGGCGGTGACCGTGGTCCCCACGTTGGCGCCGAGCGTGATGGGGAAGGCCTGGGACAGCGTGAGGACGCCGGCCCCGGCCAGCGGTACCAGGAGCGAGGTCGTGATGGAGCTCGACTGGACCATGATCGTGGCGATCATGCCCACGGCCATGGCCACCACCGCGTTGTTCTCGAAGGCCCGGCTCACCAGCGTCTCCACCCGGGAGCGCATGGCGGAGCGCATGACCCGCACGATGGAGACGAGGCTGACGAAGATGATGAGGCCGCTCACCCCGATGTAGAGGAGCGCCGCCGTCTGCTCGCTGGGAGCCACCGCCTCCAGCCCCCGGAGGATGGGCTCGCCGCCGGCCTTGATGGCCCCCTTCACCGGGCTCTCGTAGTCCGCGCCGGAGAGCCCCCCCACCAGGTCGGCGAGGACGTGGGCCGACGCCTCCAGGTACCCGGTGGCCATCTCCAGGGGGAGGAGGACCAGGACGGCCAGGTAGTTGAAGAAGTCGTGGCACGTCGCCACCGCGAACGCCCGGCGGAACTCGGCCTTCCGTCCCATGTGCGCCAGGGAGGCGATGGTGTTGGTGACCGTGGTCCCGATGTTGGCCCCCATGACCATGAAGACCGCGTTGGCCACGGGGAGCGGGTTCTCCGGCGCCGCGACCAGGCCCACGATCAGCGACGTGGTCACCGAGGAGCTCTGGGCCATGGTCGTGGCCAGGATGCCCACCATGAGGCCCACGAACGGGTTGGCGGTCGCCCGGAAGAACGAGTCGAGCACGTCCCCGCTCAGGGCCTTGAAGCCGCTCCCCAGGCCGTTGACGCCGACCAGGAAGAAGTACAACAGGGCCAGGACCGTGAGGACGCGGACGAGGGGGTGCTGATGCCACCCCGACGAGGGGCTCGGCGAGGAGGCGTCGGGACGCTTCATGGCCGCCTTCGTTGCGGAGACGTGACGCACGGACGGCCGAATCTAACACGGGGGAGGCCCCGCACCACCCGTCGGAGGCCGGGGGCCGCCCGCCCTGCCCTCGGGGGCCTTGCCCCTACCCCGCGGCCGGGGGCAATTTTAGACCAGGTGGTCGAACCAACCGGTCCACCCGTCCGCGTCGGAGGAGGAGGTTCCGTGGCCCGCGCCCGCTTCCAGAAGCTGGAGGAGGAGAAGCAGCAGACGCTGCTGCGCGTCGCCGCCGAGGAGTTCGCGGACCGGGGATACGACGGCGCCTCCATCAACCGGATCATCGAGCGGTCCGGCATGAGCAAGGGCGCGGTCTACTACTACTTCGACGACAAGGCGGACCTCTTCTCCACCACCGTCCAGCGGGCCGTGGAGCGCCTGCTGGACGAGATCGGGTGGCCGTCGCTGGACCGGGTCCCCGCGGCGGAGTTCTGGGACACCCTCCTCGAGCTCTCCCACCGCTCCGTGGCCTTCGCCCGACGGAACGAGGGGTGGGTGCGCCTGGCCCGCTCGTACCAGCGCTTCGAGTCCCGCGCCCCCGGGCACGAGTCCGTGGCCCGCATGGCCGACCTGGCCGAGGGGTGGTGGCGGCGGATCGTCGCCCGGGGCCTGGAGCTGGGCCTCGTGCGGGACGATCTCCCCGCCGACCTCCTGGTGACCATGGCCCGGGCCGCCGACCACGCCGGCGACCGGTGGATGGTGGACCGGTGGGACCGGCTCTCCCCGGACGAGCTGGACCGGCTGGTGAGCGCCCGGGTGGACCTCGTCCGCGACATGCTGAGCAAGGAGCACCAGGGATGGGACCGATGAGCCCGGGGCCCGCGCCCCTCCGCCGGGCCCGCGCGGCCCTCGCCGCCGGCCTGGCCGGAGCGGCCCTCGCCGTCGGCGCCGCCGCGGTGCGGCCCGCCCCCGCCCTCGCCCAGGACGCGCTCCCGTCGGTGCGGGAGGTCATGGACCACATCGACGACCTCTACCGGGCCGGATCCTCCCACGCCGTCATGCGCATGACGGTCGTCAACGAGCGCGGCACGCGGGAGCTGGAGCTGGAGTCGTGGTCCCGGGGGAACGACGAGGGGCTCGTGGTCATCCGCTCCCCGGCCCGGGAGGCGGGCACCGCCACCCTCCGCACCGACGAGGGGCTCTGGAACTACGCCCCCCGGGCGGACCGGCTGATCCGCATCCCCTCGGGGCTCCTCTCCGAGAGCTGGATGGGCAGCCACTTCACCAACGACGACCTCATGCGGGAGACGAGCTACCTCGACGACTACGACGCCGGCCTGGACCGGGTGGAGGGGGAAGACGGGACGTTCCTCCGGGCCACGCTGGTCCCCCGCCCCAAGGCGCCCGTGGTGTACTCCCGCCTGGTCTTCCTCGTGCGCCCCGGGGACTGGGTTCCGGTGCGGGCGGAATACTGGGACGACGGCGAGGTCGTGCGGACCATGCGCTTCGAGGACGTGCGGACGGTGGCGGGCCGCCCCATCCCCATGACCATGGTCCTGGTCCCCGAGGACGCGCCCGACGAGCGCACGGAGGTCACCTACCTCGAGCTGGAGCTCGACGTCCCGGTGGAGGACGGGCTCTTCACCCGGCAGGGTCTGCGGAGGGTGGCGCGGTGAGCGGGGCGGCACGGTGAGGAGGACGGGGCGGCGCGGCGCGGGGCGCCCGGAGCCCGGTTCGTGATCGCCGTGCGCGTGGGCCTCCGCAACCTCGCCCGGAACCGGTGGCGCACCGGGCTGACCCTGGGCGGCATCGCGCTCTCGGTGGCCTTCATGGTCTGGATCCTGGGCTTCATGGAGGGGTGGATGACCGCCATGGTCCGGGGCGCCACCGCGGTCACCACCAGCCAGGTCCAGGTCCACACCGCGGCGTACGCCGGGAGCCCCCGGGCCTACCGGGCCTTCCCGGTGGACGACGCGCTGTTGGCCACGGTCCGGGGGGTCGAGGACGTGGTGGCGGTCTCGCCCCGGGTGCGGCTCTTCGGCCTGGTCGGCAACGAGCGCACCTCCCAGGTGGCCACCCTGCTCGGGGTGGACCCGGCTCTCGAGGCGGCCGCGACCCCCGTGGCCGAGGGCGTGACGCGCGGGCGCTGGCTGTCGGACCGGCCGGCCCCCGACGGGGCGCCCCGGGAGGTCGTCCTGGGCGCCGCCCTGGCCCGCCAGCTCGGGGTGGGCGTGGGCGGCGAGCTGGTCACCTTCTTCGAGGCCGCCGACGGCTCCCTGGGCAACGACGTCCTGGAGGTCGTGGGCCTCCTGGACACCGGCAACTCCGAGGTCGACCGGGGCGCCGCCTACCTCCACCTGGAGGACGCCCGCTTCCTGGGAGCCCTGGAGGGCCGGGCCCACGAGCTGGCGGTGCGAACCGCCGACCTCACCGGGGCCCGGGAGACCGCGGCGGCCGTGGCCGGGGCCCTGGGGGCCCTGGAGGCGCTCCCGCCGGGGGGCGACCCGCCGGAGGACGTCCTGCTGGTGCGTCCGTGGCAGGAGCTGATGCCGTCGGTGGACCGGATGCTGACGGTGAGCCGTCAGTCGTACTGGTTCAGCTACCTGCTCATCTACCTGGTCGCCGCCGTGGGCATCTTCAACACCCAGCGGATGAGCGCGCTGGAGCGGCGCCGCGAGTTCGGCGTCCTCATGGCCGTCGGCATGCGCCCCCGCCGCCTCTTCGGGATGGTGGTCACCGAGTCCCTGGTCCTGGGGATCCTGGGCGGGCTCCTGGGCACGGCGCTGGGGCTGGCCGTGACCTGGTGGCACGCCGTGGCGGGCCTGGACCTGGGGCTCTTCACCGACCAGGGAGGCTTCACCTACATGGGGGTCGCCTTCACCGGCCGGCTCCACGCGGTCCTCACGGCCACCGCGGCGCTCCAGCCGGTGGGGGTCATGGTCCTGGTGGCCTTCCTGGCCGGGCTCTGGCCGGCGCTGCGCACCGCGCGCCTGGAGCCCGCGCCCACCATCGCCGGGAGGACCGGATGATCTGGCGCATGGCGTGGCGCAACCTGTGGCGGCACCGGAGCCGGACGCTGATCATGGGCTCCGCCGTGGCCTTCAGCTACGCCCTCTTCCTCGTCTCCATGGGGATGGGCGACGACGGCCACCGACAGATGCTCGAGCAGGCCGCCGAGATGGCCGGAGGCGACGTCCTGATCCACGGCGAGGGCTACTGGGACCAGCGCTCCAGCGACCGGGTCCTCCGTCGCCCCGGCGCGGTCGTGGCGGCCGCGGAGCGCGACCCCGCCGTGGCGGCCGCCCTCCCCCGGATCCTGGTGAACGGCCTGGTGGCCAGCCCCGTGGGCACCCGGCCCGTCCTCCTCATGGGCCTGGATCCCGACGCGGAGCCGGCGCTGCGGGACCTCTCGGAGGACGTCTCCCGGGGGGCCTGGCTCGACCGCACCGAGGCGCCCGACCCCCTCCTCCTGGGCGCCACGCTGGTGGACAAGCTCGAGCTGGAGCTGGGGGACCGGGTGGTCCTCACCGCCACCGACCCCGACGGCGAGGTCGTGCGGGCCCTCTTCCACCTCACCGGCGTCCTGGAGACCGGGATGCCCGGCATGGACGACCAGTGGGCCGTCACGTCGCTGGACGCGGCCCGGGCCGCCGTGGGGATGGGGGGGATGCTCACCCAGGTGGGGCTCGTGCTGACGGACGGGGCCGACCCCGACTCCGTCGCCTCCCGCCTGGAGTCGACGCTGGGGGCCGACACGGCGGGGATCGAGGTCCTCTCCTGGGGCGAGGCGGTCCCCGAGATGGTGGCCTTCATCGAGATCGACGACGCGTTCCTCTACATCTACATCGTCGTGATCTTCGCCGTCGTCGCCTTCGCCATCGCCAACACCTTCCTCATGGCCGTCATGGAGCGGGTGCGGGAGCTGGGGCTCCTGGCCGCCCTGGGGCTGCGGGGGAGCGGCGTGGCCCGCCTCCTCCTGGCGGAGACGACCCTCCTCACGGTCCTGGCGCTGGCCGCCGGGTTCGTGGTGGGCTACGGAGGCCACCTCGCCATCGCCCACTGGGGCATCTCCATCGCGGCGTACGGCCTGGAGGAGATGGAGATCTCCGGCGTGGACCTGGCCGACATGGTCATGCGCAGCGAGCTGAACCCGGTGAAGTGGGCCCTGGCGACCCTCGGGGTGGGGCTGGTGAGCGTCCTCAGCGCCGTCTACCCGGCCTGGCGGGCCGCCCGCCTGGAGCCCGCCCGGGCCATGCGATTCTACGAGTGATCCCAGGAGCGCGACGATGAGCCGAGAAGCCCCCGCAGGAGCCCCGACCGCCACCCTCGAGGCCGCTTCCGCCCTCATCGAGGTCCGGGGGGTGACGCGCGTGTATCGGCAGGGAGCGCTGGAGGTGGAGGCGCTCCGGGGCGTGGACCTGGACGTCGAGGAGGGGGAGTACACCGCCCTGGCCGGACCGTCGGGCTCGGGCAAGACCACCCTCCTCAACGTCATCGGCGTCCTGGACCGCCCCACCGAGGGCTCGGTCCGCGTCCAGGGAGTCGACGTCACCGGCCTGGACCGGGGGGAGGCGGCGGATTTCCGGCTGGACCACGTGGGATTCATCTTCCAGGCCTACAACCTCGTGCCGGTGCTCACCGCCTACGAGAACGCCGAGTTCACGCTCCTCCTGCGGGGCGTCGACGCGGCGGAGCGGAGGCGCCGGGTGGAGCCGCTGCTGGAGCGGGTGGGGCTGGGCGGCATGACGGACCGGAAGCCCCACGAGCTCTCGGGCGGCCAGCAGCAGCGGGTGGCGGTGGTCCGGGCCCTGGCGACCGGGCCGCGGATCGTCCTGGCCGACGAGCCCACGGCCAACCTGGACTCGGCCACCTCCGAGGGCCTCCTGGACCTCATGCTCGAGCTGAACCGGGAGCTGGGGACGACCTTCCTCTTCTCCACCCACGACGAGCTGGTGCTGGAGCGGGCCCGGCGCGTCGTGCGCCTCCTGGACGGACGGGTCGCGGAGGATGGGCGGTAGGCGCACCATGGACGGTAGGCGAACCCCCCGGCCGCCTCGGCGCGGGCGCGTCCGGGCCCGCTCCCGGGCGACGGGCGCCGCGCTCCTCGCCCTGGCCGGCGCGGCCCTCCCCCGCCCCGCGGCCGCGCAGCTCGTGGTCTGGGACGGCGGCGACGCGTCGCTGGGGCTCGGCGGCTACGTCCGCGCCCTGACCGGCGTGTCCCGGGCCGCCTTCGAGCTTCCGGGGCGTGAGCGGGCCACGGCGTTCAACGCCGACGTCCTGCGCCTCGAGTGGGACCTCCGCCTGGGCGACGGGGCGGTCCTCGAGGTCCACGACCGCGCCCAGCTCCAGCTCACCTCCCAGGCGGCCGCGCCCGGGGGAGGCCTGGCCGGCTTCGGGGTGAGCCGCGTGCCCGGGCGCACCGTGGACCTGCGGACGGACTTCGTGGAGCGCCCCCGGGTCCGGGCGTGGCACGACGTGGACCGGCTGTCCCTCACGCTCCAGACCGGCGCGGGCGACCTCACCGCCGGGCGCCAGGCCGTCACCTGGGGCGTCTCCACCCTCTTCCCGGTGGCGGACCTGTGGACCGCGTTCTCGCCCTTCGAGCTGGACGCCTCCGAGAAGCCCGGCGTGGACGCCGTGCGCTTCCTGGCCTACCCGGGGGGGTGGGAGGTGGACGCGGTGGTGGCGGACCGGGGGAACGCGGAGGACCTCTCCGCCGGGGTGCGGGGCACGCTCGTCCTGCCCTGGGCCGACGTGTGGGTCGGGGCGGGCAAGCTCTGGCGGGAGGCCATGGTCATGGGCGGCGTCTCGGCGCCGGTGGGCTCGTGGAAGCTCCGGGGCGAGGCGGTCCTCGCCCACACCCTCGAGGACGACCCGTCGGGCCGGGAGCGCGGACCCGGGTGGCAGCGGCCGCGGCTCACCGTGGGGGTGGACTGGCTCGGCGGAGGCGTCCTCGTCACCGGGGAGTACCACCACAACCCTCTGGGCGCCGCCGACCCCGACGGCTACGCCGCCGCCCTGGCCTCGCCGGCCTTCGGACGGGGGGAGACGTACTACCTGGGCCGGGACTACCTGGGCGGCCTCGTCTCGTGGGCGCCGGGGAACGACCGTCTGGCCCTCGCCCTGACCGGGATCGTGAACCTCCGCGACCCCAGCTCGGCCTGGACCCCCGTGGTCACCTGGGACGCGGGTCGGAGCGCGCGGCTGAGCGCCGGCGCCGTCCTCACCACCGGCCCCGAACCCCGATTGAGCCCCGACGACCTCGCCGCGCCCAGCCTGGCGAGCGAGTACGGGACGTACGGCCAGACGCTCTTCACGCGGGTCTCGGTCTGGTTCTGAGCCCCCGCGCCGCCCCGCTCACACCCCCACGGAGAAGAGGGGCGGCGTCCGGGTGTGGAAGTCCGTGGCGTCCTGGAAGGCCTTGGCGACCCGGAGCGTCGCGGCATCGGCCCAGAGCCGGCCCACGAAGGAGATGCTCACCGGCGTGCCCTCCTCGGTGAAGCCGTCGGGCACCACGGCCGCGGGGTGGCCGGTGAGGTTGGTGGTGAGGAGCACGCCCGAGTCGGGGCCGCCCCCGTACGAGGGCGTCACGAAGACGTCCACGCCCTCCAGGGCGGCCTCCACGGCGCCCATGAGCATGGTGCGCACCCGGTTCGCCTGGATGTACTCCACCGCCGGGATGAGGCGGGCCGTGCGGAAGGAGTTGGGCCAGCTCCCCTGGGTCTGGCGGGTGAGCTCGTCGTCCCGCCCCGACAGCGTGAGGTCGTCGAAGGCCGCGGCGGCCTCGGCGGAGAGGATCACGCGGAGGGCCCCCAGGGGGTACGCGTCGGGGAGCTCGACGGGAACGGGCTCGACGCCCTGGGCCCGGAGGACGTCCAGCACCGCGTCGTCGTGGACCTTCCCTCGACGAGGCACGTCGAACGCGCTCTTGAAGTAGCCCACCCGCAGGTCCGACAGGTCCGAGTCGGCGTCCCACGAGAAGGGGACCGTGCGCGCCGTCGGATCCCGGCCGTCGGCGCCGTGGATGGCGCGGAGGACCAGGGCGCAGTCCTCGGCGCTCCGACAGATGGGACCGAGCTTGTCCATGGACCAGGAGAGTGCCATGGCGCCGGCCCGGCTCACCCGCCCGAAGGTGGGGCGGAGGCCGCTGGCCCCGGTCCGCGTGGCGGGGGACACGATGGAGCCCAGCGTCTCGCTCCCGATGGAGAAGCCCACCAGGCCCGCCACGGTGGCGGCGGCGGAGCCCGCCGACGAACCGCTGCTCCCCTGCTCCAGGTCCCACGGGTTGCGGGTGCGGCCCCCGAACCACCAGTCCCCCATGGCCAGGGCGCCCAGGGTGAGCTTGGCCACCAGGACGGCCCCGGCCTCCTCGAGCCGCTCCACCACCGTGGCGTCCCGGTCCAGGCGCTGGTTCGCGTACGGCCGGGCGCCCCAGGTGGTGGGATAGGCGTCCTCGGCCAGGAGGTCCTTGGCGCCCCAGGGGATGCCGTGGAGCGGCCCCCGCCACCGCCCGGCCCGGAGGTCGGCGTCGGCCCGCCGGGCCTGGGTCAGGGCCAGGTCCCCGGTGAGGGTGACCACCGCCTCCAGCTTCGGGCCGTGCTCCCGGAGCCGCTCCAGGTACATCTCCGTGAGCTCCACCGACGTCACCTGACGGGTCCGCACCAGCTCGGAGAGGCGCGTCACCGGCCAGAAGGCGACCTCCTCCAGGTCCGCCGGGCGCTCCACCGCCTCCCGGGTCATGCGGAAGGGACGCTCCTCCGTGGGATACGGCCGGCCCGGGAGCTGCGGCTCGAAGTGGAGCGCCGGGGGCACCGAGTTGGGGATGTCCACCAGGCGGAGCCGGCGGTACGCGTCCAGGTTCCGCTCCAGCCCCTCCAGCATCATCTCCCGCTCCTCCGGCGTGAACTCGAGCCCCGCCACGCGCTCCGCGTCCGCCAGGATCTCCGGCGTGAGCTCGCCGGCCTCCTGGACCTTGGCCCAGAGGACGCCGGGGAGGAGGGTGCCGCCGAGGCCGGTGGCGCCGAACCAGCCCATGAAGGCGCGGCGATCGAGGGGGGTGCCCTGGGGATGGGACATGGAATCTCCCGTCGGGGTGGGGCGGCCGGCAGGCGGGCGCCGGGCCGCGGGTCCCGACCAGGGTGCGGTCGTCGGGTTTCCCCCCGCAAGCGTGGGGAAAAACCCCGCTTGTGCCCGGCGGGGCCGCCCCCGTACCCTACGGTGCCGTTCCGGTGCACGGCCCCGAGGGGCCGGCCGGACGGCCAGCAGCCGACCCGAGACCGCAACCCACGGAGCGCGTCCATGAAGGTGGCCGTCCTGAAGGAAACCCGACCCGGCGAGGCCCGGGTCGCCCTCGTGCCCGCCGGAGTGAAGGAGCTGGCCGGACACGGTCACGAGGTCGCGGTGGAGGCCGGCGCGGGCGCCGCGGCCGGCGTCCCCGACGCCGAATACCAGGCCGCCGGGGCCACGGTGGTCCCCGACGCGGCCTCGGCCCTTCGGGACGCCCGACTGGTGCTCCACGTCAATCCGCCCACGCCGGCGGAGGTCCAGGGCATGGAGCGGGGCGCCGTCCTGGTGTCCTTCCTGAACCCCCTGGGCGACCCCCAGGGCGTGGCCCGCCTGCGGGACGCGGGGATCACGGCGCTCTCCATGGAGATGGTGCCCCGGATCACCCGGGCCCAGTCCATGGACGCCCTCTCCTCCCAGGCCACCGTGGCCGGCTACAAGGCCGTGCTCATGGGGGCCAACCACCTCCCCCGCTTCCTCCCCATGTTCACCACCGCCGCCGGCACCATCCGCCCGGCCAAGGCGCTGGTCCTGGGGGCCGGGGTGGCGGGGCTCCAGGCCATCGCCACGGCGCGCCGGCTGGGCGCGGTGGTCGAGGCCTTCGACGTCCGCCCCGCCGTGAAGGAGCAGGTCGAGTCCCTGGGCGCCACCTTCCTCGAGACCGAGGAGGACGTCACCGCCGAGGGCGAGGGCGGCTACGCCAAGGAGCTCTCGGAGGAGCAGCACCGGAAGGAGCTCGAGCTCATCGCCGAGCACATCGTGGCCACGGACCTGGTGGTGACCACCGCGCAGATCCCGGGCAAGCCGGCCCCGGTGCTGGTCACCGACGCCATGCTCGCCAGCATGAAGCCAGGCTCCGTCGTGGTCGACCTGGCCACCGAGACCGGCGGGAACTGCGAGGGCAGCCAGGCCGGCGAGATCGTGGAGGTTCACGGCGTCACCGTCATGGGCCCCCTGAACATCCCCGCGTCCCTTCCGGTCCACGCCAGCCAGATGTATTCGAAGAACGTCGTCACCCTCGTGGGCGAGCTCCTGGACGACGAGAGCGGCGAGCTCGTCCTCGACTTCGAGAACGACGTGGTGGGCCCGGCCACGGTGACCCACGACGGCCAGGTCCCCAACGAGCGCATCGCCGGGAGCCTCGTGTCCTGACCCGCCCCGAGAAGGATCCGCAACCGTCGCGCCCCTTCCCCAACGACAGTCGAAGGAGACTCCATGGGTGAGCTCATGATCGGTCTGTACGTCTTCGTCCTGGCGACCCTCGCGGGTCGCGAGGTCATCACGAAGGTGCCCCCCACGCTGCACACGCCCCTCATGTCCGGGGCGAACGCCATCTCGGGCATCGCCATCGTCGGCGCCCTGGTGGTGGCCGGGCGGGCCGAAGGCACCACCCAGACCGTGCTGGGCGTGGCGGCCATCGCCATGGCCACCATCAACGTGGTCGGCGGCTTCATGGTGACCGACCGCATGCTCGCCATGTTCAAGAAGCGGTAGAGCCATGGAGATCTTCGTCGAGCTGACCTACCTGCTCTCCGCCACGCTCTTCGTGGTGGGGCTCAAGCGACTCCAGTCCCCCGCCACCGCCCGGGGCGGGAACGCCCTGGCCGCCCTCGCCATGCTCCTGGCCATCGTGGCCACGCTGGTGGACACCCAGATCCTGTCGTGGACCGGGATCCTCGTCGGCATCGCCCTGGGCGGCAGCGTCGGCGCCGTGGGCGCCCGGGTCGTGAAGATGACCGACATGCCCCAGATGGTGGGCATCTTCAACGGCTTCGGCGGCGGCGCGTCCGCCCTCGTGGCCATCGCCGAGTACCTGAACGACCCGGCGGCGGTGGGCCTCGGCACCACCGGGGTGACGATCATCCTGGGCACGCTCATCGGCGCCGTGACCTTCTCGGGCTCCTTCGTGGCCTTCGGGAAGCTCCAGGGGCTCGTCACGGGGAACCCCATCACCTTCCCGGGCCAGAACTTCTTCAACGCGCTGATCTTCGCCGCCGTGCTGGCCACCGGCGCCCTGGCCATGGGGGTCGGCGGCGCCGACCCGGTGACGTTCTTCTACGCCCTCCTGGGTCTGTCGCTCCTCCTGGGTGTCACCCTGGTGATCCCCATCGGCGGCGCGGACATGCCCGTCGTGATCTCCCTGCTGAACTCGTATTCGGGCCTGGCGGCCAGCGCCGCCGGCTTCGTCATCGGGAACATGGTGCTCATCATCTCCGGCGCCCTGGTGGGCGCCTCGGGGCTGATCCTCACCATGCTCATGTGCAAGGGGATGAACCGCTCCCTGGCCAACGTGGCCTTCGGGGCCTTCGGCGGCTCCACCGCCACCGCCTCCGGCGCCATCGGGGAGCGGCCGGTGAAGCGCGCCGACGCCGAGATGGTGGCGGCCGAGCTCGGCTACGTGAACTCGGTCATCATGGTGCCGGGCTACGGCCTGGCCGTCGCCCAGGCGCAGCACGAGCTGCGGAAGGTGGGCGACCTCCTGGAGGAGCGGGGCGTGGACGTGAAGTACGCCGTGCACCCGGTGGCGGGCCGCATGCCGGGGCACATGAACGTGCTCCTGGCCGAGGCCGACGTCCCGTACGACAAGCTCTACGACCTGGACGAGATCAACGACGATTTCGGCAACACCGACGCCGTCCTCATCGTGGGCGCCAACGACGTCTGCAACCCGGCGGCGCGCGACCCGGACTCCATCATCGCCGGGATGCCGATCCTGGACGTGGACCGGGCGCGGCGCACCATCGTCATGAAGCGGTCCCTGTCCCCGGGCTTCGCCGGGATCGACAACGACCTGTTCTACATGGACAAGAACCTCATGTTCTTCGGCGACGCCAAGGACTCCATGGCGGACCTCGTGCGCGAGATCCGCGAGCTGGGATGAGCGGCGTGGAGGCCCGACCATGAGCGTCCGGGAGCCAGGGCCCGACCACGGGTCGCCGCCGGGACCGGACCTCGACCAGCGCTACCGGCTCCTGGCGGCCGTCTGGGGTGCCCTCCTGGGCGGCACCCTCCTCTTCACGGCCCTGGTCTGGGCCATGTCCGTGGGGCTGCTCACGGGGACGCCGTGGACCCCCACGCTGGATCCGCGGGTGGCCGTGGTCATGGAGGGGATGGCGGTGGTCCTGATGCTGGCGGGGCTGGTGATCCGGCGGGCCGGGTGGGGGCTCCTCCCCACTCCGGAGCTCCCGCTCCAGGCCTTCCAGAACCGGCTCGTCATGGTCTGGGCGCTCCAGGAGGGGGGCGGGCTCATGGGTGGCGTCTTCGGCCTCCTGGCCGGTCGATCCGACTGGATCGCCGGGGTCGGCCTCCTGGCGGCGTTCGCGCTGGTTCTCACCCGCCCGAGGACGGCCGAGCTGGATCCGTTCCGGGAGGAGTGAGGCCCCTCGGGGCGCCTTCCCCGGGAGGGCGCCTCAGGGGCCGGGGTCCTCCCGGCGTCCCGTCACACGCTCCGCGGCCTCCCGGAGGAGCGTCCACGTGCGGGCCAGGTGGTCCTCGGTGGTCCGGAGGTTTCCCACCGCCAGGCGGATCACGACGCGGCCCCGCAGCTCCGTGGGACCCAGGAACGCCTCGCCGGTGGCGTTCACCTCCTCCAGGATCGCGCGGTTGAGCCCGTCGGCCTCCTCGTCGGAGACGCCGTCGGGCGCCCACCGGAAGACGACCAGCGCCAGGGGCACGGGGGCGGCCAGCTCCCAGCCGGGCTCGACCTCCACCCACGAGGCAAAGTGCCGCGCCAGGTGCAGGTGGTGGCGGATGCGCGCCTCGAGCCCCGCGCGCCCGAAGGCCCGGATCACCAGCCAGAGCTTCAGGGCACGGAAGCGACGGCCCAGGGCCACCCCGTAGTCCATGAGGTTCTTCACCCCGTCGGATTCCGGCGTGCGGAGGTAGGCCGGCACCAGCGAGAAGGCCCGCACCAGCTCCTCGGGGTGACGGCAGTAGAGCGCCGAGCAGTCGACCGGCGTGAAGAGCCACTTGTGGGGGTTGAGGACGATGGAGTCGGCCTCCTCCCATCCCCGGAAGAGGGGCCGGATCTCCGGGAGGAGCGCCGCGGGTCCCCCGTAGGCGGCGTCCACGTGGACCCAGGTGCCGTACCCCCGGGCCACCTCCACCACCTGGGCCACCGGATCCACCGAGGTGGTGGACGTCGTGCCCAGGGTGGGCACCACGGCCACCGGTCGGATCCCGGCCGCCACGTCCTCCTCCAGCGCCCGGCGCAACGCGCCCGGGTCCATGCGGAAGTCGTCGTCCACCGGGAGGGCGCGGTACCCGTTCCGGCCGAGTCCCAGCGCCAGGACGGCCTTCTCCACCGAGGAGTGGGCGTGCTCCGAGGCGTACACCCGTCCCGGGGGCAGGCCGAAGAGCCCCTCCTCCCGCGCCTCGGGCCACGCCCGCTCCCGGGCGGCGGCAAGGGCGTAGAGGGTGGAGGTGGACGCCGTGTCGTTGATGACCCCGTCGAAGGCCGGGGGGAGCCCCACCAGGTCCCGGAGCCACCCCAGCGCCAGCTCCTCGAGCTCCGTGGCCGCGGGGGAGCTCCTCCAGAGCATGGCGTTCACGTTCAGCGCCGCGGCCAGCATCTCGCCCAGGATCCCCGGCGCCGAGCCGGTGATGGCGAAGTAGCCGAAGAAGGCGGGGTGGTTCCAGTGGGTGATCCCCGGGACCACGTGGCGCCGGAAGTCCTCCAGCGCCGCGTCCAGGGGCTCCCCCTCCTCCGGGACGCCGTGGTCCAGCGCGGCGCGGACCTCGCCGGGCTCGAGGTCGGCGGGGAAGACGGGAAGGTCGCCCACCCCCTCGAGGTAGTCGGCCATCCAGTCCGCCACCTCGTGGGCGAGGCGCCGGAACTCCTCGGGAGGCACGTCGCCGGTGGGGCCCCCGGGATGGTCCGGGGGCGTCAGCGGTCCCGCCACTCCTCGCCGGGGATGCGTCCCAGGACCTGGCGGAGCTCGGCGCGGATCTCGTCGAGCTGGGCCCGCACCTCCCGAACCATCTCCTCGGTGGGCGGCGCGTCGGGGATGCCGGAGCCCTCGAAGAGGGAGAAGAAGAGGCTGTCGGTGTGCCCGACGCTGGCGTGGGTGACGCCCCGGTCGATGGCCCGGTTGAGACGGAGGATCTCCCGGAGGGAGAGGCGGGCGCGCCCGTCCAGCGGCGGGTCCTGGTACAGGAGCCGGATCACCGCCTCACGGAGGATCTGGAACTCCTCGATGACCTCGCCCGCGGCGAGGCCCCGGCGGGCCGCGGTGGCCCCGAAGAGTTCGGCCGCCCGGGTCCAGAGAGGGTCCACGTCCTCCCGGTAGGGTCCCAGGAGCGCAGGAAGGAAGGGCACCAGGTTGGTGACGAACTCCGTCAGGAGCCCGTTGACGTCGTGGCCGCCCCGATCGTACCGGGCGTGGACGTCGGAGAGCCATCGCCCGCTGACTTCGTCGAGACGCGCTTCGAGCCATGCGGAGAGCTCGTTGGGGTCGATCTTCCGCTGCCGCGCCGAAGGAGGGGGAGCGCTGCCGCCGGAGGAGGTTTGCGACCGGGTGCCGGGAGCGTCGGGCGCGAGATTCCTCATGGCCGCCATTGCTGGAGTCGTGTCGGCCACCCCGGGGGGTGGCTGCTCCGCCTGGGAGCGACTGAAGATGCTGGTTCGGCGGACCGCTCGCTACCCCTGGTCGCGCCATGCACCGAGGATAAGTGCAACGTTCGTGCCCGTGCCGGGATCGCTCTCCAGGGACACCGATCCGCCCCACGACTCGGCCAGCCGACGCACGATGGCGAGGCCCAGCCCCGTGCCTCCGGAGCGCGTGCTGAAGTGGGGCTCGAAGACCCGCGGCATGAGCTCCGCGGGGATCCCCGCCCCGTCGTCCCGCACCTCCACGAGGACGTCGCCGCCGGGGAGGGCACGGGCCTCCACGACGACGTTGCCGCCCTCCTCCCTCAGCGCGTCCCGGGCGTTCTCCAGGAGGTTCACCAGCACCTCCTTGAGCTCGGGCACCCGGCCCCGGACCGTGGGGAGGTCCGGCGGGACGTCCCGGTGGAAACGGACCGGCCCGTCGCTGGCCCCGTAGAGGGCCATGACCTCCTGGATCACGGCGGCCACGTCCACGGGCTCCAGGGGCGCCCCCAGCCCCTGGGCCGGGGCGCCGAAGCGGCCGAAGCTCTGGGCGATGGCGGCCAGGCGGTCGATCTCGCGGAGGACCGCATCGGCGTTGCGGACCAGGATCTGGTCGAAGTCGGGACGACCGTCCTCCCAGGCCCGTCGGATGTGCTGGATGCCCAGCTTCATGGGGGTCAGGGGGTTCTTGACCTCGTGGGCCACCTGCTGCGCCATCTCGCCCCAGGCGAGCACCCGCTCCGTCCGGAGCTCGTCCGTGACGTCCTCCAGGGCGACCACGACGCCGCCGGGCGCGTTCCCGCCTTCCAGGCGCCGGGCGCGCACCCGGATCCGCCGGTCGCCGATGTGGAGCTCGAAGCCCGCCTCCCCGTCGGCCTCCCGCAGATAGGCGTCCAGCCACGCCCGCAGCTCCCCGGCCACGGGGCCCCGGTCGGGGACCTGCTCGCCCAGGGGGAGATCGGTCTCGAGGAGGCCCTCGGCCCGGGGATTCACCAGCGTCACCCGTCCCCCGGGGTCCAGGGCCACGATGCCCACGGCGGCCTCCTCCATGATGGCCTGGGTCCGCCGGGTCGTCCGCACGAGCTGACGCCGGGCCCGGCGCAGCCGCTTCACCATGCGGTTGAAGGCCCGGAAGACGGCGCCGAACTCGTCGGGCTGCCGGTCGGGGAGGCGCAGGCGGAGGTTGCCGGCTCCCACCCGCTCCGACGCCACCTGGAGCGCCTGGAGGGGCCGGGTGAGGGCCTGGCCCACCAGGAGGGCCAGCCCGAGGGAGAGCGCCGCGCCCACCAGGACTGCGAAGCCGAGGAGCTGGAGGACGTCGGTGCTCCCGATGGCCGTCGCCCCGGCCTGGAGGGGCACGGGAGCCCCCAGGAGGTCCCCGTCGGGCAGGCGGCGGAAGGCCGTGACGTACGCCCACTCCCCCAGCGACTCCTCCTGGAAGGCCCGCACGCTCTCGCCGGACTCCAGCTCCCGGTGGATGCGGTACGGGAGCCACGCCTCGTACAGGCCGAGCTCCACCAGCTCCTCCACCGAGCCCTCCCGGAGCGCCCCCTCCCGGAACTCGAGGAGCTCGGCGCCCACCCGCCGGGCCAGGAGCTCCATGGCCCCGCTCTCCTCGAAGTACCATCCCGCCGCGTCGTCGGCGACCCGCGCCGCCAGGACCTGGGCGGCCCGCTCCGAGGTGTCGGCGATGGCGGTGTAGGCCAGGGTCCCGAAGAGCGCGTTGGCCAGCACGAAGAAGCCGAAGAGCGCCATGGTCACCCGGGCCCGGAAGGAGATCGCCAGCTCCCCCAGGCGCAGGTGGGGCGGGCGGGGCTCCCGCATGAGGGCCCGCCCCCCCACCCAGAAGAGCAGGAGGACCAGGCCGTCCAGCACGAGGAGGAGCGTGCCCCGCGCCACCGCCAGGAGCACCCCGGGAAGGGGCACCAGGTAGTGGGCGTCGTAGACCACCCCCGGGAAGGCGACGATCCGCTCCCCCCGCCACCCCTCGTCGGTGCGCAGCCAGCTCGGCCGTCCCGCGACCTCCACGGGCCGGGCCTCCCGGGGGATCATGGTGAGGGAGTCGGAGGCGAAGGAGCCGCCGCCGGCCAGGAGGGGGCTCAGCGCGGACCGGGCCCGGTCGGCGAAGGGGGGCGCCGCCGCCGTCAGCGTCCGCCCGCCCTCGAGGGGCACGCGAAGGACGTAGCGCGCGTCGTCCCGCCCGTACATGAGGATCCGGGCCGTGGAGTCCCGGGGGAGGTTCACCGCCTCCAGGGACGCCGCGGGGCGGCCGGCCCCCACCCCTACGCGCAGCTCCTCCCGGGGCACGCCCGCCGGCGACCAGAGGGTGAGCCACACCGGGTGGCCCGCCTCGGCGAAGCCGCTCTCCTGGAGCGCTCCGTAGAGGAGGTCCACGCCGTCCTGCCCCCGTCCGTCCAGGAGGCGGGCCTGACGCGCCATCTCCCCCAGGTCCGCCTCGAGGCGGGCATCCGCCGGGGCCGCCAGGCGCTCCAGGCGGGCCTCGCCGGCGTCGATGCGGGCCTCGACGCGGTGGCCCCAGGCCAGGGGGATCGTGGCGGTGGCGGACACCAGCACCGCCGCCCCCCACGCGGCCGCGGGGCGCACCCACCCGCTCCAGCGCTCGACCCCCGACGCCACCAGGGCCACGGGCCCGGTCCAGAGGAGCGGCCACCACACCGGGACCGCCCCGGCCACCCAGACGTGGACCCCGGTCCCCGCGCCCAGGACGAACGCGCCCGCCACCCCGGCCACCACCCGCCGCCGGCGGGGCGCCTCCGGCCCCGAGAGGGCGACCGCCGCCCCGACCAGGAGGGCCACCACCCCCACTCCCACCGCCTGGTAGGCGACCCACACGCCGGGCCCCCGGGCCAGCGCCCCGGGGGCCAGCCCCGCGTGGAGCCAGGCCAGCGTCAGCGTGGTCGCCAGCCCGCCCACGGCCCCGGCCACCGCGGGGCTCAGGCGGAGCCGCGGGCGGGGAAGCACGGCCACCAGCGCCATCACCGCCAGGACCAGGAGGAGGAGGCGCCCCAGCGTCACGTCCAGGGGGCCCGGCGTCAGGAAGAGGGTCGGGTCGAAGAGGGCGCCCACGCCCTCCGCAGCCGGGGGCACCGGCGCCGCGGCCGCGAGGAGGACCAGCCCGCCCACGCCCACCGCCCCGACCCGCCCCCCGGCGCTCCCGACGGTGAAGAGGATCCACGCCAGGAGCACCAGGCCGAAGACGATCCCCCGCCAGCGCAGCAGGATCTCGTCGGCCCGGTCCATCGTCCGGGGCGGCTCGAGCACCACCGACACCAGGACGCGGTCGTCGACCTCCAGCTCCCACCCCCCCTGCCCCTCGGTCAGGGGCACCGAGAAGAGCCGGATGCGCTCCCCCACCTCCTCCCGGAAGGACGACGCGAAGTCCTCGGCGTCCACGGCCAGGCGGGGCGGGAGGTTCGTGCGGAGGAGGAAGGCCGCCACCGCCGTGCCGTCCCCGGCGGGCGCGGTGATGTACAGGTACCCGAAGAGGGGCCGCTCCGAGTAGGTGTAGCGCTCCAGGCCGAGCTGGACCTCCCCGGGCACCAGGCCGCGGTGGGTCCCGTCCCAGACGCGCAGCTCCCCCTGGCCGTCGTAGAGCGCCATGGCCGTCACGCCGTGGCGGTCCCGGAGCTCGGTCAGCGCCTCGGGCTCCGGCGGAGGCCCCGGCCCCCGGCCGAGCTCGGCCAGGTCCGCCACCGCCGTCTCCCCCGCCTCCAGGAGGGACTGGAGGGCCTCGTCGAGGCTCTCCCCCACCTCGGCCTCCCGCTCGGCCCAGTACTCCTGCCACGCCCCCTGCACCCGTCCCACCTGGCGGTGCGCCTGGAATCCTCCCAGGATCCCTGCCAGGAGCAGGGCGATCCCCGCCGCGTGCAGCATGCGCCGGGGCGCCGCCATGGCACCCGCTCCGGCGCCCACGGCCGCGACGGCCAGGAGCGCGCCGGTGGGCGCCGCGCACCAGAGAGCGAGAGCCACCACGGCCAGCCCGGGCCCGACCCACCGGACGGTGGGGGTCCAGGAGGGCCCGAACGGGGAGCGGGAATCGGGTGACGTCATACGCGCTGAACGAGCTCCCCTGGCCCGAGGTGGCCGAGCGGATGCAGGCGGACCCCCGGCTCATGCTCCCCGTGGGCGCCCTGGAGCAGCACGGCCCCCACCTCCCCCTCGGGGCGAACATGATCATCGCCGAGGCCGTGGCCTCGACGGTATCGGAGCGCCTGGGAATCCTGCGGGCACCCCCTTTCTCCTACGGCGTCACCGCCGGACGGGATCCCCGGGCCGGCGCCGTCGGCCTGGGGCGCAAGACGCTCCACCGGGCCGTGAACGAGCTTCTGGGTCGCTGGGAGGACCATGGGATACGCTCCTTCGTCATCGTCACCGCACACCGGTACGAGCCTCATCTGGAAGCTCTGCTCATGGCGCTCGCCTCCCTCTCGACGACCACGGTCTACGACCTCTACCAGATCGACGTCCTGGACCTCATGGAGGAGGATCCCGAGCTGGAGCACGCCGGGGAGTTCGAGACGTCCCTCCTCCTCCACCTCGCTCCGGAGCTCGTGCGCCGCGAGGCCGTCCAGGACCGTCCGGTCACCCGCGAGGCCCTGCGAAAGTACGTGCGCGGCCGCATGGCCACACCCCCGAAGGACAGCCCCGGGGTCCTGGGGCGCCCGTCCCTGGCCACCGAGGAGAAAGGCCGGCTCCTCTTCGAGCGCCTGACCGAGGCGCTGACCGAGGCGCTCCAACCCGCCCCGGAGGGGGAAGACGGGACCGGGAGCGAGGCCACAGGGTAGAACGGAGCATGGACATTCGAACGCATGCCCCCGGTTCGGCCCTTCTGGGCCTTTCGCTCCTGGCCGCCGCCCTCGCGCCCGCCGCCGCCGCCCAGAGCGTGGTCGTGGACGAGGGCTCGTTCGCCATCACGCTCCAGGGCCGCGAGGTCGGGACCGAGACCTTCGCCGTCCGGCGCTCCGGCCTCGGGGACGAAGCCACGTTCATCGCACACGGTGTGGTGGAGCTCGACCTCGACGAGGGCCGGCGCGAGCTGCGGCCGATGCTCCAGACCGTGCCGCCCGTCGGCGTGGCCACCGGCTACCAGCTCAAGGTGGCGGGGACCGAGACGGCCGAGCTCAACATGACGCTGGCCGGTCGTCGGTACGTCTCGCTCCTCCGCTCCGAGCGCGGCGAGGAGGAGCGGGAGTTCCTGGCCCGGGACGACACCCGGGTCCTGGATCGCTGGGTGGCCCACCAGTACTACTTCGTCCGGGACCTCCGGGAGGGCGAGTCCACCTGGATCATCGAGCCCGGCAGCCGTCGCCAGTACGAGCTGCGGGCCACGGCCTCCGTCGAGGAGACGGTGACGGTGGCGGGGAGCTCCATTCCCGCGCGGCGCCTGACCCTCCAGGGGGGCGACGCCGAGCGCGTGGTCTGGTTCGACGACCAGGGTCGGGTGCTGCGGGTCGAGATCCCCGCCCGGTCCTACCGGGCGGTGCGGGACGACCTGCCCGGCTGACCTCCCGACGGCCCCTCCGGCGAGGGGCCCGCGCGGCCGCCTGCTCGGGGTTACCTTGGGAGCGCGTCGAAGACGCAGGCCCCGGGGCCCGTAGCAAGGTCGAAACCGCCTTCCCGCCGTCCCCGTACGGGGGGGAGGCACGCCCACCCCTCGCCGGAAAGGACACCCGTCTCCATGAGGATCCCCCCGCTGGCGGTCGCCGTCGCGCTCGCCGTCCTCCCCCACGGCGCCGCGACGCAGCAGACCGTCCCCCGCGCCCTCTCCCTCGAGAAGGCCGTGGAGATCGCCCGGGCCAACAACCCGGGGTACCTCCAGGTGCTCAACGACGCCGACCTGGCGGACTGGGACGTGCGGCAGGCGTGGGGCCAGCTCCTCCCCAGCGCCAGCGCCAGCTCCACCGTGAGCTGGCAGGGCCCGGGCGAGCAGCGCTTCGGGAGCGTGACCCTGGGTGACCTGGGCTTCGGCGACCAGCCCTCCTACTACATCTCCAGCTACAACGTCGGCGTCTCGTACGACCTGAGCTGGGCCCAGATCCTCGAGCCCCGGCGCGCGGACAAGCAGCGCTCGGTGGCCGAGGCCGGCATCGAGGAGGTGGAGTCCCGCTTCACCGCCCAGGTCACCATCGGGTACCTGGACGTCCTGCGCCTCCAGGAGGCGCTGGCCACGGCCACCCAGCAGCTGGAGAACGCCGAGTTCAACCTCCGCCTGGCCCGGGGGCAGCTCGAGGTGGGGCAGGCCACGCCCATCGACGTGGGGCAGGCCGAGGTCCAGGTGGGGCGGGCCCAGGTGGCCGTCCTCCAGGCGGAGAACGACCTGGAGACCGCCCGCATGCGCCTCCTCCAGGAGATGGGAGTGGCGGTGGACCAGCCGGTGGAGCTCACCACCGTCTTCCCCCTCACCGAGCCCGGGTGGACGGTGGAGGATCTCTACCCCCTGGCCCTCCGGGGGAATCCCGGCCTCCAGGCCAGCCGCTTCAACGAGGAGGCCGCCGAGATCGGCGTCGGGCAGGCGCGGGCGGCGTACTATCCCCGGCTGTCCTTCTCCACGGGGTGGAGCGGCTTCACCCGGGAGGCGAGCAGCGTGGACGCCCAGATCGCCCAGGCCCGGGCGCAGGTCGCCCAGGCCGTGAACTCGTGCGTGCAGACCAACGACATCTACGGGAGGCTGGCGGATCCGCTCCCGCCCCTGGACTGCTCCCGGCTGGTCTTCACCGACGAGCAGCGCAACGCCATCGTCGCCCGGAACGACCAGTTCCCCTTCGACTTCCAGCGCTCGCCGCCCAGCGCGTCCCTCACGGTGAGCGTGCCCATCTTCCAGGGCCTCTCCCGCCAGAGGAACCTCGAGGCGGCCCGCATCCAGCGCGACGACCTGCGCCACCAGGTCCGGGCCGAGGAGCTGGCGCTCCGGGCCGACCTGGCCGTGGAGCTGGCCAACGTGCGCACGGCCTACGAGACCGCGCTCCTCGAAGAGCGGAACGTGGAGCTGGCCGACCAGCAGCTCCGCCTGGCCCGGGACCGGTACCAGCTCGGCGCCATCACCTTCGTGGACCTGGTGGACGCCCAGACCGTCCTCGTCCAGGCCGAGCGCGACCGGAACAACTCCGTCTTCCTGTACCACATCGCCGTCACGAGGCTCGAATCCCTCGTGGGCGCCCCCCTCCGCGACTGACCGAGAAAGCGACCGACCGCCCATGGAGAATCGCAAGAAGCTCGTCATCGGACTCGTCGTCGTCCTCGTCCTGGGGGCCGCCGCCACGCTGGCCGCCGTCCAGGGACGGGACGACGGCCTCGAGGTGCGGACCGCCGAGGTCGAGCGCCGGGACCTGGTGCAGATGGTCACCGCCAGCGGCAACATCCGCGCCCGCCGCTCCGTGGACATGAGCTCCGACGTCTCGGCCAAGGTCTCGGAGCTCCTGGTCCAGGAAGGGGAGGACGTGACCGAGGGTCAGGTCCTCCTGCGCCTCGACCCGGCGCAGTACTCCGCCGGCGTGTCGCGGAACCAGGCGTCCATCTCCCAGGCCCGCGCCCAGGAGGCCCGGGAGTCGGCCAACCTGCTTCAGGCCCGGCGGAACCTCGATCGCCTCCTGGCGCTCCAGGCCCGTGACTCCCTCCTGGTCAGCACCCAGCAGATCGACGACGCCGCCACCGCCGTGGAGGTGGCCGAGGCGGCCCTCCAGTCGGCCCGCTTCGGGGTGTCCCAGGCCCAGGCGAGCCTCGACGAGGCCCAGGACCGCCTGTCGCGGACGGTGATCCGGGCCCCCATGCCCGGGAAGGTGACCCGCCTCAACGTCGAGGAGGGGGAGACCGTCATCATCGGGACCATGAACAACCCGGGCTCGCTGATCCTCACCATCTCGGACCTCTCCCTGGTGGAGGTGGTGGTCCAGGTGGACGAGACCGACGTTCCGGAGATCCAGCTCGGCGACTCGGCGGCGGTGCGCATCGACGCCTTCCCCGACCGGACGTTCAGCGGGCGCGTCACCGAGATCGGGAACTCGGCCATCCGCCCCCCGGACCAGCAGGCGGCGGGGCAGCAGGCGGCCATCGACTTCGAGGTGGTCATCACCCTGGACCCCTCCGACGCGCCGGTCCGCCCGGACCTCTCCGCCACCGCGGACATCGTCACCGAGACGCGGCGGGAGGCGGTGTCGGTGCCCATCATCGCCCTCACCGTCCGGGACGCCGACGAGGAGGCCGACGCCAACGACCCCGACCGGGACGTGGAGGGTGTCTTCGTGGTGGGAGAGGACGGCGAGGTGACGTTCACCCCGGTGCGGGTCGGCATCACCGGCCAGGAGCATTTCGAGGTCCTCTCGGGCGTCGAGCCGGGGACGACCATCGTGGCCGGTCCCTACCAGACCATCCGGCAGCTCGACGACGGGGACCGCGTCACCGCCCGTGAGGAGGGCGGCGCCGATGGGGACGGCCCCGGAGGTGGAGCCGGCCGGTGAACCTCTGGGAGGGGGTCGTCCTGGCCATGGAGCAGATCCGCTCCCAGAAGCTCAAGAGCTTCTTCAGCCTCCTGGGCGTGATCCTGGGCGTCACCTTCCTCATCGTGGTGGTCACCGTGGTGGAGGGGCTCGACCAGTACGTCCGGGAGGACTTCACCTCCCAGGTGTTCGGGGTGAACACGGTGACCCTCCGGCGGTGGCCGGAGGTGAACATCAACACCGACGCCGAGGAGTGGCGGGCCCGCCTCCGGCGCCCCCGCCTCACCTACGCCGACGCCGAGGCCCTCCGCGCCCAGCTCGAGGTCCCCTCGCTGGTGGCCGTGGAGAGCCGCACCGGGGCCGACGTCGTGGGCGACAACGGCCGCTCGGCCACCGGGGTGCTCATCACCGGCGCGTCCACGGAGCTCTTCACCATCCGGGACCTGGAGATCGAGCGGGGTCGGGCGTTCACCCCCCAGGAAGCCGCCGCCGGCGCCCCCGTGGTGGTGATCGGCTCGGAGACCGCCGACGTGGTCTTCGAGAACCTCGACCCCCTGGGGCGGTCCCTGCGCATCCGCGGCTTCCCCTACCGCGTGGTGGGCGTGCTGGAGGAGCGGGGCTCCCTCTTCGGCCAGTCGCTGGACAACTTCGCCATCGCGCCGGCGCGCTCTCCGGTGCAGTCCATCACCGCCCCCCGGGGCTTCGTGGACCAGATCATCATCCAGGCCGTGGACCCGGACCGCCTCACGGAGGTCCAGACCGAGGCCGAAGGCATCATGCGGGTCCGTCGTGGCCTCCGCCCCTCGGAGTCCAACGACTTCGCGCTGGAGACCGCCGAGCAGGCCATCAGCTTCTGGAACAACATCTCCCGGATCCTCTTCACCGCCCTCCCGGGGCTGGTGGCGATCTCCCTCGTGGTCGGCGGGATCGTCATCATGAACATCATGCTCGTCTCGGTCATGGAGCGGACCCGGGAGATCGGGGTCCGCAAGGCGCTGGGCGCCCGGCGCCGGGACATCCTGGCCCAGGTCATCATCGAGTCGGCCACCCTGTCCACCGTCGGCGCCGCCTTCGGCGTCGCGGTGGGGCTGGGCTTCGCCGGGCTGGTGGCGGCCGTGTCCCCCCTCCCCGCGGCGGTGTCGGGGCGCTGGATCGCCCTGGGGGTGGGCCTCGGGGTGACGGTGGGCGTGGCGGCGGGCGTCTACCCGGCGTCCCGGGCCTCGAAGCTCGACCCCGTGGACGCCCTCCGCTATGAGTGACGCGCCCGAGCGCCGGAGGCTCGGCATCCAGGCCCTGGGCGAGGGGCTCCGCATCGCCTTCGAGGCGCTCCGGGCCAACGCGCTCCGCGCCTCCCTCACGATCCTCGGCGTGGCCGTGGGGGTGTCGGTGGTCGTGGCCATCGCCGCGCTCATCACGGGCATCCGGACCAGCGTCATGTCGGCCTTCGAGTCGGCGGGTCCGGACAACTTCATGGTGGTGCGCTTCGACTTCACCGCCGTGCGCATCAGCGACGACGGGAACGACCGGCCCCCATGGTGGAACAAGCCCAAGCTGGAGGCGCTGGAGGCGGAGCGTCTGGGCCGCCTGGCCTCGGTGGACGAAGCCCTCTACAACTTCGGCTTCTCCACCGACATCAGCTTCGACGGCCGGGACGTGAGCGGCGTCCAGGCCCAGGGCTACTCCTCGGGGTGGCCCAAGTACAGCGTCGGGGAGTTCCTGGCCGGACGGGACTTCACCCCCTCCGAGGTCCGCCAGAACCGGGCCGTGGTCGTGCTCTCCGCCGCCCTCGCCCGGGAGCTCTTCGGGGGGCGGGATCCGGTGGGCCGGCGGGTCCGGGTGGGGAGCGCCTTCCGGGGCACCCAGGAGGAGTTCACGGTCATCGGGGTCTACGAGCCCGAGCCCAACATCTTCACCGCTGTGGCGGACCAGTGGGCCGTCTTCCCGTGGAGCGCCGCCAAGCTCCGGCTCCGGGAGTCGGACTGGCAGGCCCAGATCCTGGTGGTCCCCCGGGAGGGGGTGGGGCTGGAGCGCGCCCAGGACGACGTCATCGCGGCCATGCGAGGGCTCCGCGGCCTGGGCCCCCGGGAGGAGAACGACTTCGCCCTCCTGGCCTCCGCCCAGCTCGTGGGCCTCTTCGACCGTCTGACCGGCGTGTTCTTCCTGGTCATGCTCGCCCTGTCGTCCGCCGGGCTCCTGGTGGGCGGCGTGGGCGTCATCGGCATCATGCTCATCAGCGTGACCGAGCGGACCCGGGAGATCGGCGTCCGGAAGGCCCTGGGCGCCACCCGCCGGGAGATCCTCTGGCAGTTCCTGGTGGAGGCCTCGGTGCTCACGGCGCTGGGAGCCGGGGTCGGCATGCTGGCGGGATGGGGGCTGGCCGCCGTCGTCGAGCGCTTCACCCCGATCCCCGCCACCATCCCCCTCTGGGCGGTGGGCGCCGCCCTGGCGATGGCGGCGCTGACCGGCATGCTCTTCGGGCTCCTGCCCGCCTACCGGGCCTCCCGCCTCGACCCCGTGGACGCCCTCCGGTACGAGTGAGGCCGCGGCGGGCCGGGAACCCCGGGACGCCCCAGGTGTCCGCTGGGCTGGACGCGGGCCCCGGCGCCCGCGCCCCAGGAGCCCCCCTCCCCTTCCCCGCATCGCCGAGGCACCCGTGAGCCGACCCGAGCCCCTGGACGTCCTGGCCGTCATGGCCCACCCCGACGACGCCGAGCTCCTCTGCGGCGGCGCGCTGATCAAGAGCGCCGACGCCGGCGAGCGCACGGGGGTCCTGGACCTCACCGCCGGGGAGATGGGCTCCAGCGGCTCCCGGGAGATCCGGGCGCGGGAGGCCGAGCGGGCCTCGGAGATCCTGGGGCTGGCCGTGCGGCGCTGCGCGGGCCTCCCCGACTCCCGCCTGGTGAACGACGAGGCCTCCCGACGGGTGGTGATCGAGCACATCCGGGCGCTCCGCCCCCGGGTGGTCGTGACCCACTGGAAGGTGGGGCGCCACCGGGACCACCGGATCGCCTCGGAGCTCGTCCGCGACGCCTGCTTCCTCACGGGGCTCAAGAAGCTGGAGGCGGAGGGCGAGCCCTTCCGGCCCCACAAGCTGGTCTACGCCACCGCCTTCCGGGAGGACACGCCGAAGCCCTCCTTCGTGGTGGACGTCACCGGGCAGGCCGAGCGGAAGCTCGAGGCGATGGCCGCATACGAGTCCCAGTTCGACGGGGCCGTGCAGGCCGGCGAGGCCTTCCCCGCGGGCGATCGGGACCTCCTGGATCAGGTCCGGGCCCAGATGGCCCACTACGGCGCCCTGGTCCGGGTGGCCTACGGAGAGCCCTTCCACGCCGACGAGACCCACCGGGTGGAGACGCTGGGAGGGCTGGAGGTGGCGAGCTTCTAGG
>CAZMTA010000039.1:0-29340 GCA_964569085.1 uncultured Gemmatimonadaceae bacterium | reverse complement strand
GGTGGCGAGGGTCCGGGAGGCTCCGAGGGTCCCGTCGGGCCCGACCCGGCGCAGCCGGATCTCGGCGCCCTCCGCGCCCGTCTGCTCCAGCCAGGTCACGAGCGCGCTTCCGTCCGGCGCCAGCAGGACGTCCACCCGCCCGACCGGATTCCCGTCGTCCACCGTCGCCGGCGGGCCGAAGGTGGCGCCGGCGTCGGTGGAGAAGGCGACCTTCACCCGGGGCTGGTTCCCCGCCCCGGTGAACCACGCCACCGCCACCGCCTCGCCCCGGGCCGCGGCGGCCGGCCCGTTCACCGGACACCCGCCGATCTCCCAGCCGTCCTCGGCCACGGCCGCGGGCTCGGTCCACTCGCCGCCGACCCTCCGGACCACGTGGATGTCCCGGATCTCGTCCTGGGTGCGGTCGCGATAGACGACCAGGGGACCCGCGGAGGTGGCCACCGCGTCCGTCTGGCAGCAGTCGCAGGCGCGCCCGTCCAGGAGCACCTCGGGCCCGCCGGGGATCGGCGCGCCGTCCTCCGCCCCGAGGGCCAGAGCCCGGAACCGGACGGTCATCTCCTCGGTCGGGGCGCCGCCGTCGGGGCCCCGCTCGTACCGGCGTCCGTCGAGCCACACCGCCCCGAGGCCCTCTTCCAGCGGCACGAAGGCCACGAAGCCGTGCTCCTGGGGGGAGGTGTCGTCGTGGGGTCGGAGGGACTCGGACCAGCTCCGCCCGCCGTCCCGGGAGGCCACCACCCGGACGCCGTAGTCGTAGCCTCCGCCGGGGCCCCGCTGGAGCCAGTGGGCCCAGAGCGTGCCGTCGGGCCCGGGCACCACCGAGGGGAAGTCGGCCCAGTTCACGAAGAAATCGTCCCGGGCCGCCACCGTGGTCGGCTCGCCCCAGCGGCCGTCGACCCGCGTGGCCAGGCGGAGCGCGTGGCCCCCCTCCCCTTCCCCCGTGGGCTCGAGCCAGCTGAGGTACACCGTGTCCCCGGAGGTGGACAGGAACGGCTCGGCGCTGCCGGCCCCGGTGGGAACGTCCGTCTCGATCCGCGCCTCGGGCTCGTTCCTCTCGGCGTCCGGAGACGAGCACGCCGGGACGAGGGGAAGGACGAGGAGGCACGCCGCCCGGGTAAGCGCCCGCCATCGCGGCGCGTAGAGGTTCGGGAACGTCCCGGGGTGGTCGGGGGAAGCATGTAGGGAAGGCGGCAGGATTCTTGCTCTCCGCTGACGGACGGACATGGACGGCTCGGGCCTCCGGGGTACGGCTCCGGAAGGTCGAAATGTCGGGGGCGGGCCCCGGGCGCGTCAACGCGTCGCCTGGAACGGGGGCCCCGGCTCCGGGGTTTCCACGACGGGCCCGGGCGGCGCGTCTCGCAGGCTCCCGAACGGCAGGAACGGACAGCTCCGCGGCTCGACCCGCGGAACGATCTTCGATCTCATACCAGGTGGTGGTGCAATGAAGGGCAACGGGATCCTCGGAACCACGCTCATCCGCGCCTTGGGGCTCGCGCTCCTCGCCGCCACCCTCCAGACCCTCGTCCCGGACGCGGCCTCGGCCCAGTACTTCGGCCGCAACAAGGTGCAGTACGACGACTTCGAGTTCCGGGTGCTCGACACCGACCACTTCGACTTCCACTACTACCCGGTGGAGGAGGAGGCCGTGGAGGACGCGGCCCGCATGGGGGAGCGGTGGTACGAGCGGCTGGCCCGGACCTTCCAGCACGAGTTCGAGCAGTCCAAGCCGGTCATCCTCTACGCGAACCACCCCGACTTCCAGCAGACCAACACCCTGTCGGGCTTCATCAGCGAGGGAACCGGCGGCGTCACCGAGTCCCTGAAGAACCGCGTCATCATGCCGCTGGGCGCGTCGTACTGGGACACCGACCACGTCCTGGGGCACGAGCTGGTCCACGCCTTCCAGTACAACATCGCCCAGTCCCGGCGCGGTGGAGGGCTCCGGGGCCTCAGCGCCCTCCCCCTCTGGCTCATCGAGGGCATGGCCGAGTACCTGTCGGTGGGGCGGGACGACCCCCTCACCGCCATGTGGATCCGGGACGCCATCCGGCGGGACGAGCTCCCCACCATCAACCAGATGACCCGGGACGCCCGCTTCTTCCCCTACCGCTTCGGGCAGGCGCTCTGGGCCTACATCGGCGGGACGTACGGGGACGACGCGGTCATCCAGATCTTCCGGCGGTCCCTGCGCGTGGGGTTCGAGTCCGCCATCCGGCAGGTCCTCGCCATGCCCACGGACACGCTCTCCCTGCGCTGGAAGGAGGACGTGCAGGAGGCCTACCTGCCCCTCATGGAGGGCCGGGAGGTCCCCAGCGAGCAGGGTGAGCTCCTCCTCTCTCCCGAGACCGGCGCCGGGACCCAGAACGTCTCGCCGTCGGTGAGCCCCAACGGGCGCTACGTGGCGTTCCTGTCGGAGAAGGACCTCTTCTCCGTGGACCTCTACCTGGCGAACGCGGAGACCGGGGAGATCATCCGGAAGCTGTCCAGCGCCAACTCCAGCCCCCACATCGAGGCGCTGCGCTACATCGACTCCTCGGGCACGTGGTCGCCCGACGGGGAGTACTTCGCCTTCGCGGTGACGGCCGGCGGCGGGAACCGCCTGGTCATCGTGGAGACCGAGAGCGGCGACATGTGGCGGGAGATCGAGCTCGACGAGCTGGGCGTGGGGGCCGCGAACAATCCGGCCTGGTCCCCGGACGGACGCTTCATCGCCTTCTCCGGGTCGGTGGGCGGGATCACCGATCTCTTCCTTTACGACCTGGAAGCCGGAACGCTCGCGCAGCTCACCGACGACAAGCACGCCGACCTCCAGCCGGCCTGGTCGCCGGACGGGGCCACGCTGGCCTTCGCGTCGGACCGTGGGCCCGAGACGGACTTCACGCGCCTCACCTTCTCCCGCTTCCGGATCTCCCTGCTGGACGTGGGCACCCGGGAGGTGGAGGTCCTGGACATCTTCGGGAACGTGAAGCACATGAACCCGCAGTTCGCTCCCGACGGCCAGAGCCTCTACTTCATCTCGGACCAGGACGGGTTCAGCGACATCTACGACCTGGACCTGCGCAACGGCGAGGTCCGGCGGATCACGAACCTGGCCACGGCGGTGAGCGGCATCACCTACATGTCCCCCGCCATGTCCATGGCGGCCAACACCGGCCGGCTCGTCTACTCGGTCTTCGACGAGCTGGAGTTCCACGTCTACGCCAAGGACCCCGAGCAGGGCACGCTGGCCCGGGTGCCCCAGGACGCATGGCGCCAGCCGGGGCGGAAGCTCCCGCCCGTGGACCCGGAGGAGTTCTCCCGGGTCGAGGCCTACCTGGCCGACGCCACCACCGGCCTGCCTCCGGCGGGGACCTACGCGGCGGTGGAGGCCGACGAGTACGAATCGTCCCTCAGCCTGGACTACGTGGGGCAGCCGAGCCTCGGCGTGGGGACCGACAACTTCGGGAACTACGTCGGCGGGGGCGCTTCGGCCTACTTCAGCGACATGCTGGGCAACCGCATCCTCGGCGTGGCGCTCCAGGCCCAGGGCACCTTCAAGGACATCGGAGGGCAGGTCTTCTACACGGACCTCTCCGATCGCTGGAACTGGGGCGTGGGCGCGGGCCGGATCCCGTACCTCCTCGGCTTCTACGACCGGGGGGTGGACGAGCTGGGTCGGCCGTACCTCGCCCAGCAGCGGTTCCGGATCTACAACTCGTCCATCAACGGACAGGTGGCCTACCCCTTCTCCTCGACGCGCCGGATCGAGTTCGGCGCGGGGGTGAAGCGATACAGCTTCGACGTGGAGGAGGACCGCTACTACACCGATCCCACCGGGACCTTCTTCACCGGCGAGTTCGACCGGCTGGACCGGCCGGAGCTCGAGGGTGATCCCCTCAACCTCGTGGAGACTTCCGCCGCCCTGGTGGGCGACAACGCCTTCTTCGGCTTCGTCAGCCCCATCCGCGGCGGCCGGTACCGCCTGGAGGTCCAGCAGACCTTCGGCTCGGCCGACTTCACCACGGTCATCGCCGACTGGCGGCGCTATCTCCAGCCGCACAACAACCTCACCGTGGGCTTCCGCGGGCTCCACTACGGGCGCTACGGCCTCAGCCAGGCGGACAGTGAAGCCGACGACTTCGGGTTCCTGAACCCGCTCTTCCTCGGCTTCGAGACGTTCATCCGCGGGTACGCCCGGGAGAGCTTCGACGCGAACGAGTGCGTCGTGACGCGGGGCGATGTCTTCAACCAGGGGAGCACGGGGTGCCCGACCTTCGACCGCCTCCGCGGCCAGCAGGTGGCGGTGGCGAACTTCGAGCTCCGGGTGCCCTTCCTGGGCGTGGAGCGCTACGGGATCATCAACTTCCCCTTCCTCCCCACCGAGCTGGTCGCCTTCGCGGACGCGGGGCTGGCGTGGGACGAGGACCACGAGCCCACGCTGGAGTTCAGCCGCTCGTCGACGGAGCGGGTGCCGGTCTTCTCCACCGGGCTCTCGGCCCGGATGAACGTCCTGGGCTTCATGATCCTCGAGGCCTACTACGCCTACCCCTGGCAGCGTCCCGACAAGGGATGGCACTGGGGCTTCCAGATCGCACCCGGCTGGTGATCTCCTAGAAGGGAGCCCCGCAGGAGCGGGGGCCCGTCGGGATGCGTGGTCCGCGAGGGGCGGGCGCCGAGGGACGGCGCCCGCCCCTCCCTGCGTCTCAGCTCCCGGTGAGCTCGAGGCTCACCGAGTCCCCGTGGGCGTCGTAGGAGGGGCACCCCGGGGAGAACTCGTGGTAGCGGGCGTCGACCTGGACGGTCTGCCAGGGGTGGAGGGGCGTGCGGGCGGAGAAGCGGTAGGTGCCCTCCCGCGAGCCGAAGCCGCACGGTGCGTCGCACAGGAGCGCGTCGTCGTCCACCGAGACGTTGAAGGACACCCGGCGCAGCTCCTCGGCGGCCACCTCGAAGCCGTCGATGTGGAACCCCCGGAGGCGGACCTGCGGGAGCGCCTCCCCCGTGGCCGCGTCGGTGGCCCGGGCCACGGTGAGCACCGGGTCGCGGTAGGAGTGGAGGCAGGGGCCGGCCCCCGGGTCGGTGCAGGCGGACACGGCGGCGGCGACCGCCGCGAGGGCGAGGGCCGGGCCCACCCGGCGGAGCACGCGACCGCGGGGGTCCCGGACGGACGGGGGGAGCGAGGGGTCCCCTCCCCCGGAAGGACGAACGCCGGCGCCCCCCACCAGGGGGACGCCGGCGTTCGGACGGGCACGGGGCCCGCGAGGCCCGAGGCGGCGGGCCCGGCCTCGCGGCACCCTCAGCCCGCGCCGCCGGGGCGGTCGTCGCCGCCCGGCCTGCGGGGCTTGGCCTTCCGCGGCGTCGGCTCGGGGCGCGACGTGCTGGGTCGGGAGCTGGGGGCCGCGCTCGAGCCTCCGCCGCTCCGTGCCCCGTCTCCCGAGCCCCGGGACGGGCGGGCCGCTCCTCCGCCACCCCCGCCGCCGCTGTAGCCGCGGCCGGCGATGACCCGGGAGCGCCGGTTGTCCTCGTCCCGCCGCTCCACGATCACGATGGGCCGGTAGCCGTAGCCGCCGCCGTAGGGGGTTCCGCCCAGATAGCCGTAGCCCCAGCCGCTGTAGCCGAAGGGCGACCACCCGTAGGCGTAGGGGGAGCGGTAGTACCGCCAGGGCGAGTACACCCCCATCCCGAAGCGCCCGCGGTAGCCGCGGCGCGCCGCCCGGTCCCGGCCGTCCACCTGGAGCCGCTCCGGCTCGCCCTGGGCCAGCCGGAAGACGTCGGGGTTGGAGACCGCCACCACCACGTCCACGACGCGGTCGGGCACGCCGGCGTCGGCCATGGCCACGATGCCGTCGGCGTCCAGCCGGAGCGCGTCGCCCTTCTCGGCGACCCACGCCTCCACGGCGGCGCCGGGGACCACCGCGCTGGCCTCGATGACGTCGCCCACGTCCAGGCGCTGGGCGGCGGCCGTCCGGGCGCCGAGGACGGTGGCCGCGGGGCGATCCGCCAGCTCGGCCAGTCCGGCGGCGCGGGCCACCTCGGCCGGAGCCGGACGGTAGCGCTGGACCCAGGCCGTGGGCTCGTCCGCGATCTGGACGTAGCGCACGTCGAGCCACTCCCGGGGGGTGGCCATGGCCATGATCCCGCCGCCCTCCTGCACCAGGCCGTCCTCGCACGTGTGGGACGAGCTCAGGAGGATCCTCCGCCCGTCCTCGGAGAAGCGGCCCTGCTCCCAGCCGGAGCACGCGTCCCGGATCGTCTCGTGGCGCCGACCGTCGGCCCACACCACCTCGCGCTCCTGGATCTGCCCGTCCTCGATGCCGAGGATCTCGACCGCCCCGTCCTGTCGGTCCGACGGGCGGATGCAGAGAGCCGAGCCCTCGGGGCCGTCGTCGGTCTGCCAGCATCCGATCCAGGGCGTCCACCCCAGACGGGCGGACTGGGCCGAGGCCGGGAGGGCCGTGACGGCGAGGAGGGCCAGGCCGGCGAGCGCCGTGTGCATGCCGAGCTTCGAATTCATCGGTCCGTTCCTCGTTCTTAGAAGCGTGCGCCCAGGCCGATGCTGGCCTGGAAGCCCGAGAGATCCATGGGGGCGAAGTCCACGAAGTCCCCGTCCATCTCCACGCGGTCGGCCCAGGCGTACCGCCCCTCGGCCGTCAGGAGGAAGTTGGGGGAGAGGGTCCAGTCCACGCCACCGAAGAGCTGGACGGTGGGCGCCGTGCCCTCGCTCACGAAGATCGCCGGGAAGATGTCCAGCGTCTCGAAGTCCACGAAGTCCCCCTCCTGCTCGAAGCGGTACCACGTGAACCCGCCGCCGGCGCCCAGGAAGGCGTTCCAGTCCTCGGGAACCCAGGCGAAGCGCCCCACCGACCGTCCCCGGTCCCGGAGGTACCACTTGAGCCCCAGGATCAGCGGAAGCCGCTGGAAGGCCGTGGTCTGCTCGATGGGCAGGTCGTCCTGGTCCACCCAGTCCCGGAACTCGGACGCCTCCTCGGAGCGCGCGTAGCTGAGGTCCAGGCGGAGGTCGAGGCGCGGGTTGAGCCGAACGCCGAGGGAGCCGCCGACCGCGGGGGCCCGGAAGTCCCCGTCGTCCAGCGTCAGCTCGTCCTGGACGAAGTCGAAGATCTCCGACGACGCGTTGGGGACGGCGTAGCCCATGTGGAAGCCGAGGCTGACCCGCGGCTCCCGGAGGAGGAACCCGTCGCGGCCCTGGGCCGTCGCCGGCCGGGGCGCCAGGACGAGGGCGAGGGCGAGCCCGACGCCGAGGGCGGAAAGGGAGAGCGGGAATCGTCTGCCCTGGGGCATGGTCACCTCCGTGGGGGCGATCGGGACCAGCGGGAATGCGTCCGCGGACTCAGGGTGCAATCCCCGTACCATACACGGAATGGCGGAAACACGGGCCGTTCGGGCGTTCCGTGTGGCCCTCTCCGTGACCTCAGGGAGACACGCTGTCCCCTCAGGAGGACGCTGTGCGGCCCCTCCGGGCCCCGGCGATCAGAAGATGGAGAGGTTGATGTAGCGGCCCGGGTTCTCCCGGATGTCGGCCACCAACGACGCCATGCGCTCGGCCGCGGTGTTCAGGTTGCGGTAGAGCTCCTCGTCCCGGGAGAGGAGGCCCAGGGTGCCCTCGCCGGCCTCCATCCGCTGGAGGATGGACGCGAGGGACGTGGCTGCCTCGTCGAGGGTGCGGCTGGTGGTGGCCAGCAACGTCATGGTGCTGTCCGCCCGGGCCACGACCCGCGCCGCGTCGGGACCGGCTTCGGAGGCCGCCTCGAGCCCGGCGGCCGAGCGCTCGAGGCTGGCGGTGATCCGACGCAGCCCGGAGCGCTGCTCGCCGATGACGGCGTTGAGCTCCCGGAGGAGCGCCTCCAGCTCCCGCGTGCTCCCCTGCACCGACTCCACCGTCCGGTCGTCCAGCAGCGTCTCCATCTGCGCGAGGACGCCGGTGGCCTGGTCCCCCAGGTCGTTGAAGGCCGCCAGCGGATCCGACGAGGAGCCCTCGCCGGGAATGCGGTCCCCGGCCTCGAGGTACTCGCCCGACTCCCCGCGGATGACCTGGAGGGTGCGCCCTCCGAACAGGCCCGCCCCGCCCATCTCGGTGCGGGAGTCCTCCGGGATGTCCCACTCCCCCTCGATCTCCATGGTGATGTCCACCATGCCGTCGGGGGTCATCTCGAAGTCGGAGATGCGGCCGATGTTGACGCCCCGCATCTGGATGGGGTCTCCCTGCCGGATGCCCCCGGCGTCCTCCACCTGGGTGACGACCTTGTAGCGTCCCCGGAACGTGGCCGGATCCGTGAGGAGGAAGAGGACGGCCACGAAGGCCAGCAGGCCCGCCAGCACGAACGCGCCGAGCCGGATCTCCCGACCCGACTCGCGGCCCGGCATGGCGTTCATGATCTCCTCGTCGGAGGGGCCGTTGCCCTCGGCGCTCGGAGGTGTGTCCGTCATGTCGACTCCATGGTGGTCTGTTCCAGGGCGGCCTCGGCGGCCGCGCGGTCGTGGAAGGCCCGGACCCGTGGATCCGTCGAGCTCCTGAATTCCTCCGGGGTGCCGCAGAACCGCAGCGTCCCTTCGTCCAGCATGGCCACCCGGTCGCAGATCTGGAGCCCGCCCTCCACGTCGTGCGTGACGAGGAGCGAGGTGACCTCGAGCTCGATGGAGAGGCGCTTGATGAGGCGCTCGACCGCGGCGGTGTTCACCGGATCGAGGCCCGTGGTGGGCTCGTCCCACAGGAGCACCTGGGGGCGGCCCACGATGGCGCGGGCGATCCCCACCCGCTTCTGCATCCCGCCGGAGAGCTCCGAGGGGAGCTTGGGGAGGACCTGGCGCGGCTCGAGGTTCACGAGCTCCAGGGCGTCCCAGACCCGGCGGGCGCACCCGCGACCCCGGCCCTGGTCCACGAGCTGGTCCTCGGGGATGCCCATGCAGACGTTGTCGAACACCGTGAGGGAATCGAAGAGCGCCGCGTGCTGGAAGACGTATCCGACCTTCCGGCGCACCCGCTCCAGGTCGCCCTTCTCCCCGTGGAAGACGCTGATCCCCTCGAGCTCCACGTCCCCGCGGTCCGGGGTCACCAGGGCGATGGTCGTCTTCAGCAGCACGCTCTTCCCCGTCCCGGACGGGCCGAACAGCGCGAACATCTCCCCCGCGTCCACCTGCAGGTCGACACCCTTCAGCACCGGGTAGTCGAAGGCCTTGTGGATGTTCCGGTAGCGGATCATGGCGTGGGCGCTCCTAGTTGAGCAGGAGCGGCGGGAAGAGGGCGTCCAGGATCAGGATCGTCAGCGTCATGAACATGACGGCCTGGGTCGTGGTGCGCCCCACGCCCTCGGCGCCGCCCCGGGTCTGGAAGCCCATGTGGACGGAGATGAGGGGGATGGCCGTGCCGAAGACCAGCGCCTTGGAGAAGGAATAGAAGAGATCCCAATTGTGCCAGAAGAGACGCGCGCCGTACAGGAAGCTCTCGAAGCCCAGCCCCACGTCGATGTAGGCGGCCAGCATCCCGGCCACGATCCCGATGATGTTGGCCAGCCCCACCAGGAGGGGCATGGTCAGGATGCCCGCCAGGATCCGGGGCGCCGCCAGCAGCTCCACCGGATCGCGCCCCAGCGAGTGGTAGGCGTCGATCTGCTCGGAGACCACCATGGTCCCGAGCTCCGCGGTGTGGCGTGCGCCGACGCGACCCACCAGGACGATGGCCGTCAGGACCGGTCCCATCTCCAGGATGACGGTCTGGACGACCACGCTGCCCAGGACGTAGAGCGGTACGGAGCCCTGGAACTGGTAGCCGCCCTGCTGGCTCGTCACGATGCCCGCCAGGGAGCCCGTGACCAGGACCACGGGCAGGCTGGCGATCCCGGTGTTGTAGAGCTGGGTGAAGAGCTCCTTCCGGGGGACCCGCATGCGGACCGTCGCCAGGATCACCTGCCACGTGAGCACGCCCAGCTGACCCGCGTGGTGGAGCGTCAGCCGCGCCACCGCGGCGACCTTGACGAGCCAACGCGCGACGGGGTTGCTGGGGGTGGCGACGGACGACGACGAGCTCACGGCGTGGGAGGCTCCCGAGGGGGCTGCGAGGGGCGCAAAGCCCCGAATCATCGGTCAAAGCGGAACGACAATCAAGCTGGTTCCAGGGGCGTCCCGGGCCCGTCCCGGCTCAGCTCCCGGAGCGGCGGAGGGTCGCGGCCACCCGGGCCAGGAAGAGCCGGGGATCCAGGGGCTTGTGGATGTAGTCGTCGGCTCCGGCCTCGATGAGATCGGCTTCCACGAGAGGATCCTCCGCTCCGGTCACCACCACCACCGGGAGGCCCCGCCACTCGCTCCGGGAGCGGAGCTCGGCCAGGAAGTCCCGCCCGCCCATGACCGGCATCTCCAGGTCCACGACCACCAGGTCCACCTCGGGATGCTCCTCCAACGCCCGGAGCCCTTGGGCCCCGTCGCCCCCCTCCAGGACCCGGTACCCCTTCCGCTTGAGCGTCGCGGTGATGAGGAGGCGCGTGACCGGGTCGTCGTCGAGGGCGAGCACCGTGGGCGCCGAGGGCTCCCCTTCCCCCGTCGCCGCGGTCTCCCGGCCCCCGCCCTCCTCCCCGTCCTCGGGGAAGGTGTCGGCGACGGCCCGCAGCAGGGGATCGGGATGCGCCACCACGAAACGGGGACGCCGACCGGTGAGGCGGGCCAGCTCCGATTCCGTGGTGGGGTCCACCGGGTTCGCCGTGGCCACGACCACGACCTTCCCGTCCTCCCGGAGGGGGAGGACCTTGAGCCGACGGGCCACCCCCCGGGGGACCAGCCGGAGCGCGGCCCGGGCGGGGGGATCGTCCAGCGCCGCCAGCGAAAGGTGGTACCGGTCCGCCACGGCGGCGGCCAGCTTCTGTCCCGACAGCTCCGCGCGCCCGGCGACCCGGGCCCAGGCTTCGCTGGCGTTGGAGCCCCCGGGCGAGCCGGGGAGGCCCGCCGATTGGCCCAGCCATTCCCAGGGCCCCACCGGGGGGTCCGCCGCCATCCGGGCCAGGGTGGAGAGGGCCCCGTCCACCCGCCGGAGCATCTCCTCCGGCGCGCACTCCTCCAGGAGGACCCCCGCCTCGGTGACCTCGGGAAAGCCGTAGGACCCGCCCGAGCCGCGCAGGGCGTGGCCCACCGCACGGAGGGCCGCGTCGACCCCGTCGACCCCGTCGGTGAGGTCGGCTCGGAGCGGGACGAGCTCCCTCATGCGCCGCCCCATGGCCTCGCGATACCAGTCCTCGAGGGCGTCGCGGTCGATGGTGGTCACGGGGGGGTGCGTCCCTCTCGGTGGGGTGCCTGGGAACTCGGGTGGCAAGGTACGTCGGGCGCGGCCGCCCTCCAAGACGGCGGGGATTGTCCGTGGGCACGGAGGGGCCTACCCTCGCCTCTCTCCATCGACACCCATGCCCGAGGAAGTGCCATGCCCGAAGCCGCCCAGCCCCTACGTGCACGAACCGCCGTCGTGACCGGTGCCTCCAGCGGGATCGGACGGGCGGTGGCCCGGACCCTCGCCGGCGCCGGAGCCCGGGTCGTGCTGGCGGCCCGCCGAGCCGAGCGCCTCCAGGAGCTGGCCGAGGCCATCGCGGCCGAGGGGGGAGACGCCCGGGTCGCCCCCACCGACGTGGGGGTCCGGAGCGAGGTGCAGGCGCTGGCGGACACCGCCGTCGAGGCGTTCGGCGGGCTGGACATCTGGGTGAACAACGCCGGCGTCATGCCGCTCTCGCCCCTGGCGGATCTCGCCGTGGACGACTGGGAGCGCATGGTGGACGTCAACGTGAAGGGCGTGCTCTGGGGGATCGCCGCCGCGCTCCCGCCCATGCGGGAGGCCGGAGGCGGCCACATCGTCAACGTGGGCTCCCTGGCGGGACGGCGCCCCTTCCCCGGGGGCACGGTCTACTCCGCCACCAAGTTCGCCGTGCGGGCCCTCTCCTGGGGCATGCACCTCGAGCTCGGCTCGGAGCACAACATCCGGGTGACGGACATCCAGCCCGGGGTGGTGGACACGGAGCTCTTCGACCACATCCCCGACGACGAGGCCCGGGCGGGCTTCAAGGAGACGTGGGCGGAGCGGAAGGCGCTGGAGCCCGGGGACGTGGCGCGGGCGGTCCTGCACGCGGTGTCGTCGCCGGACCACGTGTCGGTGTCGGAGATCCTCATCCGGCCGACGGCGCAGCCGACGTAAGGGTTCGCGTTCGAGCGGGTGGGTGGCGCCCGGGCTCCGGGGGGTCCCCTCCCGGGGCCGCTCGCGTGTCCACCCGGCTGCACGTCCGGCGCTCGCTGAGCGGCGCTCGCGCGTCGGGGGTGCGGGGCGTCCCCGGGCCGTCCGCCATGCGCGGCGCCGATCACCCCGGGGGGAGACCCCCCGGCGCCCGGGCGCCGTCACCGTCGGGGGTCCTGCGCGGCGGCGTGGGGCATGGTGGTCCCACCCATGGGCGGGCGAAGCCACCGGGGGCGTACCTGGGGACCGGGGCGGCCTGGCGGCCGCCTTCGTCGCGCTCCTCGGGTCCCGGAACGACGTCGGGGCGCCCGGCTCTCGCCGGACGCCCCGTACTCGTGACGCGTTCCTTCCGTCTCCCTTCTCTCGCGGGCGGGGCCCGCGGTCCGGCGCGCTACCGCATCTCCGCGGCGGCCGGCCCGTAGTAGATGCCGTTGAAGAGGAAGGGGAAGGTCCCGTGGGGCTGGGACCGGAAGGTGATCTTCGGTCCGAAGATGAAGAGCTTTCCTTCCCCGTAGTCGGCCTCCAGGGCCCCCACGCCGCCTTCGAGGTACTGCTCGCCCCAGGCCCAGCCGCTGCGCAGGGGCTCGTCGGTGTCGAACCAGCCGATACGGCGCACGCCTTCGGCGCCGGGCTCGATGGTGAAGGTCGGGCTGTGGCTGAAGAGCACGTTCTCACGCTCCTCGAGGCCGTGGGTCAGCGGGCTTCCCAGGTCCACCCGCATGTCGAGGACCGAGCCCGGGGTGAAGTACTCGTCCCGCCCCAGCGGCTCGCCGTCCTCGTCGACCAGGTGGTTCCGCACCGGCAGCCCGGCGTGCTGGGCCAGCACCGCCGACGAGCCGATGGCGATGACCGTCCCGCCCTCGCGGGCGTACTCGAGGATGCGCGGCACCGTGGTGGCCACCGTCACGTCGCCCATGCGCTCCCGGAACTCCGGGGGCACGGTCTCGGGGTCCGGCGAGCCACCGTACCCGCCGCCGCCGGACCGGTCCGACTCGGGGATGGCGCCGTCCTCGAAGATGAGGACGTCGTAGTCGTCCAGGTCGCCCTCGTCCAGGTCGGGCGGGAAGAGAAGGTCGAAGTCGAACTCGAAGTCCTCCAGGATCATCCGGGTCCACCCCGACGGCATGGAGCCGCCGTACTCGTCCCAGAGCCCGATCTTCACCGGCTCGAGCTCCATGGCGGCCCCGGAGGGGCGGTCGGCCACCCCCTGGAAGTCCAGCCCCTTCTCCCGGGCCAGCGCCTCGATCACGTCGCGGTCGGCCTCCAGGTAGAAGGCGCCCTCGGGGAAGCGCGCGCCCCCGGCGTTCACCGGCTCGGTGTACCACCACGCCTCGCCGCCGTCGGCCAGGACCCGGTTGACCGCCGTGAAGGCGTCGTTGATGTGATCCACCAGCCATCCCTCGGCGTCCCGGGGCCCGGCGAGGGTCCCGGCGGGCGGGGAGACCAGCTCCTCGTCCACCCGCTGGAAGGGTCCGTCGAACCCGTCCAGGATCCGGTCGAACTCGGCGTCCATCTGCCACGCCAGCGTCCACCCCGTGTTGTCGTACGGCGCGATGGGCGGCCCGCCCGGATAGGCGAAGTCGTTGGGGTGCTCCTGCTTCTCGAACATGTCGAGGACGTGGGGCCGGAAGGCCTGGTCGGTCTTCACCACGAAGGAGCCGGCCGGGTAGCGGGTACCCTGCACCGTGAAGTCGTCCGTGGCCCGCAGGACCTCCACGCCGCCCTTGAGGAGGGCGTTCACGAACTTGTGGACGGTCAGGAAGTCACGCTGGTCCGAGGGGAGGATGAAGCCCCGGGGATCGCGGTCCGCCGGATCCCGCAGGATGCGGGCCCAGTCGGCGCTGTCCCCCTGCTCGATGCGCTCCGCGGCGCGGTCGATCTCGAAGGGCAGCGTCGTCCAGTGGTCCTCGCTCCCGCGCTCGATGGAGTTCTGCCCCATGCGCCAGATGTTGAACAGGAGCCGGTCGGCGTTGCGCGACGCGTAGTCGAGGACGGCCCAGTTCGCGGTCTGCGAGTACTCGATGGACTGGCGGAAATGCCAGGTCCCCGGGGTCACCGGGAGGGGCAGGTCCCCGTGGGAGAGCTGCCGGTCCGGGATGAAGGGGATCTGCATGGGGTTGGGATGCCCGATCGTCTCGGTGAGCAGCCCGATCATGTTCTTGAAGTACGGGGTGGTCCGCAGGCCGCCGTTCCACCAGGTGGAGTACGAGGCGCCGGAGCGCATGGTGGTGCCCCCCTTCCCCTCCTGCACGAAGCGGTGGTGCATGGCGGACCCCACCTGGTCCAGGCTCGTGATGATGAGCGGGTCCAGGTAGTGGTTCGGCGGATCCCGGAAGGGAGGGGCGAACATCACCGTCCCCCGCGGGCCGGTCTGGTGGTGGTTGTAGACGATCTGGGGGTACCACTCCCGGTACATGGACCGGTTCATGTTCGTGGTCTCCTCCAGCGCCGCCATGTAGAAGTCGCGGTTGTTGTCGTGCCCCGCGTACTTGTTGTAGAGGAGCGGCACCCCCGCCGACGACCGCTGCATGGGGTCGTCCTCCCGGAGGTACCAGTTCGCCACCAGGGCGTGGCCGTCGGGGTTGGCGTGGGTGGCCAGGATGATGACGTCGTCGAGGATCCGCAGGGTCTCGGCGTCGGTGTACTCGTTCAGCCGGTACACCATCTCCGTGAGCTGCTGGGCCCCGAGGAGCTCCGTGGCGTGGAGGCCGCCGTCGATCCACACGATGGCCTTGCCCTCCTCGGACAGCCGGTGCGCCTCCTGCTCGTCCACGCCCCGGGCCCGGGCGAGCCGGGCGGCGATCTCCCGGTACCGGTCCCGTCGGGCCAGGTTCTCCGGGGAGGAGATGATGGCCTGGATCTGCGGCCGCCCCTCCTCGGTGTAGCCGATGGTGTCCAGGATCATCCGGTCGGACTCGCCGGCCAGCTTGATCCAGTAGTCGTGGAGCTCCTCGTAGGTGACGAGCTCGTAGTCGGCCCCGATCTCGTGCCCGAACTCCTCCATGGGCGACGTGACGCGTTCCTGCGCCGCCGCCGGGAGGGAGAGGGCGAAGAGGGCCGTCGTCGCCAGGAGATGGCGCGCGGTACGTCTGAGCATGGTGCCCGTTCCTCGGTTGGTGTGACCCGTTGCTGCGATGATGGCGGGAGGGAGAGGGGACAAGGTGCGGGACGAGCCCGCCGCCGGCCAGCCGGCCGGGGCGGCGCTATCCGTCCATCTTCCAGAACACGATGCCCCCGGCCTGCTGTCCGACCTCGACGGAGGCCACCCGCTCCAGGCGCTCCAGGTCGTAGACGTCCACCTTGCCCGGCTCGGCGCCCTTCCCCTCCACGCTGACGAAGGCGTACCGGGAGTCGGGGCTCACGGCGACGCCGTGGGTGACGGTGGTGGTGCTGGGCACGATCGCCAGGCTCTCGCCGGTGGCGGCGTCGAAGAACTGCACGGCGCCGGCCCCCTTCAGGGAGGCCACCAGGATCCGCCCGTCCGGGGTGACCCCCAGGTTGTACGGGGCCCGCCCCGCCGGGAAGCGGCGGTCCAGCGTCCAGCTCGCCACGTCCACCACCAGGATCTCGTCGCTCTTGTTGCAGGCCACGAAGACCTCGGCGCCGTCGGGGGACGGCTGGGCCCACGTCGGCGAGCAGGTGGGCGCGGCGGGCGATCCGTGGTCCATCCCGGCGTGGCTCCCCTCGGGCATGGCGGTCATGCCCCGGTGCCCCGTGCGGATGGCGCCCGGGTCGTAGCCCTCCAGCGCGCCCTCGCCTCCGGAGGCCACCGAGAAGCGGCGGCTCACCTCGAAGCTGCGGGTGTCGATCTCCACGAGCTGGTCGTCCATCATGCACAGCGAGTACGCCCGGAGCCCGTCGGGGTGGAGGCGCAGCCCGTGGGGCATGGTGCAGGTGGCGATCTGGTCGACCTCGATCATGTCGGGCGTGTAGACGACCGAGACCGTCGAGGGCACGTGCTCGCCGTGGAGGTTGAAGTTGGCCACCAGGGCGTACAGCCCGTCCGGGGTCAGGTCGAGCGTGGCCGGGAAGTTGCCCAGGAGGATGGGCGCGGCCACCAGCGTGTCCGGGCCTGCGTGGAACTTCCAGAGCTTGCCGTCGGGGACGCCGTGGGCGGTGGTCATGAAGAGGTGCTCGCCGTCGGGCGACACGTTCAGCCCGTGGGGGCCCTCGGTCTCCAGCGCCATCTCCCCCACCGGGGTGGACGACGCCACCGAGGCGCCCTCGGGCCCGAACCGGATCCGGTGGATGAGGTCGGCGGACTCCGCGCCCACGTACACGTGGTACACGGGCCCGTGGGAGCCCGAAGCGGCCTCCTGTGCCGCCGCGGCCGCGGGGAGGAGGGCCAGGGCGAGCCAGGAGAGGAGGGGGAGGCGGGCGGAGGAGCGCATGAGGGCACCGTTCGGGGGTTCGGAGGCGGCGGAGACGCCGCCGTCTTGCCCATGGAGCACCGGGGCCTTATCTGGACCCACGGCGATCCGGCGGGGGCGCGGACCCTCCAATAGGCCGACAGGACGCCACGACTTCAAGGAGGGATCCGAACGTGAAGACGCTGGAGAGGTGCTTCGTGTTGACCGCCGTGGCCCTGGCCCTTCCCCTGGCCGGGCTCCGGGCCCAGGACGCCCGGCTCCAGGCGGGCCTGCGCGTGGCGGAGCTCCGGGTCGAGCCCGCCGCCCGCGTCTCGGTCGAGCTCGGCGGCAGGACGGCGCTGACCATCACCGCGGTGGACGCCTCGGGAGCGCCCGTGGACGCGCTCCTGCGGGTCTTCGGGCGCGGGGTGAGCTGGGAGGACGGCTGGATCCGGGGGACCGAAGCCGGCGAGGGCCGGGTGGTGGCGTCGGTCACCCTCCCCGCCGACGCGGAGCGCGATCCGCCCCGGGTCACGATTCCGGTGACCGTCACCTTCCCCTCGGTGGCCGACGTGGCCCTCGTTCCCCCGGCGGGGCTCCGGGCCTACGCCGGGACCCGGGCGCGGTGGAGCGTCCGGGCCACCTTCCGGGACGGGACCGCGCACCCGGCCCCCCAGGTCCGGTGGACCTCCTCCGACCCCGCCGTGGCCGAGGTGGACGCCCGGGGCTTCGTCACGGCGCGCGCCCCGGGCCGGACCGTGCTCGCCGCCGAGGTGGACGGCGTCCGGGAGGAGCGGGCGCTGGAGGTGGCGGCGCTCCCCGCGACCTCCCTGGAGATCCGGGGCGGGTCCGACCGGGCCCGCCAGGGTGACGTCGTCCGCTTCGAGGCCCGCCTCTCCGGGCCCGAGGGCCCCGTGACCGACGCGCCCGTCACGTGGGCGGTGTCCTTCGTCCCCGACGACAGCATCCGGGCGCCCGGAGCGTCGGGGATCGTCCGGGACGGGCGCTTCGTAGGGGAGACCCCCGGGACCTACACGGTCCTGGCCTCCGCGGGCCCCCTCTCCGCGACCACCGTGGTCGACGTGCGCCCCCGGGCGGCCGTGCGCCCGGTGGAGCTCCGCGGGCAGGGCTCCGTCCAGGACGTGCACACCTCCGACCTCTGGGTCTACGAAGGCGTGGACGGCCGGGACTACGCCGTCACCGGCACCTGGGGCGCCAGCGGCTGGGCGTACTTCTGGGACGTCACCGACCCGTCCGACATCCAGAAGACCGACTCGGTCCACGTGGACGCCCGCACGGTGAACGACGTGAAGGTCTCCCCCGACGGGCGCTACGCCGCCCTCTCCCGGGAGGGCGCGTCGAACCGCCGGAACGGGCTGGTGCTCCTGGATCTGGCCGACCCGGCCCACCCGGTGGTGGCCTCCACGTTCGAGGGGAACGGGGTCACGGGAGGCGTCCACAACATGTTCGCCACCGACGACCACCTCTTCGCCCTCGCCGGCGGCGACAAGTACGTCATCCTCGACGTGACCGACGTGTACGCGCCCCGGTACGTGAGCGAGTACAACCACCCCGACTCCCGCGTCCACGACGTGTGGGTCCACGACGGCATCGCCTACAGCTCCGAGTGGGGGAACGGCGTGGTGGTGGTGGACGTGGGGAACGGCCGCTGGGGCGGCACCATCGAGGAGCCGGTCTTCGTGACCAATGTCCCCTACCCCGTGGGCCGCACCCACGCGGCCTTCCCCTACTTCCAGGAGTCGACGGGGAAGTTCTATCTCTTCCTCGGGGACGAGATCCTGAACCGGAGCGGCGCGGCCTGGGGCGGAGCCGGGCTGGGCGGGGACGGGCAGCCCGAGGTCACGTCGGGCTACATCCACGTCATCGACTTCACGGATCCGGAGAACCCCGAGGACGTGGCGCGCTACGAGGTTCCGGAGTTCGGGACCCACAACCTCTGGGTCGAGGACGACGTCCTGTACGTGGCGTACTACGACGGCGGCGTCCGGGTGGTGGACGTGGAGGGCGAGCTCCTGGGGAACCTGGCGGACCAGGGCCGCGAGGTGGCCGTCTTCAAGGCGATGGACCCCGAGGGCGTCATCGCCAACGCGCCCATGGCGTGGGGCCCCCAGCCCCACAAGGGCCACCTCTTCTTCAGCGACCACAACTCGGGCCTGTGGGCGGTGCGCGTCCAGCCCGAGACCCGTCCGGTCTCCTGAGGAACGGGGGGCTGCGGGGGCGTCGCGTCGACCGCGGCGCCCCCGCGCTCCCCGGGGGTCCGGAGCGGCGTCCGGCGACGGCCCGGGACATCCCGTTCGGCCCCGTCCCCCCGCAGGTTCCAGGCGCCGCGCGGGTCCTGACGGCCGCAGCTTCCCCGCGCCCGGGGGTGGGCCCCTGACGAGCGGAACGAATCCCGTTAGCATCCTCTACTATGCACCAGCGCCGTGTCTGGGTCGGCTCCCTACGGCGCTTTCTCCCCGGAGCCGGCCAGCCGCCGACAACGCGAGGTACGCCCTTGGGTAACAATCACCGCAAATCCGACCTTGATCACGCACGCGACGAGCTCATGAGCCACGTTGTGCGTTGTGAAGTACTGAAGGCCCGCATGGAAGATCGCCATGAGTGGCTGGACGAGACCATGGAGTACATGAGGGATCGCTACCCCTCCCTCAACGACATGCAGCTCGCCCAGCTCGAGATGATCGGCCGGCAGTTCATCAAGCCGGTCATTCCCCACGGCAAGGGGAATCACGCCAGCAACCGTCCCGACGCCACCGTGGTCACCACGGAGGGTGAGGAGGTCGCCGAGTCCGAGGTGACCCATGTCGAGACCGACGCCGCGGCCGAGTCCGAGGTCCAGGAGGTCCAGCCCGTCTGACGACGGCCGGGACCGATCGATCGCGAAGGGGAGGCCGGGCATCCGCCCGGCCTCCCCTTCGTGCGTCCGGGGCCCCCGGAAGCCTCAGTCCACCCGTTCCAGACGGGGGTTGGGACGGAACCACCGCCCCACCTTGGCCACGTCCCGACCCTCCACGCGGACCACGTCGGCGGTGTAGTCGTAGCTCCCCCGCACCAGGGCGGAGCCCACCCCGTAGGCGTCCACGGGGACGTTCCGCTCCTTGAACGCGCGGATCTTCTCCGCCGTGAAGCCGCCCGAGGCCACGATGCGGACGTCGGCGTAGCCCTCGGCGTCCAGCGCGTCCCGCACCCGCTCCACCAGGCGGGGGTTCACCCCCCGGGGGTCGAAGTCCCCCATCTCCCCCTCCAGCGCGCGGTCCACCAGGGTGTGGGCGGTGTCGAGGCGGACGCCCCACAGGCGGTCGCCCAACGCCCGGGCCACCGCCAGCGACGTGCCGACGCAGTCGTTGTCGAAGTCCACCAGCGAGATGACCCGGACCTCCGGGTCCATGGCGTCGGCGAAGGCCCGGGTGGCGGCCACGGTGTCCCCGTCGAAGGCCGCGATGAGGGCGTGGGGCACGGTCCCCGTCCCCTCCGAGCCCCACCAGGAGGCCTGGGCGTCGGTGGAGACCCCGATGGCGCCGGCCACGTGGGCCGCCCACCCGTCGCCGGTCTGGACCATCCAGTGGTCGTGGCGGGCGGGGAAGAAGAGGATGGGCTCCGGCCACGCGGCCTCCACCACCTCCCGGGTCTTGGTGGCGATCCGCGTCCGGCGCGCCAGGACCCCGCAGTACAGCGTCTCCAGGTGGGAGAAGGCCGCGTACGGCCCGGTGATGTGCATCACCGGCTCCCAGGGCTCCGCGCGGTCCCCGTCCCGGAGCGCGCGCACCTCCAGGTCCCCGAAGGAGTAGCCCTCGGTGAGGCAGAGCTTGAGGATGGCGATGGCCTCGTCGGTGCCCGCCACCCATGCGTGGTGCTTCTGGAAGACCTGCATGGTGACCACGGGGTCGCGGCCGTGGTGGGCGAGGACGTCCCGGGCGCGGACGAAGTACTTATCCGAGTAGTACCCGGATCGCATCTTCTCCACCGGGAGCTGGAAGATGGCCGGGTCGAGGCGCTCCGGGGGCTGCGCGGGCGGAGGCGGACCCTGCGGCGGCCCGTCGGGAGGGGGGGCGGATCGGCTCATGGCCGGAAGCTACCGAACCGGGCCCCGGATCCGCGAATCCCGACCCCGGAGCCGCCCCGATCCGTCGGGACGGGAGGGGCGGGCCCTTCGACTGGCGGCCACACTCCTTATCTTTCGGGCTCCGGCGGAGCAGCCGCCCTGTCCAACCGAGCCCGAGGAGATGATCCGATGCCAGTTCGCAGCGCCGAAGCAGAGTGGAAGGGGGACCTGAAGGGCGGATCCGGGACGGTGAAGACCGAGACCGGCGCCCTGGACGGCGCCTATTCCTTCGCGTCCCGGTTCGAGAGCGGCACCGGGACGAACCCCGAGGAGCTCATCGCGGCCGCCCACGCCGGGTGCTTCTCCATGGCCCTCTCGAACATGCTGGCCGAGCACGGCCACGAGCCCGAGAGCGTCCAGACCCGCGCCAAGGTGAACCTGGACATGGGTGAGGACGGCCCGTCCATCAGCCGCATCGACCTGGTGTGCCGTGCCCGGGTCCCCGGGCTGGACGAGGACCACTTCAAGGAGCACGCCGAGGCGGCCAAGAAGGGGTGCCCCGTCTCGAAGGCGCTCGCCGCGGTGGAGATCACGCTGGACGCGACGCTGGTCGACTGATCCCGTCCGGATCGGCGTCGAGGGGGGTGTCCGGACCATCCGGACGCCCCCCTTCTTCGTGTGCGCCTCCCAGGTGCACGGAGAAGGTGGATCCCTCCCCCGGCTCGCTCTCCACCGTGAGGCGGAACCCCATGAGCTCGCAGAGGGCCCGGGCGATGGCCAGGCCCAGCCCCGTCCCCTCGTAGCGCCGGCTGAAGCCCCCGGACACCTGCTCGAAGGGGTCGAAGATGGCCTCGAGGTCCCCGGGCTCGATCCCCACCCCCGTGTCCACCACCCGGATGGCCGCCGGCGCCTCGTCCGGCCCGCCCGGGACGACCTCCAGACGCACCCACCCGCTGGGCGTGTACTTCAACGCGTTGTCCAGGAGGTTGGCGAGGACCTGCCGCAGACGCCCCCGGTCGGCGCGGAGAGGGCCGAGGCCCGGAGGGATCGAGAGGAACAGGCGGACGCCGGGCTGGACCCGCTCCTTGAGCTCCCGCACCACGTCCCGCACCAGCTCCTCCAGGTCCACGGGCACGGAGTCGATCTCCATGTGCCCCTCCTGGATCCGGGCGACGTCCAGGATGTCGCTGATGACCTGGAGGAGGTGCACCGAGTTCTTGTGGATGAGCTCGGCGTAGTTCCGCTCCTTCTCGTCGAGGCCGCTGTCCGCGGACTTCAGGAGGAGCTTCGAGAACCCGACCACCGAGTTCAGGGGCGTGCGGAGCTCGTGGCTCATGTGGGCGAGGAACTCGCCCTTGGCCCGGCTCGCTTCCTGGGCCCGGGCCCGCTCCATCTCCAGCTCGAGGGACTGGCGCTCGAGGCGCAGGATCATCCCCTTGGCGGCCCGGGCCCGGTTCTGGAACTCCCACGGCAGGCTCGCCCCGGCCACGAACTGGCCGGCGATGGCGGCCAGAATGCCCACCTTGAGGAGCTCGGGCGCCCAGGGAACGGCCGTCCCCGAGAGACCGAGGAGCAGCAGGAGCCCCAGGTAGCAGGCGAGGGCCAGCGCGGCCATGGCCACCGCCCGCCCTCGTCCGATCCACATCTGGTCCGCCACACGGACCAGGTAGACGGGCCACAGCCAGGAGGCCGGTCCGCCGGTGGCCCAGATCACCACCGTGAAGGCCACCAGGTCCAGCCCGAGGAAGAGCGTGCCCAGGTGCACCCGACGCACCTCGGTGAACCAGGTCCGCAGGGCCCAGAGCTGGAGGACCGCGTACGCCTCGACGGACAGCGCCACGGCGAGGAAGGCGCCCCACGGCAGACCGACGCCCAAAACCAGGTTGTGGAGAGCCGCGAAGCCGAGGAGGGCCTGGTACCCCAGGATCCGCAGCACCGGCACCCGGACCACGTTGAGGACGTACAGGCCGGGGAGCTCACCCCTGTCTTCCGGGCGGAGCCCCAGCGCGGTCTCCACTTCCTCGACGGACCGGAGATCGGGTTCGGGTGGGATGGACGCCATCACGGGGGGGAGCGGGGAGGCCGTCTGGGGGGGAGGCCGGCCGCATCTTAACCCGGCGCCGCACGGTCCCGCCAACCCCGGAGCCGGTGATCGACCGCCCCGTCGGGCCTCCGGGCCTTGTGGCCCCCCGGCGGCTTGGCCGATGTTTTCGGCCATGACCACCCTCCTGCTGATCCTCGGCGTCGCCCTCTCCACCTCCTTCCTCTGCTCCATCCTGGAAGCGGTCTTCCTCTCGGTGACCCACTCCTACATCGCGGTCCTCCGCGACGAGGGGGAGTGGGCCGGCGAGTGGCTCGCCCAGGCCCAGAAGAAGGTGGACGAGCCCATCGCGGCCATCCTCACCCTGAACACCATCGCCCACACCATGGGCGCCACCATGGGCGGAGCGGTGGCGGCGGACGTGTTCGGGAGCGCCTGGGTGGCCGCGTTCTCGGCCGCGCTGACCCTGGCGGTCCTCCTCCTCACCGAGATCGTGCCGAAGACGGTGGGAGCCACCTACTGGAAGGAGCTGGCCAAGCCCTCGGCCTACACCCTCCGGGCCCTGGTCGTCTCCATGAAGCCCATCCTCGTGCCGCTGGGATGGCTCTCCCGCCTCCTGACGCCCAGCTCGGAGCGCCCGACCATCAGCCGGGCGGAGCTCGAGGTCCTGGCGGAGATCGGCCTGCGGGAAGGGACGCTGGACGAGGACGAGTGGAAGGTGGTCTCCAACGTCATCCGGCTGGACGAGGTGTCGGTGGGCGAGGTCATGACGCCCCGCACCGACATGGTGGCCGTCCCGGTGGAGGCCACGCTGGCGGACGCCCAGTCGGTGATGCTGGACAAGGGGCACCTGCGCCTCCCCGTCTACGAGGAGTCGCTGGACCGGGTGGTGGGCGTGATCCTGGCCCGGGACCTCTGGCAGGCCCTGACCGACGGCCTGACCCACGTGCGGGAGATCGTCCGACCGGTGCCCTTCGCACCGTCGTCGAAGCCGGTGGAGGACCTGATCCCCGAGATGCGCCAGCAGCGGACCAAGCTGGCCATCGTCGTGGACGAGTTCGGCGGGACCGCGGGGCTCGTGACGCTCGAGGACCTCATCGAGGAGATCATCGGGGAGATCCAGGACGAGCACGAGAACGAGCCGCTGGACTTCCTGAAGCTCGCCGGGGGGCGCGTCCGGGCGTGGGGCGGCGTGCCCCTGAGGGAAGCGAGCGGCGAGCTCGGCTTCACCGTCGACGAGGACGAGGAGGAGGGCTACGACACCCTGGGCGGCTTCGTCTTCGGGCGCCTCAACCGGATTCCCGTCGTCGGGGACCAGGTGGAGGTGGACTCGGGCACGCTCCGCGTGGTGCGCATGCAGGGCCGCCGCGTGGAGTTCCTCATGTTCACGCCCCGCCCCGCGGCCTGAGGCGCGGCCTCACGGGGCGCGGGCCGTCAGGGCGCCTCGGCGGGCCTCTCCGAGGGAGGGCTTCCCACCTCGGCCGCGGGAGACTGCTGGTCCCCCTCCGCCTCCTCGGCCCGGGCGAGCTGGCGCTCCTCGATCCAGAACGACACGGCCAGCAGCACCGCCCCGCAGGTGATGGCGATGTCGGCCACGTTGAAGATGGGGAAGTCGTAGAAGCCCAGGTCGATGGGGCCGAGGAAGTCCACGACCCCACGGTCCCACCGGACCCGGTCGTAGAGGTTCCCCAGCGCGCCGGACACCACCAGCGAGATGGCGGTGATCCGGAGATGGTCGCCCCGCGCGGCCTGCTTCATCAGGACGGCCAGGAGGCCCAGGGCCACCACGGTCACCGGCACGAAGAACCACCGGGAATCCTCGCCCACGGAGAGGCCGAAGGCGGCACCCTTGTTGAACGCCAGGGTCAGGGGGATCAGCCCCCCGAAGAGCTCGCCCCGCTCCGCCGCCAGCGCGTCGAGCGCCCAGCTCTTGGTCGCGAGGTCGAGGAGGATGACCGGGAGGAAGATGGTGCTGAAGAGGGCCAGCTTGAGGCGCACGGTCCGGCTCCGGGGGCGTCGTGGGCGAGCGTCGCCCGGGCAGGGCCTCGGGCGGGATCGGGGGCAGCCAGTCTACCGCGTCCCCGGGGCGATCGTTCCCGCCAAGAACGCGAAGGCCGCTGCGCGGCGCAACCGGCATCCAGCCCAGCGGGAAGGGCTCGCCCCCCCGGCCGGCCTCACCCCTTCCGGAAGAGGGCCACGGTGGGCGACGGGCGACGCAGCGTCCAGCCGTGGTGGGCGGCGATCCACGCCAGGGTCTCCGGCCGATAGAACGAGACGTGGGTGGGATCCCGGGCGTACCACCACTCCCCGAAGTCGTCGTCCGCTTCGAGGACCCCCGTCATCAGTCCGAGCCACCCCGGCCGCCGGAGGAGCCCGTCCAGCCGCTCCAGCTCCCGGCCGGGCTCGTGGAAGTGCTCCGCGGTCTCGGTGCAGGTGACGAAGTCGTAGGTCTCCCCCAGGGGGTCGGGGTCGGGCGCGAAGAAGGGGTCCCAGACCCGCATGGGGTGGCCGCGCTCCTCGAGCATGAGGGAGAGGGTGGGCCCGGGCCCGCTTCCGTAGTCCAGGCCCCGGGCGCCGGGCTCCAGGACCTCGGCCAGAGGCGCCGCCAGCCGGTCCAGGAATGCCCGGTAGCCCGGGTCCGAGGGATCGTTCTCGTGGGTCTCGTACCGGGCCCGCTCCGCCCCGGGGGAGAGCCGCTCCTCCGGTCGGAGGAAGGTGAGGAGGCAGCGGGGGCAGCGGAGGAAGCTCCGGTCCCACGCCCGGGCGAAGGGCGCGGCGTCGGGGTGTCGACACAGGGTGCAGCGCACCGGTCCGTCTCCGTGGCGGGGGGCGTGGCGTCCTCTCCTGGGACGGCGAAAGGTGGCCGGGCGGGTGGACCGCCTCAACCGTCGCGTCCGGCGGCCTCCCGGAGGGCCGCGGCCCCCATGGACCGCCCCGCCCGGCTTCTGTACCCTCATGGGGTGGCGCCGCTCCGGTCGCGTCCCCCGCCCCTCCTCCCGTTCTCCCGTTCTGCGAAGCCCCTTGGCCCCTGCACCCCTGCCCCGAGCGGGCGTCGCCGTTCCCGTCGTCCTCCCGGTCGTCGGCCCCCTCCCCCACCGTCCCGACCGCCCGGCGGCGGTCGTCCCGCGCCGGGCGGCCGAGGAGACGCCGTGAACGGCGGCGACGGCTCCGCCGGCCTGGCACGGAGCCTGACGGCGGCGTGGGCCCTGTCCGGGGTCACCTTCCTCTTCGGCGGCGCGGTCCTGCGCCTGGGAAGGCGGGGGCTGGCCACGGTGGAGGGAGGCCTGGAACCGGCGCACCTGGCCGTCCTGGTGCTTCTCGTCGGGCTGTTCGTGTACGGCGAGGGGATCCGCGCCATCCAGCGGAAATACGCGCCCTTCCTCCTGGACCGGGTCGCCCGGGTGTCCCGGCACGGCCGATGGTTCTGGCGCGTGTTGGCTCCGCTCTACGCCATGTCCCTCGTCGGCGCCCCGCCGTCCCGCCTCCTCCGGGCGTGGGGCGGCGTGGCGGCCATCGTGTGCGCCATCCTCCTGCTCCGCGTGACGCCGGAGCCCTGGCGGGGGATGGTCGACTGCGCCGTGGCGCTGGCCCTGGCGTGGGGCCTGGCCTCCATCCTCACGAAGGCCTTCCTCCGGGGCCTGGGCGGACGGGCGGCGTCCTGATCGCCGGTCCGGTCCCACCCACTTCTCCGTAGGTCAGCGGATCCCGGCGACGGATCCCTCGAGGATGGTCCGGTACAGCTCCAGATGGCGGTCCACCGACCGCGCCCAGGTGAGCTCGGCCGGGACGCCCTCCAGAGCCCCCTCCCGGAGCCGGGCCCTCAGCTCCAGGTCCCGGGACAGCGCCGTCAGGGCGTCGACCATGGCGTCGTCCGAGCCCACCAGGAGCCCGTTCCGCCCGTCCTCCACGAAGGCGTCCACGCCCCCTTCCTCCCGGGCCACCACGGGGACGCCCGACGCGAGGGCCTCCAGGGAGGCGATCCCGAAGGACTCCAGGACGCAGGCGTTCACGAACACGTCGCTCCGGGCGAGCGCCGCACGGACGCCGTCGGGTCCGGTGGCCCCGACAAACCGCACGGCCCCGTCCAGGCCGAGCCTCCGGGCCGCCCGCTCCAGGCCGGGGCGACGGGGTCCGTCCCCCACGATCTCCAGCGTGACGTCCCCCGCGCCGTTCTCCCGGAGGCGGGCCACGATCTCCAGGAGGGCATCCACCCGCTTCCGGGCCTGGAGGCGGGCGGTGGTCACGAGCCGGAGGCGGCCCACCTCCCCGCCGGCGCTCCCGGGTGCCGGCTTCGGAGACCACTCGGCCGGATCCACGGCGTTGGGCAGGATGCCCACCTCCCGGTCGGGGAGGATCCAGGCCACGTCCCGGGCGACCTCCGGGCTCACGGCTGTGGCCCGGAAGGGCCACGACCGCACGCGGAGGACGGGGGCCACGGCCCGGTAGACCCACCCCAGGGCGCCGAGGGTGGAGTGGAAGGTCCCGAGGGCGGGGATGCCCTCGCGCCAGCCCACCCACCCGGCCGCGACGACCGTGGTCGACGCGAAGCTCACGTGGCCGTGCGCCAGGTCGGGCGCCTCGTCCAGGAGGACCTCCCGGACCGCCCGGACCAGCCGGAAGGGCGCCAGGCACACCCCGAGCCGCGGCACGAGGGGGACGTCCAGGCGGCGCACCCGGATCCCGTCCACCACGCCTTCGCCGGGCCAGGGCGTCACCACCACCACGTCGTGGCCCCTGTCCCGGAGCCGTCGGGCCAGGAGGAGCACGTGGACCTCGATTCCGCCCACCCGCGGATGGAACCAGTCCGTGACGAGGGCGACCTTCACCGGCGGGTCGGAGTCGGAGCCCAGTAGGCGCGGAAGACGGGCTCGCTCGTGCCCAGGGGGTCGCCCACGGGCCACGCCATCTCCAGATGCGCGATGGAGCCGCTCCCGGCGGGGAATCCGAGGCGGATCCCCCCGCCCGCGGCCGCCCGCCAGCCCGTGTTCATCCCGAAGGGGACGCCGGAGGCCCAGCCCCGCCCGAGGTCGGCGAAGGCGGTGAGCCCGAAATCCACGGCCGGGGCGAACCAGTCGAGGTTCAGCCGCTGCTCCGCGAATCCCACGAGGCGGCTCCCCACGGGCCACCGATCCTCCGGGTAGCTCCGGACGCCCTCCTCGCCCCCCAGAACGGTCTGCCACGGGGCGTCCTGGTTCGCCCGCAGGCGCGCTCGCACCCCGACGAGGAAGGTGTGGGTGGTGGACCCCCCGGGTTGGAGGTACGTCAGCGCCTCCACGTCCGCCGAGAGGTCGCGCCAGGGGGACTCCTCCGGGACCGACCGATCCAGCACCCGCCCCGAGGCCGAGAGCCGGGCGAGGCCGAGAAGCCCACCCGTCCGCGCCGACGCGAAGGCCTCCACGCCGCCCCAGGTGAACGCGCTGGACGAGCCGAAGGTGGTGAGGGACCGCCCGAGGGCGGTCTCGACGTGGGTGCCGAGGGCGACCGTCTGCGCCCCGGTCACCCGATCCAGCCCCACGGCCGTGGTGAAGCGTAGCCGTCGGAGCCCCACGGTGGCTCCGATCTTGAGGTGGGAATCGGGCCGGGCCTGGGAGGACAGCCGCGCCGCGAGGGCGTCCGGCGCCGGCACGGGCTCGTCGAAGTCCTCCTCCAGGACCGCCAACGGCCCACCCGAGCGTTCCCGATGCACCAGCTCCAGGCCCCCGCCCACGAGGGTGAGGGCGCCCGGACGGCCGAACCGACGCAGGACCCGCGCATGGCCCACGACGTCCGAGAAGGGCAGGAGTGCATGCGTCACGGGGCTGGATCGCTCCGTCAGGTAGGCCTGCTCCCGGTCCTCCCAGAGGGCCAGGCCGTCGAAGGCCCACCGGCTGGACTCGCTGACGAAGGGATACGCCACCGTCTGGCGCACCATCCGACCGGTGCGGGTGGCCCCCACGGCCAGGGACGCGTCGGTCCGTGTCCCGAACAGCCGGGGCGTGCCCAGCGCCAGGCTCCGATCCTTCCGCTCCTCGAAGTCCCGGTAGCGGAAGGAGAGATAGAGCCCGCGCCCGAGGAGGTTCTTCTCTCGCGCGAAGAAGCCCTTGAGCTGGAGCTCGTTCTCCACGTCCAGGTCGATCCCGACCTGGGTCGTCCATTCGTCCCACGTCTCGACGTGGACGGCCCAGGTCGAATCGGGGCGGAGGCGGCTCCGGGTCTGGACGCGCGCGATGAACCCCAGGTCCCGGATGAGGCGCTCGGACTCGGCCAGGGCCTCGGAGGAGAAGCAGCCGCCCTCCTCCAGCAGCAGCTCCCGCTTGAGGTAGTGGTCCCGCGTCCGCACGTGCACCCAGTTGACCAGCCCCAGCGCCCACCCGAAGGCGTGGGCGTCGAGCTCCTCCGGAGCGAAGAGGGAGTGGTTCCGGACGTCGATGCGCGCCACCTCTCCGGCGGCGCAGCGACGCGCCGCGGGGGACGCCTCTCCATCGCCTCCCTGCTGACCGGCGAGCGGACCGCTCGCCAGAGACAGCAGAGCGAGCGCCAGCCCTCCCGCTCTCGCCGGGGAGAGCATGCGGGGCGCGGGGCGTCGCGGGGGTCGGGCGGCGTCCATGCGAAGGCTGGCGGGGTGAGGCGTGACTGGCTCCGTGCGGGCTCCCGGCTCGTCTTGCCGGGGTCCCTTGGACTGCCAATAATAACCGTGCCTCGCGGCGGGCAATCCCCC
>CAZMTA010000038.1:12120-30088 GCA_964569085.1 uncultured Gemmatimonadaceae bacterium | reverse complement strand
GCTGCGCCGGGTCGGGCCCGACGGGACCCTCGGAGCCTCCCGGACCCTCGCCACCACCAGCTCGGCGCGCCGGAGCGGCTTCCCCCGGGTCGCCGCCCTCGACGAATCCTCCTTCCTGCTGGCCTGGACGGGCGTGGAGGACGACGGGACCACCCGCGTCCGCGCCGCCCGGGTCGAGGTGCCCTCCCCGTGACCCCGTCCCGCCGTCGCCTCCTCCTGCCCGTCCTCGCCGCGCTCCTGGTGGCGGCCTGCGCCGCCCCCGACCGGCCCCAGCCCCCCCGGGTGGGGGAGCCCGCGCCCCCGTACACGGCGGTCACGCTCGAGGGTGACACGGTCACGCTGGAGTCCTTCCGCGGGAAGACGGTGCTCCTGAACCTCTGGGCCACCTGGTGCGCTCCGTGCCGCCAGGAGACGCCCTTCCTCCAGGAGCTCTACGAGGAGCACCGGGACCGGGGGTTCGAGATCGTGGGCATCTCCATGGACACCCGGGACCAGAAGGGGGCCGTCGGCGACTTCGTGGAGGAGTACGGGGTGACCTACCCCATCCTCTGGGACCCCCAGATGCGCGGGATGGACCGCTACCAGGTGCTGGGCCTCCCGGCCACGTTCCTCCTCGACTCCGCGGGCGTGATCCGCTGGATGCAGTACGGGCCGGTGGGCGAGACCGACGACAAGTTCCTCATGGCGGTCGAGGCCCTCCTCGAATGACCCCCGCGCCGTCGGGTCCGCCGCGGGAGAGCCCGGACCCCGCCACCGTCCAGACTCCCGTCGGGCTGGTGGACCTGGACACGGCCCGGGCCAACGCCGAGCGGGTCGTCGCATACGCCGGGGAGCACGGCCTGGCCTGGCGGCCCCACATCAAGACCCACAAGTCCCGGGAGGTCGCCCGGCTCCAGCTGGAGGCCGGCGCGCAGGGGCTCACGGTGGCGACGCTCCGGGAAGCGGAGGTCATGGCCTCCCTGGCCGACGACGTCCTCCTGGCGTACCCCCCGGTGGGCGAGGCCAAGCTCGCTCGCCTCCTCGCGCTGCTCCAGGAGGGCCCGGCGGCCCGGCCGGGGTTCCGACTCACCGTCGCCCTCGACGACGAGGCCGTCCTCGAGCCCCTCGCCCGGGCCTGCCACGACGCCGGGGTGTCGGTGGGCGTCCTGGTGGAGATGGACGTGGGGCTCGGCCGGGTCGGCGTCGGCGATCCGGGCCGGGTCGTCGAGCTGGCGGAGGCCGCCGAGGTCTCCGCCGGCGTCGTGTGGCGGGGCCTGATGTTCTATCCGGGGCACATCCGCATGGCGGAGGGAGATCAGGACGAGCCCCTGAGCGGCGTCGCGGCCCGGCTCCAGCGGACCCTCGAGGCCCTGGAGGTGGGCGGGCTGGACCCCGAGATCGTCAGCGGCGGCTCCACGCCGACCCTCTGGCAGAGCCACCGGATCCCGGGGATGACCGAGATCCGATCGGGCTCCTGCATCTACTTCGACCGGGAGGCCGTGGACGTGGGCGTCGCGGGGCGGGACGACCTGGCCTACTCGGTCCTGGCCACGGTGGTGAGCACCGCCGTCCCGGGCCGCGCCGTGGTGGACGCGGGCTCCAAGGCGCTGGCCAAGGAAGGCCGGGGCGGCGACGGCTTCGGGCTGGTCCTGGGCCATCCGGGGGTGACCGTGGCCGCGCTCTCCGAGGAGCACGGCGTCCTGGACCTCGGCCGCAGCCCCTGGCACCCCCGCGTGGGCGAGCGGGTGCGCATCGTGCCCAACCACGTGTGCGTGTCGGTGAACCTCCAGGACGCCCTCCTGGCCAAGGAAGGCCCGGAGCACCGCTGGCTGGCCCTGGAGGGGCGGGGGAGGGGCCCGTGGACCGGCTGACCCGCGCCCGGGCCCGGGAGATCCTGGAAGCCGCCGCGGAGATCCGGGCCCTTGTCGTGGGCGACCTCATGCTGGACCGCTACATCTCGGGGCGGGTCGACCGGATCTCTCCGGAGGCGCCCGTGCCGGTCGTCCACGTCGAGGAGGAGGATTCGGCCGTGGGCGGCGCCGGGAACGTGGCCGCCAACGTGGCCGCTCTCGGCGCCGCCTGCACCGTGGTGGGCGTCTCGGGGCGGGACCCGGCCGGCGAGGCCCTCCGGCACGCCCTGGAGGAGCTGGGCGTGCGCACGGGCGGCCTGGTGGCCACCGACGAGCGCCCCACCACGGTGAAGACCCGGGTCCTGGCCCGCCGCCAGCAGGTGGTGCGCTTCGACCACGAAGTGGAGAGCGACCTGGAGGGCGGGCTGGAGGAGGCCGTCCGCGACACGGTGCGGGAGCTCGCCGCCGAGGCCGACGTCCTGGTCATGGAGGACTACAACAAGGGCGTCCTCACCCCCGGCGTCATCGACGCCGTGGTGGAGGCCGGCCGCCGGAACGACGTTCCCACCGTGGTGGACCCCAAGCGGCGCAACTTCTTCCGCTACGGCGGCGTGACGGTCTTCAAGCCCAACGCCAAGGAGCTGGCCGACGCCCTGGGCGAGTTCCTCCACCCCGACGACCCCGAGTGGATGGAGCGCACCCGCGCGCGGCTGGGCTGCAGCCACCTCCTCCTCACCCTGGGCGAGCGCGGCATGGCGCTCCAGACCGGGGCGGGGGAGTCCGTGCGGGTCCCCACGGTGGCCCGGGGCGTCTACGACGTCTCCGGAGCCGGAGACACGGTCACGGCCGTCATGGCGACCGCCCTGGCCGCCGGCGCGACCCCGGCCGAGGCCGCCATCCTGGCCAACCACGCGGCGGCCGTCGAGGTCGGGAAGGCCGGCGTGGCCACCGTCTCTCCCGACGAGATCCTCGACCACGTGGAGGAGCTGCCGGCCCGCGAGGGCTCCGGCTCCCCATTCCCATCCAACCCCACCCACGATCCCATCGCCTCATGACCGATATCCGACCCGTCTCCACCGAGCGCGCTCCCGAAGCCATCGGCCCCTACTCCCAGGCCGTCGTGTCCGACGGCTGGGTCTTCTGCTCCGGCCAGATCCCCCTCGACCCGGACACCATGGAGCTCGTGGAGGGAGACGTGCAGGCCCAGACCGAGCAGGTGCTGGTGAACCTCCGCGCGGTCCTGGAGGCCGCCGGGGCCGGCCTGGACACCGTGGTGAAGACCACCGTCTTCCTGGCCGACATGGACGACTTCGGCGCCATGAACGAGGTCTACGCCCGCCACTTCGGAGACCACCGGCCCGCCCGGGCCGCCGTCGCCGCCCGGGACCTGCCGAAGTACGTGGACGTGGAGATCGAGTGCGTCGCCCGGGTCCGGAGCTGAGCACCGGGCCGTAAACCAGTGGACCGCAGGCGGTTGCGCGCCACCAACCGCCGGTCTACGGTGCCCCCGGGGCGCCTCGCGCGGCCCCGGACCGCGCCCCCTCCCGGCGGGCACGCAGCATTCCCGTCGCGCCACCTGTCCTTCCGTACGTCCAAGACCCATATCCAAGAGGCAGCACCCATGAGCATCGTCGGCACCCTTTCGAGGACGACCCTCGCCCTGGCGGCGGTGGCATCCCTGTCGCTCACGCCCGCCCAGGCCCAGCAGTTCGACGAGGACCTCTACGACGTCCTCGAGTGGACCTCGGTCGGGCCGGCCCGCGGCGGTCGCTCCATCGCGGTGGCGGGAAGCGACGCCCGCCCCATGGAGTACTACTTCGGCGCCACCGGCGGCGGTCTGTGGAAGACCACCGACGGCGGTCAGACCTGGGGCCCGGTCACCGACAACAAGATCACCAGCTCGTCCATCGGGGCCGTGCAGGTGTGCGAGGCCGACCCCGACGTCGTCTACATCGGCGGCGGCGAGGTCCAGCTCCGCGGCAACGTCCAGCAGGGCGACGGCGTCTACAAGTCCACCGACGCCGGCGAGACCTGGGAGCACCTGGGCCTCGAGGAGAGCCAGAACACGGCCCGCATCCGCATCCACCCCGACGACTGCGACGTCGTGTGGGTGGCCGCCCTGGGGCAGCACTCCGACGAGAACGAGGAGCGGGGGGTCTTCAAGACCACCGACGGTGGCGAGACCTGGGAGAAGACGCTCTACGTGAGCCCCCGGGCCGGCGCCGTGGACCTGGTGGTCGACGCCAACGACCCCGACGTCCTCTACGCCACCATCTGGGAGGCCTGGCGGAAGAGCTGGGCGCTCTCCTCCGGTGGCGACGAGTCCGGCCTCTACAAGTCCACCGACGGTGGCGAGACCTGGACCGACATCACGGACAACCTGGGCTTCGAGCCCCGCACGCCGCTGGGCAAGATGGGCGTGGCGGTCTCCCCGGCGAACTCCGACCGGGTCTGGGTCATCGCCGAGCACGATCCCGAGGGCGGCGTGTACCGCTCCGACGACGGCGGCCGGACCTTCGAGCGCGTCAACGACGAGCGGAAGCTGCGCCAGCGGGCCTTCTACTACACCCGCATCTACGCCGACCCCCAGGACGAGGACGTGGTCTACGCCCTGAACACCGGGCTCTACCGCTCCGACGACGGCGGCGAGACCTTCGAGGCGCGCCTGCGCGTCCCCCACGGCGACAACCACGACCTGTGGATCGCGCCGTCGGACCCGACGCGGATGATCAACGGGAACGACGGGGGCGGAAACGTCTCCTTCAACCGCGGCGAGACCTGGACCGACCAGGACTTCGCCACGGCCCAGTTCTACCGGGTGATCACCACGGAGCACGAGCCGTATCACATCTGCGGCGCCCAGCAGGACAACTCCACGGCGTGCATGCCGTCGGACAACTGGGGCCACCTCGATGCCGGCCCCGGCGACTACTACTACTCCGTGGGCGGGTGCGAGAGCGGCTACATCGCGCCCCACCCCGTGGACACCGACGTCTTCTACGCCGGCTGCTACGGCGGGTACCTCTCCCGCTACGACCACGAGACCGGGATCACCCGGAACGTGACGGTCTGGCCGGAGAACCCCATGGGCCACGCGCCGGAGAGCATCCGGGAGCGGGTCCAGTGGACCTTCCCCATCGTCTTCGACCGGAACGACCCGGACGTGCTGTACACGGGGACCCACAAGGTCTGGCGCACGACCACCGAGGGGCAGAACTGGGAGGAGATGAGCGGCGACCTGACGCTGGCCGTGGACTCCACCATGACCGCCTCCGGCGGGCCCATCACCAAGGACGAGACGGGCGTCGAGACCTTCGCCACCGTCTTCGCCATCGCGCCGTCCTACCACGACTCCGACGTCATCTGGGCCGGGTCGGACGACGGGCTGGTGCACGTCACGCGGAACGGGACCTCGGCGAACCCCACGTGGGAGAACGTCACGCCGCCCGACGCGCCGTACCTCATCCGGATCAACACCATCGAGGCCTCGCCCACCACCCCGGGCAAGGCGTACGTGGCGGGCATCCGGTACCTCGTGAACAACGACCGCAGCCCCTACGTCTGGAAGACCGAGGACTACGGGCAGACGTGGGAGAAGATCACCGACGGGATTCCCGAGGACGACTTCGTCCGCGCGGTCCGTGAGGATCCGTACCGGCCCGGGCTGCTCTACGCGGCCTCGGAGCGGACGGTCTACATCTCGTGGAACGACGGCGAGAGCTGGCAGCCCCTGAGCCTGAACCTCCCCGTCCTCCAGGTCAGCGACCTGGTGGTGGAGGAGAACGACCTGGTCATCGGGACCCACGGGCGGTCCTTCTGGGTCATGGAGGACATGGGCATCCTCCGGCAGCTCACCCCCGAGGTGGCCGACGCCGACTTCTGGCTCTTCGACCCGAAGAACCCGGTGCGGGGCTTCGACAACGCCCTGGAGATCCAGTACTACCTCGACGACGAGGCCGACGACGTCCTCGTCGAGATCCTGGACGCCTCCGGCAACGTCATGTCGAGCTACGAGTCCGAGGACGAGGACGAGGAGACGGAGGAGCCCACCGGGTTCGCCGCCTTCTTCGGCGGGGCCAACGCCCACCCGTCCACCGACGAGGGGAGCAACACCTTCCGGTGGGTCATGCGGGAAGAGGGCTGGACCGACTTCGAGGGCCGGATCTTCTGGGCCGCGGGGCCCGTCGGGCCCGCGGTGCTGCCCGGTGACTACCAGGTCCGCCTCACCGTGGACGGCGAGAGCCAGACGCGGGACTTCACCATCGAGATGAACCCCCGGGCCATCGCGGCCGGCGTGACCATGGCCGACCTGGTGGAGCGCTACGAGTTCGCGCAGCAGCTCCGGGACCGGGTCAGCGTGGCCAACGAGGCGGTGATCCGCATCCGCGACCTCAAGGGACAGGTGGACGACCGCCTGGAGGACACGGACAACACCGAGATCGAGGAGACCGGGGAGGCCGTCAACGAGCGGCTGACCGGGGTGGAGGAGGAGATCTACCAGACGCAGTCCGAGTCCAGCCAGGATCCCCTGAACTTCCCGATCCGCCTGAACAACAAGCTGGCGGCGCTGCTGAACCAGGTGGAGGGCGCCGAGAACCAGCCCACGGACCAGATGTACGACGTGTACGAGGTGCTGTCCGACGAGCTCCAGATGGAGCTCGATCAGCTGCAGCTCATCATCCGTCAGGACGTGGCTCGCCTCAACCAGCTCCTCCGCGCCGAGGGCCTCCCGCCCATCGACGCGGAACGGCTCATCAGCTAAGGGGCCGGCCCCGCGAGGGGCGGGCGGCCGCGAGGCCGCCTCGAGAAGCATCCGCGGGGCGGAGGCCGGAGTCGGCCTCCGCCCCGCTCCCGTTGTGCGACCGCTTGCCCCGGGCCCGTCGTGGACGCACCGTAATCCCAACGGCTGGGCCGGGTATGTAGGACGGTCCGACACCCGCGCCCCGATCCCTGCTACGGAGCTCCATGAGACCCAGGACGCCGTCCCCCCCCGTCCCACCCCGCCGTGCGTCCCGTCTCGCTCGTCTGGCGGTGGCCGGGCTCGCCGTGGCCGTCATGGCCGGCTGCGTGAAGAACTTCCCGAACCCCTTCGACCGCTCGGGTGGGCAGGCCGACAGCGTCCAGCTCTACGTCGACAACCAGAACTTCAACGACGTCCGGCTGTGGAAGATCGGGCTGGACGGGCGGACGAACCTGGGGACGGTCACCGGGCGGTCGCAGCGGACCATCCAGGTCCCGTGGCGGCAGACGGCGGACATCCGCTTCCAGATCGAGCCCCTGGCGGGTCGGAGCTACCAGACCAACATGATCACCGCCGCCCCGGGCGACCGGCTCCAGCTCTACATCCGGGAGAACCCGGGAAACACCTACCTCACGCGGCGCTGAGGCGGGCTCGCCTCAGTACCGGCGCAGGATCCGGTCGAGCCCCGCGTGGTCGCGGGTGGTCGTGAGGGCCAGCGCCAGGAGGATGCGGGCCTTGTGACCCGGGAGGTCCGGCGCCACCAGAACGCCCTCGCCGGGCGCGTCGATCCGGCCCTCCTCCTCCCGGGAGGCCACGACCACGGGCAGGCCGCTGTCGACGACCTCGGCCAGGGCGCCGCGGGTGCCCGGGCTCATCCGTCCGCCGGCGAAGCTCACCACCACCAGGCCGTCGGGCCGCCGGGCCGCCGCGTCCCGGACGGCGGATCCGTCGGCCCCGGCGTAGTCCACCACGAGGCCCACGTTGGGCAGGTCGTCGAGACCGTCCACACGGAAGGGCGTCGCGGTGGTGTGGGGGCGCAGCGGCGCCCTGTGGAAGAGGACGGTGTCCGGCTCGACCCGGCCCAGGAAGCCCCACTCCGGCGAGGCGAAGGTGGCCACGCTCCGGTCGTGGGTCTTCCGGACGTCCCGCCCCGCGGCCACCACCTCGTTGAGGACCACCAGGACGCCCTTCCCCCGGGCTTCGGGGGTGGCGGCCACCCGCACGGCGTCCAGGAGGTTGCGCGGCCCGTCGGCGGAGAGGGACCCGGCGCCCCGCATGGATCCGGTGAGGACCACGGGGCGGGGGTCCGCCACGGTGAGGTTCAGGAAGAAGGCCGTCTCCTCCATGGTGTCGGTCCCGTGGGTGACGACCACCCCCGCCAGCCCCGGGTCGCCGGCCAGGAGCGCGTCGATCCGCCGGGCGAGGCGGATCCAGTGGGCGGGGGTCATGCCCGACGACCCGATGCGGAAGACCTCTTCGACCTCGATGCGCGCGTGGTCCAGGAGGGCGGGTACGGCGGCCACCAGCTCCTCGCCGGGGAGCATGTCCCCGGGCGTGCTGGCGATGGTGCCCCCGGTGGTGAGGATCACGACCCGGGGGCGCTCGGCCTCCTGGGCCGCCAGCGGGCCCGGGGCGGCCATGCCTCCACAGAGGAGGAGAACGGCCAGCGCCGCCCGAAGGGGGCGGAGGCGCGCGCGGCGGCGGGACGGGCGGGTCATCGGCTCACTCCCCGTACGGGACCCAGACGTTCTTGATCTGGGTGGACTCCCGGAGGAACTCCGGACCCTCTCCGTGGAGCGGGTCCAGCCAGTCGCGGCGGCGGCCGTGCGCCACCCAGGTCCGCTTCATGTTCCCGGTGGAGCGGCGCTCCACCGCGGCGGCCTCCTCGGCGTCGGGCCCCCAGTGCCACACGCCGTCCACGGCGTCGTGGTCGGCCAGGGTGGGGACCAGCTCCCGGCGCAGCCCCGTGACGAGGTTGAGCACCCCACCGGGCACGTCCGAGGTCTCCAGGACCTGGTAGAGGTCGGTCGCCAGCAGCGCGCCGCCCTCCGACGGCACCGCCACCACGGCGTTCCCCATGGCCAGGAGCGGCGCCGCGCACGAGACGAGCCCCAGGAGGGGCCGCTCCTCGGGGCAGACGACGCCCACCACGCCCAGCGGTTCCGGCATGGCCAGGGTGACGTTCCGGAAGGGGGTGTGGTGCACCCGCCCGTCCCACTTGTCGGCCCAGGCGGCGTAGGAGAAGAGACGGCGGACCGAGGCGTCCATCTCCCGGGCCCCGGCCTCCGCGTCGCCGGAGAGGGACGCCAGGCGCTCCACGAGCTCCCCGCGCCGGGCCTCCAGGTTCTCCGCCAGGAAGTAGAGCACCTGGGCCCGGTTGTGGGCGGTGCGCCCCGCCCAGCCGGCCTGCGCCTTCCGGGCGGCCTCCACCGCGTTGCGGACGTCCTTGCGGCTGCCGCGGCCCACCTCCCCGACGGGCCGGCCGTCGGGAGCCAGGATCACCAGCGACGCGTCGGCGTCGGGGCGGGCCTGCTTGCCTCCCACGTACAGCTTGGCGGTGCGGTCCAGGGCGGGGAGGCCGTCGGTTCCCGCGTCCGGAAGGTCGGCGGGGTCCACGTCCTCGGCGGGGACCGCCGTCGGACCGGCGGAGGGGGCCTCGACGCCCTCGCCTTCCTCCAGGGGCGCCACGTACTCCCAGAGCCCCTCCAGGCCGCCCTCGCGGCCGAAGCCGCTCTCCCGGTATCCGCCGAAGCCCGCGGCGGCGTCGAACAGGTTGGTGCAGTTCACCCAGACCGTGCCCGCCTTCACCCGGGGCGCCACCTCCAGCGCCAGGTTCAGGTTCTCGGACCAGACCGAGGCGGCCAGGCCGTAGCGGGTGTCGTTGGCCATCTCCACGGCTTCGTCGGGGGTGCGGAAGGTCATCATGGCCACCACGGGCCCGAAGATCTCCACGCGGGCCAGCGTTCCCGAAGGCTGGACGTCGGTGCAGAGCGTGGGCGGGTAGAACCAGCCCTCCCGGGGGGCGCTCCAGGAGGGCTGCCACACGGACGCGCCCTCCTCGCGGCCCTTCTCCACGAGGGCCCGGATCCGCTCGAGCTGGACCGGCGCCACGATGGCCCCCATGTCCACGCTCTTGTCCAGGGGATCCCCCATGCGGAGCGTCTCCATGCGGGCCCGGAGCTTCCGCTCCAGGAGCTCGGCCACGTTCTCCTGGACCAGGATGCGCGAACCGGCGCAGCAGACCTGCCCCTGGTTGAACCAGATGGCGTCCACCACGCCTTCCACCACCGAGTCCAGATCGGCGTCGTCGAACACGATGAAGGGGGACTTTCCGCCCAGCTCCAGAGAGAGGCGCTTTCCGGTTCCCGCGGTGGCCTCCCGGATGATCCGCCCCACCTCGGTGGAGCCGGTGAAGGCGATCTTGTCCACGCCCTCGTGGTCCACCAGCGCGGCGCCGGTCTCGCCGTCCCCGGTGACGACGTTGACCACGCCGTCGGGCAGCCCCGCCTGCACGCAGAGCTCGCCGAAGAGGAGCGCGGTGAGGGGGGTGAACTCGGCGGGCTTCAGGACCACCGTGTTCCCCGTGGCCAGGGCGGGCGCCACCTTCCAGGCCAGCATCAGGAGGGGGAAGTTCCACGGGATGATCTGGCCCACCACGCCCACGGGTCCGTACCCGGGGAGCTCGCGGTCCATGAGCTGGGCCCACCCGGCGTGGTGGTAGAAGTGCCGGGCCACCAGGGGGATGTCCAGGTCCCGCGACTCGCGGATGGGCTTCCCGTTGTCCAGCGATTCCAGGACGGCGAAGAGCCGGGCGTGGCGCTGGATCCGCCGGGCGAGGGCGTAGAGATGGCGCGCCCGACCGTGGGGACCCAGCTCCCACCACCCCGCCTGGGCGTCCCGGGCGGCCTCGACGGCCCGCGCCACGTCCTCGGCGCCGCCCTGGGAGACCCGGGCGAGCGTCTCCCCGGTGGCGGGGTTCGCCACGTCGAAGAGGGCGTCGTCCCGGGGCTCGGTGAACGCGCCGGCCACCAGGTGGCCGAAGCCGCCCTCGTGCCCCTCGATCCAGGCGAGGGCCCGGTCGGCGGCCTCGGGGGCGGGTCCGTACTCCAGCGTCTCGAAGATGTCGGCGACCTTGCTCATGCCATGGGATGCCGGTGGTGGGCGGAGTACCGCCCGGTGACGTGGTGCTCGATCTGTCGCTCGATGTCCCCCAGGAGGGAGGACGCGCCGAAGCGGAAGAGCTCGGGCTGGAGCCACCCGGTGCCCAGCTCCTCCTTCATGAGGATCAGCCAGAGGAGGGCGTCCTTGGCCGTGCGGATCCCCCCGGCGGGCTTGAAGCCCACGGCGTAGCCCGTGCGCTCCGCGTAGGCCCGCACCGTGCGGGCCATGACGAGGCCGACGGGGAGGGTGGCGTTCACGCTCTCCTTGCCCGTGGACGTCTTCACGAAGTCGGCCCCGGCCATCATGCACACCAGGCTGGCCCGGGCCACGTTGCGGAGCGTCCCGAGCTCCCCGGTGGCCAGGATGGTCTTGAGGTGGGCCTCGCCGCACGCGTCCCGGTACGCCTGGACCTCGTGGTACAGCGCCTCCCAGTCCCCGGTGAGGACGTGCCGCCGGGAGATGACGATGTCGATCTCCCGGGCGCCGGCGGCCACCGACGCCCGGATCTCCTCCACCCGCTGGGGGAAGGGCGAGAGCCCGTGGGGGAAGCCGGTCGAGACGGCGGCCACGGGGATCTCCGTGCCCTCCAGCGCCGCCACCGCGGTCTCCACCATCTCGTGGTACACGCACACCGCCGCCACCCGCACCGCGTCGGGGGCCATCCCCAGCACCTCCAGGAGGTCCGGACGCACGGGGGTGCGCGCCTTGGCGCACAGCCGACGGACGCGCCCGGGCGTGTCGTCCCCGGAGAGGGTGGTCAGGTCCATGAGGGTCACGGCCCGGAGGAGCCACGCGGCCTGCCACTCCTTCTTCACGCTCCGGCGCGTGCCCAGGGTGGCGGCGCGGCGCTCCACGGCGCTTCGGTTCACCCGGACCTCCCGGACCCAGTCCAGCTCCAGGGGCCGGCCGGGGTTGCGCTCGCCTTCCCGGAGGTCGGCGGGGACGGGCGGGTCGGACGGGGCGGGGGTGCGGCCGCGGGAACGGCGGGGGATCTCGGTCACGCTCATCGACGGGCGGGGTTGAAGGTGGGCCCGGAAGTTACCCGGTGCCGGCCGCCAGATACACCCGGCGGGGACCCCGGCCACCGTCCCCCCCGTTGACGCGCACCGCGCCGAGCCCCGAGCTTCCGGCCCTCCACGGGGGCGGAGGGGAACCGGTGTTCCCGGCGGTCTTCAAAACCGTGCAGCCCGGCTAGAACCCGGGTCGGTGGGTTCGACTCCCACACGCTCCCGCCACCTTCGCGGCGCGCCCCCCGCCGGCTCCGGCAGGGCGGGGGGCCGTCCGCACCGACCCCGACGTTGAAGCCGTGGGGGCGTTCCGGTATCGTTGGCGGCCATGCGACGCCTCCGCCTTCCTTCCGTCCTGCGCCGCGCGGTCCTTCCGACCGTGGCGCTCCTGTGCCTGGCCCCGGCCGTGCTGGCGGGGCAGGAGGGGCTGATCTCCGTGCCGGCCGACTCCCTCGGCCTCGGGGGACCCACCGTGTCCCCCGGCGGCGCCTTCCTGCGTGCCGTCGCACTTCCGGGCTGGGGACACGCCTCCATCGGCTCCTACAACCGGGCGGCGGTCTACTTCGCGGTGGAGACGGCCACGGCGTTCGCCCTGCTCCGCACCCGGCTCCGCATCGACGAGGCGGAGGCCCGCCTGGCCCTCCACGAGGACGTCCGGCGCCAGGAGCTCCTGGACGGGGGGACTCCGGCGGACTCCATCCCCGGCCTCCTGGAGGACGACGAGGCGCTGGAGGACCTCCGGGGGCTCGTCGAGGCCCGGGGCCAGCAGCAGGAGGACTGGGCGGCGCTGGGCATCTTCCTCGTCCTCCTGAGCGGCGCGGACGCCTTCGTGTCGGCGCACCTGCGGGAGTTCCCGGAGCCCATCGAGGTGGACGCCGCCTACCTGGGCGGCGGGCGGGTGGAGCTCACGGCCCGTGTGCCCTTCCCGCGCCCCTGATCCCACCCCGCCGGAGGCTCCGGCGCTCCGGCCCGCCCGGGCGGGCCGTCCCGTCCTGATCGGCGTGGCCGCGGGCCTCTCGGCCACGGTCGCCTTCGCCTGGGTGCACGACCTCCTCATCAGCGACATCTGGTTCTCGCTGGCCCCCATGCTCATGGCCGGGGGGGTCTGCGGCGCCGTCCTGGCGTGGGGCCACCACCGGCTGGTCCACCCGGCGTCCCAGCGCACCTGGCTGCGCTGGGTCGGATGGCACACGGCGGTGCTGCTGGGTCTGGCGGGGGCCTCGGTGGTCCTCCTCGACCCGGTGGTCCCCATGGCCGCCGTGGTCGCCGCCAACGAGCCGCCCACGGAGCTCATCCGGGTCGCGGCGCCGCTCACGGCGCTCTTCGCGGTGGGCGCCGCCGCGCTGGGAGCGCGGATCTGGGGGCGAGGCCTGCGGGGCTTCGGCGTCCACCTGGCCACCACCTCGACGGTCCTCCTCCTCCTGGGGCTCAACGTCTCGGTGCTCGGCCTGGTCGAGCCCTCCGACGGCGCGGGTGCCCTCGTCGCCGGGTTCCTGGGCCTCACCGTCCTCCTGATGGTGGGCTACGGCCTGGCCTTCCTCCTCCTGGGCGGCGCGTCCGGACGGGCGGGGCCGGACCCGGGGAGGTCGGGGACGCTCCACCGGCGCTGAGCCGGGGCGCCCGCTCGGATCACCCCGCGTCGGGCTCCCACCGCTCGAGCCGCGGGGGCTCGCCCTCCTCGAGGCGGAGCCAGGTGCGGTGGCGCACCCAGTCTCCGGTGTTCACGTACCAGCGCCCGGCCTCGGCCTCCACCAGCTCCGGCACGTGGGTGTGCCCCAGGACCACCAGCTCCAGCTCCGGACGCCGCTCGAGCTCCTCGAGCGCCCACCCCCGGAGCGCGGCGGCCCGCTCCCGGTCCTCCGGCCCCACCGGACCCCAGCGTCCCTCGGTCTTCGAGACCCGACCGGCCACCCGGTCCCCCAGCGTGGGGCCGAGGCGGGCGAAGGCCCACCGGGTCAGCCGCCCCCGGAGGAGGAGCTTCAGCGCCCGGTAGCCCAGGTCCCCGGCGCCGAGCCCGTCGCCGTGGGCCAGGAGCGTCGTCCGGCCCGCGTAGCTCCGCACGACCGGGTCCTGGAGGAACTCCACGCCCACCTCCTCCCGGAGGTAGCGTCCGCCCCACCAGTCGTGGTTCCCGCCCATGAGGGTCACCGGCAGCCCGCCGTCGATCACGGCCTTGAGACGACCGAGGAGCTCGTCGTAGCCCCCCGACACGCGTCCGCCGCCGTATTCGAACCAGAAGTCGAAGAGGTCGCCGTTCAGGACCAGGAGCGCGGCCTCGTCGGCGGCGTGGTCGAGCCAGCGGTAGAAGGACTCCTCCTGGGCGCGGGAGATCGCGCCCATGTGGACGTCCGAGGCGATGTAGACGGGGCTGCGGGGCATGGCGCTCCGGAGGCGTGCGGGACGGGAACCCCGGAAGATGCAACGACGCGGCCTTCGCGCGAACCGGGCGAGCGGGGCGGGGGTACACCCGGAGTCGACTCCCGCTTTACCTTGCTCCCCATGCCGACCTCCCGACCGCTCCCTCCCGTACTCGCCGCGGCGCTCGCCGTGATGGCCGCCGCCTGCACCCCGCCGGAGCCGGCGGTGGTCGCTCCCGCCGTCGACGCCGAGCAGCTGGCCCTGGCGCTGGAGGACCGCACCCGCCTGGAGGAACCGCTCCGCATCGTGTTCGAGTGGTCCCTCAACGAGGCGGGGAGCCGGGTGAGCGGCCGGGGCGTCGCCCGCGTCGAGCCGCCCTACCGGGCCCGTCTCGACCTCTTCCTTGGAAGCGGCGAGACCGCCGCCCGGGCCGCGCTGGTGGACGGGGAGTACCGCCTCCCGCCCGGCGCGCCCACGGACCTCCTCCCGCCGCCGGACCTCATGTGGGGCGTCCTGGGGGTCTTCCGTCCCGAGTTCGGCATCGAGCTCCTGGGCGCGGAGCGGCTGGAGGGCGACGCGCTCCGGCTCCGCTACCGCTACCCCGACGGGACCCGGATCCACTACCGGGTGGTGGACGGACAGGTACGCGTCATGGAGCGGCTCCGGGACGACCACGTGGTGGAGCGGGTCGAGGTGGAGCCCGCCGCCCAGGGACGCTATCCCGACGAGGCCGTGTACCGGGATCTCACTGCCTTCCGGGAGCTCCGGCTGACCCGGGAGTCGGTGGAGCGGGTGGAGCCCTTCCCCCCGGACATCTGGGACCCGGCCTCGGTGTGGGGCGGCCGGTGAGGGGTCTCCGGACGGCGGCGCGGGCCCTGGCGCTGGCGCTCCCCCTGGCGCTGACGGCGTGCATGTATTCCTTTCGCGCCGGAAGCTTCCCCCCGGAGCACATCCGGACCATCGCCATCGCGCCGTTCGAGAACGAGACGGACCGCTTCGACCTGGCTCCCGAGCTCTTCGACGAGCTCCTGCGGAACCTGCCGGCGGCCCTCGGGATCCGCACCGCGGGCGAGGACGTGGCCGACGCCGTCGTGCGCGGCACGATCCGGGGATACGACGTCGTGGCCCCGAACTACCGGGCCGGGGCGGCGGGGGAGCCCGCCGAGGTGTTGCAGCGCCAGGTCAACATCACGGTCGAGGTCCAGATCATCGACCTGGTGGAGAACGTGATCCTCTGGGAGGATCGCGGGGTCCGGGCCGAGGGGCAGTTCCTCGAGTCCGAGCCCGAGGAGGTGGGCCGGTCGGAAGCGATGGCCCTTCTGGTTCAACGTATTGTGGACGGCGCACAGTCCAACTGGTAGATTCGGCCGTCTGTCCCGCCCGGGCACCCCGCCTCCCCCGAAAACCACTCGAACCAAGCCCTGGAGAACCCTTGCTCCGAGCCTTCGGACTAGGCGCGATTCTGTTCGGATTCTGGCTGTCCCTGTCGGGCCACTACACCTCGTTGATCACCTCCTTCGGGGTCCTCTCCTGCGTCCTGGTGGTCTACATCGCCATGCGCATGGAGGTGGTCGACGACGAGGGACTCCCGGCCCACCTGGGCATCCGGTTCTGGCTCTACCTGCCGTGGCTGATGAAGGAGATCTTCGTCGCCAACCTGCACGTGGCCAAGATCATCCTCTCCCCGAGCCTCCCCATCAGCCCCATCCTCGTGCGCTACACGGGGAAGCAGAAGACCGACCTGGGCCGGGCCATCTACGGGAACTCCATCACCCTGACCCCCGGGACCATCACCACGGGCATCGACGGGAACGAGTTCGAGATCCACTCCCTGACCTGGGTGGACGTGGACGGCCGTGAGGAGGACGAAATGGATCGGCGGGTGACCTGGGTGGAGCAGGGCTCGTGATGTTCGTCGTCGCGACCGTCGCCATCCTCGTGAGCATGCTCCTGGCCATGGTCCGGGCGCTTCTCGGCCCCACCGTCTACGACCGGGTGCTGGCCGTGAACATGTTCGGCACCAAGACGGTGCTGCTCATCGCGGCCGTGGGCTTCCTGACCGGGCGCCCCGACTTCCTGGACCTCTCCCTGGTCTACGCGCTCATCAACTTCATCGGGACCATCGCGGTGCTGAAGCTCTTCGAGTACGGCGACCTGGGCCGCCAGCGGCGCCCCGAGGGAGCCGAGTGATGGAGCTCCTGCTGGACGCCCTCTCCTGGGTGTCGATCGTCGGCGGCGTCTTCTTCATGCTGGTGGGCTCCATCGGCGTGCTCCGCATGCCGGACGTCCTCTGCCGCATGCACGCCGCCGGCATGACCGACACCATGGGCGCGGGGTTCATCCTCCTGGGGCTGGCCTTCCAGGCGGGCTTCACCCTGGTCCTGGTCCGTCTGGTCCTGATCTACGCGTTCCTGCTCTTCACCAGCCCCATCAGCAGCCACGCGCTGGCCCGGGCGGCGCTGTCGGGCGGGATCCGGCCCTACGAGGCCAACGCCCGCACGGGAGGCGAGGGCTGATGGACATCGTCGTCGACGTCACGCTGCTCACGCTGCTCGGAGTGACGGCCATCGCCATCCTCCGGCTGCGGAACCTCTTCGCCGCCACCATGCTGGCCGGGATCTACTCCCTGCTGTCCGCCGCGCTGTTCACCACGCTGGACGCGGTGGACGTCGCCTTCACCGAGGCCGCGGTCGGGGCCGGGATCTCGACGGTCCTGGTCCTGGGCACGCTCTCCCTGGTGGGCAAGGAGGAGAAGAAGCCCCAGCACCGGCCCCTCCTCCCGCTGTTCGTCGTCCTGGTCACGGGGGGCGCCCTCGTCTACGGGACCCTGGACCTGCCGGCGTTCGGAGATCCCACGGCCCCGGCCCACGTCCACGTCGCCCCGGACTACATCGAGGGCTCGGAGAACGACATCGGGATCCCCAACGTGGTGACCTCGGTCCTGGCCTCGTACCGGGGCTACGACACCATGGGGGAGACCACGGTGGTGTTCACGGCGCTCGTGGGCGTCCTCCTCCTCCTGGCCCGGGGACGCCGTCCCCAGCGGGTGTGGGACGAGCAGGAGGGCGAGTGGGTCACCCTCTGGTCCGACCCCGGCTCCGGCGGGGACCGTGCGCGCATCGCCGACCCGGGACCCGACGGCGATCCCGCCACCCCCGACGCCCCGGGACAGCTCTCCGGGCACGACGAGGAGGACGCCCGTGGATGACCGCGTGATCCTCCGCATCGGCACGAAGATCCTGATCCCCTTCATCCTGGTCTTCGCCCTCTACGTGCAGTTCCACGGGGACTACGGCCCCGGCGGGGGCTTCCAGGCCGGCGTGATCTTCGCCGCGGGCTTCATCCTCTACGCCCTGGTCTACGGGCTGGGCCGGACCCTCGAGGTCCTGCCGCCGCAGGTGCCCTACCTGTGCGCCGCCCTGGGGGTGGTCCTGTACGCCGGCGTCGGCGTGGCCACCATGTTCCTCGGCGGCGAGTTCCTGAACTACGACGTGCTGGCCCACGACCCCTCCCACGGGCAGCACTACGGCATCCTCCTGGTGGAGCTGGGCGTGCTGATCACGGTGTTCGGCGTGATGGTGGCCACCTTCTACGCCTTCGTGGGCCGCCGGAGCGTGGGCCGATGAGCTGGATCCTGCAGGAATACAACTACTGGACCGTCATCGTCCTGATGATGGTGGGCTTCTACATCCTCATCAGCCGCGGGAACCTGGTGAAGAAGCTCCTGGGGCTGAGCCTCTTCCAGACCTCGGTCTTCATCATGTACATCAGCATCGGCACCGTGGCCGGGGGCACCGCGCCCATCCTCCTGGGCGGCCACGGCGACGCCGAGCACGCCGAGGAGACCGATCACGGCGCCGCGGCGGACGACC
>CAZMTA010000038.1:0-12020 GCA_964569085.1 uncultured Gemmatimonadaceae bacterium | reverse complement strand
CGAGGACGCGGACGACCACGACGGGGAAGGGGAGGAGGAGGTGCTCTACTCCAACCCGCTCCCCCACGTGCTCATCCTCACCGCCATCGTCGTCGGCATCGCCACCACGGCCGTGGGGCTGAGCCTGGTGGTCCGCATCAAGGAGGTCTACGGAACCATCGAAGAGGACGAGATCCACGACATGGACGAGTCGCTGTGAGCGAGCACCTTCCCGTTCTGCTGGTGGTGGTTCCGCTCCTGGCCGCCCCCCTCGCCGCCCTCGTCCGGAGCCCGCGCGCCGCGTGGGTCGTGGCGGTGGGCGCGGCCTGGTGGGCGCTGTACGCCGCCGTGGGGCTCCTGGAGCAGGTCCTGGACCAGGGCGTGGTCCAGTACTTCCTCGGAGGGTGGGCCCCGCCGCTGGGGATCGAGTACCGGGTGGACGTGGTCAACGCCTGGGTGATCCTCATCGTGGCCACCATCGCGGCCATCACGACCCCCTACGCCATGAAGAGCGTGGAGCGGGAGCTGGAGCCGGACCGGGTCCCGCTCTTCTACGCCGCCTTCATCCTCTGCATGACGGGGCTCCTGGGCATCGCGGTGACCGGGGACGTCTTCAACGTCTTCGTCTTCCTCGAGGTCTCGTCCCTCTCGGCCTACGCCCTCATCGCCATGGGGCAGGACCGCCGGGCCCTGACCTCGTCCTACCAGTACCTCATCATGGGGTCGGTGGGCGCGACCTTCATCGTCATCGGCATCGGCCTCATGTACGCCATGACCGGGACGCTGAACATGATGGACCTGGCGGACCGGCTGCCCGGCGTGATGGACACCCGGACCATCCCCGTGGCCTTCGCCTTCCTCACGGTGGGCTTCAGCCTGAAGCTGGCGCTCTTCCCGCTCCACCTCTGGCTGCCCAACGCCTACACCTTCGCGCCCTCGGCGGTGACCGCGTTCATCGCCTCCACGGCCACGAAGGTCGCCGTGTACATGATGCTGCGCTTCTTCTTCACCGTGTTCGGCGCGGCCTTCGCCTTCGACGTGATGCGGCTGGACCTCATCCTCCTGCCGCTGGCCCTGGTGGCCATCTTCAGCATGTCGCTGGTGGCCATCTTCCAGTCCAACGCCAAGCGACTCCTGGCCTACTCCTCCGTGGCGCAGATCGGCTACATGGTCCTCGGCATCAGCTTCGCCTCGGTGGCGGGGCTGACGGCGGGGATCATCCACCTCTTCAACCACGCCCTCATGAAGGCCGCGCTCTTCATGGCGCTGGGCGCGGTTTTCTACCGCATCGGCTCGACCGAGATCGAGGCCATGCGAGGGCTGGGACGGCGGATGCCCTGGACCATGGCCGCCTTCGTGGGCGGCGGGCTCTCCCTCATCGGGGTCCCCCTCACCGTGGGCTTCATCAGCAAGTGGTACCTGATCACCGGCGCCCTGGAGAAGGGCTGGTGGCCCGTGGCGGCGCTGATCCTCGTCACCTCCCTCATGGCCGTCGTGTACATCTGGAAGGTGATCGAGGCCGCGTACTTCCACGACTTCCCCGGGGAGGTCGCGGACGATGAGTCCATGGAGGCGCCTCTGGCCCTTCTGGTGCCCACCTGGGCCCTGGTCCTGGTGAACGTCTACTTCGGCATCGACGCGTCGCTGACGTCGAGGCTGGCCGGCACCGCCGCCCAGATCCTCCTCGGCGGCGGGGGGGTGGGCCAGTGAGCCCCGAGACCCTGATGCTGGCGGCGCTCCTGACGCCTCTGGCCGGCGGGCTGCTCATCGTCCTCACCGGCTCGCGCCCGAACCTCCGCGAGTCCGTCACGCTGGTGACGGCGGCGATCACCCTGGTGCTGGTGGGCAACCTCCTGCCGGTGGTGCTGGCCGGCGGGCGCCCCGAGCTCACCCTGGTGGAGATGATGCCGGGCCTGGCGCTGCGATTCAGCCTCGAGCCCCTGGGCATGATCTACGCGGGGGTGGCCGCGCTCCTCTGGCCGGTGAACTCGCTGTACTCCATCGGCTACATGCGGGGGAACCACGAGAAGAACCAGACCCGGTTCTACCTCTGCTTCGCCCTGGCCATCTTCAGCGCCCTGGGCATCGCCTTCAGCGGCAACCTCCTGACGCTCTTCGCGTTCTACGAGGTCCTGACCTTCTCCACGTACCCGCTGGTGACCCACAAGGGCACCGAGGACGCCATGAAGGCGGGGCGGGTGTACCTGGGGATCCTGGTCACCACCTCCATCGCTTTCCTCCTGCTGGCCGTCATCTGGACGGCCCACGTGGCCGGAACGGTGGAGTTCACGCCCGGCGGCATCCTGGAAGGCCGGGTGAGCCCCGCGCTGGCGGGCCTGCTCCTGATGCTCTTCATGTTCGGCATCGGGAAGGCCGCCATGATGCCCGTGCACCGGTGGCTCCCGGCGGCCATGGTGGCCCCGACCCCGGTGTCCGCGCTCCTCCACGCCGTGGCCGTGGTGAAGGCCGGCGTGTTCAGCGTGGTGAAGATCACGGTCTACGTCTTCGGGATCGACTTCCTGGCCGGGCTGGACACCACCTGGTGGCTCGTGTACGTGTCCGGCTTCACGGTCCTGGCCGCCTCCATCGTGGCGCTCCGGATCCTCATGCAGCAGGGCAACCTCAAGCGCCTCCTGGCCTACTCGACGGTGAGCCAGCTCAGCTACATCGTGCTGGCCGCCGCGCTCTTCACCGCCATGGGCGCCGCCGGCGGGGCCCTCCACATCGTGGCCCACGCCTTCGGCAAGATCACCCTCTTCTTCGCGGCGGGCGCCATCTACACCGCGGCCCACAAGACCGAGATCGTCCAGCTCAAGGGCGTGGGGCGCCGCATGCCGTGGACCATGGGGGCCTTCGCCGTGGGGGCGCTCTCCATGATCGGGCTCCCCCCGGCCGGCGGCTTCGTCAGCAAGTGGTACATGATGATCGGCGCCTTCCAGGCCGAGCATCTCGCGGCCTTCGGCGTGCTGGTCCTTTCGACGCTCCTCAACGCAGCCTACTTCGTGCCCATCATCTACATGGCCTTCTTCCAGGACGAGGAGATCCCCGAGCCGGCCTACGTGGGCGGGGGAGGGGACCACGGGGTGGAGTGGGATCACGGCGAGGCCCCCTGGCCCATCGTCGTGGCCCTCACCCTCACCGCCGCGCTCACGATCCTCCTCTTCTTCTTCCCCGACGTGCCGCTGGCGCTCGCCCAGGCGGTGGGGAGGGCCGGCTGATGGCGCGCATGACCGAGCCGGGGAACCCGCCCACCGCGGCCCCCGACGAGCCGACGCACTGGCTGGTGAAGCCCGAGACGATCCGGATGCTCTGGATCGTCTTCGGGATCATCCTGGCCGGGATCGCCGCAGGCGATCTCTTCGTGCACCACTACGAGCACTTCGGGATCGACGCGAGCTTCGCGTTCTACGCCTGGTACGGCTTCGGGACGTGCGTGGCCATGGTGGTGGGCGCCAAGCTCCTGGGCATCTTCCTGAAGCGCCCCGACGACTACTACGAGCCCGAGGGCGAGCCCGGTGAGCCGGGTGCGTGGGCCAACGCGGAAGGCAAGGCGGCCCAGGGAGGCTCGGCATGACGGTCACCTTCCCGCCGGGCCTGATCCTGGTCCTGGGCGCGCTCCTCCTGCCCGCGGTCCGCGGACGGCTCCGGGAGGCGCTGGTCCTGGGCCTTCCCCTCCTCACGCTGGCCGCGGTGTGGATGGTGCCCGAGGGGCACGTGAGCACCCTGGCGTTCCTGGACTACACCCTGGAGCCGGTGGAGTGGAGCCGGGTGGGGCGGGTCTTCGCCACGGTCTTCGGCATCATGGCCTTCGCCGGAGGGCTGTACGCGCTCCGCATCGCCAGCGTGCTGGAGCTCGCGTCGGCCTTCGCCTACGCCGGAAGCGCCATCTGCGTCACCTTCGCCGGGGACCTGGTCACCCTCCTGATCTTCTGGGAGGTCATGGCGGTGGGCTCGACGCTGGTCCTCTGGGCGTCGAGCCAGCCCGGGGCGTACCGCGCCAGCATGCGCTACCTCCTGGTGCACCTCTTCGGCGGCGTGCTCCTCATGATCGGCGTGGTGGCCCACGTGGCCGCCACCGGCTCGGTGGACTTCGCCCCCATGGCGGCCGACGCCTGGCCCCGCTGGCTGATCCTGGCCGGCATGCTGGTCAACGCCGGCGCGCCGCCCCTGGGCGCGTGGATCGCCGACGCGTACCCCGAGGCCAGCCCCAGCGGCATGGTCTTCCTGTCGGCCTTCACCACCAAGACGGCGGTCTTCGCCCTGTGGGTGGCCTTCCCGGGGACGGAGATCCTGATCTACGTCGGCCTCTACATGGCCGTGTACGGGATCATCTACGCCCTCCTCGAGAACGACATGCGCCGCATCCTGGCGTACTCCATCGTGAACCAGGTGGGCTTCATGGTCACGGGGATCGGGATCGGCAGCGAGATGGCGCTCAACGGGGCGGCGGCCCACGCCTTCGCCCACATCATCTACAAGGCCCTCCTCCTCATGAGCGCGGGGAGCGTCCTGTACATGACGGGGAAGCGGAAGTGCACCGACCTGGGCGGCCTCTTCCGGACCATGCCGGTCACGGCCACGGCGGGCATCATCGGCGCCCTGGCCATCTCGGCCTTCCCCTTCACCTCGGGCTTCGTCAGCAAGTCCATGATCAACCAGGGCGCGGCGGACGCCCACCTCGGCCTCGCCTGGTTCGTCCTCACGGCGGCGTCGGCGGGCGTGTTCCTCCACGCGGGCATCAAGTTCCCCTGGTTCGTGTTCTTCCAGAAGGACTCGGGGCTCCGCCCGTCGGATCCCCCCGCGTTCATGCGCTGGCCCATGTGGCTCTTCAGCGCCCTGTGCATCGGCCTGGGCCTCTATCCCGCGCCGCTGTACGAGATCCTGCCCTTCGCGGTCGACTACGTGCCGTACACCGCGAGCCACCTGGTCAGCCAGTTCCAGCTCCTCCTCTTCGCCGGCCTGGCCTTCTTCGTCATGCTCCCCATGATGAAGCGGACGCTCACGATCTCGCTGGACTTCGACTGGTTCTACCGGCGCTTCGGCGCCGCGGTGGGCGCCGAGTTCGCGGTGCGCACCGGCGCGGCCCGGGCCCGTACCGCCGCGTTCCTGAAGCGGCGCGCCGGCGACGCCGTCCGCGGCCTGGCGCGCCACCACGGCGCCGAGGGGATCCTGGCCCGGACCTGGCCCACGGGAAGCATGGTCCTCTGGGTGGCCATCCTCCTGGGCGCCTACGTGATCTTCTATCTCCGGCGCTGACGCCCGAGCCATGACCCCGGTCGTCGGCGTGCCCGCGTCCCGCGCCACCCTCCCGGGGGCGTGGCGCGCCAGGGTTCCCGGCCTCCAGGCCCGCCCCCTGGCGGATACGGTCGACCCGCTGGCGGCGCTGGAGGCCGGAGACGTGGCGGCCGCGTGGGTTCCGGCCCGCCGCGTGCCCGAGGCGCTGCTGGACGGGGGGGGAGCCCTGGCCGTCGTCGTCCCGGCCCGCGCGGAGCCCCGCGACCTTCTCGTCCCCGCCGAGGGACGTCCCACCCTGGGCACGCTGCCCCGGGACGGCCGCGTCGCGCTCGAGGGCACCCGTCGTCGCGCCCTTCTGGCCGCGCACCGGCCGGACCTGACCCCCGTGGCGCTTCCCCCGGATCCGGAGCGGACGGTGGCGCCCTTCGTCCGGAGCGGCGCCGCCGACGCAGTCATCGTCGGGGCCGCCCTGGCCCGGGCCGCCGGGATCGCCGACGACGCCAGCGAGGTCCTGGACCCCAGGGCGTGGCTCCCCGCGCCGGCCCAGGGCGCGTGGGTGCTGGCCGTCCGGTCCGACGACGACGACACCCGGGACGCCCTGGCCTCCCTGGAGGACGGCGGCACGCGGGCCGCGCTGGAGGCGGAGCTGACCGCCGCCCGGGCCCTGGACGCCTCCGACGACTCGACGCTGGGCGTGCTGGCGCTGCCCTACGGCCCGGGGCTCCGCATCTGGGGCATGCTCCCTTCCGCCGACGGAGAGCGGGTGGTGCGGGCCGACATCTCCGGCGGGGACGAGACCCCCGCGGCGCTCGGCCGCCGTCTGGCCGCGCTCCTCCGGGAGCGCGGCGCCGCCCTGGCGCGGCCCGGCCCGGGGGACGGTCCGTGAGCGGGCCCCGGCATCCGGCGGGGAAGATCCTCTCCCGGGAGGAGCTCCTCTCCCGGCTGGGACGACCGCGGAGCCATCGCCTGGTCTTCACCAACGGCGTCTTCGACCTCCTCCACCGGGGGCACGTGGACTACCTCCAGCGGGCCCGGGCCCTGGGCGACGCCCTGGTGGTGGCGGTGAACACCGACGCCTCCGTCCGCCGGCTGGGGAAGGGGGAGGACCGCCCCCTCAACGCCGAGTCGGACAGGGCCTTCCTCCTGGCCGGGCTCGAATGCGTGGACTGGGTGTGCCTCTTCGACGAGGACACGCCCCGGCCGCTCCTGGCCGAGCTGCTCCCGGACGTGCTGGTCAAGGGCGGAGACTACGCCCCGGAGGAGGTGGCCGGCCGCGAAGAGGTGCGGGCCGCGGGGGGGCGGGTCGAGATCATCCCGTTCACCCCGGGGTATTCGACGACCGACCTCCTCCGTCGCATCCGCGACGCCTCCTCCGAGCCCCCGGCGCCATGAGCCCTTCCCGTCTCGACGACCGCTCCCTCCACTCCATCCGGCCCCTGTCCATCGAGGTCGGGGTCTCCCCGTACGCCGAGGGCTCCTGCCTGATCTCGACCGGCAGCACCCGGGTCCTGTGCACGGCCTCGGTGGAGGAGAAGGTCCCGGGTTGGCGGGAGGCCAGCGGCTTCGGCTGGGTGACGGGGGAGTACTCCATGCTTCCCCGCGCCACCCACACCCGCCGGGGACGGGAGCGGGACGGTCCGGGGGGACGCACCCAGGAGATCCAGCGGCTCATCGGCCGCTCCCTCCGCTCCGTCACGGACCTGGCGGCGCTGGGCCCGCGCACGGTGACCCTGGACTGCGACGTGCTCCAGGCCGACGGCGGAACGCGCACGGCCTCCATCACCGGTGCCTGCGTGGCGCTGGTGCTGGCCGGCCGCTGGCTGGTGGAGCGGGGGCTGCTCGAGAAGAACCCGGTGCGCCAGCTGGTGGCCGCCGTGAGCGTGGGGATCGTCGACGGCGAGATCCGGCTCGACCTGGACTACCGCGAGGACTCCTCCGCCCAGGTGGACATGAACGTCGTGGCCACCGAGGCCGGGGGTCTGGTGGAGGTGCAGGGGACCGCCGAAGGCGACCCGTTCCCCCGGGGCTCCATGGACGAGATGATGGACGTGGCCCTCGCGGGCATCGAGGACCTCCTGGCCGGCCAGCGCGCCGCCCTGGGACCGGCCTCGTGAAGCTCCTGGTGGCCACGCGCAGCGCCCACAAGCTCGACGAGATCCGCCGGATCATGCAGGGCGTGCGCCAGGTCCAGGTCCTCGGGCTGGACGACGCCGGCGTGGCCTGGGAGGAGGCGGAGGAAGGGCTGGAGCCCTACGACACCTTCGAGGAGAACGCCCGCTCCAAGGCGCGCTGGTTCCGGGACAAGACGGGGCTGCCCACCGTGGCCGACGACTCCGGCCTCGTGGTGGACGCCCTGGACGGCGAGCCCGGGGTGCGCTCCAAGCGCTTCGCCCCGGACCGGGGCCTCGACGGCCAGGCCCGGGACGACGCCAACAACCGATGGCTGGTGGAGCGCCTGGCGGGCGTGCCGCTGGAGGACCGGACGGCACGCTACGTGTGCGTGGCCGTCTTCCTGGACGGGGGCGAGGAGGTGCGGACCCGCGGCGAGGCCCCCGGCCTGATCGTCGACGAGCCCAGGGGCGAGCACGGCTTCGGCTACGACCCCCACTTCTTCGATCCCGCCCTCGGGCGCACCTTCGCCGAGATCGCGCCGGAGCTGAAGAACGCCCGCAGCCACCGGGGCCACGCCTTCCGGAAGCTGGCGGACCGCCTCCGGCAGGGAGGGGCGTGATGGCCGCTCCCGAGATCACCCCGGCGGAGATCGGGCCCACCGAGGACGCCCGCCGCCTCCGCATCTCGTGGGAGGACGGCACGGTCTCGGAATACGAGCCCCGCTTCCTGCGCATGCGCTGCCCCTGCGCCGGGTGCGTCGACGAGATGACCGGCGTGCGCACCCTCACGGAAGCGGACGTGCCCGAGGGCGTCTATCCCGAGGCCATCCACTACATCGGCCGGTACGCCCTGCAGTTCGTGTGGAGCGACGGGCACAGCACCGGGATCTACCCCTTCGAGCTCCTCCGGGCCCTCTGGGACGACCGGGAGGGGTAGGGGCCCTCCTCCACCCTCCGCGCCCCCCTTGTCCTTGACGAAGACGGGGCGCCGAGCCGTATCCAGGAGACGACCCTTCCCAGAACCGAGGCGCGCATGACCGACGAACGGCGCTACAGCGAGACCGAGGTGGAGGAGATCCTCCGGCGGGCCACCGAGCGGCGCCACGCCCTGGCACGTCGTGACTCCGGCGAGGACGGGCTGACCCTGGCCGAGCTTCAGGAGATCGGCTCCGAGGTGGGCATCTCCCCCGTCGCCCTCGCCGAGGCGGCCCGCGCGCTGGACCGCCCGCCGGCGATCCGCCGCACGCTGGGGCTGCCGCTGAGCGTCGGCCACCAGGTGCCCCTCTCCCGCCCGCCCACGGACGAGGAGTGGGAGCACCTCCTCACCGACCTGCGCGAGACCTTCCGGGCGCGGGGGAAGGCCCGCTCGGAGGGGCGGGTGCGCGAATGGTCCAACGGGAACCTCCACGCCCTGGTCGAGCCCACCGCCGGCGGCTGGCGGCTGCGCATGGGAACCACGAAGGGCAGCGCCCGGCCGCTCCTGGGGATGGGCGCCGGCATGCTGGGGCTGGCCCTGATCTTCTGGGTCCTGGCCCTGGTGGGGGTGGTGATCGGGAGCGACCCGACCGAGTCCGTGGGGGTCCTGGCGGCCGTGGGCACCGCCTTCCTGGGAGCGGGCGCCCTCCAGCTTCCCGGGTGGGCCCGGGAGCGGCGACGCCAGATGGAGGCCGTGGGGGACCGGGCCGCCGCCCGCCTGGACGCGCCCTCGACGCCGGCCCCGTAGCGGACGCCAGCTCGTCCCATCCACCGGGTGCGGGCGCGCATCCAATCAGCTAGGCTGGGGGAGGGAGGCGTGGCGCCTCCCTCCGCCTCCGCCTTCCGACCGCCCGAGGATCTCCATGCGCACGGCTCCCCGCCGCCCGATGGTCGTCGCCCTCCTCCTCGCCGCCTCCGCCTGCGCGAGCGGCGCCGATCCCACGTCCCGGGACCCCCTGGGGCTTCCCGAGAGCTTCTCCTCGACCTACCGCGCCGAGCCCACCCCCCACCAGGCCGTCTTCCAGTCGTCGGTGGACGCGGTGGCCGAGCGGGTCCCCGACGTGTACGGGCAGCTCGGCCTTCCCGTGGGCCGCGCGGGGCGCACGGCCGTGCTCACCTTCACGACCTCGGATCTCCGCATCGGAGGGCGGCTCTACGAGGACGAGCGGAACTCCGAGTACTTCAGCTGCGGCAGCGGGATGAGCGGGCCCCGCGCCGACACCTACGAGATCGAGTTCACGCTGCTCACCCGGGTGCGGGAGAACCCCGGGGGAGAAGGGACGCTGGTGGAGACCATGATCGGCGCCCGGGCCCGGGACCGGTACGCCAGCACGACGCCCGTGCCCTGTCGTGGGACCGGCAAGCTGGAGGAGGCCGCCCTGGCCACGCTCCGGCGCATGGTGCGCTAGGGGGGGCGAGGAGAGGCCCGAGGGCCGGCCGCGCGTCTCCTGGGGGGTCGGGTCGTTCGACCGTTCTTGCCGCCGGGGTCGGGGGCACCCACGTTGGTCGCCTTCCCACCTGCCCAGGAGCCTCCATGGGACCCATCCCCTCGCGCCTCCCGACGCTGCTCGTCGTCGGGGCGCTCCTGACCGCCGCGGCCGCACCCCTCGCGGCGCAGGCCCCGACCCATCCGCTGGACCACCTGTCCGCCGAGGAGCACTGGACCCTGTATCGGGTCGTGCGGGCCTCCGGGGAGATCGGAGAGGAGGCGCGGTTCCTCTTCGCCACCCTCCACGAGCCGCCCAAGGCCGAGGTGCTGGGGTGGACCCCCGGCGAGACCTTCCGCCGGGAGGCGCTCGTGCACCTCGTGGAAGAGGGGACGGGCTACGAGGCGGTCGTGGACCTCCGCGCCGAGGAGCTCCTGTCCTTCGAGGCCGTCTCGGAGACGAGCTACATGATGGGCCCGGACGACTGGGGCGGGATGGAAGCGATCAAGGAGCACCCGGAGATCCGGGCCGCCCTCGAGGCCCGGGGCTACACGGACTTCACCATGATCCAGTGCGGGGCCGGCTCCACGGCCTATCTGGGCGAGGAGGACCAGCTGGGACGGCGGATCGGCCGGGGGTCGTGCGGCGACGGCACCGGACGGGTGAACGGTCTCGGGGAGCCCATCCCCGGCCTGGCGTTCGTGTTCGACCTGGAGAGCGGAGAGGTCCTGGAGGTCGTCGATTCGGGTGTCATCCCGTCCCGAGGCCCGGTGGCGGAGCACCACCAGGAGGCCATCGGGCCCGCCCGTGACCCGCTCCCGCCCATCGTGGTCAGCCAGCCGCAGGGCGTGGGCTTCACCGTGGACGGGAGCCGCGTGAGCTGGGAATCCTGGCGCTTCCACCTCCGGGTGGACCCCCGGGTCGGGGTCGTCCTCTCCCAGGTGGGCCACGAGGAGGAGGACGGGACCGTCCGGTCGATCCTCTACCGCGCGTCGCTCTCCGAGCTCTTCGTGCCCTACCAGGGGCCCATGGCGCCCTGGTCCCACCAGGCCTACTACGACCTGGCCACCTACGCCTCGGCCTTCGAGGGGATCGCCGGGTCGCTGGAGCCCGGACAGGACTGCCCGGCGCGGGCGCACTACGTGGACTCCTGGGTGGTGCAGGGGGACGGCTCGCCCAAGCGGAAGGCGAAGGTGCTGTGCCTCTTCGAGCGTCCGGGGGCGGAGCCGGCGTGGCGGCACGGGACCGACGACTACATCGAGAGCCGTGCCCGGACCGACCTGGTCGTGCGCATGATCATGCAGGCCGGCAACTACGACTACCTGTTCGACTGGGTCTTCAAGCAGGACGGGGGGATCCGGGTGAACCTCGCCGCCACCGGCATCGACCAGGTCATGACCGTCGAGGCCGAGTCGGCCGCCACCGACGAAGGGGACGCCGACGACCGGTACGGCCGCTTCGTGGCGCCCTACACGGTGGCGCTGAACCACAGCCATTTCTTCAACTTCCGCCTCGACTTCGACGTGGACGGGACGGACAACAGCCTGGCCGTGGACCGGATCGTGACCGAGGAGCTCCCCGCCGACAATCCGCGCCGGAGCGTCTGGCGCGTCGAGACGGAGACCCCCGGGCGGGAAGCCGAAGGGATGAGGACGTCGACGCTGACGGCCCCCGAGCACTGGCGGGTGGTGAACCCGTCGCGGATCGGGCCCCAGGGGTACCCGAGCGGGTACCTGGTGGAGGGCCACGGCGCCCGCACCATGCTCCTGGAGAGCGACTGGATGCGCCGCAACGCCGGCTTCACCGAGCACACGATCTGGACGACCCCCATGCGGCCCGACGAGCTGTTCGCCTCCGGGCCGTACCCGACCAACGCCTCGGCCGACGAAGGGCTCCCGGCCTGGACCCGGGGCAACCGGGCCATCGCCGACACCGACATCGTGCTCTGGTACACCATCGGCTTCCACCACATCGCCCGGCCCGAGGACTGGCCCATCCTGCCCCTGGAGCTCCACGGCTTCGACCTGAAGCCCGCGGCCTTCTTCGACCGGAACCCCGCCCTGGACCTGCCGCGGCGGTAGGGGACGCATCACGGCCCCGGGCCTTGCTCGTCCGAGGGTTCGACCCGACGTTTCTGCGCTGGACGCACGTCCGGCAGGAGCATGAGACGCTGGACCTTCGGGGCGTGGCGCAGCCCGGTAGCGCACCTGCTTTGGGAGCAGGGGGTCGCCGGTTCGAATCCGGCCGCCCCGACTTGGAAGGCCGTCCGACCGTTGAGGTCGGGCGGCCTTTT
>CAZMTA010000037.1:0-35735 GCA_964569085.1 uncultured Gemmatimonadaceae bacterium | reverse complement strand
GGCCTGCTCCAGGAGGAAGCGCTCCGTCTGGAAGGACAGGCGGTCGCCGTCGAAGAGGTCGCCGGCCACCAGGAAGGCGTCGACGTCTTCCCGCACGGCCAGGTCCACGGCGCGCCGGAACGCCTCCCGGGAGGCCTCGCGCAACCGTCGCCGCACCGCCTCCGAGCGACCGGAGAAGGAGGTGTCGAGGTGGACGTCGGCGACGTGGAGGAAGCGCATGCGGGGCGGGCGGGAGCCGGAGGGGTGCGGACCGTGCCCAACCTAAGTCGACCGGGGCCCGGGACGAAGGTCGGCGTGGGCCGAAGCCATGCGCCGGAGCGCAACGCTTCAATCGGGGGAACGAATGCCTATCTTGGAAAGGACCCTCTATCTTCACCCTTTCGCGCTCCTTCTCCCGATTCCCGCGATGCTGGGCCGGCCTCTCCCGTCGGCTCCCTCTCCATGAGCGACACCACCGAAACCGCGGTCCGTCGTCTTCGCCAGGACTCGCCCACCCTCGACGCCGTCTGCCGGCAGATCGAACGGCACCGTCAGGGGACCGAGGCCGAGCTGGCCGTCCAGTTCACCGAGCTCTTCCTCTCCAAGGCCTCGGCGGAGTTCCTCCGTGAGCGGAGCACGGACACGCTGGCCTACCTGGCCCTGTGCGCCTTCGACTTCCTGCGCGCGAGCCGCCCGGAGCGGGTGAACGTCGAGGTCTCGAACCCCGACGTGGACGTGGAGGGGTGGTACGCCCCGGTCACGGTCATCCGCACGAACCTGAGCGAGCGGCCGTTCATCGTCGACAGCATCCGGGAGTTCCTCCACGCCGAGGACCTGGCCCTCGAGCACCTGGTCTACCCGGTCCTGCACGTGGAGCGGGACGAGGACGGGGACATCGTCGAGCTCGGGCCGTCCAGGGAGGGCGAGGCCCGGGAGTCGCTGGTCCACTGCGAGGTCGGGCTGGTCACCGACCCGGAGAAGCGGGACTTCATCAAGGCCGAGCTCGAGCGCCGGCTCCAGGACGTGGTCCGGGCCACCGACGACTTCGGCGTCATGGTGGACGCCGTGAACGACGTGGTCACCGAGCTCTCCGAGCGCCGGACCCAGCTCGACGACCGGGACGAGGAGCTGGGCGAGATCCAGGATCTCCTCCGCTGGCTGCGTGACGGCGCCTTCGTCTTCCTGGGCTACCGGGGCTACGACCTGGTGGACCTTCCCGGCAGCGAGGGTCCCGCGGTGGTCGTGGAGCCCGGCTCGGGGCTGGGCGTGCTGCGCAACGAGGCCGCCTCCTCCTACGCGGAGCCGGTGCGCCTGTCGGAGATGAGCGAGCCCTTCCGGGACCTGGTCCGGGAAGGTCCGACGCTCATGGTCAGCAAGACCAACGCCGAGTCCACCGTCCACCGGAAGGCCCGGATGGACTACATCGGCGTGAAGAAGCTGGACGCCGACGGCGCCGTGGTGGGCGAGCACCGCTTCCTGGGGCTCTTCACCTCCCGGGCGTACGCCGAGGACGCGGAGAACGTCCCCATCCTCCGGCAGAAGCTCCGGCGGATCCTGGAGGACTCGGGGCTCCGGGAGGGCTCCCACGACTACAAGGAGATCATCACGATCTTCAACTCCCTGCCGAAGGAGGAGCTCTTCCTCACCTCGGCGGAGGAGATCGGGAAGGACATCCAGACCGTCCTCACCTCCTACCACACGGCGGGCGTGCGCGTCACGCTCCGGGAGGACCCGGTGGGTCGGGGCCTCTCGGTCATGGTCATCCTCCCCAAGGACCGGTTCAGCGGCGAGGTCCGCCAGGAGCTCGAGTCCCGGCTGGTCGACCTCTTCGAGGCCGAGGTGCTGAACTACCACCTGGCCCTGGGCGGCGGCGACCAGGCCCGGCTCCACTTCTACCTGGCCGGCTCCCAGGAGCGTTTCGACACCGTCTCCGCCGAGGAGGTCGAGCAGGTCGTCGGCCGGCTGATCCGGACCTGGAGCGACCGGGTGCGCGCCGGCCTCGAGCGGGTCCGCCCCACGGACGAGGCCCGGCGCCTCGCCCGGCGCTACGCCGACGCGGTGAGCGCGGAGTACCAGGCCGCCACCGACCCGGACATCGCGGTGGAGGACATCCTGGAGCTGGAGGCCATGGTGGCCGACAAGCGCCAGATCTCCATCGCCTTCGCCAACCGGGAGACCTCGCTGGCGGCCCCGGGGGTCGAGGACGTCACCGAGCTGAAGGTCTACCTCCGGGACGAACGGCTCATCCTCTCGGACTTCATGCCCATCCTTGAGAACACGGGCCTCCGGGTCATCGCCGTGAACCCCTTCTCGGTGCGGGGCGAGGGCGTGGGGCGGGCCACCCTCTACGTCTTCGCGGTCCAGGACGGGGCCGGCCAGCCTCTGGAGGTCGAGAAGCGCGGCGCGCTCCTCTCCGAGACGATCCTGGCCGTGCGCGCCGGGGACGCCCTCAACGACGAGCTCAACCGGCTGGTCCTGGGGGCCGGGCTGCACTGGCGGCAGGTGGACGTGCTCCGCTCCTACGCCGCCTACGCCTTCCAGGCCGGCGCGGTCCCCAGCCGCCTCTCGCTGCGCTCGGCGCTGGTGAACCACCCGGGCATCGCCGGAGAGCTCCTCCAGCTCTTCATGACCCGCTTCGACCCGCGGCTCCACAGCTCCATGGAGGACCGGAAGGCGGCGCAGAAGGACATCCGGACCGCCATCCACTCCTCCCTGGACGGGGTGTCGTCCCTGGCCGACGACCGGGCGCTCCGGCGCCTGGAGCAGCTCATCATGGCCACGGTGCGCACCAACTACTTCCGCCACGGAGGGCGGGTCCCGACGTTCCGCTCCGGCGGCGTGCCGTACATCTCCTTCAAGTTCGCCTGCCGCGACCTGGAGTTCGTCCGGGGCGCCCGCCTCCTCTACGAGGTGTGGGTCCACTCCGCCCGCATGGAGGGGGTCCACCTCCGGGGCGCCCGGGTGGCCCGCGGGGGCATCCGCTGGAGCGACCGGCCCGACGACTTCCGCACCGAGATCCTGGGCCTGGTGAAGACCCAGATGGTGAAGAACGCCGTCATCGTGCCCGGCGGCTCCAAGGGCGGCTTCATCGCCCGGGCCCACCTGGAGGACCCCGAGGCGCGCTTCGAGGAGGGGCGGCGGCAGTACAAGACGCTCATCCGGGGCCTCCTGGACATCACGGACAACCTGGGGGACGACGGGCCCATCCCGCCCAAGGGCGTCGTCTGCTTCGACGAGCCCGACCCCTACCTGGTGGTGGCGGCCGACAAGGGGACGGCCACCTTCTCCGACGTGGCCAACCAGGTCTCCGCCGAGTACCGCTTCTGGCTCGGGGACGCGTTCGCCTCCGGCGGCTCCCACGGCTACGACCACAAGGCCGTGGGCATCACCGCCCGGGGCGCCTGGGAGTGCGTGCGGCGCCACTTCGCCGAGAAGGGGAAGGACATCCAGGAGGAGCCGTTCACGGTGGCGGGCATCGGGGACATGAGCGGGGACGTCTTCGGGAACGGGATGCTCCTCTCCCGCCAGATCCGCCTCGTGGCCGCGTTCGACCACCGCCACATCTTCCTGGACCCGGATCCGGATCCCGAGACCACGTACGCGGAGCGGGAGCGTCTCTTCGCGCTGGGCCGCTCGAGCTGGGACGACTACGACCGGTCGGTGCTCTCCGAGGGCGGCATGATCGTGCCCCGGGGCAGCAAGGAGGTCGAGCTCACCCCCGAGGCGCGCGCGGCGCTGGGCCTCGGGCCCGAGGCCCCGGAGGTCATGAGCGGCGAGACGCTCATCCGCGCCGTCCTGGGCGCCCCGGTGGAGCTCCTGTGGAACGGCGGCATCGGGACGTACGTGAAGTCCGACTCGGAGACCCACACCGACGCCGGCGACCCCGCCAACGACGCCGTCCGCATCGACGTCTCCGGGCTGCGCTGCGAGGTGGTGGGCGAGGGCGGGAACCTGGGCTTCACCCAGCGGGCCCGCATCGAGTACGCCCTCCGGGGCGGGCGCATCAACACCGACGCCCTGGACAACTCGGGCGGCGTGGACATGTCGGACCACGAGGTGAACCTCAAGATCCTCCTGAGCCCGGTGGTCGAGTCCGGCGATCTATCCGAGCCCGAGCGCAACGAGCTCCTGGAGGACCTCACCGAGTCGGTGGCCGAGCTGGTCCTGGAGAACAACCGCTCCCAGAGCCTGGCCGTCTCCCTGGACGAGCTCCGGGTGCGGGATTCCGGCGACGACTTCCGGGACCTGATGTTCACCCTGGAGAAGAGCGGCGAGCTGGACCGGACCTCCGAGGACCTCCCCACGCTGGACGTCCTGGTGGAGCGGCGGGAGCGGGACCAGGCGCTGGTGCGCCCCGAGCTCTGCGTCCTCCTGGCCTACGCCAAGCTCGCGCTGAAGGGGCGGCTCCTCCGGGGCAGCCTCCCGGACGACCCGGTCGCCGAGCAGTACCTCCTGGACTACTTCCCGGCGAAGGCGATCCGGGCGGCGGGCAAGGAGCGGCTCCGGGGCCACCGGCTGCGGCGGGAGATCATCGTCGGCCAGATCACCAACGACCTGGTGGACCTCATGGGCGCCACCTTCGTCACGCGGGTGATGCGGGACACGGGACGCCCCGCCGAGGACGTGGTGCGGGCCTGGCTGGTGGCCTCCCGCCTCTCGGGGCACCGGGCCCTGAAGGCCGAGATGGGGCGCCAGCAGGAGACGATCCGCGCCCGGGTGGCGTACCGCTGGCTCCTGGGGCTGGCCCGGGTCCTGGAGCGCACCACGCGGTGGGTCCTCCAGAACGTGGACCGGGAGGTCGCGCCGGGGAAGCTGGTCGGCGAGAGCCAGGACAGCCTCGAGCGGCTGCGCACCGAGTTCTCCGAGCTGGTCTCGGGAGAGGAGCGGGCGCTCTTCGAATCCCGGGTCCGGGAGCTCGAGGGGCTCGGAGCGGACGAGACCTTCTCCCGGCGTCTCATCAGCCTGCGCTTCCTGGATCAGCTCCTGGACATCGTGAGCATCGCCCGGGAGGCCGACGTGGACGACGGACGGGCCGCCCAGGGGTACTACTTCGTGTCCAAGGCGTTCGAGGTGCCGTGGCTGCGCCGGGCCGCCTTCCAGGCCGCCGGGGACGACCACTGGGAGCAGCGCTCGGCCCAGCTCCTGGCCGACGACCTGTCCCGGGCCCACCGCCGCCTCGTGCTCGCCATCCTGGAGCGCAGCGATCCGGGCCAGAGCGTGGAGGAGGCGGCCCGGGAGCTCCTGGCGGAGAGCCAGCGGGAGGTGGAGCGCTTCGAGGCCGTCATGGACGAGCTGCGGGACGAGCAGGCCGCCGGGCTCGCCGCCGCGTCGGTGGTGATCCGGGAGCTGTCGGTGATCTCGGACCGGATGGTCGACCGCTAGGACCCCGGAGGTCGGGGAACACGAAAAGACGGGCCGGGGGGCGATCCGCCCCCCGGCCCGTCGTCGTTCCGCGGACCCCCGGGTCCGCGGGAGCCGGAGATCAGCCGGCGGCCTTCAGGATCTCCTCGACGTAGGTGTCGACGCTGGCCACCACGCGGACCACGGCCTTCCGCTCCTCGGCGGCGGCCAGGTCCGACGCGAAGCGCAGGAGGATCTCCCGCACCTGCTCCTTCGACTCCCCGGTCCCGGACTTCTTCCGGCGACGGGTGGTGCGCTTCCGCTTGTCGGTGCGCTTGGGCGGGTTGAGCCTGCGCTTCACCTGGAGGGGATAGCGGGCGTGGAACTGGCGCTTGGTGAGCTTGGTGACGGACTTGTTCACCTTCTTCGCCACTTCGAGGAGCTCGTCCACGGACGCGTCCGGGTTCTTCTTGAGCTCCTTCTCGACCGCCTCCATCACCTTCGGGTCGATGTCGGCCACGGCTGTACTCCTTTGTCGGGCAAGGCCCGGGACAGTGTCGGGGTAAGATACGTCAATGATCCAAAGATCCCCCGATAGTCCATCAAGTCAAGTAAAAGACTCGTCGATTGTCGGCGCCCTATGGCGGATATACTTCAGGCCGGACCCAGGCGGAGGCCGAGGGTGCCCGAGGCTCCCCGGAGGTCCTCGCGGCCCAGGCCCGGCAGGTCCTCGACCCCCCAGGCCCACCGCCAGGCGACGCCTCCGGAGAGGCCGAGCCACGGGGTCAGACGGAGATCCAGGGAGAGCCCCGGCTCCAGGACCGCGAAGTTGTCGGCGGCGATCTCCGCGCCCACGGCGGGGAGCTCGAGCTTGGCGTTCCCCGCGCCGAGGAGGATCTGGGCGGAGGCGGCCAGGGGGCCGGCCGTGGTGACGGGCCACTCGGAGAGGACGCCCCCGTAGGCCACCCGGAGGCGGAGCCCCGACGCCGGCCGGCTCGGATCCAGGTCCACCGGATCGGTGAGGAGCCAGCCCCCCACCCCGAAGCGGGGGCCGGCCCCCAGGTCGAACCCCAGCGAGCCGCCCAGGAGGACGACCCGGCTGGAGCGGAGGGTGGACAGACGGGCGCCGGCGTCGACGAAGGCCCGGGCCGCCGGGGTGGCGGGGAGGTCGGCCTCCTGGGCCCCGCCGGACTCGGGGACGAACAGGGCGAGGGCCAAGAAGACCGCGGGGAGGGTCCGTCGAACCGTGGCTGGCACGCGCTCTCCTGGAGGTGGACGGGGGTCCGGGCGCCCGGGAGGACCCGACGGACCCCGGTAAGGTAAGGGGCGCTCCCGGGGCGGGGGTACCGGGGCTTCGCCGACGGGACGGTTGATGGACGGCGCTCCACGTTGGATCTTGTGATCATCAACCAACGCGCACCTCCCCCGGAGACCGTCCGACGTCCGCGCCCACAAGATGCATCAGGCCCCGTCCCTGGGGGGGAGGCGGATTCAGCCTGGTCGAGCTCACCATCGTCCTCGTGCTGGCGTCCCTCGGGCTCGCCGTCGCGGCGGTGACGTTCAGCGGATACCTTCAGCGCACCTCGGCGCAGCGCGCCGCCCAGGTCTTCGCGAGGGACCTGACGCTGGCCCGGACCAACGCCCTTCGGGCCAGGCAACCGGTGGTCATCCGCTTCTACGAGGCCTCGCGGTGGTACTCCGTGACGTTGCAGGACTCGGGGACGGAGCTCGTCCGGCGGCGCTTCGGAGTGAACGGGGACATCCCCCTGAGCGCGATCGCCCTCTCCCAGCGCGGCGACTCCCTGGTGTTCAGCTCCCGTGGGGTCGCCGACCTGGACACCGGAGGGCGGACCCGTGGGCTCGGGGACGCCACGTTCACGTCGGGGACCGTCGAGTACCTGGTGTCGTTCAACGCCCTGGGCGCGTCCAAGGTCGAAGAGATTTGAGCGCAGGATCCCTCCCATGTCGCGCAGCCCCCGCTTCCGGCTTCACCCTCATCGAGGTCATCGGCGCCCTGCTGATCTTCGCGCTGGGGGTGCTCATGGTGGTCCAGAGCAGCGGGGCCCTGACGACGCAGATGCGCTACTCCGCCCGGAGCTCGGAGATCGTGGTGCAGGTCCACGCCCGTCTGGACTCGCTGGAGACGCTCCCCTTCGATTCCCTGACGGCGGGCACGTGGGTGGACACCATGACCGTGGTCGGATCGGGGTATCGGCGGACGACGACCGTGTCCCGGGTCACCGCCATCCTGGCGGAGGTCCAGGTGACGATGGTGCCGCTGGCCTCCGGCGGAGGGCCGAGCTACACCGCCACCTCGTACGCGGCGGCGAGCTGGTAGCCCGCGGCCCGGGGGGGCGGGCGGGATTCACCCTGGTGGAGGCCATCGTGGCCCTCACCATCTCCTCCGTGGTGGTGATCCTGGTGAGCACCACGTTCCTGGTGCAGAACCGGTACTACGCGCTTCAGCTCGCCCGGGCCTCCACCCAGGACGTGGCGCGCTCCACCACCGCCCTCGTGGCCCAGGAGCTCCGGTCGGCCGCCGGGGGCGGGATCACGGTCGCCCGGGCCGACTCCATGGTCGTGCGCACCGCCATGGCCGTCGCCGTGGTGTGCGCCTCCCGGGGCGGGAGCACGTACGTCTACCTGGACGGGGGCGAGAGCGCCCTGGACACCGACGACGTGGCCGGATTCGCGGTCCACGACGCGGCCACCGGAAGCTGGAGCTACTACCGGGAGTCCTGGCGGGGCGGGCTGGACGGGGGGACCCGCGACGCGGCGGACGACTGCGCGGACAACGGAGCGGACACGACCGGGATCTACGACGACTTCCTCCGGCTCCGGCGGATCCCGGCCCAGTACGGGGGCCAGCCGGCCGACGGCGCGCTCCTCATGATCTTCCGGGAGCTCGCCTTCGCCTTCCGGGAGTCGGGGCTGGAGCCCGGCACCGTCGGGTTCTACCGCGGCACCCCGGGGGACACCCTGGTGGAGTTCGCGTCCGGACTCGACACGACGGCGGCCTTCTCCTACCGGCGCTCCACCCGCCCCGGCTTCACCGCCAGCGTCTCCGGGGTCACCCTGGACTCCATCGACGCGGTCCGGGTCGTCGCCCGGGCCCGGCGCACCCCGGGGGCGGGGGGGACCGAGGACATCGTCTTCGGCTGGAGCGTGGACCTTCCCCTCCGGAACGCGCCGTGACCGGCCCGGGGCCCGTGGGGGAGGGGCGGCCGGTCGACGGCCGGGGGCGGGAGGGCTTCGTCCTGGGCTTCGTGGTCCTCTTCCTCTTCACCATCGCCATGGCCGCCACCGCGGGCTACCAGATCGTCAGCGCCGAGTTCGCCATGGCCCAGTCCAGCCGGGACGGGGAGAAGGCCCTGGTGGTGGCCCGGGCCGGCCTGGAGCGGTTCCTGGGGGAGCAGGTCGGCTCGATCGCCGATTCGGTCGAGTACGCCATCGGCGACGGCGTCGTCACCGTCACCACCCGGAAGGTCCTGGAGCAGGACAGCCTCAACCACCTCTACTACGTGCGGGCCGAGGGCGAGGTGGCGGACGTGCGGCTCGCCGCGGACCCGGCTTCCCGCGTGGTGAGCACCTACGCGTGGCACCGCATGTCCCCCATCCCCCACGTGGGGGCCGTCGTGATGACCGAGGGTTCCCTCTCCGTGCGGAGCTCCTACTTCGGGGGAGCCGCCGCGGTGAACGGGGCGGACCTGGCCACCGCCGACACCTGCGCCGCCGGGGGCACGGCGGGCGTGCCGGGCGTGGCCACCAGCGGCGCCGCCTCCACCGCGGGCTCGGGGACCATCCTCGGGAATCCCGCCACCGTCACCTCCTACGTGGACTTCGCCGACGTCTACGACACGCTGGACATCCGCTGGGACATCCTGACCGACCCCGATTTCCCCTTCGAGTACCAGGACGCGCTGCCCAACTACGCCACCCTCCCGGCGGACTCCTTCCCCCTGGTCCGGTTCACCGGCGACCAGACCGCCCACTTCTGGCAGGGACGGGGGGTCCTGGTGGTCACCGGGACGCTGACCCCGGGGTGGAACTTCTACTGGGAGGGGATCGTGCTCGCGGGCCAGCTGGGCACGGTGTCGTGGTACTCGCCCACCATCCGCGGCATGCTGGTCGGGGGCCTCAACGACGCGCAGGGGAGCACCCAGCTCCAGTCGGGCGACTACCGCTACCACTCCTGCAACGTCTACGACGCCAACCGGGCCCTCTCCTACCTGGAGCGCCTGGACAACGCGGTCTTCGAGACGAGCTGACGGGGCGGGGCGGCGCGTCCGGTCCGGCGAGGCCCGGGGCCCCATCCGTCGGGACGGCCGGTCCGGCTGAGTTCTTGCATGTCCATACCGGCACGCTCCGGTCACGGACGCCCGGCGGAACTTCCCCCCGGACCCGGTGTGGGTCTATGGTACGATTCCCGTTGCGCCGGCCCGGAAAGCCGGCCGCTACGCCCTCGAAACAGGAGGTTCTCCGATTTCAGTCTCCGATCCGCGGGTCAATGACCAGATCCGCATCAGCCCCGTCCGCCTGATCGACGACGAAGGTGAGCAGGTAGGCGTCGTCTCCCTCTCCAAGGCCCGCGAGACGGCCGAGGAGAAGCAGCTCGACCTCGTGGAGGTGGCCCCTCAGGCCCGTCCGCCGGTGGTCAAGATCATGGACTGGGGGAAGTACCGGTACGAGCAGCAGAAGAAGGCTCGCGAGGCCAAGAAGAACCAGCACCAGACCGAGGTCAAGGAGGTCCAGCTGCGACCCCGGACCGACGACCACGACTTCAACACCAAGCTGAAGCGGGCCCGCCGCTTCCTGGGTGAAGGGAACGTGGTCCGCGTGGTGCTCCGCTTCCGGGGCCGTGAGCTCCGCCGACCCGAGGTCGGCCATGCGCAGCTCGACAAGATGCTCGAGGCCACCGAGGACATCGCCCGCGTGGAGCACCGCTCCAGGAACATCGAGGGCCGGCGGCTCATCGCGATCCTCGAGCCCATCTCCCAGAGCTGACGGTCACCGGGGCGCGGGCCGCATCCGCGGCCACGCCCCGCTGACCCGCTCGGACCGGGCGCAGCGAGCCGACGGCCGGATCCCCCGGGGATCCGGCCGTCGGTGTAGCGGGGTGCGGCCCGGGCCCGGGCTCACCCCTCGGAGGGGCCGTCGGGCCGGACCTCCCCGAAGAAGTCGTAGTGCTCGATGCCCTCCAGGACGCCCGCGGCGTGGTGCGCCTCGGCGAAGAAGACCCGGGGGCGCCCCTCCAGATCGGCCAGCTCGGGCGTGTGGTTCCCCACCACGACCCCCAGCGTCTCCCCCGAGAGCATGTCGGCGTCGTTGCCCGAGTCCCCGGCCACCAGCAGCCGCTCCGGGGGAAGGTTCCACTTGAAGGCGAGGAAGCGGATGGCCAGCCCGGGGCTCGCCCGCCCCGGCGTCACGTCGATGTGGCGGGAGTGGTCGACCAGGACGTTGGCCTGGAGGCCCGCCCGCCGGAGGAGGGTGCGCAGCTCGTCGGCGGAGGGCGCCTCGTCCGGATCCCAGAGCCACCGCAGCCGGTAGTCCGTCTGGTCCCGCTCCGGGGCCCGCTCCAGCCCGGGGGTGTCGTCGAGGGCGGCGCGCACTCCGTCGGGATCCCAGCGGTGCCGGATCTGCCGTTCCCACGAGCGGTCCGGGTTCAGCCGCTCCCCGTAGTGCAGCTCGGTGCCCGAGGCCGTGACCAGGATGTCCGGGATCCAGACACCGAGCTCCTCCAGGAGGCCCCACGCCTGCTCCAGCGTGCGCCCCGTGGCGATGGCGAAGCCGACCCGGTCCCGCACCGGGTGCAGCCGGTCCACCAGGCCCGCCAGGGCGTCCATGTCCCCGGTGAGGGTGTCGTCCACGTCGCAGACGAGGATCCGGTCCATGTGGGGGAGCCGCGAGGGGCGCCGGTGCACGGGCTGGGGCCGCTCGCCGGCCAGCACCTCCTCGAGGGCGTTCACGTAGCGCTTGGCGTGGCTGGGCCAGGAGAAGCGCTCGTGCACCCGGGCCACGGCGCTCTTGGACCGCCGCGCCCAGTCCTTCGGGGAGGTCACGGTGGCGAGGATGGCCTCGCCCATCTCCTCGGGGTCCAGCGGATCCACCAGCACGCCGTGCTTGCACGCGGCGAGGATGTCCCGGGGACCGCCGTCGTTGGTGGCGACCACCGGGAGCCCCACCGCCGCCGCCTCGATGAGCGTCAGCCCGAAGGGCTCGGTGAGGGCGGGGTTCACGAAGACCCCGCGGGTGTGGGCGGCCAGCCGGTAGAGGTCGGTGACGTCGTCGGCGTCGTGGTGCTTGGGGTAGGCCACCGACCCGTAGAGGTCGTAGCGGTCGATGTCGCCCAGGATCCGGCGGAGCACGCGGCGCTGCCCCGAGGGCATGTCGGCGATGTCGTCCCGGTTCCCCGCCAGGAGGACGAGGTTGGCCGCCTCGCGCAGCCCGGGGGTCTCGGCGTAGGCCTGGATGAGGCCGGGGAAGTTCTTCCGCTCGTCGGGGCGGGCCAGGGCCAGGACGAGGGGCTTGTCCGGGTCCTCGAGGAAGCGCGCCAGCTCCCCCGCGATGCGGGGCTCGGTCCAGAAGCGTGACGGAGGCGAGAACCGCGTCAGGTCCACCCCCGGCGGGATGATCTCCATCCGCCCGGGGAGGTAGTGGTCGTAGTCCTCGTACTGGTCCTCCACCTCGTGGGAGGTGCTGGTGACGACCAGGTCCGCCGCTTCCAGCGCCTGCTCCTCCGCCTCGATGCGCCGGGCGATGTTGTAGCGCTCCTCGAGCTCCTCCGGGGTCCGGCCCTTGGCCAGGAGGCGCGCCTCCTTCACCCGGCCCAGGGAGTGGCCCGTGAAGACGAAGGGGACCCCCAGGAGCTTGGCGACCTGGGCGCCCACGTAGCCGGCGTCGGCGTAGTGGCCGTGGACCGCGTCGGGCAGCCCGTCCTGGCCGCGGAGCCAGTGGACGATCTCGTCCAGGAGGCTGTCGAGGTACGGCCAGAGCGACTCCTTGCGCAGGTAGCGACGGGGTCCGAAGGGGAAGCGCTGGATGCCCACGCCGGGGGCCAGCTCCTCCCGGGGCTCGGCGTAGGAGTCGTCCACGTTCCGGTCCTCCACCAGCCGGGTGACCACGTCCACGCGCTCCACCGCCGGGTGGGCGCCCAGCGCCCGGGCCTGGTCCACCACGTAGGAGACCTGGCCGCCGGTGTCGGCGTCCCGTCCGAGCTCGATGTCCTCGCCCCGGACCAGGCCGTGGACGGAGATGGAGAGGATCCAGAGGCCCCGGTCGCGTCCTCCGGGCGCGGTCCGCACCGGGAGCTCGGCCCACCGCCTCAGGTGCCGTTCGTAGACCGAGAGGTCGGTGACGGTGGCGCCCTGGAGGCGGCACACGTCGGCGGCCAGCTCCACGGCCCGCTCGAGCGTGGTCTCGGGGCGCCATCCCGAGACGAGGCCCAGGCAGTACACGGCGCTGAAGGCGTCGCCGGCCCCCACGGTGTCCACCAGGTCCTCCACTGCCGGCGCGTCCACCTCCACCACGCCGCCCCCCGCCTGCACGAGGCAGGCGCCCCGGGGGCCGCGGGTCACCACGACCTCCCGGAGATCGTGGCGGTCCAGGAGACGGCGGGCGGCCTCCACCAGCTCCGCCTCCTCGTCCCCGTCGGCGACGAGGGCCCGGAGCTCGTCCTCGTTCAGCTTGGCGTGGTCGGCGCCGTCCAGGACGTCGGCCACGACCTCGTCGGTCCACCAGGGATCGCGGAGGTTGAGGTCCACGAAGACCGGGGCGTCGAGCTCGTCCCGCACCCGCCGGAGGGCCGCGCGGGAGGCCTCGCTCCGGAGGGCCAGGGTGCCGTGGTACAGCAGCCCCACGCCGCTGGACGGAAGGCGGGACACCGCCTCCTCGGGGTCCATGTGGTCCCACGCCTGGTCGGGGACGATGTCGTACCGGGGCTCGCCGTCCTCGGTGCGGACCTCCACCCGGCCGGTGGGATGGTCGGGGTCGGTGAGAAGCCCCGTGGGGGAGAGACCCCACCCCTCCATCCGGTCCAGGACGACCTCGCCCTCGGGGTCGTCGCCCACGGCGCTGAGGACCAGGGGGGAGCGTCCGAACCCGCACAGGTGCCAGGCCACGTTGAAGGGGGCCCCGCCGAGGATGCTCGTGCCGTCCTCGTAGCGGTCGAAGAGGACCTCGCCGAAGATGACGAGCTCGCCGTGGGCCGCCGCCGGGACCGACGGACCGGCGTGTCGGGCCGGGGGCGCGTCGGGGTCCGGTCGTTCGCTCATGCGGGGGGAGCCTCGTCCTCGGGCGTCGTGTGGGTCCGGTCCTCCGAACCTGTTCTATAATAGGGAAACGTCCATCCGTGCCCGTCGGAGGCCCCGCAACCCATGTGCCATCTCCTCGCCTGCGACCTGGACGGGACGCTCATCCCCCTGGACGACACGGAGCGCAGCCTGCGCGCCGTCTCCGCGTTCCACGAGGCGGTCTCCTCCGCCCGCCCGGGATGGAGGCTGGCGTACGTGACCGGGCGGCATCTGGAGCTGGCGCTGGAGGGGGTCGAGGCCACGGGCCTTCCCGAGCCCGACTTCCTGGCGTGCGACGTCGGGACCACCGTGTACCTCAAGGAGGAGGGGGGCTGGGCCGCCGATCCCGCCTTCGAGGCGCGGATGCGGGAGGCCATGGGGGACGCCGACGCCGACCAGGCCCGCGGCGGACTGGCCGACGTGGCGGGGCTCGAGCCCCAGGAGCCCGTCCGCCAGGGGGAGTTCAAGGCCTCCTTCGTCTTCTCCTGGGAGGAGCGGGAGCGGGTGGAGCGGGAGGTCCTGCTGGGGCTCCGGGGAGCGGGCGTGCGGGCCCGGCTGGTGGTGAGCCGCGACGCCTTGGACGGGCGGGGCCTCCTGGACGTGCTCCCCGACGGCGGCTCCAAGGACCGGGCCGTGCGCCACGTGGCCGAGGCGCTGGAGATCCCGCCGGAGCGGGTGGTCTTCGCCGGCGATTCGGGGAACGACCGGGACGCCCTCCTGGCGGGGTGGGGCGGGGTGCTGGTGGGCAACGCCCCGGAGGCGCTCCGCGCGGAGATCCGCCGCCAGGCGCGGCGACTGGGCCTGGAGGCTCGGGTCCACCTGGCCCGGGCCCCCTACGCCGAAGGGGTCCTGGAGGGCGTGCGGGCCCTGGGCTTCGACCTGGGCGGGAAGATTACCCCTTGACCTCTTAGGGGTCTCCGGCGTATCCCTAGACCAGCGAGGTATCCTCGAAGGGCGGAGGCTCCATGAGCGGCAGCGATCTCTTCACCGGCACCCTGGACCTCCTGGTCCTCCGCACCGTGCGGGCGGAGCCGCGGCACGGCTACGCCATCGGCAAGGCGCTCCGCGAGGCCAGCGAGGGCGTGCTGGCCGTCGAGGAGGGCGCGCTGTACCCGGCGCTCCACCGCCTGGAGGGACGAGGGCTCCTGGAGTCGGCGTGGGGCCGCACGGATACGAACCGCCGGGCCAAGTTCTACCGGATCACGCAGGAGGGGCTGGCCCACCTCGAGGCCGAGTCCGCTCGGTGGGCGGAGTTCTCCGGGGCGGTGCGGGCCGTGCTGGGGGACGCGACGGGATGAGCCGGTGGCCCTTCCGCAGGGAGCTGCCTCCGGGCCGGCTCCGCTCCTCCCAGGAGGAGATACGGGAGGAGCTGGACCTCCATCTGGAGCTGCGCGCCCGGGAGTTGGAGGAGGAGGGTCTGAGTCCGGAGGCGGCCCGGCGGGAGGCCGAGGCCCGCTTCGGGGACCGGCGGGCCATCGAGGAGCGGGTGCGCCGCGAGGCCGCCCGGGGTCGTGGACGGGACGGGAGGGGGACCATGGAGAGGATCGGAAGGGACGTGGCCTACGCCCTGCGGGGCTTCGCGCGGAATCCGGGCTTCACGGCGGTGGCGGTGCTCACCCTGGGGATCGCCGTGGCGGGCAACACCACCATCTTCAGCGTGCTGGACGAGGCCGTCCTCCGGGCGCTCCCCTTCCCGGAGCCCGAGGAGCTCGTCTTCGTGCGGGGCTACCACCAGGACGGGGCGACCCGGGGCTACCGGCTGGCCTCCATCCCGGAGTTCCTCGACTGGCGGGAGCGCGCCACCACCCTCGCGCCCCTGGTGGGCGTGGACCGGACGGCCCTCACGCTCACCGGCGGTGGCAGCCCCGAGCGCATCGGCGTCGAGGCCGTGAGCGCCGGGTACTTCGAGCTGATGGGCGGCGACGCCCTCCTGGGCCGGACCTTCACGCCCGAGGAGGCCGACACGCCCGACGGGCCGCCCTACCTGGTGGTCTCCCAGCGCCTGTGGGAGCGCCGCTGGGCGGCCGATCCGGGCGTGGTGGGGCGGGCCGTGGACGTGGGCGACGCTCGGTACACCGTCCTGGGCGTGATGCCCGCCTCGTTCCGGCCCGTGGGGCTGGACGACGTGGAGGCGTGGATCCCCCTGGGCACGTACGGCGAGCGGGCCTGGCAGGCCCGGGGCTCCCGCTACCTGCCCGTGGCGGGTCGCCTGGTCCCCGGGGCCGACGTGTCCCGGGCCCAGGAGGAGCTGGACGCCATCGCCCGGGACCTCCAGGCCGCCCACCCCGAGGAGCACGAGGACCGCTGGGCGGAGGTGCAGCCCTTCCGGGACGGCTACCTGGGGACGACCGCCGGCCTCCTCTGGATCCTCTTCGGCGCCGGGCTCCTCCTCCTGGCCATCGCCTCGGCCAACGTGGCGAACCTGCTTCTGGTCCGGGCCCATGGCCGGACCCGGGAGATCACGGTCCGGCGCGCGCTGGGGGCGGACGGTCGGCGGGTGGGCGCGCAGCTCCTGACCGAGAGCGTGGTGCTGGCGTTCCTCGGCGGGGCGGCGGGCCTCCTCCTGGCCCGGTGGGGCGTCGGCGCGCTCGTCCCCGCCGTGCCCGACGGCGTCCTTCCCCCCTGGGTCGAGCCGACGCTCAGCGGACGGGCGTTCCTCTTCACCCTGGGGGCGCTGGCCCTGGTCGGGGTGGCGGCGGGCCTCCTCCCGGCCCTGACCACCGCGCGCCGCGACCTGGCCGGCGTCCTCCGCTCCGGCGGGAGGGGCCAGGCCGGTCCGGGCGGGCGCGGCGCCCAGCGCGCCTTCGTCGTGACCCAGGTGGCCCTGGCGATCCTCCTCCTCGTGGGTGCCGGGCTGCTGGCGCGGAGCTTCCGCGCCCAGATCGGCGTGGACCCCGGCGTGCGGGTCGAGGGCATCCAGGTCTTCCGGGTGCAGCCGCCCGCCGAGCGCTACCCGGACGCCGAGGCGCTCGGCCGCTTCACCGACGAGGTCCTGCGCCGCGTGGGCGCCGTTCCCGGGGTGGAGGCCGTGACGGCGTCGTCCGACTTCCCCTTCCGGGGACGGAGCAGCGGAAGCTACATCGTCCGGCCCGAGGCCCCGGAGGAGCTCGTCCGGTACCACCGCCACAGCGTGTCGCCGGGGTGGTTCGAGACGCTGGGCGTGGAGCTCCTGGCAGGGCGGACCTTCGACGGCCGGGACGGACCCGAGGCCGCCGGCGTGGCGGTGGTGACCGAGGTGATGGTGCGCCGCGTCTTCCCCGAGCTCGCCGACCCCGCGCGGGCCGTGGGCCGAACGATCTACGTCGGCCCCCCGTCGGATCCGGAGAACGCCGCGGAGATCGTCGGGGTCGTGGAGAACGTCCGGTACCGGAGCCTGACCCAGGATCCCATGGCGGGGCCCAACAGCCCCGACGTCTTCTTCTCCATCCGGCAGCTGCCCGCCCGGACCCAGGAGATCTCGTTCCGGAGCGAAGCCGGGCTGGGCCCGGTCCTCCCCGGCGTGCGCGAGGCGCTCCGGAGGGTGGATCCGGAGGTGCCCCTCTTCTTCCCGGCCAGCCTGGAGGACGCGTGGCGGTCCCAGACGGCGACGCCCCGCTTCGCGGCCGTCCTCATGGGCGTGTTCAGCGGGCTCGCCCTCCTGCTGGCCTGCGTGGGGATCTACGGGGTGCTGACCTTCACCGTGGGGACCCGCGGCCAGGAGATCGCGGTGCGGCGCGCCCTGGGGGCCGAGGCCGGGTCGGTCGCCCGGGACGTGGTGGTGGACGGGCTGCGCCTGACGCTCGTGGGGGTCCTGGTGGGCGCGACCGCCGCCGCGCTCGGGACCGGCCTCCTGGAAGGCTTCCTCTTCGGGGTGGAGCCCCTGGACGCCACCACCTACCTGGGGGTGGGGCTCCTCATGCTGGGGGTGGCGGGAATCGCGGCCGCGGCCCCCGCCTGGAAGGCCACCCGGCACGACCCGGCCCGGGCCCTCACCGGGTCCTGATCCCCCCCGAGGCCACGCCCCACGGGGGTCCTGCGGCCCAGGTGCCCGATTCCGCCGGGTCCTGGTATGGACGTTGCATTAGTTGGGGGTGAATCGCGTCGTTTCACCTAACAGGAAGACACACATTATGAGTACTCGTAAGATTCTTGCGCTTTGTACCGGCCTGCTCGTCCTGCCCCTCGCCGCCTGCGATGTCGACCAGACCGAGGCCGGCGAGATGCCCGACGTCGAGGTCGAGGAAGGCAACATGCCCGAGTATGACGTCGATGGGCCCGAGGTCGAGACCGGCATGGACCGGGACACCGTGATCGTGGACCATCCGACGGTCGACGTCGAGCCGCCCCAGGACGGGAACGAGATCGACGACGAAGGCAACGACGAGTACCGCTGAGGTGAAGCTCACCGAAAGCACTGAGCACGGCGCGAGCGGGCGGGGCCCCCTGGGTCCCGTCCGCCGCTGCCTGCGCAGGGGGGGCTGAGACGTGTTCTCCCTGGAAGACGAGCGGGAGACCGTCTGGACCGTGGTCGCCGCGGGCACGGCCGTGCTCGCCGGCATCGCCGCGCGTCAGGGGGTCAAGGAGCTCTGGCGCAGATCCTCCGGCCGCGAGCCACCCGAGAATCCGGTGGCCGGGAACGTGGGCTGGGCCGAGGCCATGTCGTGGGCGGTCATGAGCGGAACGGCCGTCGCCGTGACGAGGCTCGTGGCCCGCCGCGCGGCCGCTGCGGGCTGGCGCATCGTCGACGGAGACGAGCCACCCGCCTGACGGCTCTCCGGGGCACCGCCCCGGCCCCCGCACGAAGAAAGCCCCCGTCGGCCGATCGAGGCCGACGGGGGCTTTTCGTGCATGGGGGCTTCCCCGTCACACGTGGGATTCCTGGCCCGCCAGGCTGTCGAAGAAGGCGTCCGCCTCGCGGTTCGCTTCCTTCTGGGTCTTGCCGTAGCGCTCCTGGAGCTTGCCCACCAGGCGGTCGCGGCGACCCTCGACGTAGTCCAGGTCGTCGTCGGTGAGCTCGCCCCACTTCTCCTTGGCGCGGCCCTTGAGCTGCTTCCAGTTCCCTTCGATCTCGTTGCGGTTCATGGGTGTCTCCTCGTGCTCGATGCGGGAGGCCGGCGGGTCCGGCCCGGCTGCCTTCTTTTTCGTGCAAGGGCCCTGCCACGGTCCCTGGCCGCCCCCGGCTGGCACGACCCGTGCAAGCCGTGGGGTTCCGGCGGATCGGATCCAGGGGCCACGGCCCCGGACGGACCGGGCCGTCCCCTCGGCCGGCCCCGGGCCGGATCGTCTCTTCACGCGGAGCCCCATGGACCTGCGCTTCCGATCCACGCTTCTCCTCCTCGCCCTCGCCTTCTCCACGGGCTGCGCGGACCGCGAGATGGACCAGATGCAGGAGCAGACCCGGGAAGCCCGGGCCTCGGCCCTGGACTCGATGCCCCGGCCGGCGCGGGTGGACTCGGTCCCCGTGGACGCGCCCCCGGTGGTGGCCCGGCTCCAGCGGGCCGTGGACTCTCTGACGGTGGTCACCGCCCGGATCCGCCCCCATCCCAGCGCCGTGGACTGGGCGGTCGAGGGGGAGCGGCTCCGCGCCGAGATGCAGGCGCTGGACGCCGAGACCGCGGTGATGCTGGCGGACTCCGCGCCGGCGCTCCACGCCCTCGAGACAAGCGTGGCCCGGACGGTGGCCGAGATCTCGGAGGCCGTGGCCGCCCTCAGGCTTCGCGGTGCGGAGGAGCCCGACGCCTTCTTCTCCGCCGCCGACGACCTTCTGTCCCGGAACCTGCGGGAGCTGGACCGCCTGGCCGGCGAGGCCAGCCGGGAGGTGCGGCGGCGCTCGGCCGAGCTCCCGATGCGGATGGACTCCACCTGGGTGACCGTCCGCCGCCCGGCGCCCTCGGAGCCCGCCGACTCCGGCGCCGACTCGTCCGCCGGCCCTCGCATGATCACGCGTCGGGTCCTCACCCAGGTCGACTCGGCCCGGGACAGCACCGGCGTGGCCTTCGCCCTCCTGGAGAACGCGCGGAGCCGAGCCGCGGAGCTGGACAGCCTCCAGGCCCTGGGCCAGGAGCTCCAGGGGCGGCTCGTGGACCTCTCGGACCTTCCCGACGACGAGCTGCAGCGGGCCCGCGCCGAGGTGTCCGTGCCCCTGGCCAGCCTGCACGGGCGCGTGCAGAGTCACGTGTTCCTGGCGCAGCGGGATTCGGCCCTGGCCGCCCGCCGCCCCGCCGACAGCGTCGAGGTCACCGACTCCCTGCCCTCGGCGTGAGGCCGCCCCCGCCCCCCTCCACCTCGACGGACCCATGAAGCTCCTCCTCTTCAGCGACCTCCACCGGGACCTCCAGCGCGCCGCCGACCTGGTGGACCGGAGCCCCGACGCCGACGTGGCGGTGTGCGCCGGCGATCTGGCCATCCAGCGGCGCGGGCTGCGGGAGATCGTGGATGTGCTCTCCGGGATCGAGATCCCCACGGTGCTGGTGCCGGGGAACGGAGAGTCGGCCGATGAGCTCCGGGAGGCGTGCTCCGCCTGGCCGGCCGCCCACGTCCTCCACGGCTCGGGCACCGAGATCGACGGAGTCTCGTTCTGGGGCCTGGGAGGGGGCGTTCCCGTGACCCCCTTCGGCTCCTGGAGCTGGGACCACTCCGAGGCCTCGGCCCGTGAGCTCCTGTCCGGGTGCCCCACCGGAGGGGTGCTGGTGACCCACTCCCCGCCCCGGGGGCACGTGGACGTCGCCGACGGCCGTCACCTGGGAAGCGAGGCCGTGCTGGAGGCCGTGGAGGACAAGGCCCCCCGCCTGGTGGTCTGCGGCCACATCCACTCGGCCTGGCGTGAGGAAGCCTACCTCGGCCCCACCCACATCGTGAACGCCGGCCCCGACGGGTTGGTCGTGGAGCTCTAGCCCCGCGCCCCGCCCCGGCCCGCGCCCCCACGGTGGAGGGCCCTGGCGGCGGCGTCCCCTGCAGGGAGGCTCTGCGAGGGGACCCGGTCGGCCCCGAGCAGAGCGGAGCCGACCCCACGGCATGGTGCCCGTCCGCCCAGAACGGCGTAGCGGCCTCCTCGCAGGGGACGCCGCCGCCGGGGCCCCGCCCTCCGCTACATCCCCGCGGCCACGGCCTGCATGATCAGCCCGCAGATCCACGCGGCGTACGTGCCGAGCGCGTACCCCAGCACCGCCAGGAGCACCCCCGTGGGCGCCAGGGACGGGTGGAAGGCCGATGCCACCACCGGCGCCGACGCGGCCCCGCCCACGTTCGCCTGGCTCCCCACCGCCATGTAGAAGAGGGGCACGTTGAGGAGCTTGGCCATCACCAGGAGCAGGATCGCGTGGATGGAGATCCAGATCCCCCCGACCACGAAGAGCCCCGGGTTCTCCACCACGGCGGTCACGTCCATCCCCAGGCCGATGGTGGCCACCAGGATGTAGAGCATCCCCGAGCCGAGCCGGGACGCTCCTGCCCCCTCCAGGTTCTTCACCCCGGTGAAGGAGAGACCCACCCCCACCGTCGTGGCGATCACCACGATCCAGAAGAAGGTGCTGGTGAGGCTGAGGCGGGCCAGCCCCGGGGCCTCGGCCGCGATCCACGCCGCGATCCAGCCACCCAGGGCGTGGGCGAGCCCGGTCACGCCGAAGCCCACGGCGACGATGAGCATGAGGTCGGTGAGGTTCAGCGGCCGCTGGTGCTCGTCGTGGAAGGCCTCGACCCGGCGCTTCAGCGCCTCGATGGCCGAGGTGTCGGCGCCGGTGCGGGCGTCGATGGCCGCCGCCCTTCCGGCGAGGAAGAGGAGGACCGCCATCCACAGGTTGGCCCACAGCACGTCCACGGCCACCATCTGGCTGAAGAGGACGTCCCCCACCTCGAAGACCTCCTTCATGGCGGTCTGGTTCGCCCCGCCTCCGATCCAGCTTCCCGCCACCGTGGTCAGGCCCCGCCACACGGCGTCGGGCCCCCCGCCGCCCACGGTCTCGGGGCTGAAGGCGCCCACGGCCATGAGGGCCACCGGTCCGCCCACCACGATCCCCACCGTCCCGGTGAGGAACATGGCGATGGCCTTCCACCCCAGGCGCATGATGGCCGGCAGGTCCACCGAGAGCGTCAGGAGGACGAGGGTGGCGGGCAGCAGGTACCGGGACGCCACGAAGTAGAGGTTCGACTCGCCGGGGTCCACGATCCCGAAGGAGTTGAGCAGAGAGGGGAGGAAGTAGCAGAGCAGGAGCCCCGGCACCCAGGTGTAGAACCGTTGCCAGAAGGGGTGCTCGCTCTGCTCGCTCCAGAAGACGAAGCCGAGGATCAGGGCCAGGAGCCCCAGGACCACGGCGTCGTTGGTGACCAGCGGCCCGCCGCCCACGGCCTCAGCGCCCCGCGTAGGGGAGACCGTCGGTCATCCACGCCGGCGCCGGCTCACCCTTCAGGTAGTGGTCGATCCACTCCTTCATCTTCATGGCCCAGTCCAGCTTGTTGGCGTAGGTCTGGGGGTGGTGCGGCTCCCCCCGGTACTGGAGGAGGACGGCCTCCTTGTCGAGGCGCCGCAGCGCCAGGTAGAGCTCGATGGACTGCTCCCACGGCACGGCGTCGTCCTCGTCCCCGTGGAGGATCAGCATGGGCGTGTCGATGCGGTCCGCGAAGAAGACCGGCGAGTTGTCGATGTACTCGTGCCGGGCCTCCCAGAGGCTCCCGCTGAGCCGGCTCTGCCCCATCTCGTACTGGAACTGCCGGGCCAGCCCCGAGCCCAGGCGGATCCCGGAGTAGGCGCTGGTCATGTTGGCCACCGGCGCTCCGGCGATGGCGGTGCGGAAGAGGTCCGTCTGGGTGACCATGAACGCGGTCTGGTAGCCCGACCAGGAGTGGCCGTGGAGCGCCACCCGGTCCGGGTCGGCGATGCCGAGCTCGATCAGCTTCTGCACCCCGGGCACCACGCTCTTGGTGGCCGACAGGCCCGGCCGACCCACCTCGAAGCGCACGTCGGGCAGGAAGACCACGTATCCGTCGGAGGCGTAGACCGGGAAGGACGGGCGGTGGTTCACCGACGGGTCGTTGAACTCGTGCAGCCGCTGGCTGAAGAAGCGGTAGTAGTAGACGAGAACCGGGTAGCGGCGGCCCTCCTCGTAGTCCTCGGGCTTGATCACCACGCCCTGGAGGGGGATCCCGTCGGCGCTCTCCCACTCCACCAGCTCGGCGTCGCCCCAGGCGAAGCGGTCGGTGAGGCCCGGGTTCACGTCCGTGACCTCCCGGGCGCCGTCGAAGTCGGTGTCGGCCACCCAGAGGTCGGGGAACTCGTCGTAGTCCTCCCTCGTGTAGAGGTATCGGTCCGCGTCCTCGGCCCGGGCCACGAAGGAGAAGCGCTTCTCCTCCTCCAGGAGCCGGGTCACGCCGCGCTCGCCGATCTCGGCCCGGTAGAAGCCGTGGTTCTTGCGGAGGTCGTGGTAGGAGGAGAGGAGGAGCTCCTCCCCGTCCTCGAAGGCGTCGTCCTCGTCGTCGGTGTCCACGATGCGGAAGACCCGGGTCTCGGCGCGACCCCGCCCGTCGGTCAGCCGCCACGGCTCCTCGCCGTCGGTGGGGGCCACCCAGATGTCGTACTTGTCGTAGAGGAGCACCGCGGCGTCGTCCTCGAGCCACCCGGCCACGCCGTATCCCGGCGCGGGGTTGGGGTAGTCGTGGTCCTCGTCGGCCATGGGCACGCCGATCCCCTCGGTGAGGTTGAGGGTGTCCCCGGTGGCGGCGTCGAAGAGGTGGTAGTCCCCGGCCTCCCACCACGCGACGTAGCGTCCCTCCGGGGAGAGGTCGGGACGGCTCTCGATCCCTCGGGCCACCGGCGTCCGGGCGCCGCTCTCCAGGTCCACGAGCCAGGCGTCGGCCCGCCCCCCGGCCCAGGTGAAGGCGCGGCGGTACGGGAGGTCGGAGGAGGCCAGCGCCCGCCGGTCGTTGGCCGGCACCCGCACGTCGGGGAGGTCGGGGCCGCCCAGCCCCACCACCCGGGCGGTGCGCCTGTGCCAGACGGCCCGGTACGTCCGGTCCTTCTCCCGGTCCCACAGGACCTTCTGCTGCGGCATGATCCGGAGGTCCTGCCAGTGCCAGACGTCCACACCCCGGTCCTCGAGGATGGTCTCGGGGTCGTAGGGGTCGAAGGGCTCGTCGTCCCCGGCGGCGGCGTCGGTCGCGTCGCCCACCAGCGCGTCGGCCTCGTCGGGGCGGAGCGGGCGCCACCCCAGGTAGAGGTGCTCCCCGTCCTCGCTCCACTCGAGCTCCGTGTCCGAGGGGACGATCCAGCCGTCGGGCGCGTCGTCGGCGCCGGCGGCGGGGCGGGCCCGGTCGCCGTCCCACACGTGGACGGCTCCCGGCACGGCCTCGCCTCCGTCCCGGTCCGCGCCGGCGAAGAACGCCAGGGCCGAGCCCTCGGGCTGCCAGGTCAGGGCCGTGTACCGTGTCCCGGAGGCGGCGTGCACGGTGGCGTCCGCCCCGTCGTCCATCTCCCGGACGCGCAGCGCGTCGCCGGCGGGGTCGGCGCCCGCCACGGTGTAGGCGACTGCGCCTCCGTCGTCCCGCCAGCTCCAGCTCCGCACGTCGGACAGGCGGATCTCCCGGCCGCCGTCCAGCTCCCGGAGGACCAGCTCGGTCCCCGGGTCGCCGGGACGGTCCGGTCCGCCCTCGTCCGCCGCCTCGTCGTCCTCGTCGTCCTCCTCCGGCGCCAGGTGGTGCCAGGCAAGCCATGCGCCGTCCGGCGAGAACGCGAACGAGCGCACCCGCTCCACGCGCTCCGTGGTCCCGTCGTCGAGGGAGAGGAGCGCCATCCCGTTGGCGGGGGGCGTGTCGCTGGTCTCCCGCGCCTCCAGCGAGGCGACGGTGCGCGCCGCCACCCAGCGGCCGTCGGCGGAGAGGGCGGGGCGGTCGGCCAGCTCCACCACCCGCCGGGCGTCGCCGTCCACCGCCCGGGCCACCACCTCGGGGTCACCTCGGTCGGGCTCGGCCGTGAACGCGATCCACCGCCCGTCCCGGGAGATGGCGGGGCTCTCGATCTGACGCACCCGCATGAGATCGGTGAAGGTCAGCGTGGCGCCGTCCTGGGCGTGGCCGGGCTCGGGGAGCAGGGCCAGGATCAGGAAGAGGACGAGGGCGGCGGGGCGGGGGAGTCTCGTGGGCACGGGCGGGAACCTCGCGGCTTGCGGGACGGGATCGACGCTGCGGCAACGTGCCCCCTGCACGGGCCTCCGGCAACGCCGGCCCCCGGCCTTCCGGGGGGACGGCCTCGGCCCCGACCCGGAACGCGCGCGTTGCCCCAGGGGCGTCGGGTGAGGATGTTGAACGCTCCTTCCCGCCTCCTTCCCCGCCTCCATGACCGAGCTCTCCGACGCCGCGCGTCTGGCGGCCCTGGCCCGCGCCGCGGTCCTGGACTCGCCTCCGGAAGAGGCCTTCGACCGCCTCACCCGGCTGGCCTCCCGCTTCCTGGGGGTGCCGGTGTCCCTGGCGTCCTTCGTGGACGCCCGTCGGCAGTTCTTCAAGAGCTGCGCCGGCCAGCTTCCCGAGCCGTGGGGCAGCCAGCGCCAGACCCCGCTCTCCCACTCGTTCTGCCGCCACGTGGTGGAGCGGGAGGAGCCCCTGGTCGTGGAGGACGCCCGGGCCCACCCCCTGGTGGAGGACAACGCCGCCATCGAGGACCTGGGTGTGATCGCCTACGCCGGCATGCCCATCCGCGCGCCCGACGGCGCGATCCTGGGAAGCTTCTGCGCCATCGACAGCGAGCCCCGGAAGTGGACCGACGAGGAGCTGGCGGTGCTCGCCGACCTCGCCGACTCCCTGAACAGCGAGATCGCGCTCCGCATGCAGGTGACGGAGCTGGGAGAGGTGCGGACCCGGCTCATGGCCCGGGAGGAGCAGCTCGAGGAGGCCCGCATGCGCGCGGAGGAGGCCAGCCGGGCCAAGGGCGAGTTCCTGGCCAACATGAGCCACGAGATCCGCACGCCCATGAACGCGGTCATCGGCATGACCGAGCTGGTGCTGGACACGGAGCTGGGGGAGGAGCAGCGGGAGTACCTGGAGTCGGTGCGCCTCTCGGCGGAGTCGCTCCTCGAGATCATCAACGACATCCTGGACTTCTCCCGCATCGAGGCGGGGAAGCTGGATCTGGACCCCATCCCCTTCGAGGTCCGCCCGGCCTTCGGGGACATGCTCCGCCCGCTGGCCCACCGGGCCGGCCAGAAGCGGATCGAGCTGGCGCTGCGCGTGGCTCCGGACGTGCCCGAGGCCCTCACCGGGGATCCGGCCCGCATCCGGCAGATCCTCGTGAACCTCGTGGGGAACGCCCTCAAGTTCACCGAGGCGGGGGAGGTGGTGGTCTCGGTGGAGGCGTCGGACCCCTCGGCGGATCCGGTGGTCCTGCGCGTCTCGGTCCGCGACACCGGGATCGGCATCGCGCCGGAACGGCTGGACGCGGTCTTCGAGTCCTTCTCCCAGGAAGACGCGTCCACGACCCGCCGCTTCGGGGGGACGGGGCTGGGGCTGGCCATCTGCCGGCGCCTCACCGACCTCATGGGCGGCGAGATCCAGGTGGAGAGTCGGCGGGGGGAGGGGAGCACCTTCACCGTGAGCCTCCCGCTGACCCGGGCCCGGATGGAGGCGCGGTCGGAGCTGGATCCGTCGGCGCTCCGGGGGGTGCGGGCCCTGGTGGTGGACGACAGCGCCACCACCCGACGGATCCTGTCCGAGATCCTCGACGGCTGGGGTGTGGACGCGACCCTCGCGGAGGGCGTGGACGAGGGCCTCGCCCGCGTCGCCGAGGCCCGGGCGTCGGGGCGTCCCTTCCGTCTCGTCCTCGTCGACTTCCACATGCCGGGCCGGGACGGGCTGGAGCTGATCCACTCCCTCCACGACGGGGGCGCGTCGTCGGAGATGGTTCTCATGCTCTCCTCGTCCGGGGGGTTCGACGTGGTCTCGGAGGCGCGCCGCATGGGCGTGACGAGCTTCCTCCTCAAGCCGGTGCGCGAGCACGACCTCCTGCGGGTCGTCCTGACGGCGCTGGGCGGGGGAGGGGCGCCCGACGGGGTGGGCTCCCCCGTCGCCGACGGGGGGGAGGGCGCGCCCACGGAGGCGCTGGACATCCTCCTGGCCGAGGACAACCGGGTGAACCAGACGGTGGCCCGGGCCATCCTCGAGAAGCGCGGCCACCGGGTCACGGTGGTGGGGGACGGGGAGGCGGCGCTGGAGGCGCTGGAGACCGACGCATTCGACCTCGTCCTCATGGACGTCCAGATGCCGGTCATGGACGGCCTGGAAGCCACCCGTGCGCTCCGTGCGCGGGAGGAGGAGGGACGCCGGACCCCGGTGATCGCCCTCACGGCCCACGCCATGAGCGGGGACCGGGACCGGTGCCTCGAGGCCGGGATGGACGACTACCTGACCAAGCCCCTCCGGGCAGCGGACCTGGTGGCGGTCACGGAACGGGTCGTCCGGGGTCGGGCCGCCACGGACGACGACGCCCGGACGGCTCCGCCGGCCCGGGACGAGATGCTCGACGCCGTGGACGGGGACGACGAGCTGCTGGCGGAGCTGGGGAAGCTCTGGGCCGCCGACGCCGCCAACCTGGTGGGGAACGTGCGCCGGGCGCTGGACGACGAGGACCCGGAGGCCCTGGAGCAGGCGGCCCACCGGCTCAAGGGGACGGCGCTGGCCTTCCGGGCCCGGGCCGTCGCCGAGCCCGCGGCCGCGCTGGAGCGGATGGGACGGGAGCGGAGCGTCGGTGCGGACGCCGGGGCGCTCATGGATCGCCTGGCGCGGGCGGCCGAGCGCCTGACCTCGGCGCTGGGCCAAGGGGAGTAGCCCCCCGTCCGGGTCGCCCGGGGCTGCGGCTCGCGCGGGCGCGCGGGCCGGGGCAACGAAGGAGGCGCGACCGGGTACCTCCACCCGCCATGATCCTCCTCGACGTCCTCCTCCACGAGCAGCTCCGCGACATCTTCGCCGACGCCCGCCGCCGGGGGCGGGGCCTCAACGCGGTCCTCGTCGACGAGCACCCCCCGGGGGTGCAGGAGCTCTTCGGGGGGCGGGGCGCCGTGCTGCGCGTCTCCACCACCGGCGGGACGGTCCTGTTCGTGACGCCGCGGGGCGTCTTCCGCGAGGAGGCCGGCGAGGCCGTGGAGCTCGCCTCCTTCGACGAGCTGGTGGGCTACGACTGGATCACCCCCGAGCTGTCGGAGAAGGTCGGCGCGAAGGAGGAGCATTACGACCGGATCTTCCTCCACCTGCGGGAGCAGCGCACGGTCGCCCTGGACGGGCTGGCCGACGCGGTCTACCCGCTCATGACGTTCCTGGGGAAGGTCCTGGAGCTCCGCTCCCAGAAGGTCATCCGCAGGAACATGGACGACGACGTGGCCGCCGTGGTCAGCCGCTGCCTCGAGGCCGCGGTGGAGGGGCCCTTCTTCACCGACGAGGAGCTGGACAAGCTCTTCGAGCAGGAGCGGGCCTCCCTCTCGGTGCTGGCCGGGATGTGGCGTCGGATGAACCTGGCGTCCCCGGACCTGCGCCGGACCGTGGTGGGGGTGATGGAGATGCTCCTGGAGCGACGACCCCGGCGGCCCGACGCCTGGCGGGAGTGGGTCGGGCTCGAGCCCGGCGAGGTCGAGACGGCGCTGGAGGTCTTCCGGCGCGTCGTCACCGAGGAGGGCTGAGGCGCTCCTCGTCGGGCTCCTCCTCGTCCGACTCCTCCTCCCGCTCCTCCGCCACCTCCTCCATCACCGACCGGGCCACGAACCCCGCCTCCACGGCGTGGCGCGCCATGGTGACGGTGTCGTCGGCCAGGAGGAGGGGGGTCCCGGAGCGCTCCGTCTCGGTGGCCAGCTCCGCGATCTCGTCGGCCCGGCGGCCTCCCTCGCTCACGTCCCGGATGTACACCGCGGCCACGCGGCCGGGGTGGCGGGCCACGACGTCGGCGTAGATCTCCGGGTCGTGCTGCCCGCTGTCCCCGATGAGGAGGACGGGCAGGTCGTGGTACCGGGCCAGCATGGCGTCGATGAGGTCGCGCTTGTGGGCCTCGGCGCGCCGGGGCAGGGGCCGCTGGAAGGTCAGGCCCCACTCCCGCAGGAAGAGCACCGGTCCTTCCGGGATCCGCTTGAGCCTGAAGAAGGCCTCCAGGACCTCGTAGATGCTCCACGGCGCCCGGGAGACGTAGAGGAGGGGGTTGTGCTCCTCCCCGCCGGCCCCCCGGTGCAGCCCCCGGTAGAGGGCCGCGACCCCGGGGAAGGCCACCCGGCTCTCGGCGCTCTGGACGAAGAGGCGCCACAGCATCTTGAGCCGGTTGGCGACCCCGGTGTACATGACGGTGTCGTCGATGTCGCTGATGACCAGGAGGCGGGCCGCGGGGGGCGGGATGTAGACCGAGGCCTCGGTGGTGGCCGTCTCGCCGTGGCGGGTCACCTCCAGGTGGACGTGGTGCCAGCACACGTCCCGGTCCACCTCGCCCTCGGGCCGGAGGACGACGCGGAAGTAGCCGTCGCCGTCGGTCTCGAAGCGCTCCCGGGTGCCGCAGAACTCCGCGGTGACCGGGGTGTTGCCCAGGCCCCACCGCGTCAGCCGCCGGAGGACCCCGGCCACCTCCCGGACCACCGAGCCCGCGGGAAGCCCCGCCCCCAGGCGGGGCTGGAGGAAGACGCGGCCCATGAGGAAGATCTCCTCGGCCGTACCATATCCGCGGTACGGCTGGATCACGACGCCCTTGAGCCCACGATCCCGTCGCACCGGGCGGCTGACGAGCCGCAGGGCGCGGCGCAGGCCCCGGTAGGTGGCGCGGAGGAGGTCGGTGGGAGACATGGCGTCGGGGTGGGGGAGGGGCGTTCCTGAGTGATAGCGCCTCCCGCGCGGAGACTCCAGACGGATCCCCGTGCACGTGGTCCTTGTGGTGGGGACGGGGGACGGAGAATATTGGAGCGGTAAGGTCGACCCCGGTCGACCAGGCCCCCCCGGACCTGAACCATCGTCCGCGTCGGGTTACCGACTCGCCCAGTCGGGACGGACCCAGAGTCCGACTCGTCTGGTGGCTGCGTAGGAGGCGTCCAGCCTCCAGTCGGGCGCTCGGTCTCGCCCTGGACACCGATGTCGCTCCTGCACATCCGGCTCTTCGGAGGGCTGGAGATCCGTCGGGGATCGTCCGTCCTCCCACCCATGCCCGGACACGGTCCCCGCAGTCTTCTCACCTTCCTGGCCCTCGACCCGGGCCGACTCCACCACCGTGACGTCCTCTGCGGCACGCTCTGGGGCGATCGCTCCGACAGCGCCGCCCGCAAGGCCCTCCGCAACAGCCTGTGGCGTCTCCGGAGCACCCTGGAGCCCGACGGGGACGAGGGCCCCGCGGTCCTCCAGGCCGTGGGGGATCGCCTGGGCCTCGTGGCCGAGGGGCTCCACGTGGACGTCCAGGAGTTCGAGGAGGCCACCGCCTCCCTGGCCGACTCGGCGAACGCGCGGCACGCCCCGGATCGCGAAGAGGCCGAGCGCCTCGACCGCGCCGTGGCCCTCTACAGGGGCGACCTCCTGGACGGCATGTACGAGGACTGGTGCCTCGTGCCCCGGGAGCGCCTGCGCATGGCCTTCCTGGCATCCCTCGAGCGCCTCATGGCGTACCACCGGCGGCGCGGCGATCTCGCCTCGGGCCTGGCCCGGGGGCGCACCCTCCTCCGCCACGACCCCCTGCGGGAGCACGTGCACCGGGCGCTCATGGAGATCCACTGGGCCATGGGCGACCGCCCGTCGGCGCTCCGGCAGTTCCGCGAGTGTCGTCAGGTGCTCCTCGACGAGCTGGGCATCGAGCCCATGGAGGAGACGATGGCGCTCCGGGACCGGATCCTGGGAGGCGTCCGGGCCGAGGGGCCCTTCGGCCCTCCCCGTCGCCGGGCTCTCCCGCCGGGCGTCGAGGACTCGGTGGAGGAGGCGCTGCGCGTCCTGACCGCCGTGGCCGACCGCCTGGAGCGGCTCCGCGACGGCCAGGCCGAAGCCTCCGCCGAGTGAGGCCCACGCCCCCGGCGTCGGGACGCGGGGCGGACGTGGGGGAGACGGTGGAAAGACGCCCGGGGGGGTAGGCTGGGTCCGTTCGACGGATCCGATCCATCCGCGTCCCCGGAGGCCGCATGCGGGCTGGAGACGAGGGCTCCGCCCGCGAGTCGGGCATGACCCCCGACCCGGTGGTCCCGACCACCCAGAGCTTCATCGTCCGCCTGTGGCGGGAGCCGACCGCCGCGCCGGGCACGCCCGAGTGGCGGGGCACGGTGCTCCGGGTGGGCGCCCGCCGAGGGCGTTCGTTCCGGACCCTCGACGGCCTCGCCCGCCGCATGGACGAGCTTCTCCCCGCGCCGGACGACGATCCCGTCCCTCCGGCCTCTGCTTGACATGAAGCGCTCAGGGCAGTTCATTGGACTGAATCCTTCAGTCTGAACGCCTCAGGTCGGGCCCACCCCGTGGTCGGGGCGGTCCGGTCCGCCTCGGAGCGCCCATGGCGTCCTCCCTCAGCCCGGTGCAGGGCACCCTCGAGCTCCTGATCCTCAAGACCCTCGACGCCGGGGGGGAGCTGCACGGCTTCGCCATCCTGGAGTGGATCCGGGAGCGCACCAACGACGAGCTGGTGGTGGAGGACGGGGCGCTCTACCACGCCCTGCGCCGCATGGACGAGCGGGGGTGGGTGGAGAGCAGCTGGGGAGTCTCGGAGAAGGGGCGCCGCGCCCGCTACTACGTGCTCTCGCCGGCCGGCGAGGACGCCCTGGCCCGGGAGTCGCGGCGGTGGGAGCGCTACGTCCGGGCCGTGGCCCGGCTGTCGTCCGGCGACGCGCCGGCGTAGGAGTCGGCCGTGCCCTCGCGGGACGACGGACCCCGGCGCCGGCTCTACCAGCTCGGCCATCGCGGCCCGGGGCACCGGGAGGCGGTGCGCTGGGAGTACGATCACTACGTCGCCGAGATGGCGGACCGGCTGATCGAGGAGGGGTGGGAGGCCGGGGACGCCCGGAAGGAAGCGGAGCGGCGGTTCGGTGCGGGGCACCGACCGCGCATGGAGCGGATCGAGCGGAGGAGGCGGACGATGACGGGGATGAGGGCGCTCGTGGGGCTGGGTCGGGAGGGGCTGGCGATGGTGGGGAGGACGCTCCGGCGCTCGCCGGGATTCGCGGCGGCCGTGGTGCTCACGCTGGCGCTGGGGATCGGCGCCAACGCCGCCATGTTCGGTGTGGTGGACCGGTTGCTCCTCCAGCCGCCGGAGCACCTGGAGCGGCCCGGAGACCTCCGGTTCGTCCAGCTCGAGCGCCCCACGGGCTCCCAGTCCTCCCTGGCCTTCGCGGACTTCACCGACCTCCGCGCCCATCGGGGGCTCGCGGGCGCCGGCGGGGTCGGGTACCGCGAGGAGATCACCCGGGGGAGCGGCGCGGACGCCCAGGACCTCCGGGTCCGCAGCGCCACCCACGACTTCTTCACCACGCTGGGCGTCCGGCCGATCCTGGGGCGGCTCTTCACCGCCGAGGAGGACCTCCCCGGCGCGCCGGGCACCGTCCTCCTCTCCGCCGAGTACTGGGAGCGGGGCTTCGGCCGTGACCCCGGCGTGCTGGGGCGCACGCTGGAGCTCTCCGGCGACTCGTACACCGTGGTGGGCGTCCTCCCCGAGGGCTTCACCGGCGTGACCCTGGACCGGGTGGACCTCTGGCTTCCCATGGAGGTCCGACAGGCCATCGCCACCGAGGGCGAGATCTGGAAGACCCACCGCCAGTGGTACTGGATGAACGCGGTGGTTCGGCTGGCCGAGGGGCGGACCGCCGAGGCCGCCGCACAGGAGGCCACGCGCCTCCACCGGGCCGGCCGGAGCGAGGGCGCGGAAGAGCCCTACACCGCCTCCTCCCTCGGCCTGAAGCCCCTGTCGGTGGCCGGCGGCAACGCGGAGGAGGCCCGGGTGGTGCGTTGGCTCACGGGGGTCTCACTCCTCGTCCTCCTCATCGCCTGCGCCAACGTGGCCAACCTGCTCCTGGCCCGGGGCGTGCGCCGACGCCGGGAGGTGGCGGTGCGCATGGCGCTGGGGGTGTCCCGCCGCCGACTGGTGCTGGAGCACACCACCGAGGCCGTGGTCCTGGCGGCCCTGGGCGGCGCCGTGGCGCTTGCCCTGGCGTACTGGGGCGGCGGCCTCGTCCAGGGGCTCCTCCTCCCCGACGTCTACTTCCCCGACGGGGGGATGAATGCCCGGGTCCTGACCTTCGCGACGGCGGTCTCCCTCCTGGCCGGCGCGCTGGCCGGCATCGGCCCGGCGGTGCAGAGCACCCGCGCCGACGTGTCGGCCGAGCTCGGCGAGGCGCGGCGGGGAAGCTCGGGCCGTCGCTCCCGGCTGCGGGGCGGGCTCGCCGTGGCCCAGGCCGCGCTCTCCGTGGTCCTCCTCGTGGGCGCCGGCCTCTTCGTGCGGAGCCTGCAGGAGGTGCGGGATCTGGACCTGGGCCTCGACGCGGACCGCCTGGTCCAGGCCACCCTGGAGTTGGGGGTGGAGGCCGAGTCCGCCGAGCAGACCGGGCTCTACCGCTCCGCCGCCACGCTCCTGGAGCGGGAGCCCGCGATCGCTTCCGCCGTGCCCGTCTCCGTGACGTTCCGGTCCGCCCTCGCCACGACCCTCCGCGTCCAGGGCGTGGACAGCCTTCCCCGGCTCCCCGGCGGCGGCCCCTACGTGTTCGGCGTGGACCCCGGGTACTTCGAGACCCTCGGGCTGGAGCTGCTCCGCGGCCGCGGCGTCGAGGAGTCGGACCGCCCCGGGGGCGCGCCGGTGGCCGTGGTCAGCGCCACCATGGCGGAGGCCGTCTGGCCCGAGGGCGACGCGCTGGGCCAGTGTCTCCTGGTGGGTGGCGACGCCGGGACGTGCACCACCGTCGTCGGGGTGGCGGAGGACGCGGTCCGGGGCAGCCTCCAGGAGGACCCGTTCATGGCGTACTACCTCCCGCTCGGGCAGATGGACGGGGAGACGATCGACGTGTCGGGGCGGGCCAACGGGCTCTACCTCCGGGCCGAAGGCGAGGTCGGGGAGGCCGCGGCGGTCGCCGCCCGCCTGCTCCGGGACTTCGACGCCCGGGTCCGCTTCGCCCGCGCCGAGAGCCTCCGGGAGATCCTCGACCCCCAGGCGCGCTCGTGGAGCCTCGGCGCCGGCATGTTCATGATCTTGGGGCTGCTGGCTCTCCTCGTGGCCAGCGTGGGGCTCTACAGCCTCCTGGCGTTCGAGGTGGCGGAGCGGACCCGGGAGCTGGGCATCCGGACGGCGCTGGGAGCCCGCCAGGGGCAGCTGCTGCGGCGCGTGGTGTGGAGCGGGGCCCGCCTGGCCGTCGCCGGGGTGGTCGTGGGCCTGGCCGTGGCCTGGGTGGCGGCGCCCTACGTCGCCGCTCTGCTGTTCCGGACGTCCCCACGGGATCCGGTCGTGATGACGGGGGTCGGGGTCGTCCTCGTCCTCGTGGCCGCCGGGGCCTCCCTGGTGCCGGGCCTGCGGGCCACGCGCGTGGACCCCGTGGTGGCGTTGCGGGCGGAGTAGGGGTCGGAGGGCGCTCCCGGGATCATGAGGGGGCGTCGCGCTGGCGGAGAAGGAGGGAGCCCGGCATATTGGGAAGGAAATTTTGGCTAGCCTAAACTTCCCGCCGGAGGGCGCCATGCGACCCCATCTCGCTACGGACCGATCTCGCTCCATTCGCGTCCTCGTGCCCCTGGGAGCCCTGGTCCTCGCCCTGGCCTGCGGGGGAGACGACCCTGTCGACCCGACGCCCACCCCCACCGTGGCCACCGTGGTCGTATCGCCCGCCACCGCCACCTTCGAGGCCGTCGGGGCCACGACGCAGCTCTCGGCCGTCGCCCGGGACGCGCAGGGCAACGCGGTGTCCGGGACGGCCTTCTCCTGGACGTCCGGGGACGGCTCCGTCGCCACCGTGTCCACCACCGGTCTGGTGACCGCCGCGGGGAACGGCCAGACCCAGATCACCGCGACCGCCGGCGGGGTCGCCGGCACCGCCACGGTCACGGTGAGCCAGGTCGTGGTCGGCGTGGGCGTGACGCCCGGCGAGGCGACCGTCGAGGTGGGCGGCACCGTGGCCTTCGCCGCCGAGGCCGTCGACGCCAACGACAACCCCGTGGCAGGTGCGTCCGTGGCGTGGAGCTCGTCGGACGAGGCCGTGGCCACCGTCGACGCGGCGGGGCGGGCCACCGCCCACGCGGCGGGCGAGGCCACCATCACGGCGGAGAGCGACGGCGTCACCGGCACCGCGACCCTCACGGTCACCGAGCCCCCCGAGGTCGCTTCGGTCGAGGTCGAGCCGGCCACCGCCTCGGTGCAGGTCGGTCAGAGCACGACCTTCACCGCCCGGGCCCTGGACGGGGCCGGCGACCCGATCCCCGGGATCGTCTTCACCTGGAGCTCCAGCGACGAGGCCGTGGCGACGGTGGACGACGCCGGAGAGGCCACGGGGCAGGCCGAGGGCACGGCGACCATCACCGCCACCAGCGGGGCCTTCTCCGCCAGCGCCACCCTGACCGTGACCGCCGCCACCCAGGCCAGCCTCTCGCTGGTCTCCGGCGACGCCCAGAACGGGAAGACGCAGCAGGCCTTCGGCGCCCCCCTCGTGGTGGCTCTCACCGACGGCGGGGGCAATCCCGTCGCGGGCGCCACGGTGACGTGGGCCGTGACGCAGGGGGACGCCCGGCTCTCGTCCGCCACGGCGACCACGGACGCCCAGGGCCGGGCGTCGATCACGGTCACGAGCGGGCGGACCACGTCGGACCACGTGGTGCAGGCGAGCTCCGCCGGGACCACGGGCGGCCCCATCTCCTTCTCCCTGCGCACGACGGTCATGGCCGTGCAGATCGTGGACAACGCGTTCGTGGACGTCGAGGGCCGACAGAACGCGGACTTCCGGGCCGACATCCAGGTAGGCGACACGATCGAGTTCACCTACGTCGTGTCGGGCGCCACCACCCACACCGTCACCTCCACCGACACACCGCCCGGGGGTGCCTCCTTCGACAGCGGCACGATGAACCCCGGGGACACCTTCCGGTTCGCGCCCGCCATCGCCGGGACGTGGACCTTCTTCTGCGCGGTCCACCCGGGGACGATGCTGAACGCCACCATCGTGGTGAGCGCGGGAGGGGGCTCGCCGGCGCGGGCCTCGGGTCCCGACGACGCCTAGGACC
>CAZMTA010000036.1:15674-36390 GCA_964569085.1 uncultured Gemmatimonadaceae bacterium | reverse complement strand
GAAGAGTCGACTTCCGGTTTCCGCTATGGGGTGGAAGTCGCTGAGCGCTCCGCTCTACCGCTCTGTGCTTCGCTCGTGGCTGGCAGACCGAGAGGGGTCTCCTTGTTCTCCTTGTTCCTTGGGGAGCTCGATGAGGCCCGAAGGCCCCGGGGGTTCTAGAGTCTTCCGCGGACCCAGCGGTCCGTTGCGTGCAGGGTGGCCAGGATGGTGGCGCGGTCGGACGATTCGTCCACGACCGTGGCGCCCGCGAGCGGGACCGTGTCCCGACCCGAGATGGCGTGCACGGCCACCAGGATGAAGCGTCGTTCGAAGGCGTCCACGGAGCGGACGCCGTCCAGCTCGAGGGAGACGTCCTCTTCGGCGTCCTCCCCGCGGCTTCCGTCGAGGGCGGCCTCGACCGCCTTCAGCGTGGCCTTGGCCACCGCCTCCAGCCGGTTGCGTGGGAGGTCGGCCGCGCTGGCCTCCCCGGTGTAGCGCTCGTCCCGCCAGCCCACCGTCACGCGGTGGCGCACCATGCGCCCGCGCTCGGTCTCCACCCCGTGGCTGTGGAAGACGAGCCGACGGCCGCCCCGCTGCGGGGCCGCCTTCATGGGCTCGTCCGGCACGGCCACCGGGGCGACCTGATCGGACTGGGCGACGGAGATCTTGCGGTGGTCCACCTCGAGGTCGAGGTGGGCCAGCAGGGCCGACTCGACGTTCCGAACGGTCTGCTTGGGCGCGATCTCCCGGGTGGTGAGGACGTGGATCTCCTCCACCTCCCCGCCAGGACGGGTCACGAGCCGCGCCGACACCACACCCGTCAACGACGTGAGCAGGTGCTCCGCGTCCTCGATGCTCCAGCCCTTGGGCCGGCCTTCGGGGGCGACGGACGTCACCGCACGCGGTGGGTCGGGACCGTTCGACGGGGGGTCACGGTCGTCGTGTTCTCCTGGGCGAGATGTCGGAGCGATGCCGAAGGGCGGGGGGAAGCTGCTCCAACCGACCCTGGGCGAGCGCTCAGAGTACAGATGTTTACCACGGTTCGACTTCCATATGACGCCGCCGGGGGCATCCTGTCAAGAATCGCACGGCGCCGGGCTTTTCCGCAGTTCGGAGGGCGTGAAAAGAGCGTCGCGAATTGAAAGCAGGTTTGCAAAAATCTGTTTCCGCCGAAGGGGGCCCGAAAGCCCCCGGGAGCCGGGGAATTCAGGGGAGGACGGCCCGTCCGTCCAGGTCCACGGGAGGCTCGAGGCCCACCAGGCGGGCCAGCGTCGGTGCCATATCGATGGTGAAGACGGCCTCCTGATCGGTGCCCGGCTCGACGCCGGCGCCCATGAGGACGAAGGGCACCCAGCGGTCGTACCAGTAGGGCGAGCCGTGGCTCGTTCCGGTGGGGTAGCCGACGAGCTCGTGGTACTCGAAGCGCGCCTCCACGCCGAAGCGCGAGAACCACCCGGGTCCCCGCCCGGGATGGTACGAGTTCCGGAAGAGCACGGCGAACGAATCCGCCGGCGGGCCCACCAGCAGCTCCTCGTGGGTGTAGGCCTCGTCCACGATGGCGCGCTCCTCGAGGATGCGCGCCAGCTCGACCGGGAGGCGGGTCGTGTCCCCGCCGGCCGCCGCCACCGCGTCGTTCACGGCGCGGGTGGCCAGGGCCAGACGCTCGCCCTGGACCACGCGGCGTCCCACCTGCCCGCGCTCGGACATGGTCTCCGGGACGTTCATGGTGCCGTGGTCGGCGCTGAACCCGAGGACCCAGTTGCCCTCGCCCACGGACCGGTCCAGATGGGCGAAGAGCTCTCCCAGGACCTCGTCCAGCCGGTTCAGGTTGTCCAGCTGCTCCTGGCTGAAGGGGCCGTAGTCGTGGCCGATGTAGTCCGTGGAGGAGAACGAGACGGCCAGGAAGTCCACCGGACCTCGCGTGCCGAGCTCCAGCTCGTCGACGGCCCGCATGGCCAGGCCCGCCACCGCCCGGTCCGAGCGGGGCTGCCGGAGGGCCCAGGCGGCCAGGGCCCCGAGGCTGGTCGGGTCCTCGAGCTCCTGGCTGGCCAGGTGGGGGAAGGTGGTGTGCACCCCGTCGCCCTCGTACGGCGCGCCCTCGTCGGGCCGGGCCAGGAGGATCCGGTGCTCCTGAGACACCCCGCTCGTCCACACGGTGTCGGCCAGGAGGGGCGCCACCACGGTCTCGTTGTAGTCCTCCACCCAGTCCGGGTACTCGTCCCGGTAGTACACCGAGGTCACGAAGCGGCCGGCGTCGGGCAGGAACCAGTAGACGTGCCCGCGAGCGCGGGCGGCCAGGGTGATGGCCGCCCGGTCCTTGCCCGAGACGGACACGACCCGGGCGTCGGGGTCCGCGGCGGCCACCCAGTCCGCGAGGCCGTCGCGGAGCAGGTTCCGGGGGGAGCGGCCGCTGGCCTCGGGGAAGCCGAGGATCGGCGAGTCCGGGTCGGCCACGGCGTACATCCCGCCCTGCCATCCCTCGGCGGTGCGGTGGTCCCAGCTGTTGGCCACGATCCCCGAGCGGGCCGGGTGCACGCCGGTGCCCAGCGTGGCGTGGCCGGCCGCGGTGTGGGTGACCGCATGGGCGTGGCTGGCCCCGGGGTAGCTGCGCCCCTCCTCCACGAGCCGCCGGAAGCCGCCCTCGAAGAGCGGCGCGTACTCGTCGAGGAGGTCCGCGCGGAGCTGGTCCACGGAGACCAGGACCACGAGTCGGGGCGCCGCCTGACTCGCCCGGGGGGGGACGGCGGCTGCCGCCACGAGGGCCGACAGGAGCAGGGCAACGACGGCTGCGTATCGACGCTTCATGCTGGGTCCACCTTGCTGCGGTCTCGACGGAGGGCACGACCCCGGCCGCCGGGCGGCGGCACCGTGCCGTCGCCTGGACAATCCCGCGCGGGGCCGACTAAACTAGCCGTCCCCGCCCGCGGCGCCTATGGACGCCCCCCACCCGTGACATCTCCGAGGCCGCACGATGGCATCCAGGGCCCTCCTCGCGCTCGCCCTCCTGGTCGCCCTGGCTCCCGCGGCGACGACCGCCGCCCAGGAGAGCTACGGGATCCGGCCCGGCGATCGCCTGACGACCCAGCTCTTCACCGCGGCCGGCGAGGAGGTGGAGGTGGTGGGCGGCGAGCGGATCGTGGATCGCAACGGCGAGGTCTTCCTGCCCTTCGTGGGCTCCCTCCGGGTCCAGGGGCTGGACGAGACCGGGCTGCGCGCGCTCCTGGCCGCGGAGTACGCGTCCTTCTACGCCGATCCGGTGGTGGACGTCGAGGTGGAGCTCCGCATCAACGTGACGGGCGCGGTCTCGGATCCCGGGCTGTTCTTCCTGGACCCCACCGCCACCATCCCCGACGCCGTGGCCACGGCAGGGGGCGTGACGCCGGAGTTCGCCGTCATCGGCGCCCAGATCCCGTCGGACCCGAGCCGGGTCCAGCTCATCCGGGACGGGCAGGTGCGGATCGTGAACCTCCAGCCCTCGGCCGCCGACCCGGAGACGCTGAACCTCCGGATCCAGTCGGGCGACTGGATCAACGTGCCCTTCCAGGAACGCTCGAGCCTGCGGACCGAGATCCAGTTCTGGGGGAGCGTGGTCTCCCTGGTGGCCTCCACCGCCGGCCTCGTCTACCTCCTGACCCGGTAGACCGATGTACCACGGCCGGCAGGACGGATGGATCGAGGTCATCTCCGGGGTGATGTTCAGCGGGAAGTCCGAGGAGCTGCTGCGGCGGGTGCGCCGCGCCCTCATCGCGGGCCGGCGGGTGCAGGTCTTCAAGTCCCACCTCGACGACCGCTACGGCGGCGTCTACCGCATCAGCTCCCACGACGGCTCGGAGATCGAGGCCGTGCCCGTGACGACCTCGATGCAGATCGCCGAGCGGATCCGGCCCGACACCGAGGTCGTGGCCATCGACGAGGCCCAGTTCCTGGACGACGGCGTGGTGGGCGTGGCCAACGGCCTGGCGGACCGGGGGGTTCGGGTCGTGGTGGCCGGCACCGACATGGACTTCCGCGGCGAGCCCTTCGGCCCCATGCCGACGCTGCTGGCCGTGGCGGAGAAGGCGGACAAGCTCCACGCCATCTGCGTGGTGTGCGGCGACCTCGCCACGCGGAACCAGCGGCTCATCGACGGCCGGCCCGCGCCGGCCGAGGGCCCGACCATCCAGGTCGGCGGCTCGGAGAGCTACGAGGCGCGCTGCCGGCGCTGCCACGAGGTGCCCCGGGACGCGCGGCACCAGACGGACCTCCTGGCGGAGAGCCTGGAAGGGTAGGGGGGCGGGGGCAGGGCAGGATTTTCCTTGCCTTCCCGCGCGGCCCGCAGCTTAATGGGGGTTCCATACCGGCCCTCCCCCCACCCTGCGGAGGCCGACATGTACCGCACCCCCCTCCTCCACGCGTCGCTCCTGGCGTGCCTGGCCCTCGGGGCCTGCTCCGAGCCGCCCACCGAGCCCCTCACGGGCGCCCCCCTCGAGCTCCCCACGGCCCTGGCCGTGACCTCGAACGGCTGGACCCCGTTCCCCCTGGTCGTCCAGAAGTGCGGCGGCGAGGTGGTCCACGTCTCGGGAGACAAGCACGAGACCTTCCGGCTGGTCCGGGACGGGAACGACGGCGTGCACGCAGGCTACCACCTCAACTTCCTGCTGAAGGGCGAGTCCGCGACCGGCGTCCGGTACCACTACTCGGGGAACCAGAGCTCCCAGGTCTACCTCCGGTACCCCTCGCTGGCCGACAAGACCGAGCTCCGCGTCCGCATGCGAGCGCAGGGGAGCCGGGACGACCTGATCGTCCGGTTCAGCTACCACATCACCGTGACGCCCGACGGGGACGTGGCGACCTTCTTCAGCGACGCCTTCGAGGAGTGCGGCACGGGGGCGAGCGGCGGGACGCCGAGCGCGTGACGGCCCGGGGGGCGTCCGGCGGGCGCCCCCCACACCCGTCTCGGCCCGTCACGGCATGGCCCCGCCCCCCGGGCCGGGCGATCCTCGGGGTCCGTCGCCTCGCTCCGCCGGCCCAGGAGGTCCCGTGTCGCCCCTCGCCCTTCCCCCGGGCCTCGAGCCCGAGCCCGCCGCCCTCCTGGACGAGCGCGTGCGTCCGGACTTCCGCGACGTCTTCGGACGCCTCACGGCCGACGCCACCACGATCCGGACCGCCGTGACCCGCGTGCGCCTGAGCACCCTCGACCTGGGCGCCGCGGAGCTGGCCCGGGTGCGCCGCTTCCGGGTGGTCGTGGCCGAGCTGAACGCCCTCCACCTGGACGCCGAGGCCCGCGTCCTCCTCACCCGCCCCGCGCGGGCCGCCGGCGTGCGCCTCCTGGCCGGCCTGCTGGAGCGGGGCATCCTGGAGGTGCGCTCCGCGCCCCTGGGCGGCTGGTCGCCGGACTTCACCGTCTTCTCCGGCGAGGACGGGCCGACGGCCGCCCTCCTCGGGTTCCACTGGTTCGAGCGTCCGTTCCCCCACCGGGGGCCCGCCCTGGGCTCCCTCCACGGTCCGGCGGGGGCGCGGCGGGCCGCCCGGCGCCACGACGAGCTGTGGGAGCGGGCCCACGACGTCGGCCCCGCCATCTGGAGCCTCCTGGCGCGGGCGGACGCGCGGGCCAGGCGGATGGAAGGGCCGCCGGAAACGCCCCGGTCCCCCCTGGACGGGCAGGGGAGCGGGGCCCGACGGAGCGGCCTGGCGGAGCCGGGGCGGGGAGGCCACGCGGCCCCGTCGCCGGGCGCTCGCGGGGGCCCACGGAGAGCCCCGGAGGAGGCCGCCTCCTGAGCCGTGGAGCGGTTGACACCCGCCGGCGCCGATCTTTTATTTGGAGTTCTCTGCACCAATTCCGGGGTAGCTCAGTTGGTTAGAGCATCTGACTGTTAATCAGAGGGTCGTGGGTTCGAGTCCCACCCCCGGAGCTGACGAAAAGACGAGGCCCCGCACCGGTTTTCCGGTGCGGGGCCTTCGTCGTCGGGGGCGTCCTCCGGGGCAGGCGTCGCGGGGCCGGATGGCGGGGGACGTTCCGTGGCCGCACCTTGGGCCGAGCCCGCCCTCGCCGGCCTGCTCTCCCCCGCGCCCCGGAAGGTGCCATGCCCCACCGTAGCCGCTCCGCCCTGCCCCTCGCGCTGGCCGCGCTCCTGGCCCTCCCGGTCCTGGGGGCCGCGCAGGCCCCCACCCCGCCCGTGATCCACGTGGGAGGAGACGGGAGGAACTGCAACGAGGACCCGGAGTGCTTCAACCGGATCCATCCGGCCATTCCCATGGCGGTGCGCGCGGCGCCGGGCGCGACCCTGGTCTTCCATGCCCGCAACGCCGGCGACATGGCGCTGGATCCCGACGCGGGTCCCGACCCCCGGGGGCCCGACGCCCGGAGCGGCACCGTGCATCCCATCACCGGCCCGGTCCACATCGAGGGCGCCCGCGCCGGGGACGTGCTGAAGGTCCGCCTCCTGGACATCGCGCCGGGGCCCTGGGCCGAGACCTCCATCTCCTCCATCGGCTTCGTGTCGGACCTGGTGGAGGGGCCCTTCCGGGTCCTCTGGCGGCTCAACCGGGACTACGCCGAGTCCGACGACCTTCCGGGCGTGCGCATCCCCAACGCGTCCTTCCCCGGCATCCTCACCACCCTCCCCGGCCCGGCGGAGCACGCGCGCATGATGGCGCGGGAGGCCGAGCTGGCCGCGGCGGGGGGCGTGGGCTGGGACGTCCGTCCCTTCATGGCGTCCCCCGAGGCGGTGTGCGGCGAGGGCGGGAGCCACGCCGACGCCTGCCTGCGGACCATCCCACCCCGGGAGCACGGGGGCAACATGGACATCCGGTACCTGAAGGCCGGCGCCACGATCTACCTCCCCTGCTACGTGGACGGGTGCGGGCTGGGCATCGGCGACCTCCACTTCGCCCAGGGGGACGGCGAGGTCTCGGGGACGGCGCTGGAGATGGACGCCACGGTGACGCTCACCACCGAGGTGGTCCGGGACGGGCCCGACCTCTCCCGGGGCCCCCACTACGAGGGGCCGGCCACGCTCCTGGACATCCCCTCGCGGCGCTTCTGGGCCACCACCGGCTTCCCCCTCAAGGAGGAGGGGGAGGTGCCGCCCGACATGGCGTATCTGGAGTCGCCCAGGGTGGCCGGGCTGGAGAACCTCTCCAAGGACGTCTCCCTGGCGGCGCGCAACGCCCTGATGGGCATGATCGACCACATCTCGGAGACGTACGGCTACACCCGCCAGCAGGCCTACATCATCTCGTCGGTGGCGGTGGACCTGAGGATCGGGCAGCTCGTGGACGCCCCCAACGTGGGCGTCACGGCGATCCTCCCCGTGGACATCTTCGTGGACCCGCCCCGGAGCCCCTGACGCGCTAGCGGAGGCGGAATCCGAGGGAGAGGGTCCGGCCCGGGCGGGGCAGCCCGCACTGGTCGAGGACGACGGCGTCGGTGACGTTGTCCACGCGCACCGTCCCCTCGAGAAAGGACGGCAGCCCGGACCCGGCCAGGCGGAAGCCGCGCCGGAGCTGGACGTCGAGGGACGGGTCGCTGGAGAACTCGGAGCGCCCGGGCGTCCCGGGGCTCCGGCAGGTCTGCTCCGACTCCCACCGGGCCGCCGCCTCGGCGCGGACGTTCCAGGGCCCCGCCGTGCCCACGGCCACCGACCCGGCCCGGGCGGGGGCGTAGTCGACGTCGCGTGGCTCGCCGTCCTGCCGCCCCCGGACCCGCTGGAGCGTGGCGTCCCCCCGCAGGTCGAGCCGTCCGACCCGCCCGTCCAGCAGGAGCTCGAGCCCCGACGAGCGCACCAGGTCGAGGTTCTGGCGCTGGAAGCGGGGCGGCCGGGAACCGGGAAGGGTGGCCCGGACGATCCCGTCGGCCAGGTCCCGGTGGAAGCCCACCACCTGGAGCGTCCCGCGGCGGCCCGTCCAGGTGGCGCCCCCCTCCACGGCGGCGAGCCGCTCCGGTCGCAGGTCGGGGTTGGGCTCGAAGCGGGACAGCGGGCCCGCGTAGAGCTCCCGGAGGGCGGGGAAGCGCGCGCGCCGGGCGGCGGCGGCGTGGAGGCGGAGCCCCGGCCCCGCGGCCCAGGCGAGCCCCGCCCGGGCACCCCACGCCTCCTGGCGGTCCAGGGGCGGTTTGTCCGCGCTCTCGGGCGTGTCGGCCGCGTCGAGGGCCACCCCCAGGTCCACCTCCACGGCCCCCACGCTCCACGACACCTCCGCGGACCCGCTCCAGAGACGCTGGCGATAGCGCTGCTCCGGCCCCGCGTCCACCGACTCCAGGTGCCGCGTGGACGAGGCGGTCCCGGCCAGGCGCACCGTGGTGGAGCCCGCGGGCCGCAGCTCGAGCACGCCCCGCAGCGTCCCGGTCCGGTCGTCCCAGCGCTCGGTCCGGGCCACCGTCTCGTAGGCCACCGACGGGTACTCCTCGATGAGCAGGTCGGACGTGCGCAGCCCGGCGTGGAGGGTGGCGGACAGCTCCCCCAGCGGCGTGGCCACCAGGGGCGAGCCGGCGGACCCGATCAGCATCCGCCCCGTCTCGTCCGGGTAGCGCCAGAGACGGGGCGCCTCCACGTGGAGCTCGGGCTCCACGCCCCGGTGCCCGCCGCTCGCCACGGCGGTCACCCCGATCCAGCCGGACGAGGGGCCGGCGAGCCGCGCCGACGCGAACCCGCCGCGCCGCTGGAGGTCGCTGGCCAGACGCAGGCCGTCGGGGTCCTCGAGCCAGGGCGAAGCCTCCACGCCCCCCGGCACCGCCAGCCCGCTCCGGTCGACGAGCGATCCGCCGCCCCGGACGTCCAGCGTCCGGGATCCCAGCCCGAAGCGCCCTCCGGCCTCGGCCTCCACGCGGACGCCGGTCGGCTGGGTGAACACGGCGGCGAAGCGCGGCCCGGGCGGAGGGGGCGAGCCCCGCAGGGCTCCCCCCACGTCCAGCTCCACGGCGCCCAGCGTCACGTTGGGGCCGAAGGAGAGGGGCGCGGGCCCCCGGGTCAGCGCCAGGGAGCGCGCCCCCGAGAGCGGGAGCACGGACAGGTCGGCTCGGTGGTCGTAGCCCAGGGTCACGGGCACGCCGTCCACCAGGATCGCCACCTGGCGGTCGTCCCCTCCGCGCAGGAACGGCTGCGCCTGACCCCGGGCGTTGCGGCGCACCCGGATCAGCGGCGTCTCGCGCAGCACGTCCTCCGCGGAGGAGGCCACCCGCGGCGCCAGCGTGTCCAGCGGCACCGTCACGCGGGCGGCACCCCCCGCCTCCGTCGCGATCCTGGGGACGGAGATCCGGAGGCCCGGCAGCCGGAAGGGCAGGGTGTCGGGGGCCTGTCCCGCCCCTGCGGTCGGCGCCGAGGAGGCGGCCAGGACGAGGACGAGGCCCGCCCACCCTCGCCGGCTCAGTCGGCCAGCCTCGGCGGGAGGAGCTCGAAGCCCGGGAACTCGTGTCCTCCGATCCGGCACGGGTCGACGTAGCTGAAGTTCTGCCGGTACATCTGCTCCAGCGTGGGTCGGGGGTAGATGCGGTCCACGTCGGGTCCGTCCATCCCGTGGTCGGCGACCCGCTCCCGCGTCCGGTAGTTCACCACGGACGGGTCCTCGGTGCACTCCACCGCCTGCATCATCCCGTTGTCCTCGTGGAGGAGGATGTGGCAGTGGTGCACCCACACGCCGGGATAGTCGTCGAAGCGCGTCCGGAAGACCACGCGGCCCCCGTCCCGGGGGATCCACACGGTGTCCATCCAGCGCGGCTCGGGCAGGACGTTGTGGAGCACGCCGTTCTCGTCGGGAACCTCGATCCGCAGGACCCACATGGGGTTGATGTGGATGTGGAACGGGTGGTCGTTCCCCTTGTTGGTGATCTTGAACTCGGGGTCCTCGTGGAACCGCCGCTGGCCCTCGCCCCGGGTCATGGGATGGCCCACGAAGTGGAGCACGTGCTGGCCCGGCTGGGGGAAGCGCTCGAGGTCGGTGTGGCTCCACAGCGTCATGGACGTGTTGTACAGGACCCACTCCTCGGCGGTGTCCACCAGGACGCGGGACCGCTTGGAGTCGTCGTCCCCGAACTTCCGGGGAGCCTCCGGCTCGCGCCCGTCCGACAGGTCGAACTCGGTGTTGATGGCCATGGAGCGGGTCCGGGGCGGGCAGAGCAGCTCGACCCCGTCCTGGGTGGCCCAGATCCGGTCCTTCAGCTCCGGGTGGGCGGCCGCGAAGCCCTCGGGCGGGTAGATCAGGGGCCAGTCCGTGCTTCCGGTGCCGGTGTAGGCGATGGTCCGCGTGCGCATCGCCCCGGGCCGGGCGCCCGTCCGGGCCGCCTCCGCCGCCGGGACCCGGAGCTCGTCGGGGCGCACCGGCTGGAAGAGCGGCGGCACCGGGGGCAGGTCGTCGGCGATGCGGGTGAGGTCGAAGTCCTCGCCCTCGACCGGGTCTCCCCGGACGTGCACGTAGGCGAGCACCACCCGGGCCGGGGCCCGTCGGACCACGGGGCCGGGGAACTGCCCGCCGATGCCGGTCTGCATGGCGGACTGCCAGTGGTCGGTGTGGATGTCGGGCTCCATGGCGAAGATCGTGAAGATCTTCCCGGCTGCGTCCCGGGGCGCGCGGAAGAAGACGTCCGCCCGGTTCCCGTTGGTGAGGAAGAGCTCGTTCGGCCGGACGTAGGCGTTCCGGATCGCGTTCCCGTCCCGGTAGCAGTCCTCCACGGCGGCGTTCTGCGCCTCGAAGAAGGACTCGCCCGGCCGCTGCTCCCGGTACATGGGGTTCTGCGTGCCCGGGTTCTGCCGGGAGAGGTCGCGCACGACGTGGCGGACCTCCCCGTTCTCCTCGGCCACGAGGGTGATGCCGTCGAAGGAAAGGAGCGCGAGGTCGGCCTTCCTCCCCTCCAGCTCCCGGTAGCTCACGGGCACGAGACGGCGCTCGAGCTCCGCGTCGGGATCGGGCTCGACGCCCTCGGGGGGCTCGACCACGTCGACGCGGAAGATCTGGGTGCGGGCCCCCACGACGTACTGGCCCTCCACCACCATGACGCGCTTGGTCCCCGAGCCGTCCACGCTCCCGTTGAGCACGCGCCACCGCTCGACCGCGCCGGGGCGCAGGGTCATGACGGCGGCGGGCATGACGCCGTTGACCGCGTTGGCGGGCGGGAAGCGGAGGTTCGGGCGCCGCGGGCCGGCGTCTAGATCGACGGACCCGAGGAAGACGCGTTGGAGGAGCACCAGCCGCTCCCGGTAGTCCCAGGGGCCGGTCTTGTCCTCGGGGCTCGGCCAGGCCTCGCCGGTCATCCTCCGGTTGATGGCCTCGTCCACGTCGCCTTCGACGATGAGGAAGCCGGCCATGCCGCTGGCGACCTGGTTGTGCGTCGCCCCGTGGGAGTGGGGGTGGTACCAGTGCGTTCCCGGCGGGTGGGGCAGGGGGCCGTCGGGCCCCGGGATGGGGAGCTGGATGTCGTAGTCGAGCTGGCCCACGTGCTCGTGGGGCCCCAGCTCCCCCAGGTCGGGATCGCCGGAAGCCCGTCGGGCGTCCCAGTCGGCCCGGGGCAGGATGCGGAGCATCACGTTGTCCGAGTGCGAGCCGTCGGGGTTGAGCTCGGGGCGGACGTGGAGGCCGTGGGTGTGGAGGTTGGTGGTGTGGGTCCGGGCGGGCCCGTTCAGGTGGCCCTTGAGCGCCCATCCGGGGTGCACCTCCTCCGCCAGCACCTCCTGCACGGCCTCCGGATAGAGGAAGGTGTTGCAGGGGATCAGGCCGCCGCCCGGGCCCGGGATCGCGTCGGGCCCCACCACGTCACAGATCCGCCGGACCGTGTCGACGGGCATCTCCAGCGGATCGGGCCCCGGACCGATGGGCGTCACGTGCTCGTTCAGCCCGAGCATGTTGCGGATGCGGAAGCGCACGTTGCCGTCCCCCCGCACCCGGACCGTGGGTCCCATGGGCATGCCGTTGAAGCTGAACAGCGAGGGCGCGGGGTTGCCCGGGCTGGGGGACCCGCCTGGGCTCTGGTTCCGGACCACGTTCAGCTCGAGAGGCTGCCCGTCCCACTCCTGCGGGCGCCACGTCCAGGGCTCGAGCCAGGTCTCCGGCCCCGCGGGAGGATGGACCAGGGCCGAGATGTCGGGCGGGGGCGGGCCACCTCCGGCGCCGGGGCCCGCACCCGGGCCCGCGCCGGCACCCGCACCGGGGCCGGGGGGGCCGGGCCGCGCGGGAGTCGGGTCCGCGCTGGTGGTGGTGCATCCCGATGCGACCAGCGCCGCACCCATGGTTCCGAGCTTCAGGAACGCACGGCGATCCACCCCTTCGTTACGAGGGTCGTCAGGCATGGGCAGGACATCCTTGGTTGAGCAGAGGTCAACGGACGTCCCTTCCGGGTGGACAGCCGGTACGAGGGGGGAGGAGCCTCGGTCGGGCTCCGGGTTTCCTGATCTGTCGGGTCCGGGGGGACGGTCCATCACTCACCCGAGCCCTCCCGCGAGGCAAGGATCACGTGGAGGCGTCGAGAAAGGCCCCCCGCCCCGCGGTCTGCGGGACGGGGGGCCGAGAGGACGGCCGGGGGAGCGGCGGGGGTTACCTCACCAGGGCACCGGCGCCACGTCCTCGGCCCAGGGGTCCACCGGCTCCATCCCCTCTTCCTCGAGGGCCCGGTTGAGGGCGGGCAGCTCGGTCTCCCACAACCGCTCCAGACGCCCCAGGCGGGTGTCCAGCCGCTCCTTCATGATCCGGAAGACGTCCCGCATGCCCTCGTTGGGCGGGCCGTCGCCCCGCTCCACCATGCTGAGCAGGTTGGCCAGCCGGTTGTTCACGCGGATGGGGAAGTTGAGCGGGTCCTGTCCGCTGCGGTTCCGGACCTGGTAGAGCGTCTCCTCGACCTCCGCGGCGGCGTCCACCAGGCGGCGGGCGGCCTCCTCCACGTCGTGGTCGTCGGTCTCCTCCAGGCGCGCCTCCACCTGCGCCTTCATCTTCCGGATGGCGAGCACCGCGCCGTTGGCCCGGGCCACCTCGTCCCAGATCTCGCGCCCGAAGGCGTACTGCTCCTCCATGTCGGCCACGCTCACCTCGGGGATCCACGGGTGGGGCTCGATGGTGACCCGGGTCTCGGCCACCTCCCCGTCGGCGGTGAGGCGCGCGGTGTAGGTGCCGGGCGGCAGCGTCGGGGCCGTGGTGCGCACGCCCCACAGGATCATGTTGGGGAAGGAGGGCCAGGGCTCCGTCCGGAGGTCCCAGCGGAACTGGTTGATGCCCGCCTCGGCGGGAATGACGTCGTCGGACCACCGGTCCCGCTCCACCGTCGAGTCGGCCGGCTCCAGGGCCCGCACGACCTCGCCGGAGCCGTCCAGGATCTCGAGACGGGCCTCGTCGGGCGTCTCGGCCAGCCACCACGACAGCATCACCCCGTCCGAGGAGCGGTACGCCGTGGAGGGCTCGAAGAAGACGAGCTCCTCGTCGGTGGTGCCGTCCTCGAGCTGCCGGAGGGGCCCCACGTTGTCCAGGACCCAGAAGCCCCGTCCGTGGCTGGCGATGACCAGCTCGTTCTCCTCCACGATCAGGTCGGCCACCGGAACCACCGGGAGGTTGGGGTTCAGGTCCTGCCACCGCGCGCCGTCGTCGTAGGAGACGTACACGCCCTTGTTGGTGGCGGCGTACAGCAGGCCCTCCCGGTAGGGGTCCTCGCGCACGGCGTTCACGTAGCCGCCGTCGGGGATGCCGTCGACGATCTTCGTCCAGGTGGCGCCGTAGTCGTCGGTGCGGAAGATGTGGGGCCGCAGGTCGTCCAGGAGGGGGAGGCGGACGCTGACGTAGGCCCGGCCGGCGTCGAAAGCCGAGGCGTCGATCTGGCTCACCCGGCCGAAGTCCGGCATCCCCGGCGGCGTCACGTCGGTCCAGCTCCCGCCCCCGTCCCGGGTCACGTGCACCAGGCCGTCGTCGGACCCGGTCCAGATGACGTCCATGTCCACCTTGCCCGGCGCCACGCTGAAGATGGTGGCGTACGCCTCGGGCCCGTTCATGTCCCGGGTGATGGGGCCGCCGGACGGTCCCAGCGTGCGGGGGTCGGCGCGGGTCAGGTCGCCGGAGAGGCGCTCCCACGTCCGGCCCCGGTCCGTGCTGGCCCACAGCCGCTGGGACGACACGTAGAGGGTCGTGGAGTCCACCGGGCTGAAGAGGATCGGGAACGTCCACTGCCACCGCTCCACCATCTCGCTGGACGGCTCGCCGGAGTAGAACCACGGGTAGGGGTTCACCTCCCACGCCATGTCCAGCGTGCGGTCGTAGCGGTCCACGTAGCGGCCGTTGTTGGCGCCGCTGAAGAAGAGGTTCAGGTCCTTCGGGTCCGGCGCGATGTAGCCCGGCTCCCCGCCGCCCACGCGGTACGCGTCGCCCATGGAGCCTTCGGTGAGGCGCCGGGAGAAGCCGCGGTCCCGGGGGTCGAAGCGCCCGGCGTTCCAGTCCGAGGGGAGGCAGAGCGTGCTGTTGTCCTGCTGCGCGCCGCAGACGTGGAAGGGCTCGTGGGCGGTGGTCACGGCGTGGTACCACTGGGCCGTGGAGAACTCCTGGTCCGTCCAGCCCGAGCCGGTCTCGTACGTCACCGCGCCCCCGCCGTCGTTGGCCACCACCAGGTGGGCCGGGTCGTCGGGGTCGATCCACAGGTCGTGGAAGTCGCCGTGGGTGCCGCCGCCGATGTCCTCCATGGTCTCGCCGCCGTCCTCGGACCGGAAGAGGTCGGTGTTCTGCATGTAGACCACGTCGGGATCCTGGTGGTCGGCGAAGACGTGGGTGTAGTAGAACGCGCGCTGGCGGATGCGGCGGTCGTCGTTGACCCGCTCCCAGCTCGCGCCGGCGTCGTCGCTACGGAAGAGGCCGCCGTCGGCGTGCTCGAAGAGGGCGTAGACCCGGTCCGAGTCGGCGGTGGACACGGCCAGCCCGATGCGGCCCACCACGCCCTCCTCGGGCATGCCGGGGTTCCGCGTGATCTCGGTCCACGTCTCCCCGCCGTCCGTGCTCTTGAACATCCCGCTCCCGGGGCCGCCGGAGGACATCTGGTACTCCGTCCGGAAGGCCTCCCAGAGGGCGGCGTAGAGCACGTCGGGGTCGTTGCGGTCCACGACGAGGTCGATGGCGCCGGTCTCGTCGTTCCGGTAGAGGACCTTCCGCCAGGTGTCGCCCCCGTCGGTGCTCTTGTAGACGCCCCGCTCCTCGCTGGGCGCCCCGTACTTGCCGAAGACGGCGGCCCACACGACGTCCGGGTTCGTGGGGTGGATGCGGATCTTGGAGATGGCCTGCGTCTCGCCGAAGCCCACGTGCTCCCACGTCTCGCCGGCGTCGGTGGAGCGGTAGATCCCGTCGCCCGGGAGGATGTTGCCCCGGATGCAGGTCTCGCCGGTGCCGATGAACACCACGTCGGGGTCGGTCTCGCTCACCGCCACCGCGCCCACCGAGGCCGACGTGATCTGTCCGTCGGTGACGGGGAACCACTCCTGGCCTCCGTCCTCGGTCTTCCAGAGCCCGCCGCCGGTGGCCCCGAAGTAGGCGATGTCGGGCTGGCCCACGACGCCGCTCCCGGCGATGGAGCGACCGCCCCGGTCCGGGCCCAGGTTCCGCCATCCGTATCCCGCCAGGAAGGCCGAGTCGAGGGTGGGTCCGGAGGCCTGCTGGGCCGGCGCGGGGCCGGCGATGGCGAGGAGAGCGGCCAGCGCGAGGGCGGGGCCGCCCAGGGCGGGGAAGGGGCGTCTGAGGTGCATGGCTCGGTACCGGAAGTCGATTGGGTAGTACGGGCCGCACAAGGTAGGGGGGCCGGTGCCGTCCCGCATCGGCCCGGCCCCCCTTCCCGCCTACCTCACAGGACCCAGTACCACCCCAGCGTGAAGTCCGCGCCCGACCCGTGGAAGCCGGTGTCCAGGAACCGGGCGCGCAGCTCGGCCTCCAGGCCGGAGCGGGCCGCGGGCCCCACCGGGAGTCGGAAGCCCAGCGCGCCGCTGAAGGTCACGTCGTCCGGGTCCTCCCGGTCGGGCCGGAAGTCGTGGGCCCAGCCGGCCCCGAGCCCCAGGTAGGGCCGGATCACCAGCGCCTCGGATCCGAGCCCCACGGCACCCGGCGCCCACTGGAGCTGGACCTCGGGCGTCACCAGGGTGGTCGTTGCGCCGAACTGCTGCTCGGGCCGCGCCACGGCCACCGCCCCTTCCACGCGAAGCCGCGGATGGACCGCCCGGTCGACCCGCACGGCGACCACGGGCGCCCACCCGGTGCCCGACAGGTCGAACTCGGAGCCGCCGGCGGCCACCGCCACCGAGGTGCGCTGCGCCGCCACCGGCGCGGCCAGCGCCAGCGCCAGCGCGCCGGCCAGGAACGTCGCTCCCTTCGTCATCGTCCTTCCCTCCTCCGCGGGCGAGTCCGGGACCCGTCGCTCGGGTCCCCTTCGCCCGTACTACGAGGGGAGGGTGGGAAAGATGACAGCCTAGACGCCGCCGCGTCCCGGCCCGGCTACAGCCTCCGGGCGATCCAGACGGTGCGGAAGACCGCCGTGCCCACGGTCCCCGCGGCCACCACGGAGAGGACCACCAGGAGGAGGCTCCCCTCGGGGCGGCCCATGGCCGCGGAGACGGCCGGGTCGAGGACGCCGCCGAGCCCCACCGCCAGGATCCGCTCCGCCCGCTGCATGATGCCCAGCTTGCACACCACCCCCACGCTCTCGCCCCGGGCCCGTGCGTAGCTGACCAGGAGGGATCCGCCGAGCGCGGTGATGACCACCGCCAGGGCCCAGCCCGTGTCGGCGTAGAGCACGCCGAGCCCCACGAACGCCCCCACCTCCGCGAAGCGGTCCAGGGTGGAGTCCAGGAAGGCCCCCCGCTCGTCCGCCAGGCCCCGGGCGCGGGCCACCCGTCCGTCGAGCACGTCCGCCATCCCGCCCAGGAGGACCCCCCACCCGCCCAGGACGACGTGGCCGGTGGCGAAGGCCACCCCGCCCAGGATCCCGAAGGCCACGCCCAGGAGGTTGTAGACCACCGGGTGGAGCTTGAGCGCCAGCGAGATCGCCAGCACCGGGTGCACGACCCAGTAGAACCATCGCCGGGCGAAGTCCCCCAGGATGAAGGACCCCCGATTGGCCACCTCGTGGGGGTCGTGGCGCCGGGACGCCCCGGAGAGGGCGAAGACCACCATGGAGAGGAGGGCGGCGCCGAGGATCGAGAGGAGGACGGCGAGGTCGGGGCGCACGCGCTACTCCCGGTCCGGGCGGTTGGCCAGCACCCGGAAGACCCGGGGCCACAGGAAGATCAGCGGCAGCCGCCGCTCCAGCGGGGTGAGCTCCACCGTCTGGCCCGTCCGCCGCTCGACCTTCCGGGCGATGTAGGGAAGCCAGTTGTCGAAGGTCAGGATGTGCTTGAACCAGCGGGCGGTGCTCCGGAGCTTCGAGCGGAGGAAGTGCCACCGCCAGTAGAGGGACTCGCCCACCCGGGCCTGCTCCGCGTACCGCCAGCGCCCCGGCGCCGACCCCTCGACCAGCCGGCCGGCCCTCGCCTGGGCCTCGAACACCGGCGGGAGGATGCGTCGGAAGTGCTCCCGCTGCGCCTCGAAGATGACGTCGCTGCGGTCCCCGGCCTCGGGGCGGATCTCGGCCGTGTAGCAGACGGCCAGCGTCCGCCGGCCGAACTCGTCGGCGTCGAACTCGCCCTCCACGAAGGGCGCCATCCACGCCGGGATGCCCATGCGGCCCCGGTCCAGGCACGCCTGGACCCAGGCGGCGGTCTCCTCGTCGGCGCTCCAGGTCAGGGCCACCTTCTGGATCATCCGGCCCACCAGGAAGTGGTCCCGGGGGCGGGGGCCCAGGGCGCGCTCGAAGTGGTCCCGGCGGACGACCAGGCACTTGGCCATCCCGTCCACCCCGCTCTCGGGCGTGAAGCCGATCACGTGGGGCGGGAGGACGGAGGACACCGCGTCGAAGAGCACCAGGGGCCGGTGGATCTCGCCGTGGCGCTTCAGCGCCCGGTGGAAGGGCCGGTACGCGTCCACGATGACCACGAAGTCGTACGCGCTCCCGCGCCCCGGCCGGGCCGCGTTCAGGTGGGACCCGTACATGAGGACCGCCGCGATGGTGCCCTCGCCGGCGCCGACCAGCAGGTCGGCGAGGGTCGCGCCCTGGTCCGGGACGGGGATCCGGGCCGCGGCGGTCACGCGACGGCCCCCGCCCGCAGGCGGTCGAGCTCCTGGCTCATCACCCCGTGCAGCTCCTCCACGAAGGGTCCGGTGTCGCCGTGGGGGTCCGTCCACTCGAAGGGGCCCCGCAACGCCACCTTCCCCCGGATGTCGGCCATGCCGCCCACGAAGTCCTTCACCTCGGCGCGCTGCCAGAAGCCGTCGGCCACGAGGACCCACACGGTCCACGCCCGCTGCCGCAGGATCAGGTCCAGGCCGGTGGGTCGGAAATCGGCCAGGTCGCCGGACCGGCTGCGGGTGCCCTCGGGGAAGATGGCCAGGGGCACGTCCGAGGTGCGGGCGGCCTCGCGGATCGCCTTGAGCGCCTGCCGCATCTCGGAACCCTTTGCCCGGGGGTTCACCACCGGGTATTGATAGAGCCGAACCATATGCGAGATTAGCGGGATCCAGCGCTGGTAGCGCTTCCGGGTGACGATGCGCGGGTAGCTTCCCCGGAGGCTCGCCACCACCAGGGGGATGTCCAGGACCGACTGGTGGTTCATCAGCACCAGGACGCCGGGGCCGCCGGGAATCTCCGGAAGATCGTCGATGTGGGCCCCGCCGACGGCGGTCACGTTCCACAGGACCCACCAGGCCAGGAACCGCTGCCAGCGGGTCTGGATGGCGATCCGCCGGGACGGGAAGAGCCGGACGGCCGGATGGATGACGAGACGCTGCACCGGGTCCAGGAGGACCAGGCCGAGGCAGATCACGGCGAGGGCCACGTGACCGCGTATCTTCAAGCGTGCGCCTCCGGCGCGGACTCCGGCGGAGGGTTCTGGGTGCGCCCGCGGAGGGGTGGCCGGAACCCGGCTCCGTGGAGCGGGATGGTGGTGGGGACGCGGGAACGCTAACCGGAAAACGCGAAGAGGTTCAAGGTTCCGCCCGCGGCGCTCTGGGGTTTCCTTACCCGAAGCGCCGACGCTCGGGACGCGAGCAGCCAGCCACCGGTCGCCCCGAAGGCGGTCGGGTTCGACCACACAACGGGAAACGACATGGAGTACACCTACTACGGGTTCCGCAACTGCATCGGAGCCTTCTTCGAGATGCCCACCGCCGACGCGCGGAAGATCCTCCCGTCCCACCTGCAGCCCATGGAGCTGCAGCACACGCGGAGCATCCTGGCCATCAACGCCTTCGAGTTCACGGAGAGCGAGGTGGGCTCCTACGAGGAGATCGTCCTGGCCATCGTCGTGCCGCCCATGGTGGAGCCCGGCAAGCCGCTTCCCAAGTCGGCCTTCTACCCGTTCGTGGTCGGCACCTCCACCGAGGCCTCCCGGGAGCACGCCATCGAGCGCTGGCACCTGCCGCACTACATGAAGGACGTCTCCATCGACTTCGAGGAGGGAGACGGCTCCATGAGCGTCAACGTGCACGAGAACGGCACGCCGATCCTCGAGGTCGAGGTGACGGAGTACGAGTTCGAGCCGTCGAAGAACCTCTACAACGCCTTCATGGCCGACGACGACGGACGCTTCAAGGCCAACATCTACATGGAGGCCCCCCACTCCGAGCACGAGGAGGAGCGGGGGTCGCTCACGCTCCACGAGCACCCCATGACCGAGGGTCTGACGCTGGACGCGGTGAACAGCTGGCCGTTCCGCGAGCAGTGGTACCGGGCCGGCATGCAGACCTTCGAGCCCCTGGAGACGCTCTGACCGCTCCCGAGCGCGTCCATGTGATCTTCAACCCGGCGTCGGGCCGGGCGCGGGGGCCCAAGCGGATCGAGCGCTACCGGGCGCTCCTGGCGGACCGGCTTCCGGAGGCCGAGCTCGTCTTCACCGAGCGCCCCGGCCACGAGGCCGAGCTGGCCGACCGGGCCCTGGAGGCGGGGGCCGACGTGGTGGTGGCCGCCGGCGGCGACGGCACCTGGGGCAACGTGGCGGACCGGGTGGTGGCCTCCGGCCGCGAGGACGTGGCGCTGGGCCTCCTCCCCAACGGGACCGGGAACGACTTCGGGCGGAGCCTGGGGCTGGCGCCGGACGACCTCGAAGGCGCCGTGGACGCCCTGGTGGCCGGACGGCGGCGCCGGGTGGACGTGGGCCGGGTGTCGACGCTGAGCGCCGCCGAGCACACGCCGGAGCGGGTCGAGCCCCGGTACTTCCTGAACCTGGTGGGCTTCGGCTTCGACGTGGCGGTCATCGACGCCGCCGCCGGCGCCCGGTTCCTCCGGGGCGAGCTCCTCTACAAGCTCACCGCGCTCCAGCAGCTCTTCCGCTTCCCCGGCTTCCACGCCGAGGTGCGGAGCGGGGCGGGGGATCGTCCGCGGGACCGGCACCTCATGCTGACCGTCTCCAACGGCCGGTTCTTCGGCGGGGGCTTCCCCATCGCCCCCGAGGCCACGGCGGACGACGGGCTCCTCCACGCCTGCCACATCCTGGACGCCTCCCCGCTGACCCGCCTGCGCCTCTTCAACCTGGCGGAGAAGGGTCGGCACGTGGACGCGGAGCGGGTCCGGACGACGGCCTCCTCCTCCTTCACCCTCGTCTTCGACCGGCCCCCCCGCTTCGAGATGGACGGCGAGGTCCGGCAGGCGACCGAAGCGGAGATGGCGGTCGAGGTCCGACCGTCGGCGCTGACCGTCCTCGCGCCCTGACGCCCCGGGGGCCCGCGCCCCCTC
>CAZMTA010000036.1:0-15574 GCA_964569085.1 uncultured Gemmatimonadaceae bacterium | reverse complement strand
GCCACCACCTCCGCCGCCGCCACCGCGCCCCGCGCAGGGGCCGTCCCCACCCCGGTCCGGCGATGCGCGCGGGGAGTGGACTTTGTGTAGCAGAGTTCTTGACGAACGACAGCGATCCCCCTAGCGTGGAGGTCATGAACCAGCCCGCCCGCAAGCTCGGCCCCAAGCCCCGACCGACCCTGGCCCTGCACGACCGGGCCATGGAGGATCTGCGCTACATCCGCCGGACCATGGAGCGCTCCGGCTCCTTCACCCACGTGTCCGGCAGAGGGGGCGTGGTGATGGGCGTGGTGGCCCTCATCGCCACCTGGGTGGCCGGCCAGGCCGCCACCCCCCAGGCGTGGATCTCGGTGTGGATGGCGGCGGCCGTCCTGGCCTTCGCGGTGGCCGTGGTCTCCATGCGGGCCAAGGCCGCCGCCGCCGGCGAGACGCTCGTCACGGGCCCCGCCCGGAAGTTCGGCCTCGGCGTGGGCCCGCCCCTGCTGGTGGGCGCGCTCCTGACGCTGGCGCTGGCCCAGAGCCCGGCCTGGACGCTCCTGCCCGGCGTGTGGCTCCTCCTGTACGGCACCGGCGTCCTCATCGGCGGCGCGTTCTCCGTGCGGGCCGTCCCCCTGATGGGCCTGGGCTTCATGGCGCTGGGCGCCGTGGCGCTCTTCGCGCCCCCGGAGCTGGGCGACCTCTTCATGGCGCTGGGCTTCGGCGGGCTTCAGATCGCCTTCGGCCTGATCATCTGGAGGAAGCATGGGGGCTGAGGACCAGGCCGTCCGGGACGAGGATCCCGGAGAGGACGGCGCCGTGGGAGCCCGGGCCCTGGGAAGCGTCGCGGGGGCGCACCCCCAGGCCGGGGCCCTGGAGCTCGACCGGCTCATCCACGAGCGGGTGCGCCTGGGCATCGTGAGCGCCCTCGCCGCCGACGGCGTCCTGGGCTTCACCGACCTCCGGGACCTCCTGGGCGTGACCGACGGCAACCTCAGCGCCCACGCCCGCAAGCTGGAGGACGCCGGCTACCTCCTCTGCCACAAGTCCTTCGACGGCCGCACGCCGCGCACCGAGTTCGAGCTGACGGACGAGGGGCGCCAGGCGCTCCAGGGCTACCTGGGCCACATGGAAGCCATCATCCGCGCCACGCGAGAGGGGTAGGGATGGGCCTCCACGTGGCCGTCATCATGGACGGCAACGGGCGCTGGGCCCAGACGCGAGGCATGCCCCGGGAGGAAGGGCACCGCGTGGGCGCCGAGCGGATCCGGGAGGTCGTGGAGACCGCGGTGGACCACGGCGTCCGCATCCTCACCCTCTACGCCTTCTCCTCGGACAACTGGAACCGCCCCCCCGGCGAGGTCCAGGCGCTCATGGAGCTCTTCGGGGCCTACCTGGCCGACGAGGCGCCCCGGCTGGCTCGCGAGGGGATCCGCCTGCGGGTGGTGGGGCGGCGGGACCGCCTGGCTCCCGCGCTCCTGGAGGCCGTGCGCGACGCCGAGGCCGCCACCGCCCCGGGCGAGCGCATGACGCTCCGCCTGGCCGTGGACTACTCCAGCCGGGACCTCATGACCACCGCCGCCCGGGAGCTGGCCGGCACCGGGGACGCCGAGGTGGACCGGGACGCCTTCGCGGCCGCGCTGGGCCGCGTCATGCACGACGGCGGGCCCGCGGCGCCGGTGGACCTCCTGATCCGCACCGGCGGAGAGAAGCGCCTCAGCGACTTCCTCCTCTGGGAGTGCGCCTACGCCGAGCTCATCTTCAGCGACCGCCTGTGGCCCGACTTCGGCGGCGGGAACCTGGTGGAGGCCCTCCACGAGTTCCGGAGCCGGGACCGTCGGTTCGGGCGCGTGGCCGCCGCGGGCTAGGCCAGCCGGCCGTCCACCAGGTGGAGGCGCTCGTCGGCCAGGATGTCGGCGTCCTCCTCGTCGTGGCTCACCAGGACGAGCGGGAGGCCCCGCTCCTCCGTCCACGCACGCACGGTCCGGGCGAGCTCCAGCCGCAGCGGCCGGTCCAGGGCGGAGAAGGGCTCGTCCAGGAGGAGGAGGGCGGGGCGGCTCAGAAGCGCGCGGCCCAGCGCCACCCGCTGGCTCTCGCCTCCGGAGAGGCGCCGCGGCCGCCGGTCCAGGAGCCCCTCGATGCGGAGACGGCGGGCCACCGCCCGGAGCTCGTCCGGCTCGGCCCCGGCGTAGCCCAGGTTCTGGGCCACGGAGAGGTGCGGGAAGAGGAGCGCGTCCTGGGGCACCCACCCGACCCGCCGCTCCCAGGCGGGCACCAGGACGCCGCGCTCCGGATCCTGCCAGCGGGTGCCGTCCACCTCGACCAGCCCCCGGCCCCGGGCCTCGACCCCGGCCAGGACGCGCAGCAGCGTGCTCTTCCCCGAGCCCGACGGGCCGACCACCGCCACCGCCCGGGCCCGGGTGCGCAGCGCCACGTCCAGCTCGATGCCCCCCAGGGGCACCCTGAGCTCGACCCGCAGGCCGCCCCACGGGGTCCGGGCCGTCCCCGCGCGGCTCTCAGCGGCCACCGTGTCGCTCCAGCCGGTCCCGCTGGCGACGGGAGAGGGCCTCGTAGCCCACCAGGGCCAGGAGGGAGAGGACCACGCTGGCCCCCACCAGCGTCCAGGTGGTGCCCTCCCCGCCCGGGGACTCGAGCAGGGTGTAGACGGCCAGGGCGATGGTGCGGGTCTCGCCCTCCACGTTCCCGGCCAGCACCACCGTGGCCCCGAACTCGCCCAGGGCCCGGGCGAAGGCGAGCACCGCGCCCGCGGCGATCCCCGGCAGGGCCAGGGGGAGGGAGACGCGCAGGAAGGTCCGCGCCGGCGGGACGCCCAGGGACCGGGACACCTCCTCGTAGTGGGGGTCCACCGCCTCGAACGCCCCCCGCACGGCCAGGACGTAGAGCGGCAGCCCCACCACCATGGCGGCCAGGGAGGCGCCCAGGAGGGTGAAGGGGACGGGAAGCCCGAGCCCGGCCAGGACGCCCCCCAGCGGGCTTCGACTCCCCAGGAGGCTCAGGAGGAGGAAGCCGGTCACCACCGGCGGCAGCACGAGCGGAGCCAGCACGAGGGTCGACACCAGCGCCTTGCCCGGGAAGTCCCGCCGGGCCAGGACCCAGCCCAGGAGCACGGCGGGCACCAGGCCCACCAGCGTGGCCAGGAGCGCCACGACCAGGGAGAGGCGCACCGCCGAGCCGGCGTCCAGGCGGGGCCCCGGCGCCACGGCCCCCGGCGCCACGGCCCCCGGAGCGGGCCGGTCGGGGGGCGGCCCGAAGCCCGCCCCGGCCAGGACGCCCCACGCCTCCGGCCCGGACAGGAAATCCAGGAAGGCCCGCGCCACCTCCGGGCGCGAGCTGGAGGCCAGGACCGCCGCGGGGTACTCCACCGGCAGGTGGTCCGCCGCGGAGAAGGAGAAGGCCACCTCCACCCCGGGCTCGGCCACGGCGTCGGTGCGGTACACCACCCCGGCGTCGGCCTCGCCCCGGGCCACCCACTCCAGCGCGCCCCGGACCGATCCGCCCCGCACCACCCTCGGGGCCACCGCCTCCCAGACCCCCCGCGCCTCCAGCGCGGCCCGGGCGTAGCGGCCGGCCGGCACGCTCTCGCCCGCCAGGACGACCCGCTCCAGCTCCGCCAACCCCCGGGGGCCGCCGAGGGGCGGAGCGCCCCGGGGCACCACGACCACCAGCTCGTTGGTCGCCACCACCCGCACGCTCCCGGGCAGGAGGCCGTCCCGGGCCTCGAGCCACCGGATCCAGCTCCGATCCGCCGAGACGAAGAGGTCGGCTTCGCTCCCGGCCTGGGCCTGGCGGGCCAGGCGGGAGGTGGCGGCGAAGGAGAACCGGACCGGGGCGCCCCCGGCCTCCTCCCACGCCCGGGCCACCCGGGGAAGGGCGTCGGTGAGGCTGGCCGCCGCCAGGACGAGGAGGGGCTCGGCGTCCTGGGCCGCGGCGGCCGGCGCGCCGGCACCGCCCACGACCAGCGCGGCCAGCCAGGCCACGAGGGGCCCGGCGCGGAGAGCGGGGGACGGAGAGGGCCGCGGGGCGCGGCGGGGGGAGAGCGTCACGGTGCGGCAGAGTACCAGCCCGGGGCCGCCGGGTTCAAGCGGGACCCCGGCCTTGCCGCCCGTCTCCGGCCGGGACTTCTTTCGGCATGAGCGACGCGCCGCGGCACCCCATGCCCTACGAGACCGAGGTGGAGGTACGGAGCTACGAGCTCGACTCCTTCGCCCACGCCAACCACTCGGTCATCCTGAACTACCTGGAGCACGCCCGCTTCGAGGCGCTGAAGGCCGGGGGGTTCACCTACCGGTCCATGGCCGAGCGGGGGTGGGGCGTGTACGTGGTCCGGGTCGAGGTGGACTACCTGGCCGAGGCGCGGCTGGGCGACCGCCTCCGGATCCGCACCGGCGCCGAGCCGTCGAAGCGCACCAGCATCGTGCTGGTGCAGGAGATGGCGCGGGCCGACGCGCCGGACGAGCTCGTGGCGCGGGCGCGGGTCACCGCGGTCTGGGTGGGGCCGGAAGGCCGCCCGATCCGCGTCCCCCAGGAGGTGCGGGAGGCCTTCGGCCACCTTGACGGAGATCCGACCTCCGCCTGATCCTCCAAGAGCGTCCAGAACCCCGTCCCGGAGCCATCATGATCCGCCGTCCACCGACCGTCGCGTCCCTCCTCCTCGCCCTCGGCCTCGCCGCGTGCGGCGCCGAGCAGGAGCCCGCCGCCACCGGAGGAGAGGAGGGCGTCGGGGAGACCGCCGCCTCCCCCCTGGCCGAGCACTGCGCCCCGAACGACGACGGGCTGACCCTTCCCGACGGCTTCTGCGCCATCCTGGTCCACGAGGGCGTCGGCCCCGCGCGCCACATCGAGGTGGCGGAGAACGGCGACCTCTTCGTGGCCCTCCGGGACCGCCGCGAGAGCCGGGGCGGCCCCGTCGTGCCCGGCGGCGTGGCCGTGCTCCGCGACACCGACGGGGACGCCCGCCCCGACACCATCGCCCGCTTCGGGGAGATGGGCGGCAACGACGTCCTCCTCCGGGACGGTTGGCTCTGGTTCGCGCCCAACGACCGGGTGCTGCGCTACCCCATGGACGAGGGCGCCATGGAGCCCTCCGGCCCCGCCGAGACCGTGGTCTCCGGGCTCCCCGACACGCAGAACCACACCGCCAAGAGCATCGCGCTCCGGGGCTCGGACCTCTTCGTGAACATCGGCTCGCCGTCCAACGCCTGCATGCAGGAGTCCCGCACGCCGGGCTCCCCGGGGATGGACCCGTGCCCCGAGCTGGACACCCGGGCCGGCATCTGGCGCTTCGACGCCACGGCCACGGGCCAGACCCAGGCCGACGGGACCCGGTTCGCCACCGGGATCCGGAACGCCGTGGCGCTGGCGGTGGACCCGGCGGACGACGGGCTCTACGCCGTCATCCACGGTCGGGATCAGCTCCACGGCATGTACCCCGAGCGCTACACGGTCGACCAGAACACCGAGAAGCCCGCCGAGGAGATGGTCCGGGTCGACGAGGGCACCGACGTGGGCTGGCCCTACTGCTATCACGATCCCGCGACGGGGGAGAAGCTGCTGGCCCCGGAGTACGGAGGCGATGGCACGGAGGTCGGCCGCTGCGCCGAGAAGGACATGCCGCTGGTGGCCTTCCCGGCCCACTGGGCGCCCAACGACCTGACGTTCTACGACGCCGACCAGTTCCCCGCCCGCTACCGGGGCGGCGCCTTCGTGGCGTTCCACGGCTCGTGGAACCGCGCCCCCAACCCCCAGGAGGGCTTCCGGGTGGCGTTCGTGCCGTCCTCGGGCGGGAGCTTCGGGCCGGACTTCGAGACCTTCGCCGACGGCTTCCGGAACGAAGGGGACGCCGACGCGGCCTACACGGCGCGCCCGGTGGGGCTGGCCGTGGGGCCCGACGGCTCCCTGTGGGTCTCGGAGAGCGTCCAGGGCCGCATCTGGAGGATCGTGCGGAGCGGCGGCTGACCGACCGACCCGTGGACCGGCGGGAGGACGCGGACCCGGGGCGGACGCCCGCCGGCCCGGGCTCCCGCCTCCTCGTCGGGGACGACGTGGTGGACACCGGCCGGGACCGCACCCGGGGCCGGTCGCGGGACGACCGCCTCCTGGACCGCGTCCTGACCGGTCCCGAGCGGGCCGCCGTGGCCGACGCGGAGGACGGCGACGCGGTGCTCTGGAGCCTCTGGGCCTGCAAGGAGGCGGCGTTCAAGATCCACTCCAAGGCCCGGGGCGAGCCCCCGCCCTTCGTCCACCGGGACTACCGGGTGACGCTCGACGACCCGGAGCTCGACCCTTCCGCGCCGCCGGTGAGCGGCCCGACGGCCTCCCGCGGGCGGCGCGGGGCCCGGATCCGGTGGGCCGACGGCTCGGCCCGGGCCGTGGTCCGCCGCGGGGAGGGCTGGGTCCACGCCGTGGCGTGGCTCGACGCGCCGGGGCACCCCGACCCGGTGCGGACCGTCCGCGCCGGCCTGGGCGCCCTCGACGACCCCGGGGCTCCGTGGGCGGGGACGCTCCCGGACCTCCTGGAGCGCCTCACCCCCGAGGAGGCCGACCCGGTCCACTCCCGGGCGTCGGCCGCCGTGCGCCTCGCGGCGCGCCGCGAGCTGGCCGCCGCGCTGGGGGCGGGGGAGGAGCGGGTGGCCGTCGTGTGCGCGCCGGGTCCCACGGGGCGCCGGCCGCCGGCCGCCCGCCTGGACGGACGGGCGTGCCCGGCCGACGTCTCCTTCACCCACGACGGGCGGTGGATCGCCTGGAGCGTCTCGAGCCCCGGCGGCTGAGCCCGGCGGCGGGATCCCCGCCCCGCGCCCCACGCCCCCGCCTAGAAGAAGGTGGGCCGGTAGTTGAACTGCAGGGAGGTGCCGAAGCGGCGGTAGTAGGCGCTCCCGATGTCGGTCTCCGCCCGGGTCCACCCGAAGCGGAGGGCCCCGTCCAGGTTCTCGGCCAGGGGGCGGGTGAGCTGGAGGTAGGCCACGGAGGCGTTGTCCGCCTCCTCCCCGGGCACCAGGAGGCGGAAGGCCGGCTCCTGCACGTAGCTCTTCCCCGTGAGCACCCCCCGGAGGTTCAGCGACATGCGCCAGGGGAGGGGCACGTTGAAGAGGCCCTGGAGGCTCACCGCGTCGTACTCGGGCCGGCTCGAGTTGGAGCGGTTCACCGTGCCCTCGACCCCGAGCTGCGCGAACACCACGTCGCCGAACCACGTCCACTCCGCGCCCACGTTCACCGTGCGGTCGCGGCGGGAGGGGTCGGCCGGGTCGAAGCTCCCCTGGTTGGGGTACTCGCTCCAGCGCACGCCGCCGAAGAAGCGCACGGTGGACGTGGTGCCCCACCGACCCCCGGCCACCACGCCCACGGAGCGGCGGTCCAGGAGGTCGAGCTCGGGCACGAACTCCGGCGCCCGGTAGTCCGTCTCCTCGCCCTCGAGCTGCACGTCGAAGCTCACCCCCTCGAAGGAGCGGGTGACCAGGCCGAGGCCCCCGGTGGCGGTGGCGTATCCGGGCTGGAGGAAGAGGGGCATGGGCGGTCGGTCCCGCACCGCCCGGCCCCGGAAGCCGAGGCGGGTGCTCAGCCGACCCCACCCCCCCAGGCTCTCGGTCCAGCGCAGCGTGGTGGAGCCGGCCCACTCCCGGGGCGCGTAGTCCCGGAGCGTGAAGCCCGTGGCCGCCGACTGGCGGACGCCCCCGTCGAAGGAGAGCTCCACGCCGCGGCGCTCCTCCTCCAGGAGGGCCAGGACGCCTCGCACCCCCATCTCCCCCACGGCCGCCGTGGCCTGCTCGGTGCTGTCCACCACCGCCACCGTCACGGCGGAGAAGTTGCCGCTGTAGCCCTCCACCGAGCCGCCCACGGTCACGACCAGGTCCCGCCACGCCGGCTGGGCCGCGGCGGGGCGGGGAAGGAGCACCGCCAGGCAGGCCACCCCCAGGAGGAGGCGGGCCGTCACCGAGCCGTGGGCGCGCCTCACGCGCCCCTCCGGACCCGCTGTCGGAACTGGCGCGCCCGGACCAGGAGCTGTGTCCGGTACGCCACGAGCTGCTGCCGGTAGCTCCGGAAGCGCTCCAGCCGCTCCTCCAGCGTCTCGGGACGGTTCGTCACCGTGGAGTCCGAGGCCTCGGGCCGCTCGCCGCTCCCGGCGCCGCTCACCACCGGCACGCGGGTGTCGTCGAAGCGGTCCGTCCCGGCCAGGAAGTCGCGGCGCTGGCGCTCGATGCGGAGGCGGTCCTGGAGGGCCTGGATGTCCTCGTCCAGGGAGGCGATGACGGTGTCGGTGACGGCGGCGTGGCGCTCCAGGATCTGGGCCTTGGCCTGCAGCTCGGCCGGCCCGTCCCGGGGATCGAAGGCGATCTCGGGGAGGACCACCGGCACCAGGGTCGGCTCCCCGCCGACCTGGGCCTCGAGTCGGTCCTGCTCGTTGGCCAGGTCCCGCCAGAGCGCGTCGAGCTCGGCGCGCTCCTGGGCGCTGGAGGCCTGGTCCATCATGGAGAGGAGCTCGCCGAGGCGGACCGTGATCACGTCCACCAGGGCGTCCCGGGCGCCGGCCAGCCGCTCCCGGGCATCGGCCACCCGGGCCTCCTGGGCCCGGAGGGGCACGCTCCGGTCCTGGGCCCGCGCGAACGCCTGCTCCAGGGCGTCCTCGTCCCCGGAGCGCCGGGCGCGGCCCACCTCCTCCAGGGCGGCGGAGAAGCGACGCTCGACGACGCTGAAGGCGCTGAGCGCGGCCTCGTAGGCGTCCCGCGCCGCCCGATACTCCAGGCGCCTCTCGTCGAGGACGTCCTCGGTGGACTGGGCGGAGAGGGGTGTCGAGGCCGCCGCGGCGACCCCGGCCCCGAGAAGCATCGCCACCGCCAGGAGCCGGGCTCCCGACGGGATCCCGCGGATCTTCATGCCTCGATCCCGTACTTCTCGAGCTTGTAGTAGAGCGCGCTCGGCTTGAGGCCCAGGAGGCGGGCGGCCTCGGCCTTCACCCCTTCGGCCTGCTCCAGCGCCTGGCGGAGGAGGCGCTCCTCCATCCCCTCGACGGCCCGGTTGAGGTCGAGGCCGGCGGTCGGGAGCCCCTCCCCGTGGCCGTTCCCGTTGTTGAGCGTCGCGACGCCGTTCCCCGTGAGGGTCGGGATGTCCGAGGCGGCCAGCTCCTCGCCCTCGGCCATGACGAGCGCCCGCTCCACGACGTTCTCCAGCTCCCGGACGTTCCCGGGCCAGTCGTGGGCCGCCAGGACCTTGAGGGCGTCCGGGTTGGCCCCCTTCACCGACGAGGCGGTCCGCTCCCGCAGCTTCTCGATGAAGTGCTCGACCAGAAGGGGGATGTCCTCCTTCCGCTCCCGGAGGGGAGGGATCAGGAGGGGCACCACGTGGAGCCGGTAGAACAGGTCCTCCCGGAAGGTCCCGTCGCCCTTCAGGTCGTCGGGGGCGGCGTTGGTGGCGGCGATGATCCGCACGTCCACCCCGATGGTCTCCTCGCCGCCCACCCGCTCGAGCTCCCGCTCCTGGAGCACCCGGAGGAGCCGGACCTGGGTGGTGTGGGGGACCGTCGCGATCTCGTCCAGGAAGAGGGTCCCGCCGTCGGCGAGCTCGAAGCGGCCCCGGCGCTGCTTCTCGGCCCCGGTGAAGGCTCCCTTCTCGTGGCCGAAGAGCTCCGAGTCCAGGAGGCTCTCGTTGAGGGCCCCGCAGTTCACCCGGATGAAGGGCCCGTCGCACCGGGGCGAGCCGGCGTGGATGGCGCGGGCCACCAGCTCCTTCCCGGTGCCCGACTCGCCGTAGACCATGACGGTGGAGTCGGAGCGGGCCACCCGGTCGATCCACCGGAAGACATCCTGCATGGGCCCCGACTCGCCCACGATCTCGCCGTAGCGGGCCTGGGCCTCCTCCTTGAGGTAGGTGTTCTCCACCCGGAGGGCCTGGTTCTCCCGGCGGAGACGGGCCCGCTCGGCGGACTCGGCCACCAGCCGGTCCACCTTCACCCCGAACTCCTCGGAGCTGAACGGCTTCGTGATGAAGTCCGCCGCCCCGAGCTTCATGGCCTCGACCACGGTCTCGATGGACCCGTGGGCCGTGATGACCATGACCTCGACGTCGGGGCTCTCCTTCTTGATGCGGGCGAGGACCTCCATCCCGTCCATCCGGGCCATCTTCAGATCGGTGATGACCAGGTCCGCCGTGTCCTCGACCAGGAGCTCCAGCCCCTTGGTGCCGGACTCCGCCGAGCGGGTCCGGTGACCACGCCGACGCAGGAGGAGCTCGAGGCCCTCCCGCATGGAGTCGTGGTCGTCGATGATGAGGATGTCGGCCATGGGCCTTCCTGCGTGGGGTCCGTCGGGGCGGGTGGCGGGCCGGGACCGCCTACCCGGTGGTACCGGGCGGAAGCGTCGGAGGGTCCTCGAGGCTCGGGAAATATATGCGGAACTCCGCCCCCACCGCACCGTCCTCCGCGTCGAGGCGGGCCAGCTCCACCCGGCCTCCGTGGGCCTCGGCCACCTTCCGCACGATGGCCAGGCCCAGCCCGGCGCCCTGCTCCTTGTCCGTGACGAAGGGATCGAAGATCCGGTCGCGCAGCGCCTGGTCCACGCCGGGCCCGTCGTCGGCGACGCGCACGACGACCTCGCCGTTCTCCAGCGAGCCCTCCAGGCGCACCCGGTCCGACACCTGCTCCGCGTTCCGGAGGAGGTTGAGGACCACCCGCTTCACGTGCCCGGGGCCGACCCGGGCCACGAGGGGATGGTCGGGCAGATCCACGTCCAGCGTGCCGCCCCGCTTCTCCAGCTCGGCCCGCACCAGCTCCGCCGCCTCCCCCAGGGGCTGGCGCAGGTCCACCCCCTCCCCCGAGGGGGACATGGGTCGGGCGAAGGCGAGGAAGTCGTCGATGATCCCGTTGAGCCCGGTGATCTCCTGTCGGACCCGCCCCAGGAGGCGGGCCCGCTCCACGGGATCCTCGGTGTCCGTGGCCGCCGAGGTGAAGAGCTCCAGGCCCCCAAGGGGATTCCGGATCTCGTGGGCGACCTGGGCCAGCATGAGGCGGAGCTGCTCGTCCCGCTCGAGGATTCCCTGTCGCATCCGCTCCATGGCCCGGGACAGGCGTCCCAGCTCCTTCCCCCGCTCCGTCGCCACGACCTCCTCCATGCGCCCTCGCTGGATGCGCAGCGCCACCCGGCTCAGACGCTCCAGGGGCTCCACCACCGCCGCGGCCAGGACGGCCCCCAAGATCGCGCCCAGGAGGGCGGCCAGCGCCGACCCGAAGAGGAGGTTCCGGCGGAGGCTGGCCAGAGGCGACAGGTAGTCCGCCGGCATGAGGACGGCCAGGACCAGATCCGACTGCTCCAGCTCCGCGAAGCCCCACATGTAGAGCTGGCCGTCGCTCCCCTCGAAGGAGGGCGTGGTGGCGTTCCCCACGGTGCGGGCCTCCTCCAGGTCCTCCTGGAAGGGCTCCAGGAAGCGAAGGGGCGTCCCGATGGGGACCGAGTCGGCGGGGGAGGTGCTCACCACGGCCGTGTTGTCGGGGCGCACGATGTACGCCTCCCGGACGTAGCGGCGCAGCCGGAGCAGGCGATTCTGGGTGGCGGTCCACCCCTGGGTGTCCTCGAATCCAGGCGGGAGGGACGCCACCAGCGACGCCTGGAGGCCCGTCTCGGCCGCGGCCCCGGCGATCCACGAGGCCCGTCGGTCCAGCTCCTCCTGGACGGCGCGGCTGGCCTGGTTCCAGGTGAGGAGGCCTCCCGCCGCGGACACCGCCAGGGCGAAGGCCACGAAGGCGGCGACGAAGAGGGCGCGGAGGGACACGGCGCGGTGGCTCCTATCCCCCGCAGGGCACGGTTTCGACCCGGACGTCCCCGAAGCGCACCGGGTCCGGCGTCCGCGGCGAGACCACGACGTGGAACGGCACGTGGGTCCGGTCCGCCGGGGTGCAGAAGTCCCCGGGGATCCGCTCCCAGACCTCCACCACGGTGCCGTCGTCCACCTGGAGGATCCGTCGGACCTCCACGCTGTCCCCGGCCTCGCGGCTCACGCCGGTGATGCCCGCCACCACCATCTCGGAGGCGAAGTCCACGTCCGGCGCCTCCGAGCCCGGAGCGTGGCTCGACCAGAAGGCGTCGAACGCCCCCTCGTCGGTGAAGACCACGGGACCCTGGACGCCGGAGGGCGTGTCGGCGCCCCGGTCCAGGGTTCCGAAGGGCACGCTCCCGGCGTAGGCCGACACGAAATTCTCGCCCACCGTCCCGTTGCGAGCGAGGCGGATCACCTCGACGAGCCGGGCGGCGGAGGCGCCGGGCTCGGCCTCGCGGGGATCCAGCGTGGCCAGCGTCCCCGCCGCGCAGCGCGCCCAGAAGGCGGTCTCGTCCTGGAGGTCGTCGTTGATCTCCACGGAGATCCGGGTCCGGGTCCGGCCGCACTCGTCGGGCTCCGTCCCCTGCGTGAGGGAGTCGATGAAGAGTCCCAGGCCAGTCCCGCCCTCGCCCTCGTTGACGAGGGTGTTGAGCTGGGCGTAGGCGGCGGCGTAGAAGGAGGGTTCCCGGGGGTTCTTGACGATGCGTTCGTCCCCCGACGTCCCCCGGTACGAGATGGCCTCCTCCAGGACCCACCGGCCGTTGGACTCCCACCGGATCACCTGCTCCAGCTGGCCGGCGTCGGGCTCCCCGGCGCCGCGGAGCGGCGACACGACCCGCACCTCCATGCTCCCCACCTGCCCGAAGCGGACGGCGCCCGGCGGGGTGGGCCCGTCCTCGGCGCACGCGGCCAGCGCCACCGCGCCCGCCGCCACCAGCGACGCCAGGGCGCTGCGCCGAGCCCTCATGCGGGGCCCACCTTGCCCGGGATCCGGGGAGCGGTCAGAGTGGTGGCCATGGATCATCGTGAGAGGCTCAAGGAGCTCCTGGTGGAGCGGTCGGTGCGACTCGGCGATTTTACCCTCGCCAGCGGAGCGCGTTCGTCGTACTACGTCGACGCCCGTCGCACCACCATGTGCGCCGAGGGGCAGACGCTGGTGGGGAAGGTGGGGCTTGAGGCCCTGGAGGCGGAAGGGCTGGATGCCAGCCACGTCGGCGGCCTGACCATGGGCGCGGACCCCGTCTCGTACGCCGTGGCGCACCGGAGCTGGCTCGAAGGACGCCCCCTGGACGCCTTCAGCGTCCGGAAGAAAGCCAAGGAGCACGGCACCGGTCAGCGCATCGAGGGGGGCCTTCCCTCCGACGCCCGGTGCTGGGTGGTGGAGGACTCCATGACCACCGGCGGCTCGGCGCTCCAGGCCGTCGAGGCCCTGCGGGCCCATGGCGCCACCGTGGTGGGCGTCCTCACCGTCGTGGACCGCGAGGAGGGGGGCCGGGAGCGGATCGAGGCCGAGGGGCTTCCCCTGGTGGCGCTCTTCAGCGGGCCGGAGCTGCTGGAGGCCGCCCGGGCTTCCCGGGAGCGGAGCGACGGCTCCTAGGCCGACGTCCGCCGGACCGGCTCAGTCGAGGAGCCGGAGCGGCATCACCAGGCAGAGGTAGTCCAGGGTCTCGCCGTCGGCCGGGACCGGCTCCAGGGTCGCGGCCCGCTCCGGCGCCTTGAAGGCCAGCTTGACCTCCTCGGTGGGCATGTAGCGGAGGACCTCCAGGAGGTAGTTGGCGTTGAAGCCGATCTCCAGCTCCTCGCCGTCGTAGGCCAGCTCCAGCTCGTCGTGCCCCTCCCCCAGGTCCGGGGTCAGGACGTTCAGGTGCACCCGGTCCTGCTCGAAGGTCATGCGGATCCGGTGCGTCTGGTCGGAGGCCACCACCGCCATCCGGCGCACGGCCGACTCCAGCGCCTTCTTCTCCACCACCGCGATGCGGTCGTTGTCCTTGGGGATGACCTGCTCGTAGTTGGGGTACGTCCCCTCGATGAGCCGCGTGAAGACCTCCGTGCTCTCCGCCCGGAAGCCGAGGTGGTTGCCGCTGCGGGCCACCCGGAGGGCGTCCTCGTCCTTGAAGAGCCGCTGCACCTGCTGGAGCGCCGCCGGGGGGACGATGAAGTCCGCCGACGTGGCCTCGGAGGGCCCGGCCGGGATCGACATGCGGGCCAGGCGATGGCCGTTGGTGGCCACCATCGTCATCTCCCCGTCCCGGAGCTCCCAGAGCACCCCGTTGAGGATGGGACGGCTCTCCTCCGTGGAGACGGCGAACGAGGTGTGGTGGATGAGCCCGTGCAGCTCCTTGCCCCGGATCTCCCAGGCCTCGGCGAAGTCGATCTCCGGGAGGCTGGGGAACTCCTCGGCGGGGAGGCCGTTGAGCTTGAAGTGGCTCCGCCCGCACTTGAGCTCGATCTGGTCCCCGCGGGTGGTGATCTCCACCGGCTGGTCCGGCAGCTCCCGCGTGATCTCCTGGAGCTTCTTGCCGGGCGCCGTGAGGCTGCCGGCCTCCTTCACGTCGGCGGGCACCTTCACCCGCACCGCCACGTCCAGGTCGGTCCCGCTCATCCAGATGCCGTCCTCCCGAGCCTCGAAGAGGATGTTGGAGAGCACGGGCAGCGTGGTCTTCGACGGGATGCTCGCCGAGACCGCGGCGAGTCCGGAATGAAGGTTCTGCCGGGTGATCTGGAAGTTCATGGAGCTACGACTCCTGGGCTCGGTGCACGGTGCGGGTTCCCCGGCTCGACGGTGCTCCCGGGGGGCGTTCTGCACAACGCCTAGAACCTATCTGTCTGTTTATTTAAAGAACATAGTGGTAGTAGAGGGTGTGGAAGTGTGGACGACCGGGCCGACGGCCGACGGTCCTCTTACTCTCCCAACGCCTCCGGGGCCGAGACCCCCATGTGGACGGAGCGTCGAGAAGCCGGGCGGGAATCCCCGACTCCGCGGCGGCCGTCCGCCGGCTTGTGGAAAGATGTGGGAAGAAGGCCTTCTTTCCCCACGCTCTCCACGGCCGGATGCGCACTTGTGGAGAACCCGCTCAGGAGCCCCGCTGGAGCTCGGCCCGGGCGGCGTCCACCTGCTTCCGGAACTCCGGGTCCTTCTCCATCTCGTCCTCCACCTTCCGGATGGAGTGGATGACGGTGGAGTGGTCCCGCCCGCCGAAGAGCTCCCCGATGCTCACCAGGGAGGTCTCCAGCGTCTCGCGTATGAGGTACATGGCCACCTGGCGGGGCACGGTGACGTCCTTCGTGCGCCGCTTGGAGGCGAGGGCGTCGGGGCGCACGCGCCAGCGGTCCGCCACGACCTCCCGGATGCGCTCCGGCGAGAGCACCGGACCCTTGGGCTCCCGGTTGAGGACGCCCTTGAGGGCCGTGCGGGCGAGCTCGGGCGTGAGCTCCTGGTGGGTCAGCGACGAATACGCGAGCAGCTTGATGACCGCGCCCTCCAGCTCCCGCACCGACGCGGTGCAGTGGTGCGCGATGAAGTCGATGACCTGGGGGCTGAGCGTGAGCCCGTCGTCCGCGGCCTTCTTCCGGAGGATGGCCATGCGCGTCTCGTAGTCCGGCGCCTTCACGTCCACGACCAGGCCCCACTCGAAGCGGGAGATGAGCCGGGCCTCGAGCCCGGGGATCTCCTTCGGGGGACGGTCGCTGGTGAGGATGATCTGGCGCTGGGCGTCGTAGAGCGCGTTGAAGGTGTGGAAGAACTCCTCCTGGGTCCGCTCCTTCCCCTCCAGGAAGT
>CAZMTA010000035.1:3866-36442 GCA_964569085.1 uncultured Gemmatimonadaceae bacterium | reverse complement strand
CCAGGCGCTCGACCGGGTAGGTTTCCGCGTTCCCCGCTCCACGGGACGGGAAGTCCCGCCGCTCGGCATCCCCCGACCGAAGAACGGGGAGTTGACCGCCCCAGGAGCGCTTTCGTGACCGAAGTCGGCGCGACGCGCCGACTTCGGTCACTTCACGTCGGATCCGCCCCGCCCGCCCGGGGCCTCCCCCAGGAACCCCACCACCGCCTCGACCCACGCCCCCGGCCGCTCCAGGTGCACGGTGTGCCCGGCCTCCGGGACCACCACGACCTCCGCGTCGGGAAGGAGGCCCGCCATCGCCCGGGCGATCCCCACGAACTTCCGGTCCAGCGCCCCGACCAGCAGGAGCACCGGGACCTCCAACTCGGGCAGACGGTCCCAGAAGGAAGGCAGCGCGCCCGTCCCGAGCCCCCGTAGCGCCATCGCCAGCGACGCCGGGTCGTTGCCCAGACGGAGCGCCCGCTGCCGGGCGCGCACCTCCGCAGGGAGCGCCCCCCGGGACTCGAAGAGCGGCAGCGACTCCCAGAAGTCCACGAAGGCCTCCATGCCCTCGCCTTCGAGCCGCCGCGCCAGCGCCTCGTCGGACGCCCGCCGAGACGCCCGCTCCTCCTCCGTGGCCAGCCCCGGCGAGGCCGATTCCAGCACCAGCGCCGAGACCCGGTCCGGGTGCGCCACGGCGTAGGACAGCGCCAGCCGCCCGCCCATGGAGTAGCCCACCAGGGGGAAGGGCTCCCCGCCCCGGAGCGGCCCGGCCGTCCCACCCTCGCCCGCCGCGCCGCCCCGAGCGCCCCGGGGGCCCCGCCCGTCTCCCGGTGGCCCGTCCGCTCCGTTCCGCCCGTCCGCCCGACTCCACCCGCCCGCCTCGTCGACCCGCGCCCACACCGCCTCGGGCGTGAAGGCCGCCGGGTCCGTCTCCCCCGCCCGCGCGCCGTGGCCGGGGGCGTCGAGGAGGACGGGCGGGTGGCCGGCGGAGGCGAGGGCGTCCACCAGGGCGTCGCCCCAGGAGGCGGCGGAGCCGGTGAAGCCGTGGAGGAGGACGGGCGAGGACATGGAGGAAAGGTAGGCGTCCGAAACCCCGCCGCCCTCCTTGCCGTACATATCCATATCAGATATATCCGAATCGGATACTCGGGTGGCCACCCCGGCCCCCGCCCACCCCGACCTCCGGAGCCCCGCCGTGGCCCCCAGCGATCCCACCGCCCTCCCCCTCCGCCCCGCCGTCTTCCACATCCTCCTGGCCCTCTCGGGCCGGGACCTGCACGGTCTGGGGATCGCGGACCACGCCGAGTCGGCCAGCGAGGGCGCGGTCGAGCTGGGGCCGGGCACGCTCTACCGGTCGCTCGGGGAGATGAGCGACGCGGGCCTCGTGCGGCAGGTGGACGCCCCGGACGAGGACGCCGACCCCCGGCGGAAGTACTACCGCATCACGGGCGAGGGGCGGACGCTCCTGGCCGCGGAGGCCGCGCGGCTGCGCCGCCTGGTGGACGCCACCGAGCGGGCGCTTCCGGAGCGCGCATGACCCCGGCCACCGGCCCCGGCGGACCGCCCCGCGGCCCCCTCTGGTTCCGCCTCCTGCTCCGGCTCTACCCCCGGCCCTTCCGGGACGAGCACGGAGCGGAGATGGCCGAGCTGGTCCGGGTCCGCCTGGCCCGGGCCCGGGGGCCGTGGGCACGGAGCCGCGTCCGGGCCGGGGTGGTGGCGGACAGCCTGACCAACGCCTGGGAGCTCCGGGCGCGCAGGACCGACGCATCGACGACGACGAACGGGAGGACGACGATGAGCATGCTGATCCACGACCTGCGCGACACCGTGCGCCATCTGGCCCGCTCCCCGGGCTTCACCCTGGCCGCCGTGCTCCTCCTGGCGGTGGGGCTGGGCGCCAACCTCACGGTCTTCGGGGTCGTGGACGCCCTCCTCTTCCAGCCGCCGCCGTGGCAGGAGCCGGAGCGGGTCGTGGCCGTCTACCAGGACTCGGACGAAGGCGAGCCCAGCTCGTCCTCCTTCCCGGCCGTGCGGGACATGGCGACGTCCGACGTCTTCCGGTCGGTGGCGGGCTTCTCCCCGGGGTTCAGCGTGATCTGGGACGGGCCCGACGGCCCGGTGGAGCCGGCCACGGAGTACGTGACGGCCTCCTACCTGGAGGTCATGGGGCTCCAGCCGCTCCGGGGCCGCTGGTTCGGGCCGGAGCACGACCGGGTCGGAGGCGAGCGCGTGGCGGTGGTGAGCGAGCCCGCCTGGCGTACCCGGTTCGGCAGCGACCCGGGCATCGTGGGCCGGACCCTCCGACTCAACGGCCAGCCGGTGACGGTCATCGGCGTGGGCCCCGAGGGCGTGACCGGCAGCTATCCGCCCCAGGTCACCGACTTCTGGCTCTCGATCTCCACCACCCCGGTCAGCGGCGCCTTCCGGGTGGCGAACCTCGACCGCCGACAGGACCACTGGTACGACGTCCGGGCCCGCCTGGCGGACGGGGTGTCGGTGGAGCAGGCCCAGGCCGCCATGGACGCGCTGGCCGCCCGCCTCGCGGCCGAGTACCCCGAGTTCAACGACGGCCGCGACATCACCGTCTACTCCGCCCGCGACGTCCGGGTGCACCCGACCGCCGACGGGGACCTCTACCTCCTGGGCGGGCTCCTGGGCGCCGTGGTCCTCACCGTGCTGCTCCTGGCCTGCGCCAACCTCGCCAACCTCCTCCTGGTCCGCGGGCTGGGCCGCTCCGGGGAGATGGCGGTGCGCCGGGCGATGGGCGCCGGGCGAGGACGGGTGGCCCGCCTCTTCCTCCTGGAGTCCCTCGTCCTGGCGGTGCTGGGGGGCCTGGCGGGGATGGCGGTGGCGTGGTGGGCCCTGGGCGTCCTCCCACGCCTCCCGATCCCCATGCCCGGATGGGCGTCCATGGAGCTGGGCGTGGACGCCCGGCTCTGGGCCGCGGCCGGGATCCTGGTGGCGCTGACCGGCCTCCTCTTCGGCCTCGTCCCGGCGGTGCGGTCGGCCCGGGCCGACGTGTCCCACACCCTGCGGGACGACGGGCGCACCTCGCTGGGCGGGCGGGGGACACGCCGTCTGCGGGGCGCGCTGGTGACGGTCCAGGTCGCCACCTCGCTGGTGCTGGTGGTGGCCGCCGGGATGGTGGGGCGGAGCGTGGCCACGCTCGGGAGCGTGGATCCCGGGGTGGACGCCGACCGGATCGTCTGGGTCCAGCCCGACCTGAGCCGCCTGGAGCTGGAGGACGGGGAGGCGCGGGTCCTCCTGGACGAGCTCGTGGAGGCCGTGGCCGCCCTCCCCGGCGTCGACGGCGTGGCCACGACCTCGCGGCTCCCCGCCCAGGGCGGCGGCAGCACCACCACCGTCGTGGAGGGCTACGAGCCCCCGGGCGGCACCGAGGCGGTGGAGCTCGACTTCGCCACCGTGGACCGCGCCTACCTGGAGACCATGGGCATCCCCCTCCTCGCCGGTCGGGCCTTCGGCGACCAGGACGTCCCCGGGGCCCCCACCGGCCTCCTCCTCAACGAGACCGGCGCCCGCCGCTTCTGGGGCAGCCCCGAGGCCGCGGTGGGGCGCCGCATGCGCTCCCAGGGCGGGGAGACGTGGCGCACCGTGGTGGGCGTGGTCGGCGACGTGCCCGTGGCCAGCCTCGCCGACGCCCAGGAGCCCATGATCTACTTCTCCGCCGAGCAGGGCGGCGTGCCGACCCGCCCCTACCTCCTGGCCCGCACCTCCGGGGAGCCCGCGACGCTCCTGGCCCCCATGCGGCGGGCCGTGACCGGCGTCCGCGGCGCCGTGACCCTCCGGGCCCAGGGTACGGTCGCCGAGCAGATCGGCCGCTCGCTGGCGGGCCCGCGGACCGCGGCCACCCTCATGGCGGGCTTCTCCCTCCTGGCGGTCCTCCTGGCCGGGCTGGGCATCTACGCCGTGGTGTCCTTCACCGTGGCGCGCCGCACCGGCGAGCTCGGCCTGCGGATGGCGCTGGGCGCCGGACGGAGGCGCGTGGTGCGCCTCGTGGTGGGGGAGATCGCCGGGGTGGTCCTCCTGGGCGCCGGGGTGGGGCTGGCGACGGCGTGGCTCGTGGCGGGCCGGGTCCGCAGCGTCCTGTACGGCGTGGACGGCCTCGACGCCGTGACCCTCGTCGGCGCGGTGCTCTTCCTGGGCGGGGTGGCGGCGGTCGCGGCCTGGGTGCCGGCCCGTCGGGCCGCCCGGGCCGACCCGGTGGAGGCGCTCCGGGTCTGACGTCCCCGGCCGTGCGCATAAGCCACGTTCCGCGCGCCCGCGCGTGGCACAGGGCTTGCTCCTAATAAGGGCAGAACGTCCCGCACGGGGCCCTGCCCGGCCGGAAAGACCGACCGGGGACGGAGCGACCCCCCATTCCCCCCGGAACGGGACGAGAAGGAGATAGATCCATGAAAGACATCGTCCTCGGAGTCGTCGTCGTGATCTTCGTGATCGGAGCCAGCATCAGCTCCATGGCGGCTTCCTCCGCCAACCCCCAGTCCGGCGTGCTCATCATGGAGCGGGCCGCCGAGCCGACCATCGAGATGCCCCGCCGTGTCGGGGTGGGTCAGCCGCTGGAGGTGACGATCCGGACGCACGCCCCCAACGACTGCTGGCGCATGGGCCAGACCCACGTCGAGAAGGGCGACAGGAGGGCGGTGTTCCAGCCCTTCGACCTCGCGCCCGCCGAGGACGCCACGGGCTGCTCCGCGGAGCCCGTGACCTTCGACCACACGGCCACGGTCACCTTCCAGCAGGCGGGAACCGCGACCGTCGAGGTCAACGGACGCTTCGGGCTGAACCGTGAGCCCGTGACCTTCACCCGCCGCGTCGAGGTGAGCGCCCGCTCCGTGCAGCCGGAAGGCTGACGCGCGCCACCCCGTCCGCACGAGCGAGCGCCCGCCCCCGGGAGAGAAGGGGGCGGGCGCTTCGTCGTTCGGGGGGCGGAGCGCGGACGATCCGTCCCCGGGGCTGGGGCCCGGGCTCAGCCCTCGCCGTGGCGGGCCACGTAGGCGCGGGCGTGCTCCAGGGCCGGCAGCTCCGTGTCGGCGCCGCGCATCCGCAGCAGGAGCGTCCGGTAGCGTTCCAGGGCGCCCTCCACGTCCCCTCGCGCCTCGGCGGCCTGGCCGAGGTGCCACAAGGCCTGCGAGCGGCCGTTGAACAGCCGCAGCATGGCCCCGTCGAACCGCTCCACCGCGTCCCAGTCCTCGAGCTCGTACGCCAGCCCGGCGGAGAAGCCGAGGAAGGCCGGGTGGCCGAGGAAGTCCTCGTGCTCCTGCATCCGGTCGAAGGCCTCCTGGGGGCGCCCCTGCGCGACCAGCCAATGCAGCTCGAAGAAGTCGTCGAGGAAGGCTAGCGTCCGGGTCGTGTCCGGGCCGAGCCCGGCGATGGCCGGTCGGGGCCAGGGGCGGGACAGCGCCAGGCCCTCCTCGAAGCCCGCCCGGTCGGCCAGGAGGGTGGCGAGGTTGACCTGGGAGAGCCCCACGTTGAACCGTTCCCGCGGCCGCGGGGAGAGGGCTCCGAGGCTGTCCAGGAGGGCCCGGGCGGCCGGACGATCGACGACCCCCCAGTCCTGGGCCATGGTGAACAGCCGCTGCGTCCGGCCCTGGAGCCGGTCCATGGGGTCCTCGATCCCGTCCAGCTCCTCGGCCCACGCGGCGTACTTCCCCTGCTGGCCCAGCGTCGTGAAGACGGTCTGAGGCCCCGCCCATCCCCGGGCGATCCGGTGGCGGCGGACCGCCTCCAGGACGGGGAGCCCGTGATCCGTGATCTCCGGCGCGCTGGTGACGAGCGTGTTGACCTCGTCCCGGTCCAGCTCGTCCAGGCGCGCGAGCGCCGCCCCCCGGGTCGCGTCGTCCCCGAGGAACAGATCGGCCCGGATGCGGAACAGGTCCAGCCGGGCCTCCGGCGCGCCCGTCTCCTCCAGCCCCGCCAGGAGCTCCATGGCCTCGAGCGAGTCCCCGGACGCGGTCGCCCAGTCCAGCGCGTGGGTGTAGTAGGGGCCGAAGGTCGGGTCGAGCTCCACCGTCCGGTAGAGCGCCTCCTCCAGCCGCTCGTCCGTCACCCCGGGCAGGCCGATGTCGTGCAGCCCCACCTCGCCCAGGAGGTACCACCCGTCGGGGTCGTCGGGGTAGCGGTCGATGTAGCGCTCGAAGTCGTCCAGCCGGCCCATGGCCTCGCCCCGGGTCACGGCCAGCGTGAGCTCGAGGATCGTGGCCTCCCGGGGCGGCAGCCGGTCGGCGTAGTTCGCCGCCCGCTCCCGGTGGTAGTCCGTGCGGTCCGACCCGATGCCCTCGGTCCAGCCGTACGTGTCGCCGAGCCGCCAGTGGGCCAGGGCGAAGGTCGAGTCCTCCAGAACGGCCCGCTCCAGGTGCTCCCGGGCCTCCTCGAAGCTCGCGCGCCGGAAGGCCGCGTCGCCCTCCAGGTACGCGCGCAGGGCCGGCACCGACTCGGTGAGGATGCTCGCCAGGCGGAACTCCTGCGCCGCGGAGCCCTGGCCGGTGGCCTCCAGGAGCGAGCGCATCAGGTCCACGGTGAGGGCGTCCACCAGGGCGAGGACGTTCTCCGGGCTCCCCTCCACCTGGCCGTCGCCCACCTTCTCCCGGGTGTCCAGGTCGTAGATGTCGGCGGTGAAGCGGATCTGGTTCCCCACCTCCACGCCGCTCCCCATGACCGCGTAGCGGGCGCCGGTGCCCGCCGCGACCCGGAGGGCGTCGTCCAGCTCCGCGGCTCCGTCCCCGCCCACGTCCCGGTTCCAGCGGGCGAGGACGGTCCGGGAGTCCACGGCCCGGTAGCCCGAGAGGCCGTCGAGGTTGGCCGAGACCAGGTCCACCATCCCCTCGCGGTACAGCTCCAGGCTGGGGCCCGTGGCGTGGAAGGGAAGGACGGCGATGCCGCTGGAGACGTCCCGGGCGCCCGCCTCGGCGGGGCCCAGGCGCGGGGTCCCGCCGGTGGCGAGGACGTAGAGCCCCCCCACGCCGAAGAGGAGGGAGAGGGCGACCACGCCGCCCACGATGGCGCGGCCCCACGTCAGGTGGGGGAGCCGTCCGGCGCGGAGGCTCGCCCACATGTCCCCGGCGTCCACCTCCCAGTCCGTGGGCACCTCGCCGGCTTCCTCCCGGGCCGTGGTCTGGGGGAGGGCCTGCACCCACGCCGTGGCCAGGACCACGAAGAGGCCCACCGCCATGAGGAGCACGGCCACGGGCCCCACCCATTCCGGGAGGTCCAGCAGGCCGATGAGCGTCTCGGTGATCTGGAGCACGACCCAGGCGGCGCCGAGGTAGACCAGGAGGACCTGGACGATGCGGGCGCCCTTGAGGCGGTCCAGCAGGGAGGGAGAGGGCATGGGCTCCATAGTACGCCCCCGGGGCACCGGGGCAAAAGAAGGATGGAGGGGACCTCCCGAGGGCCGCGGCGGCGCCGTCCTCCCTACCGCGCACCCTCCAGCGCCTCGTCCATGACCCGGACCACCCAGGGCCAGAGCTCGGGGATGGCCTCGCGGATGGGGTCCTGGCGCGCCAGGATCGCCTCCCGGGAGACGGCGTGCTCGATCCAGGTGCCGCCCCCGTTCAGGTGGTTCTGCAGCACCCCCGCCAGGCGGTCCAGCGCGTTGGCGTAGCGGGCGTCGGGGGTGCGGCGGGCCTCGAACTCGTCCCAGAGCGCGCGGAGCTCGGCGGCCTGATCCCCGGGGAGGAGCCCGAAGATCCGCTCGGCGGCGGCCCGCTCCCGGTCCTCCTTGTCGTGATGGGCGTCCGGGTCGAAGGCGAAGGTGTCCCCGGCGTCGATCTCCACCACGTCGTGGAGCACGACCATCTTCATGACCCGGAGCACGTCCACCTCCTCGGCGGCGTGCTCGGCCAGGAGCGGGGCCATGACCGCCATGTGCCACGAGTGCTCCGCCGAGTTCTCCCTCCGCCCGCCCTCGCCCGTCGCCGTCATGCGGAGGACGGCCTTCAGCCGGTCCAGCTCCATGAGGAACGCCAGCTGGCTCCCCAGGCGATCGCTCACCGCCACGGCGCCTCCTGGGGCTCGTCCTCGACCTCGAGGATGGGGTCCTTCTCCCCCGTCATCTCCCAGCGGACGAGAACCGTGGGGATGACGCCGGCGGCGTAGAAGTCGTCGAAGAAGCCCTTCACCGTGAAGCCCTCGCCTTCCTGGAGGGCCTCCTCGGCCAGGAGCTCCTCGATCTGGATCTTCCCGGCCACGTAGCTCGTGCCGTAGCCGGGCTGGCGCAGGTAGAGGTGCTGCTCGCCCCGGACCAGGTCGCCGTCGGGGAGCCAGCCCCGGGGCGTCCACCTCCCGGCGAAGGCCACGGCCTCCTCCATGCTCCACTCATTGCCGTGGAGCATGAGGCCCGACGTGGCCCGCGCCGCCCGCTGCGCCAGCATGATCCAGACGAGCTCCCGCGCCCGGGGCGAGCTCTCGTCCAGGAGGCCCAGGTGCATGAAGATCTCCTCCACGCCGGTGGCCAGCCCCTCGGAGCGGTGGTCGTAGATGTTGTACAGCGAGGGCACGCTCCGGATGGGGCTCGGGTGGGGCGCCTCCTCCATGCGCGCCAGCTCGATCCAGTGGTGCATGTGGGGACGGAAGGCGTCGGGGTCCCGGTAGATGACCTCGAGGAAGAAGTTGCGGATCTGCCCCTCCTCCGCCGGGGTGAAGGTCCCGTTCACCGCCCGGAGCGCGGCGTCCATCCACGGCTCGATGGACTCGATCTCCTCCCGCTCCAGGAAGTCCATGTACATGTCCACCGAGGCGTTCAGCCGCCGGTCGTACTCCTCCGCGTCGGCGATGCGCTCCAGCTCCGGAAGATCCCGGTTCCGGTTCTCCTCCAGCCGCAGCGTGGCGTGGGAGCGGGCCAGCTCCCGACGCATGAGCGTCACCTGCTCCCCCCACGAGAAGGGCGAGAGGTGGACGTTGTGCATGTACCAGGTGTACGCCTCGGGCCCCACCCCGGAGGGTCCGGTCTTGCCCGGGAGCTCGGCCTCCACCCAGTCGGCGAAGGCGTCGGAGGCCGCCGCGGCCTGGGCCAGCGCCCGGTCCAGCTCCCCGCTCGTGCCCGCCACCCGCTCCCCGTAGGCCCGGAGGTCGGCGGCCTGGCCCCGGAAGGAGCGGATGCCCGCCTCCCAGAGGTCCCGGGCGTCGCTTCCGGCCAGGTTGGAGCGCGCCTGCTCCAGGACCGCGGGGATGGTCCCGATCCGCTCCGCCAGCTCGGCCGCGTCGGCGTCGGAGAGGGGGTGCTCGTAGGCCCAGGTGTCGATGAAGCCGTGGAGGACCGGCCCCTCGTGGGCCGGCACGTCGCTCCGGGACGGGTACATCTGGACGTAGAAGGCCGGATCCCGGGCCCACGGACGCCGGATCCTGTGGTCGAAGTCCAGCCCGTTCATCTCCGCGCGCACCAGGTGCCAGTCCACCTGGTCCTCCACCGGCCAGCCTTCGAGGTCGAAGGCCCAGAGCCGCTCCTTCCACGCCGGGAGCGCCCGCTGCTGCCGGGCCATGGCCACCGGCCCGTAGTCGGGCACCCCGTCCACGAAGTCGGGACGCTCGAAGGCCCGCCACTCCCGGAAGAGGGTGACCAGCTCCTCGTGGGTGGACTGGGCCTCCAGCGGCGTCGGGGCCAGTGGGCCGAGGCAGGCGAGGGCGAGGAGGAGGGCGGCGCGGATCATGGGCGGGCTCCGGGATGGCGTGGGGCTGCGGAGGCTAGCCCGCGGGCGGGCCGCCGTCCAGCCAGCGCCCCGACGGGACGCTTGACCCGGCCGCGTGTTAACCATACAGTTAAACCATTCGCTTCAACCATACGGTTAAACCCCACGGTCGGCACCCGCCGACGGAGCCCTCCATGAGCGACGACCCGGAGACCCGGGACCGGATCCTGGACGCCGCGCGCGCCTCCTTCCTCCAGCGCGGCACCTCCGGGGCGCGGATGCAGGAGATCGCGGACGAGGCGGGGGTCAACAAGGCCCTCCTCCACTACTACTTCCGCACCAAGGACGGGCTGGCCGAAGCGGTCTTCAAGCGGGAGGCCCGGCGCCTCGTGCCCCCGGTCCTGGAGACGCTGGCCTCGGAGCGGCCCATCGAGGAGAAGGTCCGGCGGGTGGTGGGGCTCTACCACGAGGTCCTCACCGACGCGCCCAGGCTCCCCTCGTACGTGCTGGCCGAGATGCACTACCACCCCGAGCGCCTCGAGACCTTCGTGGCGGACGTGACCGGGGGGCACCCGGCGGAGCACGGCCGGCGGGCCCTGGAGGTGCTCGGCCGCCAGATCGAGGCCGAGGTGGCGGCCGGCCGCATGAAGCCCGTCGCCCCGGACCAGCTCATGGTCAACCTCATCGCGCTCTGCATCTTCCCCTTCGTGGCGCGCCCCATGCTCCGCCTCATGCTGGGCGGGGACGACCGCTTCGACGGCTTCATCGACGCGCGGCGGGACGCCCTGGCCGACTTCTTCCTGGGCGCGCTCCGGCCATGAGGAGGCGCGCGCGGGTCCCGACCCGGCTCGTCCTCGCGGCCGCCCTCCCCGGGGCCCTCGCCGCAACCCTGGCCACGGCCCCGGCCCTGGGCGCCCAGGACGCCCCCGACACCGTGGCGCTGGCCGCGCTCCAGGAGGCCGCGGTCGCCCTGGACCCGCGCCTGGCCCAGCGGGAGCTGGAGGGCCGGGCCGCGGCGCTCCGCCTGGCCAACCTCGACGCCGCCCGGCGGCCCCGTCTCGGGTTCTCGGGGTTCGCGTCCCATCAGTCGGAGGTCACGGAGATCCCCGTGAGCCAGCCCGGCTTCCAGATCGCCGCGCCGCCCAAGGACCGGTGGGAGGCGGCGGCCCGCACCGAGTGGCTCCTCTGGGACGGGGGGCGTCTCGGGGCCCGCGCCGACGTGGAGACCGCCCGCCGCGACGCCGCGCTGGCCGAGCTGGACGCCCGCCTCCACACGGTCCGCACCGAGGTCGCCGAGGCGTACTACTCGGCGCTGCTGGTCCAGGAGCGGCTGGCCGAGGTGGACGGGCTCCTGGAGGATCTGGAGGCCCGCCTCACAGAAGTGCGCGCCCGCGTCCGCGCCGGGGCCGCCCTCCCCGGCGACACGGCGGTGGTCCGCGCCGAGCTCCTGGGCGCGCGGCAGCGCGCCGACGCCCTGGAGGCCGACCGACGGGCCGCGCTGGACGTGCTCTCCGACCGCACGGGCCGCGCGCTGGGCCCCGGGCACGTGCTCTCCCTCCCCGACCTGGAGGCCGCGCTTGCCGCCCTCCCCCCCGCCCTGCTGCGCCCCGGCGATCCGGGCGCCGACTCGGCGTTGGCGGCCACCCGCGTGCACCCCCGCCACCGCGCCTTCGAGGCCCAGCGCGAGCAGCTCCTTCGCCAGGCCCGGGCGGTGGCCGCGGAGCGCCGTCCCACGATCTCGGGCTTCGGCGCCCTCGCCTTCGGCGCGCCGGGCTACGCCCAGTTCGAGGAGACGCCCCACGAGTACTGGCAGGCCGGTGTCCGGGTGGAGTGGCGCCCCTGGGACTGGGGGACGCGCGCCCGGGAGCGGGAGCTTCTCGAGGTCCGGAGCCGCATCGTGGAGACCGAGGCCCGCGCCTTCGACGACGCCCTCCTCCGCGCCCTCCAGCGTCCGCTCCGCGCCGCCGAGCAGGCCCGCGCCGCCCTCGCCACCGACGACCAGATCGTGGCCCTGCGCGAGCAGGTGGTCCGCCAGGCCACGGCCCAGCTCGCCGAGCGAGCCATCCCCCCGTCGGTCTGGACCGACGCCCGCACCGACCTCGCCGAGGCCCGCACGGCCCGGCTCCGCCACCGCGTGGAGCTGGCCCGGGCCCGCACCGAGATCCTCCTCCTCCTCGGATCGGAGCTCCCCGGCTCATGACCCACCCCGCCCCGCACCCCGCTCCCCGCGGCCGGCCCGCCGCGCTCCTGACCGCCGTCCTCCTCCTGGCCACCGCCGCCTGCGAGGAGCCGGGCCCCGACGCCTACGGGAACTTCGAGGCCACCGAGGTCGCCGTCTCGCCCGAGGCGTCGGGCACGCTCCTGCGCCTGGACGTGGCGGAAGGCGATCGCCTGGAGGCCGGGGTCGTCGTCGGGTCCGTGGACACCGGGCCGCTCCTCCTCCAGCGCCGGGAGCTGGAGGCCCGCATCGGGTCCGCGCGCCTCGGGGCCGAGGAGGCCCGGGCCCAGGTCTCGGTGGTGGAGGCCCGGCTCGAGACGGCGCAGGAGGAGCTGGAGCGCATCGAGCGGCTCTGGGAGGCCGAGGCCGCCACCGCCCAGCAGCGCGTCCAGGCCCGGGGGGAGGTGCGCGTCCTGGCCGAGCAGCGCGACGCCGCCCGGGCCCGGGTCCGCTCCGCCACCCGGGAGATCGACGCCGCCGAGGCCCGCATGGCCCAGCTCGAGGACCGCATCGAGCGGGCCCGGGTGGTGAATCCCCTGGGCGGCACGGTCCTGGCGACCTTCGCCGAGGCCGGCGAGTTCGTGCAGCCCGGCCGCCCCCTCTACACGGTGGCGGCGCTGGACACCCTCACCCTGCGGGCGTGGATCAGCGGCGCCCAGCTCGCCTCGGTGCGCCTGGGCCAGGCGGTGGAGGTGCGGGTGGACGCCGGCGCCGACGAGCTCCGCACGCTCCCGGGCCGGGTGAGCTGGGTGGCCTCCGAGGCCGAGTTCACCCCCACCCCCATCCAGACCCGGGAGGAGCGGGTGGACCAGGTCTACGGCGTGAAGGTCCGGGTCGCGAACCCCGACGGCCTGCTCAAGGTGGGCATGCCCGGGGAGCTGGTGCTGCCCGGCGGGGAGGACGGCGAGGGGGCGGCCGACGCCCGCGATACCGGGGCCGCGGCCGGGCCCGCAGCCGGGCGCCCCGGGGCCGCATGAGCGCCCCCGACCCCGACCGGGGCCCGGACCCCGCCGTCCGCGTCCGGGGCCTCCGGAAGGCCTTCGGCGACACCACGGCGCTGGACGGCGTGGACGTCTCGGTCCGTCCCGGGGAGCTCTTCGGCTTCCTCGGCCCCGACGGCGCGGGCAAGACCACCCTCTTCCGCATCCTGGCCACCCTCCTGCTCCCCGACGACGGCGAGGCCGAGGTGCTGGGGCTCGACGTCACCCGGGAGATCTGGGCGCTCCGGCGGAAGGTGGGCTACATGCCGGGCCGCTTCTCGCTGTACACGGACCTCACGGTGGCGGAGAACCTCACCTTCTTCGCCACGGCCTTCGGCACCACCGTGGCGGAGCAGTACGACGTCATCGCGCCCATCTACCGGCAGATCGAGCCCTTCGCCGACCGCCGGGCCGGCGACCTGTCGGGCGGGATGAAGCAGAAGCTGGCGCTGTCGTGCGCGCTGGTGCACCGCCCCGAGATCCTCTTCCTGGACGAGCCCACCACCGGGGTGGACGCCGTCTCCCGCCGGGAGTTCTGGGACCTCCTGGACACCCTCAAGGAGGGCGGGCTCACCACCGTGGTCTCCACGCCGTACATGGACGAGGCCGACCGCTGCGACCGGGTGGCGCTGGTGCAGCGGGGGCGGCTCCTGGCCGTGGACGAGCCCGCCGCCATCGTGGCCGGCTACCCCCTGCCCCTCCTGGCCGTGCGCGGCCCCCGGCGCTACCGGCTCCTCCAGGCGCTCCGGCGCTTCCCCCGGGTCCACGCCGCCTTCCCCTTCGGGAACGCGCTCCACTACACCGACGCCCGGGCGGACGTCGATCCCGACGACGCCGCGCGGGAGGTGCGGGCCTTCCTGGAGGCGGAAGGCTTCGAGGGCGCCCGGGTCGAGCCCATCCCCGCCGGCATCGAGGACAGCTTCATGCACCTCATGGGGCGCCCCGAGGGCGAGGACGGCGCGCCGGAGGAGGCCGCGTGAGCCCCGATCCCTCCGTGGAGGCCGTGGAGCTCACCCGCCGCTTCGGGGACTTCACCGCGGTGGACGCCGTCACCTTCGCCGTCGCCCCCGGCGAGGTGTTCGGCTTCCTGGGGGCCAACGGCGCCGGGAAGACCACCGCCATCCGCATGCTCACCGGCCTCCTGGAGCCCACCTCGGGACGGGCCCGGGTGGCCGGCCACGACGTGGCCGCCGAGCCCGAGGCCGTGAAGCGCGCCATCGGCTACATGAGCCAGCGCTTCAGCCTCTACGAGGACCTGACGGTGCGGGAGAACATCCGGCTCTACGCCGGCATCTACGGCCTCTCCGACGCCGTCATCGCGGAGCGCATGGAGGCCCTCCTCCGGGACCTCCGCCTCGAGTCCCGTGCGGACCGCCTCGTGCGCGCCCTCCCCCTGGGATGGCGCCAGAAGCTGGCGTTCAGCGTGGCGGTGGTGCACCGGCCCCGGATCGTCTTCCTCGACGAGCCCACGGGAGGCGTGGACCCGGTCACGCGGCGCCAGTTCTGGGAGATGATCTACGAGGCCGCCGAGGAGGGGACCACGGTCTTCGTCACCACCCACTACATGGACGAGGCCGAGTACTGCGACCGCGTGAGCATCATGGTGGACGGCCGCATCGCCGCCCTGGACACCCCCGAAGGCCTGAAGGCCGAGCACGGCGTGGACAGCATCGACGACGTCTTCGTGCGCCTGGCCCGCCCGGGGGCCGCGTGAGCCCGCTCCTGGGGTTCATGCGCAAGGAGATGCACCACATCCTCCGGGACCGGAAGACGCTGGTGGTGCTCCTCGTCCTCCCCTTGGCCCAGGTCCTCCTCTTCGGCTTCGCGGTGCGCACCGACATCCGGGAGATCCGCGTGGTGGCGGTCGACCCCGCCCCCGACGCCGCCACCCTCTCGCTGCAGGCCCGCTTCCGGGGCGCCGACGTCTTCACCCTGGACCGGGTGGTGGCCTCGGCGGACGCCCTCCCCGAGCTCTTCCAGGAGGGCGCGGTGGACCAGGCCCTGGTCTTTCCCACGGGCTTCGCCTCGAAGCTGGGCGGCACCGAGCCCGTGGCGCTCCAGGTGATCACCGACGCCGCCGACCCCAACACGGGGAGCGCCATGCAGGCCTACGCCGAGGCGGTCGTCCGCCGCTGGCGCGCCGAGCGCGGCGGCGGCCCCCCGGTGCGCATCGAGACGAGCTCGCGCATGTGGTTCAACCCGACGCTGGAGAGCGTGAACCTCTTCGTGCCCGGGCTCATCGCCATCCTCCTCACCGTGGTCTCCGCGCTCATGAGCGCCATCTCCCTCTCCCGGGAGAAGGAGCGGGGCACGCTGGAGGTGCTCCTGGTCTCGCCGCTGAAGCCGTGGCAGATCATCACCGGGAAGGTCCTCCCCTACATGGCGCTCGGCTTCGTGAACGTGGCCAGCGTGCTGATGGCGGCGTGGCTCGTCTTCGACGTCCCCTTCCGGGGGAGTCTGGCCCTCCTCCTCTTCGAGGCGCTCCTCTACGTCCTGGTCTCGCTGGCGCTGGGCGTGCTCATCGCCGCGGTCACCACGTCCCAGCGCACGGCGATGGTGGGCGCGCTCATGGGGCTGCTCCTGCCCACCCTCCTCCTCTCGGGGATGCTCTTCCCGCTGTCGTCCATGCCCGACTGGCTCCGGCCCCTGGGCAACCTGGTCCCGGGCAAGTGGTTCCTCCTGGCGGCCCGGGGGATCATGCTCAAGGGCGTGGGGCTGGAGCACCTGTGGCAGGAGACGCTGGTGCTGGTGGGGATGACCGGGGCGCTCATGGTCGCCGCGGTGCGCGCCTTCGACGTCCGGCTCGGGTAGGCGGGGCCCGTGCGCACCGTCCGCTTCCTCGTCCGGAAGGAGTTCCGGCAGATCCTGCGGGACACCACCATGCTCCGCATGCTCCTGGTGGTGCCGGTGATCCAGCTCCTGATCCTCTCCAGCGCGGCCACCTTCGAGGTGAAGGAGGGTCGCATCTGGATCGTGGACCTGGACCGCTCCACGACGTCGCGGGGGCTGGTGGACCGGGTGGTGGCCTCGGGGCGCTTCACCGTGGCCGGGAGCTCGGCGTCCATGGAGCCGGCGGAGCACGCCCTCCTGGACCGGGACGCCCAGGTCGTCCTGCGGATCCCGGCGGACTTCCAACGCGAGCTGGTCCGCACGGCCCACGGGCGGGTGCAGCTCGTCCTCGACGCCCAGGACGGCGCCGCCGCCGGCATCCTGCACACGTACCTGACCCGGATCCTGGAGGGGTACGCGGCGGAGCTGGGGGGCGAGATCCGCCCCGCCCTCGCCGGAGGGGCCCCGCTCGAGGTGCGGCACCGGGGCTGGTACAACCCGGAGCTGGCCTACACCGACTTCATGGTGCCGGGGATCCTGGTCCTCCTGGTCACCATCGTCTCCCTGGCCATCATGAGCATGAACATCGTCCGGGAGAAGGAGATCGGGACGCTGGAGCAGCTCAACGTCACGCCCGTCACCCGGGGGCAGTTCGTGGCGGGCAAGCTCATCCCCTTCTGGATCATCGCCCTGGTGGACCTCTGCCTGGGGCTCGTGGTGGCCAAGCTGGTCTTCGACGTCCCCATGGAGGGCAGCCTCGCCCTGATCTTCCTGGGCGCGGTGATCTACCTCTTCGTGACGCTGGGCATCGGGCTCTGGATCAGCACGGTGGTGGAGACGCAGCAGCAGGCGATGTTCATCAGCTTCACCGTCAACATGATCTTCCTCCTCATGAGCGGGCTGTTCACGCCCATCGCCTCCATGCCGGGGTGGGCCCAGATGCTGGCCCAGCTCAGCCCGGTGAAGCACTTCATCCAGGTCATGCGGTCCGTGCTCATCAAGGGCGCGGGGCTGGCCGAGACCGCGCTCCCCCTCACGGTCCTGGCCGTCTACGGGATGGTGGTCTTCACGCTGGCGGTCCGGCAGCACTCCAAGACGACGGCGTAGCGGAAGGGAGCTGGATCACCCCGGGGAGACGAGCTCCAGGTCGGTCCGGGGGAAATCGTCCCCCACCGCCAGAAGGGGCTCCCCGGTGAGGCGGCACACGGCGTACGTCATGCAGTCCCCGAAGCTCAGCGCCGCGGGGTGCCGGCCCTTCCCGTAGCGCCGCCAGGCCTCCACGGCTTCCCTCCAGTGGGCGGCGCCGAACGCCACCTCCTCGACCCCCAGCTCGTCCAGGAGTCGCTCCAGGACCCCGTGGGCGTCCGGCCCCAGGCGGGCGGCGAGGACGATCCCCGTCTCGGCGAGGGCCGGCGAGCCGGCCGCCACCACGTCGCCGGCCAGGAGCGCGTCGAGCAGCTCCTCCCACCCCGCCTCCCGGAACACGACGGCGAGGAGGGCGGACGAGTCGACGATCACGTCCCGTCCGGGCCCAGGCCCAGGATGGCCTCGCGCTCGTCCTTGTCGGGAGGCCGGCCCAACTGGTCCTCCGGGATCCGGGCCCAGACCTCCCGCTCGAGCACGCGCTCCATGCGCTCGCGCCGGACCCGGTCGCGGACCCGGAGACGGAGGCGGCGGCGGCGCTCGTCCAACGCCCGACGCACCGCTTCCGTCTTGGACTCGCCCGTGAGCGCCACGACCTCGTCCACGAGACGCTCCACCTGCTCGTTCTTGATGTTCAGGGCCATGGGCCTATGGTGGAAAAAAGGAGTAATGGTGTAATCTATCTCGCCTCTCCACCCGCCGCCACGGCCTCCGCCCTTGCCTCCGCCCCGCCTCCGACGGAGCTTGGCCCGTGCACCCCGCGCCCTCGTCTCCCGGAGCGCCGCCCTGGCCACCGCCGAGCCCGTGGCCGTCTCCGAGACGGCCCCCGCCCCCGCCCCGCCCGACGCGTCGGGGCGCCGCCTCGTCTCCCTGGACGCCTTCCGGGGGCTGACCATCGCCGGGATGATCCTGGTCAACAATCCGGGGAGCTGGGGCCACGTCTACGCCCCCCTCCGCCACGCCGAGTGGCACGGCTGGACGCCCACCGACCTCATCTTCCCGTACTTCCTCTTCATCATGGGCGTGGCCGTCCCCTTCTCCTTCGCCAAGCGCCTGGCCCGGGGCGACGACCGGGGCGAGCTCTTCGGCCACGTGGTGAAGCGCGGCGCGGTCCTGATCCTCCTGGGCCTCGCCATGCGGGCCGTGCCCGACTTCGACCTCCTGACCATGCGCTACTACGGCGTGCTCCAGCGCATCGGGCTGGTGTACGTGGCAGCCGGGGGGCTCTACCTGGCCTTCGGCGTCCGGGCGAGGGCGGCCTGGACCGCTGCCCTCCTGGCGGGCTACTGGCTCCTCATGACCCGGGTTCCGGTCCCGGGGTACGGGGCGGGCGACCTGGGCCCCGAGGGCAACCTGGCCTCGTGGCTGGACCGCCTCCTCCTGGACGGCCACCTCTGGCAGGGCACCTGGGACCCCGAGGGGCTCCTCTCGACGCTCCCCGCCGTGGCCACCTGCCTCCTGGGGATCTTCACCGGCGAGTGGCTCCGGGCCCGGGGACGCACGCTCCCCATGCTCGGCGCCGCGGCGCTCCTCACCGTGGCCGGGCTGGCCTGGGGGCTCTCCTTCCCCCTCAACAAGAACCTCTGGACCAGCTCCTACGTCCTCTTCACCGCCGGCACCGCGCTCCTCCTCCTGGCGGCCTTCCACTGGGTGGTGGACGTGCGGGGCCGCCGCGGCCCGTGGCTGACCCCGCTGGTGATCTACGGCATGAACGCCATCGCCGTCTTCGTGGCTTCGGGGATGCTCACCAAGGCGCTCGTCCGCATCGAGGTCGGGGACGGGAGCCTCTACGGCTGGATCTGGCGGAACGGCTTCGCGTCGTGGGCGGGGGAGACGCCGGGCTCCCTCCTCTTCGCGCTGACCTACGTGGCCTTCTGGCTCGCGGTCATGGCCGAGCTCCACCGGCGGCGGATCTTCATCAAGGTCTGACGCGAGCCCCCATCTGAAGCTCCTCCCTGCCCGCTCCGTAGGGAACGCGTACCTTGGCCTGCGCACCGCGCGGTCCTTCCACCCCGAGCCCGACGCATGCCCATGACCCGCTCCGCACCCATGTCCCGCCCCGCTCCGGCCCGGCGCCTCCTTCCGGCGCTCCTGGCCCTGGCCGCCCTGGCCACCGCCGCGCTCTCCCTCTCGGCCCAGGAGGCCACGCCCCTGGTCGGCGGCGAGACCGTCGAAGGCCCCCTGGCCCCCGGCGACACGCTCCGCTACGCGCTCCAGGTCGGCGAGGACTTCTGGATCCGGGGGCGCGTGGAGCAGGACGGCGTGGACGCCCGGGTCCGGCTCCTGGACGCCGAGGGCCGGCAGCAGCGCAATCTCCCGGGCCGCACGCGGGGAACGGACCGCTTCTGGATGACCGTGGACGACGAGCCCGCGGGCACGTGGGAGCTCCAGGTCATCGGCCGCGAGGACGACGAGGGGGAGGGGGCCGCCGGCCGCTACCGCCTCGTCCTGGAGGCGCTGGAGCCCCAGGCCACCGACCCGAAGGCGCTGGCCGAGCAGCTCCTGGGCGTCTGGGACGGAGACGACATGCCCGGGGCGGCCATCCGGGTCTGGCGGGACGGCCGGACGCTCTACACCAACACGTGGGGCATGGCCAACCTGGCCTACCACGTCCCCTGGACGCCGGACACCCGCACCAACATCGGCTCCACCTCGAAGCAGTTCACGGCCTTCGCCGTCCGCCTCCTGGCGGAGCGGGGCGAGCTGTCCCTGGACGACCCGGTCCGGGAGTACGTGCCCGAGCTGCCGGCCTTCGACGACACGGTGCGGATCCGGCACATCCTGACCCACACCTCCGGCTACCGGGAGCTCTTCAACCTCCTCCTCATGACGGGACGCCGCATCGGCGAGGGCGATTACGTGGACCGGGACGAGGTGATCGCCGTGGTCCAGGCCCAGCCCGCGCTCCAGAACGACCCCGGCGCCGAGTTCAACTACAACAACACCGCCTTCGCCCTGGCCGCCCTCGTCGTGGAGCGCGTCTCGGGCCAGTCCTTCCCAGACTTCATGCGGGAGAACGTCTTCGAGCCCCTGGGCATGGACCGCACCCTGGTCCGGGCCCACGCCGAGCAGATCGTGGAGGAGCGCTCCATGGGGTACGCGCCCGCCGACGAGGGCTTCCGGGAGATCCGCGACCTGGGCGCCGCCGTGGGCGCCGGCGCCATCTACTCGACCCTGCCCGACCTCCAGACGTGGGCCGAGAACTACCTGGAGCCCCGGGTGGGAAGCGAGGCCATGGTGGAGGACATGACCACGCGCTTCGTCACCACCGGCGGGGACACCACGTCCTACGGCCTGGGCCTCTTCGTCGACGAGCAGCGGGGCCTCCGCCGCGTCCACCACGGGGGCGCCGACATCGCCCACCGCTCCATGCTGGCCATGTACCCGGAGATCCGCGCGGGCATCACCGTGCAGAGCAACCACGCCAACTTCGACTCGGGCATCGCCTTCCGGCTGGCCGAGGCCTTCTTCGGCGACGCGATGGAGCCCGAGGAGGAGGAAGAGGCCGTGGCCGAGGGCGCCGAATTCGACGCCGAGGCCTACGACCCCGAGGCGTTCGACGCCTTCACCGGCCGGTACGCCATGGACGCCAACCCGGCCTTCGTGGTCGAGCTCACCCGGGAGGGCGAGGCCCTCCACGCCCAGGCCACCGGGCAGCGCCGCCTGGACCTGGTGCCCACCTCGGACACCACCTTCCAGATCCAGGACCTCCCGGCCTCCTTCACCGTGGTCCGGGACGACGAGGGCGCCCCCGAGGCCATCCTCCTCCACCAGGGCGGCCAGACCCAGCGGGCCTCGCGGCTCGAGCAGGAGGCGGCCGCGGACGGCTGGCCGCCGGAAGGGCGGGAGGCGCTGGAGGCCTTCGAGGGACGCTACCTCTCCCGGGAGATCGAGACCTTCTACACCATCGCCGTGACCGAGGACGAGGACGGCGAGCCCGGCCTGGTGCTGCGCCAGCGCCGGCTCGGAGAGATGGCGCTCGCGCCCGGAGAGGAGGACGCCTTCTCCACCACCACCGACGGCGGCCCCCTCCAGCTCTCCTTCGAGCGGGACCGGGCCGGGCGGGTCATCGCCTTCTACATGAGCAACGGGCGGACCCGGGACGTGCGCTTCGAGCGGCTGCCCTAGGGCGTCCGGAGGAAGGGGAGGTCCTCGGCGGTGAAGCGGGTGCCGCCGAGGACGCTGGCCACGTAGGCCACGCCGTCCTCCTCGGCCCGGGCGGGGTTCCAGAACTCCCACACGATGCGCCCGTCGCGGGTGACCTCGAAGAGCCGGCCCTCGTTGGACGAGGTCACGAGCACGTTGCCGCCGGGCAGCGGCTGGAGGTGGGAGGAGTACTGGCTGTAGAACGGGTCCTCCTCCGTGCCGGCGTACTCCCAGGCGAGGGCGCCCGTGACCGGGTCGAGCTCGAGGATCCGCGAGCGGTCGCCCGGGCCCTGATGGCCCTGGTTGTCGAAGAGCATCAGGCCGCCGTCGTCCAGGGCGTGGGGGTCGTGCTGGAAGCGCCAGAAGCTCCGGCTCATCCACACGACCTCGCCGGAGGCCGGGTCCACCAGCGCCAGGAGCGACGGGGAGCGGAGGGAGACCAGCAGCATGCCCTCCTCGGCGAAGGCGTGGTGCGAGGCCCACGCCGCCGACACCGGGCGCACCGCGTTGGCATGGAGGAGGTCCCACGCCGGGAGGGCCTCGTCGGCCAGGAAGGTCGAGGTGAGCACCCAGCGGAAGGGCGAGCGCGCGAAGGCGTCCACGAGGCTGATGCGCGCCACCTCCTCTCCGTCGGCCGAGAGGCGCACGATCTCGTCCTGGAGGATGCGGGGGTCCAGGGGAAGGCCGTCGAGGACAGGGTCCCCGGCCACGTCCCGGAACGAGTGGACGAGGGTGAGGATCGTGCCGTCGTCCAGGCGCTGGACGTCGTGGTGCACGAAGTCGCCCCACGCCCAGAGGAGGTTCGAGTCGGCGTCAACCTCCACCAGGCCGTACCCGTACGGCGTGTCCCCCTGGGCCACGTAGTTCACCAGCAGCCGGCCGTCGGGCGCCAGGCGCGCCCGGGACCAGTAGACCCGCTCGTCGGGCACCGGGTCGCCGACGTGGTCCGGGTCCGGGAAGGCCTGGCGGAAGGGGAGCCCCCAGCGGTGCGCCACCCGTCCCCGGGCGTCCACCAGGTAGGCCTCGGCGGCGTGGGTGGAGGTGTAGAGCGTGTAGTCCCCCCAGCTCGCGGCGGAGTCGTGCCGGGTGACGCCGGTCTCGTCGGTGCGGGCCCGGCGCCACGACAGCTCGTCGGCGAAGCGGGAGGGCGGCGCCCCGGAGAGGCGCACCCGCTCCCACTCGGCCCGGAGGGACAGGTACGCGGGCCGCAGGAGCTGCGGGTAGGGGAAGACGCGGAAGTCGGCCACCGCGGTCCCGGCCAGGAAGACCAGGAGCACCAGCCCCAGGAGGGGGATGAGGACGGGAGGGCGGTCGGGGCGGTTCGGGCTCACGTCTCCTCCGGGGCGAATCCCAGGGCCCGGGCGAGCTGGCCGGTCTCCCGGCGGATCGCCTCCCGCTCCCGGGCGGTGAAGTCGGGCTGATAGTAGGCGGGGGCCGAGATCCGGTCCACGAAGCGGGCCACCACGGCCTCGACCTCCGGCCCGGTCCCGCCGCCGTCCCCCCCGTCGGCCGCGCCCAGCCCGGTGTGCTCCAGGATGCCGCGGAGGACCGGAGAGGGGTCGCGGCAGAGCTCCTCGTAGCGCACCAGCCGGGTGGCCTCGGCCAGGGCGGGGTCGGCCTCGAGGGTGCGGTGGAGCCAGCCGTACAGGTGGGCCCAGTAGCGCGCCCAGCCCCGCGCCTCCCGCCCGGCGGCCCAGTCCGCCCGGACCCGCGCCACCGCGTCGTCGTCCCCGGCGTTCACCGGGGTGCGGTGGGCCCCGAACTCGAAGTGGCCCACCCGGTCCAGGTGGGCCACCGAGCGCGGATGGGCGCGGGCGGCCCGGCTGAAGAGGGCGTGCTGCTTGACCAGCGAGGCCACGTGGGCCGCCGGCGCCCGCACCGGCACGACGAAGCGGGCGTCGGGGAAGACGGCGTGGAGCCACCCCAGGCGGGTGAGGTCGTAGTTGGCCTTGGCCACGTACCGGTCCGCCCCCTCGGCCAGGAGGAGCTTGGCGGCGTGGTCCCGGAGGAAGCGGCCGAAGCGGCGCCCGGCCTCGGTGTCGGCGTCCGCCCGCCCCAGGACGTTGGAGCGGGCCGGGTCGTGGAGGTCGGGGAAGAAGCTCGCCCACAGGACCTCCTCCATGGCCTCGGGGCTGGCCGGGGTGACCCGGAGGCCGTCCCCGTGGGCCCGCTCCCGGGGCTCGCCGTCCCCCTGGGCGCCGGCGCGGGCCAGGAAGCGGCGCCACCACCAGGGCGTGTGGACGAAGGGGAAGTCCCGGTACTGGTGCGTGGCCACGCCGGGGAGCGCCGCCAGGAACTCCAGGAGGATCGTGCTCCCGGCCCGGGCCAGCCCGGCGATCCACACCGGCCGGTCCACGACGACGGCGTCGAGGCGCTCCCGGAGCCACGCCGACTCCAGGTCCCCCAGGCGTCGGGCGAGGGCCGGACGGCCCAGGACCGCTCCGGTCAGCAGGTGGCGGCCGAGCCCCACCCGGAAGGCGTCCGTCGACGCCGGGGTCACCGGATCCCGCGGCCGTACTTCACGCCGACGGCCGCCACCGTGAGCGCCGCCAGGAAGACCGCGTGCCACCCCGCGAGCCAGTCGGGACCGAAGGGGAGCACCCGGCGGTCGGGAAGGCCCAGGGAGACCAGGCCCACGCTCGCCTCCGCCGGGATGTACCCCGCCGGGTTGGCGTAGAGCGCGTGCCACCAGGTCCGGCGGGTGAGGCGGGCGCGGGGATGCTCCAGGGGGAGCGTCACCAGCGTCACGCCCGACGGGCCTTCCAGCGCCACGGGCTCGTCGGGCTCCGGCCAGGCCACCGGCGAGGACGGGGCGGGCTCCACCCCCGCGGCGGTCCAGTACTCCACCGCCACCGGCTCGCCGACCTCGGGCAGGGCGTGGGCGTAGGCCGCGTCCAGCCACGCGAGGGCGAGGAGGACCGGGGCCGCGGCCAGGAGCGTCGGCAGGAAGACCAGCCGGATCTGCCGGAAGGAGAGACCCAGCGACTCCTTCACCAGCCCCCAGATGACCCGGGGATCGTCCCCGTCGTAGCGGTGCATCCGGACCCGGGCCTCTGCCAGGGCGCGCTGGAGGGCCTCCAGGCGCTCCTGGGGGGAGAGCCGGCCGTAGAGGAGCATGGCGCCGCCGCCGGCCACGCCGCCGTAGACGAGGAGGCGCACGGCCGCGGGAAGGAAGGAGAGGGCGGCGTCGAGGACGCCCAGGGCGCTGCCGATCACGGGATCACGGAGGTCGGACCCTGCGGGGCCGGTCCCCTCAGCGCTCGCCCTCGAGGACGGGCGCGGCCTCGGCGGCGCCGGCCTCGGCCTCGGCCTCGGCGCCCCGCAGGCGGCGGAGCATGATCTTGACCGGCCAGAAGAGGAGGGCCACCACCGCGCTCAGGACCGTCCCCACCAGCCCGATGAGGGCCCACGTCATGCTGAGGCCCGGGCCGGGGCCGATGTAGGCGAGGGTCGCGGAGAGGGTGCCGATGGCCATGGGTCCTTCCTCGGGAGCGGTGGTACGGGTGCCGGCCGGGGGGGATGCGCGTCCTGGGAGTGTATGCGGCGGGCCCGCCCAGGCCAAGGCGGCGTCCGGGTGCCGCTCCGGGCGTGGGCCCGAACGCCGGGGGGCGCCCCGTGTACGCCTTCCCATGACCATCGAGCCGAGGCACCCCGTCCTCCCGCGCCCCGTCGGACCCTCCGTCGGGGCCCTCCTCTCCCTGGGCCTGGCCGTCGCGCTGGCGGCGTGCTCCGGGGGCGCCCCCGACGGCGAGGCCCCGGAGGGCACGCCCGGCACGCCCGGCGCGGCCGACACGACCGCGGAGGCGCCGTCCGGGGCGCCCTCCGCGGACACCGCCCCCGCCGCCGCGGATCCGGAGCCCCCCTCCTTCTGGGCCTACACCTGCCCCGACGGGCTCCGCTTCTCGGTCCACCTCCGGCCCGAGGAGGCCTCGGTCTACCTCCCCGCCTCCGAGCCCCGGCTGGCTCCGGCGGAAGCCGGCCCGGGGGTCCGCTTCGCGTCCGGCGACACCGTCTTCCACGCCCGGGGCGCCGAGGCGCTCCTGGAGGTGGGGGCCGAGCGGCACCCCGGGTGCGCCGGGGAGGAGGCCACCTCCTCCCGGGACGCGGCCCGCCGGCTCGGGTTCGACTTCCGCGGCGTCGGCCAGGAGCCGGGGTGGATCGTGGACGTCGACGTCGACCGCCAGGTCCGGTGGGTGGGGCAGTACGGCACGGAGCGCTTCGCCACGGGGGCCCCGGAGGTGCTGGAGGACGCCGAAGGCCGCCTGGTCTGGCGGGCCACGGCCGACGGCCGCGAGCTCCGGGTGGAGGCGGTGGAGGAGGGATGCCGCGACGCCATGAGCGGGCAGCCCTTCAGCCACGTGGTGCGGGTCCGCGTGGACGGCGAGGAGCTGGACGGATGCGGCGGCTTCCTGGAAGGCTCGGGCGCCCCCTGACCGGGGGTCGTGGGAGGGGTCCGGGACCCCCGATTTCCGGGAGGGTTGAAAATGGCTGAAACCACTGGCGTTCCTACACTTCCAGGGTTGGCACGGGGGTTGCACTAAATAGGGGCAGAACGGCCGGTGAGCGGCCGCTGAAGGAATAGACCAGAACCGACCCCTGAGGACCCTCCGATGAAGACCGTTCGCGCCCCCGCCCGCACCCCCTGGCACATCGTGATCGCCGCCATGCTCATGGCCGTCATCCCCGCCAGCTTCGTGCACAGCCCGCCCACTCCCCAGGAGAAGGCGGCGCAGCGTCTGGCGCAGGCCGAGCTGGCCTCCCGCGCCGCCGCGCTGGCCTCCACGGCTCCGGTGACCTCGGAGCGGTCCCGCACCGAGATGGGCGCCTCCTTCGCCTCCACCGGCGAGGCGGCCCCTCGCCCCGCCGCGCCCGTGACGGGCTCGAGCTGGACCTACACCTGTGACGACGTCCGCTTCTCCGTGGCGTACGGCTCGGACGAGGCCACCCTCCACGTCGCGGGCCGCGACCTGTCGCTGGACCGTCGCGAGTCCCGGGTGGACGCCAAGTTCGCCTCCGACGAGGCCGCGCTCTGGATCCAGGGCGACGAGGCCACGCTGGAGCTCGGTCAGGAGCGCTGGATCGGCTGCCGCGGAGCCACCGACGTGGCGCCCGGACCCGAGTCCGATCGCCTCGTGACGACCGAGGGCGCCGAGCGCCCCACCGGCTGACGCACCGCACCACCTGAAGGACGGTCCTCCCGGGGGCGTCCGGCGAGTCCCCAGCGGGCTCGCCGGGCGCCCCCGGCGCACGTGGGTACCCCCCGCCGCGCCCGCCCCGGCCGCCGGGAGGCCCAGGGCGTCCGGACCTAGGCTCCCCCGCCCCCCCGCCCGCGCTCGAGCCACCCCGATCCCAGGACGATCCCCGACAGGATGAGCGCCCCCCCCACCAGCGTGCCCGCCGGGGGGACCTCGCGGATGGCCGGGAGCCACCAGGCGATGAGGGTGGCCAGGAGGGGCTCGCCGAGGATGGCCAGGTTGGCCACGTAGGCCCGGACGTAGCGGATGGCGTAGTTCACGCCGGTGTGGCCCAGCATCATGGGGCCCGCGGCCAGCGCCGCGAAGACCCACCAGTCCCCGGCGGGCCACCCGAAGAAGGAGAGCCCCGGCGCCAGCGCCACGCCCAGGGCCAGGACCACGGCGGCCACCCCGTAGACCACGGCCACGTAGCTCCACAGGTCCATGCGGAGGCGGAGGCGGCGCCCCACGATGTAGTAGCCCGAGACCAGCCAGGCGGCGAGGAAGGCGAGGGCGTCCCCCAGGAGGGCCTCGCCGCCCAGCGCCAGGTCCCCCCACCCCACCACCATGGCCCCGGCCACCGCCACCCCGATCCCCGCCCACTGGAGGCGGCTGGGGCGCTCGCCCAGGAAGGCCGCCGAGAGCGCCGCCACGATGAAGGGCTGGAGGGAGACGAGGACCACCGAGCTGGCCACGGTCGTGTAGCGCACCGAGGCGATCCAGCTCCAGAAGTGCCCCGCCAGCATGACCCCCGCCACGGCCGCCAGGAGCCACTCCCCCGCCGGGAGCCGGGGGAAGCCCGAGCCCCGGCGGAAGGTCACCACCCCCCCGATGAAGGCCACGGAAAAGATGAGGCGCCACGCCGAGATCACCAGCGCCGGGGCGGTGGCCAGGCGCACCAGCGGGGCCGCCCACGCGATGGCCGCCACGGCCACGGCCAGGGCGAGCCACGGGGGGACGGGCGGGCGCTCGGAGGAGGAGCCGGAGGTCACGGAGGGCGGCGGGGAGGGGAGGGAGGGGGACGGCGGGGAACGGGGCGCACCCATGATGCACGCTCGCCCCCCGACGGGACAGCCGGCGCGGTCGGGAGGAAGAACCGGGACGGCGGTTTCCCCCGTGGGCGGCGGGAGGTACCGTTGACCCATGCCCCTGCCTCCTGCCCCACCGGACCCCCGCTCCGGGTCCACCTCCGCGGTCCGGATCCCCCGGGACGTCCCCCCGGAGCACCGGCGCTTCTGGGTCCTGGCGCGCATCGCCTTCCTCGTGGCCCTGGGCGCGCACGTGGCCTTCCTGGGGGTGTTCCTCGCCATCGGCGAGGGGGCCCTGGCCCTCTTCAACCTGATCAGCGTGGCCGTCTGGGGCGGCTGCCTGTGGGCCCACGCCCGGGGGCGGTACCGGAGCCTGGGCGGCCCCGCCTTCGCCGAGCTCTTCGGCCACGCCACCCTGGCCACGGTGGTGCTGGGCACGGCCTCGGGCTTCCACCTGTACCTCCTCACCGCCATCGCCCTGCCCTTCTTCGTCCCGTTCTACTCCTGGACGGTGCGCTGGGCGCTGGCGGCGCTGGCCGGCGTGGGGTTCGCGGCGCTGCTGGTCTACGGCGCCATGGTCCCGCCCGCCGACGCCTATCCCCCCTGGCTCCTCACGACCTTCCTCGCCGCCAACGCCCTGGGCATCGGCGTCGTGATCGCGGCGGTCATCGCCACCTACGAGCTCACCGTCGTCCGCGCGGAAGCGGCGCTGGAGCGCGCCTACGCCCGCACCGACGCGCTCCTCCACTCCATCCTCCCGCCCACGGTGGCCGAGCGCCTCAAGGAGAGCCCGGGCACCGTGGCCCGGCGCCACGACGAGGTCACGGTCCTCTTCGCGGACCTGGTGGGCTTCACCGCCCTCTCCAGCCGGATGTCGCCCGAAGGCGTCATCGACCTCCTCAACCGGATCTTCTCCGCCTTCGACGAGCTGGTGGCGGACCGGCCGGTGGAGAAGATCAAGACGATCGGAGACGCGTGGATGGCCGTGTCGGGGGCTCCGGAGCCCCACGCCGACCACGCCGCCGCCATGGCCGGCCTGGCCCTGGCCATGCGGGCACGCCTCCAGGCCATCGCCTACGAGGAGGACCTCCCGCTCGAGATCCGCCTGGGGCTCCATTCCGGCGAGGCCATGGCGGGCGTCATCGGCCTCCAGAAGCCGGCCTACGACCTGTGGGGGGACACGGTCAACACCGCCTCCCGGATGGAGGCCGAGGGCGAGCCCGGCCGCATCCAGGTGAGCGAGGCCACCCGCGCTCGCCTCGACGGGCGCTTCCGGCTGGAGCGTCGGGGCGAGATCGAGATCGAGGGAAAGGGCCCGATGACGACCTGGTGGCTGGAGGGACGGCGGGAGGGGCGATCCCCGCAAGCCCTTTCATAGCAACGTTTTGACGATGGCATGACGCCGGGCGCGTAGGTTGGGCGCCGTAGAACATCCGGACCCCCCCACCGTCCCGCCATGCAGACCAGCCTGATGCTGGACCACCGCCCCGCCGGCGGAGGTCGCGTCGTCGTCCATGCCCTCCTGCGCGTGGAGTCGGCGCCGCCCCCGGACGGCCCGCGGCCGCCCCTGGACCTCGTCCTCCTCCTGGACCGTTCCGGCTCCATGTGGGGCGAGAAGCTCGAGCGCGCCCGCCGCGCCGTTCTGGACGTCCTGGGCCGCCTGCGCCCCGAGGACCGGGTGGGCGTCGTGGCGTTCGACTCCGAGCCCACCGTCCTCTGGCCGCCGCCGACCGGGACGCGCGGGCCCCGACGCCACGCCGAGCTGATCCGCCTCATCCGCCAGGTCCGCCCCGGCGTGGACGCCCGCCCGACCCGGGCCTGGCTTCGGGGGTGCGCCCTGGTGCGCGGCGTCATCGGACGGGAGGGCGTCGGCCGCCTGGTCCTGTTCACCGACGGCCTGAGCGACGAGGGACCCGCGGAGGCCGGGCACCTCCAGCGCCTGGCGGCCCAGGCGCGGGTCCACGGGATCCTCACCACGGTGGTGGGCTTCGGGGAGGACCGGGACGTGGAGCGCCTGGAAGCGCTGTCCCGCGCCGGCGGCGGCGGGCACTGGCACGTGAACGACGACGCCGACGTGGATCGGCTCTTCCGCCAGGAGCTGGCGAACCCGGACCGCACCACCATCCGGGACGTGCGGATCTTCGTGCACCCGGACCGTCACGCCGCGGCGGTGAGCGTCCTCCACGACCACGAGGCCGAGGAGCACGAGGGCATCCTCCTCCTGGGGCTCGACGACGTCCGCCCCAACGCGGGCCGCAAGGTCCTCCTGGAGTTCCTCGTCTCCGCCGACGCCCCGCCCGAGGCCTGGCTCGCGACGCTGACGGTCCAGGGGACGGTCGTGCGCCGCGGCGGCGCCCCCGAGCTGGTCACGGTGGACCTCCCCATCCGCTACGACGCGGCGCGCGGCGGGGTGGTGGACCCGGAGGTGCGCCGCGAGGTCCTGGCCGAGCTGGACCGCCAGGGCCGGCGCCGACGCCGCCTGGGCTGAGGGCGCGGGGCCCGGCCCCGTACGGCCCGGCCCGGGTCGGCCTCGACCCCGCTCAGGGGATCGGGGCGGGCCGGGGCCGCAGGAGGAAGAGCCCCTCGTTGATGCTGGAGACGATCACCGTGCCCGAGTCGAAGAAGGGCCACGCCGTCCAGGCGCCGCCGCCGAAGCCCGGAGGGTTGTCCCCGTAGGGGGTGGTGTCGAACCACCCGATCTCCACCGGGTGCTCCGGATCCGACACGTCGAGGACGCGGAAGCCGGCCTGGTAGTTGGCCAGGTAGGCCCGGTCCCCCGCGATGTAGAGGTTGTGGTCCGTGGCCTGGTCCGGGCCCAGGTGCTCGCCCACCAGGATGGGGTCGTCCAGCTCCGCCACGTCCCAGATCAGGGTGCGCGTGCGGTCCGTGGTCCCCACGATCTCGTCGAGCTCGTCGTTGACGTAGAGGTAGCGGTGGTCCTCGGTGAGCCATCCCTGGTGGATGTAGGCCGTCCCCGGATGGCTGACGGCGGACACGGGCACCGGGTTCTCCTTGTCCGTCACGTCCACCACGCGGAGCGCCGTCTCGTTGGCCGCGAAGCAGATCTGGCGGCCCTGGAAGTCCTCGTCGGGGCCCCGGTAGACCGTGCACTGGGCGTCGTGGGTGCGCCCCGACCAGATGAGCCCCTCGGTGTCGGTGTAGCACCCGGCGAAGGCCGGCTCGGTGGGCGTGCGCACGTCGATCATGTGGAGCCCGCCGCCGCACGAGGTCCCGCCGGTGTTGGTCCCCACGGTGTACGCGAAGCCGCTCTCGGTGTCGATCACCAGGTTGTGCACGCTCGCCACCCGGTCGTAGACGGCGTCGGGCTCGAAGGTGGCGGGCCCGTCGGCCGATCCGGCCATTCCCTCGCCCCCGCTCCCCACCCCCCGCAGGCGCGTCAGGTCGAAGACCAGGAGGCCGTGGTCGCCGGCCCCGTCCCCGGTCATGAAGGCGTGGTCCGCGTAGACCTTGATGTCCCGGGCCCCGGACGGGTTGGCGGGCATGAGACCCACGAAGGCCGGGCGGGCCGGGTCGGTGACGTCCACGAAGGCCAGGCCGGCGGTCCGTCCGGCGAGGGCGTACTCGCGCCCCGTCTCCGGGTCGGTCCACCCCCAGACGTCGCTCACCCGCTCCCCGGGCTCGGCGCCCAGCGCCGAGAGGGGGAGGAAGGACACCAGGTCCACGCCCTGGCAGGCGAAGCCGGCGGCCTCGCCGTCCTCGCAGCGGACCTCGCCGCCCACCACGCGCTCGAGCTCCGTGCCCGCGGCGAGCCAGGTGGCCGCCCGGGGCGTCCCGGCCGCGTCCGAGCCCAGGTCGTAGACCGCCACCCGGCCCTCGCCGCCCGCCGCCCCCGGCGAGCCCACCACGGCCACGTCCCCCCGCACCGCCACCGCCGCGCCGAAGGCCTGCCCGCCGGCGGGTGCCTCGGGGGCCAGCGTCTCCACGAAGGCCCAGCCGTCCCCGTCCCGCCGCCACCGCTCCACGCGGCCGGTGCGGCCGGCGGCCAGGGGCGCGCCCACCAGGAGGGTGCCCCCGTCCACGGCCAGCGAGGCGCCGAAGCCCTGGGGAGGCCCGCCCTCGCCCGAGGCGAGCGCGGGGGCCTGGCCGCCGGCCGGCTCCAGGACGCCGACGCGGACCCATCCGCCCGAGCCGTCGGGCGCGAAGCGGACGACCCGGTCGGCCCCGGGCGCGCCCAGGAGCACCTCGTCCGCGGCCAGCGCCACCGCGTTCCCCAGGAGCCCGCCGGCCTCGGCGGAGTCCGACGGGAGGGACCAGCCCAGGGGCGCGTCCGGGTCGTCGCTCCGCTCCGTGCGCAGGAGGTGCCCACGGCCTCCGGGGGGCGCGTCGGGCGCCCCCACGACCAACCGGCCCTCGCCCAGGGCCAGGGCGTGCCCGAAGCGCTCGTCGGCGGGCCCCGGCCCCTCGTCGGTCACGTCGGTAAGGTAGGCGTAGTGGACCGCCCAGCTCCCGTCGGCCCTCCGGCGCAGGATCTGGGTCCGCCCCGCCGGGAGCGCCCCGCCGGCCACGGCCAGGAATCGACCGTCCTCGGAGAGGGCCACCGCCCGGGGGGACGGCCCCATGAGCGCCATCAGGGTCGTCATGTCGAGGCTCCGGTCCCCGAGCCCCCCGGGGATCGGGGCGTCGGGATCCATGGGCACCCGCCCCACCGCCCGCCAGCCGTCGGGACCGCGCTCCCACAGGTGGCCGGCCACCCGCCCGTCGGGGTCGCCGCCCCCCAGGAGGATCCGGTCCCCGCCCACCGCCACCTGGTGCGTCACGGTCTCGCCGGGGAAGCCCCCGTCCAGAACGCCGAGCCAGGCCGAGCGCGTCCACGCGCCGTCGGCCTCCCGGGCCCACACCCCCGCCCCGGCCGGCCCCTTGGCCTTCCCGGGCTTGAGCGCCACCACCTCGCCGGCCGGCGTCACGGCCACGGCGGCCCCGAAGCCGTCCTGGGCGAAGCCCGGGGCGGCGGGGAGGAGGAGCGCGAGGAGGAGGGCCAGGAAGGCCGCGGCCGGGGCCCGGAACGAGGGCGTGGCGGGGTGGATGGAGCGCACGGAGGACTCGCGGACGAGGCGGGAGGGACGGCGTCGAGGGGGACCCGGAAGATGCGCGCGGCCGCGCCGCCGGGCCAGGAGACCGCACCGCCGTTGCTTCCGGGCCGCCGCCCCCCGAGCTTGCCTCCCTCCGCTCGCCGCCCAGGAGGCCCGCATGCCCGCCCGCGCCCTCACCGTCGTCCACGTCCGCCACGCCTCGCCGGTGACGGCCATCCACACCGCCGCCGGCCCCGCGCGCATCCTGGAGGCGGGGCTGGTGGAGCGCCTGGAGCGGACGGGCGCCGACGTGGCGGTGGTGGAGATCGACGGCCCCGAGGA